>PAHY01000039.1 GCA_002705055.1 Planctomycetota bacterium
GCAATACACTTTCTTGCTCTAAAGTAGCTAAGCAGTCATTGGCGCGTAAAAAGAAGTTATGGCCAAATAGAGCCTCAGCGTTCGTGCGCCAGTAACTTGTTGTTGCATAAGATTGTTTGCGCAAAGCAATTAGGTTGGCATCAAGACGCCCTACAAGCTCGTTATAATCTTTCCGGCCTCTTAGTTTAGCTTCATAAACTTGGCGTATTTTCCAGGCATCCTGACTCCATTGGGCAAGGAGTTGTTCCATTTTTTGATAGACAGCAATATAGGCATTAGCTACATCATCATTTACTGTGTAATCAGGGTCATTTAGCTGTGTGTCTGCCATTATTTCGAGCATGGTCGCACGCATTTGATGCGCACCCCATTTGGCAATGTGTTTTAAGTCTTGCTCAAGCTCTGCTTTTACTGAGTCAATCATGCGTGCTGGCAAGAATTTACCAACCAAGTCTATTTTCCAGGTAGAAGAGTCTTTAAGGCGTTGTTGATGAAAATAGCTCTTTTGCTCAAAATGGGTGGCGGCTTTTTGGTACCAAGAAATAAAAAGCTGGTTGTGCTGATTTTCTTGGGCAGGTGTAAAGCTTTGATTTAGGCGCCATAAATTATCAGCAGTCTCTAGGTAGGCATCATCTTCAGGGGTTGTGTTCAAGCGCAATAGGCTGCGCATGGCATTTAGTAATGCGTGTAGTATTTTTTGTAGCAGTGAGTGGGTATTGCTTAGTATTAGTGATGTATCAGTATCAGCATCTTCTTTTTCTCTAACTACACTTGGTACTAACCGTACCATTTTGGCAAGCAGCGTAACTTGCTGGCTAAATTCGTGAAAATTAGCAAAAAGCTGAGAGTCTTGCTCTTTAGTTGGCGCTGTTAACTGCGAAAAATCTTGTGCCAGTAGCGCGCTTATGAATTTTTGATAGTGCTCATTGTCAGCATCAGCAATAGTAAATTTCTGCAGTGGTGTTGCTACAGGTGTTGTTTTGCATGTTAAGTAGTGCTCAATAGCAAGAGCATAAGCTTTTTTCTCTGTATCTGAGGGATTTTTATTATCAGCTATTGCCTGTATAAGAGATGTTATTAGTTCTTGTTGCCCTGGGCTGCTTGCAATACAAGCACTAGCATCAAGCCATTGCGCGCTAATAGCTGCAATAACATTGTCGCTATTAGTGACCGTTGATAAAAACTCATGCCAAGAAAGCATTAAACTATTTCCTCTAAACTATTGCTGTTGTCATCATGCACTGCCATGTGGTAGTAATGGCGCACTTAAATCATCATGCCCTGCAGCGCTTGGTGTTCCTGGTGGTGAGAACATAGATGCTGGGTTTTGTGATAATGAAGTTGGTGCTGTGATGAATTCTTTTAAGTGGGTTAGCTCATCATCACTTTTTATTTGCTCTATGATTTTTGCTTTAATACCTTGCTCAGTTTCACCTTTTAATCTCTTTTTTAGTTTTTTTATAACGGTATCAAGTAGCTCGTTGAATTTTGCTTGGCTTTCATTAGTTGATAGTCCATCGAATGTTTCTTCTGGCATGGTGGCTGCTGCAAGTGTGGCTATGGTAGCGTTAATAGCTTCTTGAGCGCGAGCATCGGCATCTTGAGCGCGAGCATCGGCAGCTTCTTTTTCCCGGCGCTCTTGTTCTTTTTCTCTGCGCTCTTGTTCTTTTTCTCTACGCTCTTGTTCTTTTTCTCTGCGCTCGTTAGCAGCTAGTTTTTCAGCCTCTTCTCTCGCCCGTCCGTCTTCCAAAGACTTGCGTTCTAGCTCAAGATTTCTATCAATCACCCCTAAAATATTTTTACCATGATGATGAACTGCGGCTAAGCGTTCAAACTCACCCTCAATAGCAAAATAGGCACGCACAAGATTAACAAAGCTGCGCCGCCCAAAATTACGATGAGCAATCATTGGCGGTAAAATACCACTTAATACTCGCTCATCAATCACAAAAGGTGGCAGCTTACCACCGCCTGCCGCAATGATTTCGCGCAACTGCCTACCATTTAAGGTTAAGGTTCTATCGCCATGGTCTTGGCCTTGTGTTTCAGGAATGGCTTTTGCAATGTCATTGGGTTTTGTAAGCTCAATGATGCTGTCTTTGCCATTGCCATCTATGTAATGCAGGCTGTATCCGCTGATTGTATTTAGTAAGATGTAGCTATCTTTATAAGTATCTCGCCTACCTTGTGCTGGTAAGTTTACGGTTCTGGTATGCAGTTTACTACCGAATAACCCAGGTCTTACAGTTAAAATATATTCTTGAGCCGCTTTTTTAAACTTTTCTTGCTGCTGCTGAAACTTAGTGAATGATGCAGTTGAGTCAGGCTCGTTTAAATTAAGTCCTTCATGAAGCATAGTGTAGAGAATCTCTAGCATATGCCAAAACAAAGCTATGCGCTGCGGACGTGCGCCATCTGGAAGCTCATCTCTAAAAAAAGCAATAAGGTTATCCCAAACTGACTCACCTTCATCAGGAGCGCTCTCAAATAAGTGCAGCGCAAATTCTTCCAGAGATTCCGTAAGGGCGGTGAACTTATCACCAAGTAGCAGTACGGTCTTGCCTAAGTGACGGGCGCGATGCTCAAGGTGCGATAATATTAATTGCGCCTGCTGACAACACAGCATATGCCCACGGGTAACGCTTGCTTCTACTTGAGGGTCATTCGATTTCTCTTGTTGTGCGCGCATCCAGGCAATGGGGCTTGCTCCTAGGGTTAGCAGGTGGCGAATTACCTCTTGGTAGAAGTCACGCCTAGCAATTTCTTCTGGTGTGCTCTTTAATGCAATTTTTGAAAACTCATCCATCATATTTTTAAGCAGCCTATCTAATAACGCGGAATCTTGAATAAAATCGGGGTCTCTTTGAAGGTTGCTATTTTCTACATCAAGCAACATGTGTTTAGCTACTTGATTTAGAAACTCTTTATGATTGATATCAACGCTAAAATTTTGTTTCCTTAAAAACTCCAGTACTCTATCTATGCTTTCTGATAGGCGCTTGTAAGAACCAGATGCTTGTGACATTAGCCAAGAATCGCCAAAAAATGATGTTAACAGGCCGTCTTTCGCGCTTTTATATGCACCAAAGGCCATTTGCACCGCCTGCTGGAATTTCTCATCTTGATTGACTACGGCAAGAATTGGGTGGATGCCGTTGTTTGCGGCAATTACCTGTGTAATATCTTGAGCGCTAAATGGTTGCCCTATAAATCCACTTATTAAACTAAAGTCATGAATGCCTGTTTTAAACGCTGTGTTATTATACACAAAAAATAATTCACCTTGAGTATCACTGCCTACCCATAAGTATTGATAACCAACTAGGCTTGCAGGCATTTTTTCTTCTTTTTTCATGGTGCTATTAGCAGGATGTATCTGCAAAAGCAGCTTTTGTGCCTGAGGGTTTTGGGCGCTTATTAATTCGTGTAATTCTTTTGCGGTAATCTCTTTAGCATGAGCATGGCGCCACGCTCTTATTTCTTTAGCGTGTAGCCTAGCTAATCCTGAACGCCTCCCATTTAAACCAACCATTTGACTTAATGCATGAAGCAACATGTTGCGGTCATTAGCACTAGCATCTGAGCTTGCGAGTCTTGTAATTGCCTCTTGCAAGTAGTGCACGAAACTGCGATGCGGGGCAACGCTTCTTACCATAGCTCCTTGAGTCTCATCTGGATTGTGAGGGGCGGCTGATGCAGACTCAACTGCTCCCTCACCTTCTTGAGCGGCATCTTGCGCTACCCAATAATCAGGATAATCGCCGGCAGGAGTTGGCTCAATGCGCTCAAAATGAATTGAGTTTACAAAAAGCAAATGGGTTGTTTGGGTGGCATCTTCAGGCTTGAAATGAGCAAAATCAACATGACTATTCTTATGAGGCTCTATTAGTCTGTGATTGGCGCTTGTTTGACGCCAAATATAGAGCTCGATTTTTTGAATGAAAGCCAAGGCACGGAGCACGCAAGGATGTGCCCAGCCGCCTTCAATTTGCTTTTCTTTAACATCAAAATCAAGATAAGCACTACATATAGCTAAATCAGCACTATACTTAGTTAAATTATCATCACTTGCAAGTTGCTCTATGCTAATAGTTATAAGCCCTTTACTTGCCAGATAAGTATAAAACTTATCTGTTAGCAACGCCTCTTTTATTGCTGGACGTATTATCTCGGCAATGGCCGCGCAATTGTCCTTTAGCAAAGTATGTGCATAGCTTCGCTCAATACCAAGAGATGTATAACCACAATCACCATCGCCAGCTACAGAGTGGCGGCTAAACCCAGTTGGGTTTTGAGTATGAGGTTTCGGGTGAGCGGTTGGGGCGCTTGTAGGCATTTCTTGCATCTCAACGCTGGTAGTTCCTGCAGTTAGCTGCTGGATATCGGCATGATGAGGATGAACTGCTTCTTGCGCGTTTGCGCTGTAAATAATTTTTGTTATCTCATCTATGCATTTTTGTATATTGGTTTTGCCAGGTCTTCTGTTGATAAAATGCTTCCATTCATCTGAATGTTGGAGCTGATGAACTCTTTTTAGTATTTCAAAAGCCTTAGTGGTGTTGTTACTTGCTGAGTCAATAAAGGCAACCATCTCGCCAATCCATTTTGCTCTTGCTCTGTCAAAGTCCTCTCTAAGGTCTGTTTTGAAGCTTTCAATACCATTATTCACTACGATATATTGGTGACTGGATGCATATTGCATTAGTAGCCATCTTACCCTTGAAATTGTATCTGAGCTAATATCTGGCGCTGATGAGGGGGCAGTGGCTGTTGTTGCTGCTGCGACAGGAGCGCTTGTTACTGAGGTGGTGGCAGCAGTTATTGCAGCTGCTCTTTGTGGCCTTGTCTCGCTATCATGATTAAACTCAATAGCAAAGCCATAGCCGCTATTATTTAGAAACATTGCAGCTTCGCCAAATATGAACCTTTTGATTCTTCTGACCGTGTCAGTTATCTCAGCAAATCTTGTTTGGTCAGTATTAAGTAGGGGCTCTAGGCCATGCTCTCTTAGTGAGCCAACGTTTGTATTTAGCCCACTAGTTAAAGCAGCAATAACACCATGATTTCCACCGAGCTCGCTACTGGTTGCACATGATAAGGATTGGTTTACGACTCTCATTTCTTCCTGAAATTTATCCAGAAGAACTTTGTAATTTCGCATTATCGCACGGATAAAATCAGCATCTTCCCCTTGAATTAACCAAGATTGCCCTTCAATGCTAATAACAGTATTGATATCAACTATTTTATCGGCAACATATAAGTGAAAGCGCAGCCAATTAGCAAGGCTATAAATATGATTGGCAGATGCCTCAATTACGCCTTCATCGCTACTTGTCGCCCAAACCATCTCAGAAGAACCATCCCGGGATGGTTTTTGCTCTAACAAATACAAAACCGGGTCGTTACCACGAAAAGCGCGGATTCCACCATGTGTCACGCCGCGTCCGATGCATTCGCGTAAATACTCTCCAATTTTTTCTTTGCTAGGAATGGCGATGTGTTTTGCTATGGGATTTCTAGAGTATTGAGTGTGTAGTGATGTAAGGCTTGATGCCGCAAGACGCAAAAAACCTTGAAATGGATTGCTCTTGGTAAATGTTGTAGATTCATCACCATCACTTAAAAATCCTTTCTGGATGCGATTAAGGCTTATGGTTAAATTTTCTTTATTGCCGCCTTCGGTTAGCGCTAGTAGGGCATGCAAAAGATTCTTGGCTATTTCCAGCTGGTGTTTTTGAAAGCGTTTAGCCGCCAGAGGAATAGTCATTATATCTTTTTTAGGATGCGGCGTTGAGGTGAAATCTTCAAATAAGGAATTTAGCTCTTTAAGGCCGGTAAGTGCTTCATCCCCAAGTTTCTTGAGATAAAGGTCGTTGCTTATTATTTTGTTGCCAACCTTTTTTAATAACTCGACAGTTTCAAACTGTTGTGCTGCGTCATCAATTTCTGTTAGAGCAATGGCAGCCATGCCAATATAGCCAAGGACAATTTTTGGAATGCTTTGGGTTGCGTCTTTTTGCGCTGATTTAATAACTGATAAAATGCCAAGCACATCGGCGGTTAGTGGAAAACCATAGCGCACTCTGCCCTGTATTGGGGTATGCGTGGCATAGTAGTCTTTTAGCTGTTTTAAATCAGGGATGTTTTTGAAAGTGTAAACTGGTCCTTCACTAGCATCAAAGTCAAAAACACCCCAGCATTCGATAACATTTGGAGGTATTTCACTCTGTCCATCAGGGTTACAGATGGCTTTGAGCTCACCCTTAATTAGGTCAAAGGCCGCCATGTCTTCATTGTTATTTAATGTAGTGCTGCCATGGAATAATCTATTATAGGCTTGGATTAAGCTCCCCGGCGCATTAGAAATCACTGCTTGAGTTACTCCTTCTTTGGCAGCACTTGCAGCAGTGGTAACAGCGTTGGCAGCGATACTTGAACCCGGCATAATTCTTCCCTACAGCTAGTATTGATTAATGGTTGGTGGTAATGTTTCCTATGTGCGCAATATTAATGCTTTTGCGGGTTGGAGTCAATTAGGTGGTAGCTATTTTCTTTGTTGACGCGTTAGGAGCTTTTTTGTTTAAATTATACTCATAAGCTATACTAAATTATAACCGTTTATCAATCTTTTCTGACGCCTTTGGGAGTTATTGATGAGAAGAAGATTGACAATGCTTAAAGCTGGCAGCACAGTCACAACAAGAGGGATAGTAACTTATGCAGCAAGTGACATTGTAGCGCCCCATGATTTTCCAAGAACAGATGTTGTCCGCCCCGGCCAAGTAATGGGGCGTGTTGCGGCTTTTGTTGATGACCCCATCTGTTTTGATGATAAGTACTCAGACCCCAAGCAGGGTGTTGGCCGGCTTCATCGCAGCCCAATACCAGGTACAACTCGCTATCAATCACGCTCTGCCGAGCAGTTCTGTCAATTATTTCCAACAACAAATCCAAATGTCATAGTTTTAATGGCTCAAGTATCGACTATGCGTAGGGGGGCTGATGGCAAGGCTCGGCTGGGAAGCCCGGTGCATGCCCAAGCGGTAGGTTTTGAAAGAGTCGGTGGTGGTTGGCGTGCAGATAATAATTTAACTATAAATCAGTGTGTTTATAATCCTCGGCCCGAGAACAGACAGTTTAAGGTGCCTACAAGTAAAGGCATAGAGACAATTGATGTTGACCGTTTTGTAGGCAGGGCGCATTACGCCAAATATGGTGAACTACCTACATTTGATGTAAGCTCCTTCAAAGAAAAGCGTGGAGTTGCAATTCCAACATTGGTTATGGTCTTTGATGCCCGTGCATTTAATATTAACCTAAAAGCCATAGCTGAACGAGTTTGTGGTTTAAGAGACAAACCAGAATTTGCAGGTTACGACCAAGACCACCTTAACTGCTCCCAAACAATGCTATATGGCGTAACTGGTAAAAGGGTGACAGATTACTTCCCACCAGAGAGAATATTATTAGAGGCTGGACAATTTATATGCAGGGGCTTAGAATCAGAACATGGTAAGACAATGGCTGATGATTTGGTTGAGCAATTAATAAAAGGTTTCAAAGATACACGTATTGAACCGTTGGATCCGCTGGCAAATCAAGATTTAGCTATTCATTTATATCAAGAAAATTTTGGGGTGGTTGGCGATTTTAATCCCCGAGGTCCATTACAGAGATAGTAATATGATAAGAAAAAGCCAGAAATATTTTAACTCCCACAGTGCCAGCATAGCCATGCGCTACCTTAATGGCATAAAAAAAGCCCAAAACTTTATGCGAGATAGTAAATATATAAAGGCAAGAGACATACTTTCTCCATTAGCCCAAGACAAAGAGGGTTTATCAAAAATTGACAACCCTAAATTAAAGGCCGAGTTTTATTTTACTTTTGCTGAGGCGTTAAAATATGGCTCTTTGGATGATGCAAAGCTTATGCAGCAGGTATTGGAGTCAGCCCTAGAGGCAAATCCTAATCACGATAAAGCTAGAAAGGCACTTGATGGTGTTTTGTTAAGCCAAATACCTGCTCCTCCATCAAAATTAAACTAGAGCCGTCTATTGAAAGATAGTTAGATCGTAGTGCAACAAAGCCACAACAAGAAACGATATGGTAACTATTTTTGAGCGAGCGAAATCTTACACTTCAGCCATCATTTGCATTGATGAGATAGACCAAATTGCTTATGAAGGGAGTCCGGTGAAAGTTTTTTTACAAGAGCAGATGGATGGTTTGGTAGCTAATAATATTATTGTCGTTGGGGCGACAAATTATCCTGAGCGCATTGCCGAGCCAGTATTAAGTCGCTTTGGTGCTAGAGTTGCTGTGCCATTGCCGACACCTGTACAAAGAGGACTGTTTATTCACTCACCTTACGCACTAGCCAATTTTAACCAGTCATATTTTTGAGCTCCCGCATGGCAATTTGGTTTGCCCTAAGTAAAAGTTTATATTTTATGGCGAAGTGATTTAGGTTTGTTTTTATTTTAAGCATTTCTAATTTACAGTATGCGATCATAGCTGCGAAGATATGGTTACATTGAGTTTTAACTTTCTTAGTTGGTGACTTTGCTAGGCTTGCATTTTGCTTAATTGATTTATGAAACTCTTCAATCCGCCACCGTTTCTGGTAAACTTCATAAAGACGGTCAGCACTACTGTGCATATCATTGGAAATTAGATAGAGAACACCTATTGAGCCATTTTCGTTTTTGAAAACTTTTTTCAATAACTTCACGGGGAAGTCCAGGCCTTTTAGCCAAACGGTTATGGCTACGTCCTCTTCTATATCCAGCTCTCGCACTTGTGCGTACTTACCGTTGTTGGCGTCGTTTTCGGTCAATGCTAATGTGCGATTAGACTTAATCCCGATGATAAACGACTTTTGAAGGTCATTATGGATGTGAGCCATATTGGCCTTCGAGCCAAACCAGTTATCAGCTAATACATATTTAAATAAAACTTCATTTTTTACAGCTTGGTCTATTAAGTTACGAAATAACTCATTCTTTGTAACCGATGACTTGCGACGTTGTTGCTTGGTTTTTACATCGCAGTATTGAATATCTTTTTTTACCACCTCATAACCAACGGGTACGCTAAAATCATCGTAGCGCACCATGCATGAAAGTATGTTAATTCCTTTAACTACACCGCCTTTTGCATGGGAGTAATGCCAGCAATTAACAGGGTTTTCATCTGTGTAGGGCTTTTCTTCAATACAATCATCTAATGTCAGCACCCCATCATCGTTTTCATGCTGCCTAACTGGATTTTTTACATAGAGCCAAAGGCATTTGGGGCCATAATCATTTTCACGAAGAAAGCGAGTAACTTTGTCATGAGAAAATTCACCATCAACCAACTCCGATAGACCTGTTGCCGTTGCATATTTGTTTTGGCAAATAAGATAATCAGTATAAATGTCGAGCATGTCCATGCGTACTTCCTCCTAAAAGCAAGGAAGTGATTTTAACTACTTAAGTTTAGTTCGCAACATTCAGGTGCGTAAGGTGAGTTATCATTGATTAATTGATAAACCATTTTTTCTGGACTATGGTTTATGAAGTTCTTTCATTTTAAAACAAAGGAGTGTCAAAATGCACCATAAAGAATGTATACAGTCATGTCTTGACTGCCTAAAAGCCTGCGAGGCCTGCGCTTACCAATGTTGTTTTGGAAACGATTCTCACCTTGAATGCTTTAAGCTTTGTACCACTTGTGCTGATATTTGCAATCTATGCGCCAGAATTTGCATGCGAGGAGATATGCCCTTTTGTAAAGAAATTTGCGAGCTTTGCGCTAAAATTTGCGATGCATGTGCTGTTGAGTGTGAAAAGCATGATGAAGATCTATGCAACGCGTGTGCTAAAGCTTGCCGCGAATGCGCTGAGGCCTGCCGAAAGTGCTGTTAAATAATTGTTGTCTTGTATGGCATGAAACTTTCTCATGCCATACTCGATTTTTATTATAAAATTTTCATCAACAATAGCACCAAAGCCATTACAGCCATACCAATATCTTCAGTTAAGGTGATAGTTGATAGCGGCACATCAAGTATCGAGCCCATACATGGGCAGTTAATATCTAAACCTGCTTTTAATGCTCTAATCACACCAATACTACCAAAAGTTAAAATGACAATAGTTAACACATACGTCAACATCGGTAAAATAAAGGAAAGATATAAAAGCCCTAAGCTTAATTCAATAACGGGATATGCATAAGCATAAATACGTGATCGTTTAGCCAAAATATCATACATTTCAAAGCCATCAGCAAATTTAGCAGGGTGAAAAAGTTTAAGTACACTAAATACCAGTAAGAACACACCCATAAAATAGTGCATCCAAATGGTTGCACCGCCATTGACACGCCAATTAATGGCAAATGCTGCCAACATGGAAACCAAAATCAAGGAAATTAAAGGCCAATATTGTTTTATTGAAGCTTTTTTTGCTTTAGTATTCATAATTAATATCTTTTAACTTACTGTTAAATATAACTATAGCAATCTTGGGTAAATTTTCTAATCCGGGTATTTTTTAAAGGATTTAATCGAATGAAAAAAGGATGTTTATTCCTGCTTGTATTCCCATTTTTTATGAGTAATCTCTGGGCAAAACACCATACTGTTGATTTAACTGTGGCTTATGATACGGTTAATTTTACAGGTAACCCTGCCAGAGCAATTACCGTAAATCACCAAATCCCAGCCCCAACTCTTCGTTTTAAAGAAGGCGATACTATCACCATAAATGTGCATAACCATTTGGATAAGGAAACAGCCATACACTGGCATGGAATTATTCTACCCTGGCAAATGGATGGGGTAATGAATATCACCCAAAAAGGCATTCCGCCAGGAGAAACCTTTCGCTATCACTACACTCTCAGACAGTCAGGAACTTATTGGTACCATGCTCATGCAGGCTTACAAGAACAAGATGGTCTATATGGGGCCTATATCATAGAGCCAAAAGAACCGCCTCCCTTTTCATATAATAAAGACTTCGAAGTCGTATTATCCGATTGGAAAAACACCAAAGCAGATCACATTCAGGCTAATTTGAAAAAAACAGGGGAATATTACGGCGCAAGATTTCCACTACAGCCCTCCTTGCTACATTTCATCCAAAGCTATCGAAAAGCCTCA
>PAHY01000040.1 GCA_002705055.1 Planctomycetota bacterium
AGATCGCGCTCGGCGGAGGGGCAGCCGAAGCGCGGGCAGAAGGGTGGGTGAAACAAGAAGCGTCCTCCAGGTGGGTTCACCTAGAGGACGCTTTGGGAAGTCAAAGGTTACCGGTCGACTCGAGAATCGAGCCCACTCATGGGGGTCAGACTCCTATTGCTGCGTCGCGCGCAGCAGCGCCTCGACACGCCGGTCCTGGGGGAAGAGGCGCTGCAGCGTCTCCGCCTGAACACGCGCCGCCTGCTTCTCGCCCTGCTCAAGCAGGAGGTTGGCGTAGAAGCTGCGCAGATCGAAGTCGCCGGGGTGGCGCATCAGCGCGTTCTCCAGCACCGAGGCCGCGACTCCGGCCTGGCCGTCATCGTGCAGCGCGACGGCGTGGACGAAGGCAAAGCGCGGGTCTTCGGGGGCGAAGCGCGCCGCCTTCTCGAGTGCGCTGAGCGCCGCCGCGCGTTGCCCTTGGCGCACCAGGAGCAGGCCCAGGGCGTGATGCGCCGCGGCGGCCTGCGGTTCGGCCGCGATCAGCGCTTCCAGCACCTTGCGCCCGTCGTCTTCGCGGCCCTGCGACCGGTACAGATCGGCAAGGTTGACGGCTGCGCCGACGAAGCGCGGTTCGAACGCGAGCGCGCGCTGGTAGGCAGCCTCGGCGGCGGCCACTTCGCCGCGCGCCAGCTCGAAGAGTCCGCGGTTCAGCCAGGTCTCGGGGCGCTCCGCCGTCGCGTCGAAGCTCTCCAGCAGCTCGGCGTGGGCATCGGCTTCGGCGAGTAGACGCGCGGCCTCGACGCGGACGGCGCGGACCGGATCCTGGCGCATGGTGCCGACGACCTGGTCGAGCACGTTGCGCTCGGTGCCCTCAAAGCAGCTCAGCGCCGCCAGCCGGATCAGCGGATCGTCTTCGGCCAGGGCCTGCGCGGCCACCGGTAGGCGCGCGCGCAGCGGAGCGGCCGCCAGCGCCTGCAGCGCGCTGGCGCGGACGATGCCGGGCTGGCTGGGGTCCATGACAATGCCCGCGAGCGCTTCATCTGCCTGCGGCACTCCGGACCACGCGGCCGCGAAGATCGGACCGAAGTGCGGCTTCTGCCAGCTGGTGTCGCCGTCCCGCGCCGCGGTGATCTGCTCGCTGGCCCAGGACTGCGAACGATCCTCATGGCAGCTGGTGCAGGCGTCGGGCGAGCCGGTGAGCGGCCCCAGATCCGGGCGCGGCACCCGGAAGCTGTGATCATGCCGCACGTCGATGCCCATGTAGGTGCGTGTCGGCATATGGCAGGCCACGCAGCTCGCGCCTTCGCTGTCGACCGGGTGAAAGTGGTGCTCCGGGGTGTCGAAGTGATTCGGGTCGTGGCACTGGGCGCACAGCGCGTTCCCGGGGGCGCGCAGCCGAAGCGAGTGCGGATCGTGGCAGTCGCTGCAGCGCACGCCGGCCGCGTGCATCTTGCTCTGCAGAAAAGACCCGTGGACGTAGACCTCGTCGCGGATCTGCCCGTCCGGGAAGTAGAGCGGGTCGCGGATCCACTCCAGCTGATGCGTGTCGAGCAGATGGCCGCCGGGCTCGGCGCCGTCGGTCAGTGGACGCCGGCGGGAATGGCAGGGCGCGCAGCCCTGCAGCATGCGGTCCGGGCTGGGCGGCGCGCTGCGCTGCGCCGTCGGCATTCCCTCGGCGCGGGTCCAGGCGCCGCCGGAGCGATCGGCAAGATCGACCGTCAGGCCATACGGAGCTTCGCCGGCCCCGCTCGGATCATCCGGGTTGGCCGCCCAAGCCACGTGCGCGGCGCCCGGTCCATGGCAGGCCTCGCAGGACACATCCATCTCGTGCCAGCGCGTGTCAAAACGATCTTCCTCGACCTGATAGCCACGGGTCAGGCCGGTCGAGTGGCACTCGGCGCACATCGAGTTCCAGTTCTGTTCGCGCCCGGTCCAGTGCAGCAGGTCGCCGGGAGGAATCGGTTCGTCCGAGTAAAGGTGGTACCAGCGCTGCCCGCCTTCCTCGGCCGGCCGCGCATCCCAGCAGAAGGGCAGCACCTGCAGGCGCCCGCCCGGGGCGGCCACCAGGTACTGCTGCAGCGGCTCGACGCCGAAGACGTGGACGAGCGCAAACTCGGTCAGCGCACCATCCGCGCCCTGCGTCTCCACCAGCCAGCTGCCGTCGCGCTGAAAGAAGCGCGCCGTGGTCTCGAAATGGGTGAAGCGGGCATCATTGAAATCGCCCAGCACCGTCTCGGCGCTGACCTCCTGCATCGCCAGATCGTGATGCGAACCCTCCCAGAGCGCGTGCTCCTGCGGGTGACAGCTCGCGCACTGCGCCGCACCCACGTACGCGCCGTGCTCGGTGGCCGCGAGCGCAGCGTGGGTCGAGGCCGGCTCCTCGCCACAGCGCGCGAGCAGCACCACGAGGGCAGCCCCGCCGCACGCGGCAAGAGCGCGGAATGCGGACGCCTGCATGCGGCGTACTCTAGCGGCTCGAATTGCTGGGGGCGCGCTCGGGGACCCGGCTCAGCGCCATGATTGCGTAAGCGGTGCCATAAGGCTTGTGGTAGCTGTACAGCGGATAGTCCCAGAAGCTGCCGTCCGGCTGGCGACAGAGCAGAACGGCGCTCACCAGATCCTTGCCGTTGCGGATGCGATCCACCTCCGGCAGCTGCTCCATCATCATGGCCGCGTACATGTGGCCATAGAGGTAGAAGTAGCCGGAGACCCCGTAGTGCGATTCATGGGGGATCGGTCGGCGCAGGCCGGCGATCTGGAAGCGCGCGTGGGTGCGCAGCAGCGCCTCGAGCGCGTTCTCAATCCGTTCGGCATCCAGCTCACGGCCGAATAGTCGCAGGGCCTCGAGGCAGACCGGCACCCGGCAGGCCGCCCCCTTGATGTGGTTCACGCTGGTATGCGGCGACTGCCGCCACAGCTCGCCATAGGTGAAGGCCTGCATCGGCGTCTCGCAACGCGCGACCGAATCGACAGCGCGATCGATCATCCGCTGCGGCAGCTCGAGGCCCAGCTCCCGTGCCCGCGCGAGCCCGATCAGGCAGGTCGCGGTGGTGAAGCTCATCGAGGTGAAGCTCGGCGGGTGGGTGACCGGGGAATCGAGGCTGAGGTAACCCCAGCCGCCGTCGAGCGCCTGGTACTCCTTGAGCTTGACGATCAGGCGCTCGCAGGCGGCGCGAATCGCCGGCATGCGCGCATCCTGCGGGTGGGCCAGCGCGTACTCGGCCAGCGCGCGCAGGCCATAGCCAAAAGCCCACACGCTGTAGTGTTCCATGTCGTTCGCGCGCTTCACTTCGTGCTGGGCGATCAGCGCGTCGACGCCGCGCGACAGCGCCTTGGCGACGGCGGCGTCCGCTTCCATGCCGCTGTCCATCAGCGCCATCACGCACAGCCCGGTGGTCGCGACGCGGAAGGCGTTGTGGCTGCCGGGAATGTCCGCCAGGACCTCGATCGGCCGCGGCGAGCGATGGCTGCCCCAGCTGCCATCCTCGTTCTGGTTCTTGACCAGCCATTGCACGCCGCCGGCGATCGCCGCGCTGCGCGTCACGTTGAGATGTTCCGCCTCGTCGCGCTGCTGCGCGACGTCGAGGTGGGGAGCCAGGGGCTCCTGGGGCGCCGCGAGAGCGCCCAGCAGGAGGATGGCCAGCATCTAACTCTCCTTGCGGAAGCGGATCGTCACGGAGTCACCAGGAACGAGTTCCGGATGCTCGCCGTCAAGGATCACTTTGGCCTTGTGCCCGCCGGGGCCGGAGAAGCGTTCGACCTGGAGCTTGCCGCTGAGGTGGATACCGCGGCGCAGGTTGACCACTTCCACCGACTGGCCGTCACGCACAACTTCAAATTCCATCGCGCTCAGCTTCTTCTGTGCCATGACCTTGCCGGAGCTGACAACCGAAAAAGCCACCCGACGGTTCTGCAGCGTGCCGCCCATCTCGTGGCGAGTCGAGCCAGCGTCGGCGATGCCGCCGTGCAGCAGCAGACCGCGGCGCGGCGCGCGCAGCTGCAGCTGTTCGGCATCATTGCGCAGCTGCTCGAGGTGCTGGCGGGCGTCCCGCAGATCGCGCTCCGCCTTCTCCAGCCCGGCCTCGAGGGAGTGGCGACCCAGGCGCGCGTTGGTCCGCGCCTGGTCCATTGCCATTTCCGCTTCGCGGACGGCGACCTCGCGCGACTGGCCAATCCGCTGCCAGTCAGTCTCGCGGGTGAAGGCGGCCTGGCGCTCCTGCAGCTCAGCCGAGAAGCGCGAGCGCTCCAGGTTGCGGCGCGAACGCTTCAGCACGATCTCCTCGGTGGCATCGGTCAGCTCGTCGGCGGTGTACATCGCTTCCAGCTGCATCAGCTCGTCGAGCGCGTCTTCCAGGCCGTGCTCGCGGTACATCGCGCTGAGCATCTGGTTAGCCTCGCGGTGCTCGAGTTCAAACTCGGTCCAGGCTTCCATTTCCTGGTGAGCCCGCTGCAGCGCCATCTCCTTCTTGTGCAGGTCCCATTCGGTGGACTGCTGCTGCATTTCGGCGCGGACGCGTGCCGCGTGCAGCTTGTGCTCGGCCGATTCCAGCGCAAGCTCGGCCGCCTCCAGCTGCTTGCGCAGCGAACGCAGGTCAAGACGGGCGAGCGGCTGTCCTTCCTCCACCCAGGTGCCGTGCGGCACGACTTCCTCGAGCAGCATCTGCCCCGAGTAAGCGCGCAGCCAGGGCATCAGCTCGACGCCCTCGGCGGGGACGATGTTGGCGGCCCCCAGGTTGACGTATTCGACTTCCGCTTCCTGAGCCGGTTCCTGTTCGGCGGCGGGCTCCTGCCAGGTCGGCGAAGCGAGCAGGGGCAGGCCGATCAGCGCGGCCAGAGCGACGGTGGGAGAGAGGACATGCATGACAGGGGTGGATTCGAGGTCAGGGGAGAATGTGAAGCGCCTGGGCATTGCTGATGCCGACGCGGCCGCCCTCTTGCAGGACGGCGGAGAGCGAAAGGGTGCGTCCGACGAGGCCGGGCAGGCCGAGCTGGCCGGGGGCGAAGCTGAGGTCGATGCTCGCCACGCCCTGCGAGAGCGTGCCGACCAGATCGGCGTAGTTCCCCTGACCCGCGAGCGAGCGCACGATCGGGGTGAATCGATTGGCGCGCAGCGGCAGCACCAGGCTCAGGCTGGCGACGCGCGTGCCGAAGCCAGGATCGCCCACCAGCACTTCGTAGCTGGCCGCCTGGAAGCCGGAAGACTGCAGGTCGTAGGAAATCACGCCCCCGGCCGCGGCCGAGACTTCGTTTATGCGGGCGGTCAGCACCTGGCGTCCCAGCTCCGCCATGGACCAGGCGCGGCCCTGCGCGCCGTCGGTGACGACCAGCATCTCCGCGACCGTCGGGTAGTTCGCTTCGGCGCCGCGGGTGGAGGCCGACAGCCAGGTGTTGGTGGGGACGGCGCCGGGCATCAGGCCGAGGGGGGACCAGTTTCCTGCGGCATCGCGCTCGAAGAGCTGCTTTTCGATGAGCACATCATTCCAGACGACCAGCCGCTGATCGCCTTCAAACAGCGTGGCCTGAGCGACCCCGTCGGCCACGCCCGGCACCTGTTCGGCCGGCAGCCAATGCGCGCGCGGCGCGCGTCGGGTCGAACGGTAGAGCTCGTGGCCGCCGTTCTGCTCAGAGACGAAGTAGAGTTCGAGGCCGTTGCGCGAGACGTACGGTGACTGCTCGCCGGTGTCCGAGTTCAGCTCGAGGCACAGCTCCGGCGTCTCAAACGGATCGGTGATGGCGTCGCGCTCGGCGCTGTAGAGGCGGCGGATGTTGTCCGCCGGGTCGACCGCCGAGAAGATCAGCTCCAGTTCGTCGTCGGCGACCCAGAGGTCGCGCAGGGCAAAGCCGGGGATGCCATCGAGCGGCACGATCTCACTGTCGTACTGCTGGGTCTGCGCGTTCAGGCTGCTGGCGATCAGTTCATAGGGCGCGCCCGGCGCCGGCCGCGCGATCGAGTACACCTTGGCGGCGGAGACCGCGTAGCCGTTGCGCAGGTCGATATCCGGCAGGCCGGGGAACAGCGGGGCGGCGGGCTCGGCGAGCGGCGCCACCGGCGGCGGCAGGACCTGCAGGCTCTGCGCCGGCCACAGTAGCGCTAGGTAGCCGGAGCCATCATCGACGCGGAAGGCAAAGCTCTCGCGGCCCGGGCGATCGCCGGACTGGACATCCACGCTGTAGCTGCCGTCCTGGTGATCGATCACGTTGACGAGCTGCGCGTCGCCCAGCGAACCATCCTGGTGCTCGAGAGCGATCGTCGCGCCGCCCTGCGTCAGCGCCACGCCCTCGATGTCGTACAGCTCGACGTGGTAGCGCACCACTTCGGGGGCCAGCGCGGAGACCTGCAGCTTCTGCGGAATGACCAGCGAGTGGACCGCATCCGGCTTGCCGGCTTTGTCGAGGCGCCACTGGTCGTACTCGGCCCGCATCAGCCCGATTGGCTCGGGATCGTTCGCGTCGAGGTTCTTGATGTTGATGGTCAGGTAGAAGGCGCCGCGACCACAGCCCAGGTTCATATCGCAGTCCTTCTTCGGGTCGCCCGGGCGGGCGAGCAGGAAGTAGGCGCAGTAAGCGCTGTGGGTGAAGTTGGGCGGCGGAGCACCGCAGCTGTCGGGCGCGCCGGTGGTGCAGGAGCAGCGACCGTCGCCGCCGGCCAGGTGGGCGGCCTCCATCGCCACCATGACCTTGTCCGCCAGATCGCCCGGGGTGCTGAGGATCGCGGCCTCGCAATCATCCACCACCGGCTGACCGGCCAGCACGTTGCCCTGAATGGCATAGACCAGATCGCCGACCTGGCCGGTGACGCCACCTGCCCAGGCGCCGGCGCCCGTGCCGGTGAAGGTCAGCGCGCGGCCTTCAAGATCGACCATGCCGTACTGGCGCAGGCGCACCGCGCTGTCGCGGTCCTTGATGATCTCAAGAATCTGATCGGGCGAGAGGCCATCCAGCATCTCGTTGTGGATGACCAGCCGGTTGCCGATGCTGTCCAGATAGCTCTGCGCCGCAGCCACGCCCACGCCGGGGATCACGACCGGAGTCGCTTTGCGCAGGTTGAAGTTGGGAAGGCAGGTGGCCGAGGCCACGCAGACCTCGCCGGTGCGCGTGTTGACGATGACGATCGACCAGGTCGCGAGAGCCTGCGCGCAAAGCAAGAGGGTGGCGAGTGCTACCGCGAGAGGGAGTCGAAGGAGGCGCGAATGCACGCTCCTACTCTACCCCGTGTGCGCAGGCTCTTGGGCCGCCTGCTAGCGGCGAGGGAGCGAGTTTTCCGCCCACGCAAGGAAGGCGAGGTGCAGTTCCTCGCCGCCTTGGTCGAAGGCTGCCAGCAGCTCTTGCTGGAACAGCTTCGAACGCTTGTCCTGGGGGAGTGCGGCGTGGTCGGTCCCGCGCATGCCTGCCAGGACCCGGAGAAGTTTCGTGCGGTTGGACTGCTGCTCTGCAGCCGCCTGATCGTCGAACAGGAACTCCATGACGGCCCAGGCGTAAGCGTAATCCGCACGGGCGAACTGCTCGTGGGTACGCAGCAGCAGCGCGTCGATGCGCTGGCGGGTGTCGAGCTTCTTGCGCTTCGACTTCGACTTCCATTCCCTCTGCATCTTGCCGACCGCGTTGTGAATGATCTTGGGCCAGTTGCCGGGGGCGTTGGAAGAGTCGTTCATGGCCTCGCCGATGCCAGCGAAGACGCCGTAGCCGTGGATCGTGGTCTTGAGCGCGGCGCGGTCGTGATAGACGAGCGCGGCGGGGCGCTTCAGCGCGCGTCGCTCGATCATGCCGGCGAGTCCTTCCTCGAGAAACTCGGGCGCGCCGTAGCCCGACCAAGAGCTTGCCCAGCCGGCGAGCAGCACCGCCACTTCGTGCACGGCGCGCGTCGGCAGGGAATCGAGCTTCTCGGCCGAAGAGTTGAGCAGCACCGTCGGGGGCAGGTTCCAGTGCGCGGAACCCATGCCGTTCGCGCCACTCAGGAGGTAGGCGGGTGGCGCGGCGACGCCGCAGCGCTGCGCTCCTTCGTGGAGCAGCTCCCAGTAATCGACCAGGGTCTGACTGCGATCGCTGGCGATGACCCGGATCACGGCGCCATCGGGAAGAAAACTCGTGTCCAGCAGTTCGTCGGCGGCCTGCCAGGCAGCCTCGAGCGCAGGGGCAAGCGCTTCGAAGGTCTTGCGATCGTCAGACCAGAGTTCGAGCCGCCCCCAGGACTGCAGCTGCACGCCTTCGTGCGCGAAGCGCGCCTCCCATTCTTCGACTGTCTTGGGGTGCCAGTCGCGCAGCGCCGCCGCAGCCGAGGGAACTTCGGGGGCGGCGGCTGCGTGCGGGCCTGCCTCGGTGGCAGGTGTGATGGCTTCGGATTGGAGGGCGCAACAAAGCGCGCCCCACGACAGGGTCAAACTGAGAAGCATGGTGGTGGAGCGAAAATGAAGGGTTGTGTCGAGTCGCGCAGCGCGCGTCTCGGGTACTCAACGCCGACTCCACCCGGAAGTTTGGTAACAACTCGGTGAAAAGACCGTGTGCATCCAGGGGGACTGGCGCAACGGCATCTCTGCCGCACTTCCTGTTACGGAAGCGCGGCGCACCTGGTTGCAGCTTTTTCGCTGCGCGATCTCGCTCCGGGCCTAAGGCTGCAGCTCGACCTGTGCCGCAGAGCTCACAAAGGCATCGCCCTGGCCATTCAGGATCAGAGCTGCAAAGGACAGCGAGCGACCGATCAGATTCGCACGGAAGGGGAACTGCGCCGGCACGACCAGTTGTGCCTGCGCCGCGCCGCCTGCATTCAGGATTCCTTCCATGTCCGGCGCCTTGCCCTGGCTCACGATCGTCGAGAAGCGCGAGCTGAGCGCGCGATCACCGCGCAGCGGCAGGACTCCGGCGATCAGATCGAGGCCGCTGCCGGGCAGGCCCAGGAAGACTTGATAGCTCGCATTGCCGAAGCTGGCTCCGGCATCGAGCTGGAACAGCAGGTTACCGCCTTGCGACACGGAGAGCGTCTCGGGTGCCACCTGGAGGGACTGGGGAGAGAGCGCGTACTCGTGGAGCGTGGAGGCCACGCCGCCGATGGACTCGGACAGAGTCCAGGCGCGCTGTTGCGCATCGGACCAGCCGGCCAGTTGCGCATACGCCGGCTGCAGTCCGTGCGCGCCGGCGATCGGGCCCCACTCCTGCCACGCTCCTTCGGCGTCGCGGCGAGCCAGGTGCAGGCGCGGATTACGGTTGCCGTGCCGGTCATAAGCCAGCAGTTCACCTTGAGCCAGCAGCTCGGGTCGGCCCTCGCCGGATGGGCTGCTGATGCCGGTCACGACCTGGCCCGGGAAGAAGACCGCGTCCAGGTCCAGGCGGGTCGCCCGATGCACCCGACGGGTGCCCTGCACCGGCGCGCTGTAGTAGATCGTCAGCCGGTCCGGACTGAGGCTGGGATCCGCGGCGCCGAAGCCCTCGTCCAGCGTGCCCAGCTTGTCGGGTGCCGCGAACGCGGATTGAGTATCGGGGCGGGTGGTCTCGTAAAGCCGCTCGACGCCGTCGGCGTCGAGCAGCGAGATCACCGCCGCGAGCTCGTCTTCGGCGATCCACAGGCTGCGGACCGCGCCGGCGGAGACGGTGTCGATCGCCACCGCCGTCGGCGCGTCATAGTCGCCGACCAGCGTGCGCGCGCTGCGCATGAGTTCCCAGCCGGCGCCGGCATCCGCGACCAACCAAAGCGCCGCTCCGTCCTGGATCAGCTGCGCGTCCCGGATTTGGGGGTTACCCGCCACCGCGAGCTCGCGGCGAAGGTTGAGCGGGGCGGGCGGGCCGCCGTCGTGGATTAGGCCCAGCGTTTTGCCCAGCTGGATTGCGCCGCCGCCATCATCGACGGCAAAGGCGAAGCGGTCGAGGCCCGGTGAGCCGCCGCTGCGCACCTGCAGCGTGTAGCTGCCGTCCTGGTGATCGATCACGTTCTCGAGCACCGCTTGCCCGCTGGAATCCGCGAGGTGCCGCAGCTCAAAGCTCGCGCCGCCCTGCGTCAGGCCGGCGCCATCCACGTCATAGAGCTCGACCCAGTAGTCGAGCAGCTCCTGCGCGTCGGCGTCGACGCGGTCGGTCGGATGCACCACCAGCGACTCGAAGGCGTCAGGTCGTCCGCTCTGCGCCGTGCGCCAGGCGTCGTACTGTTGGCGCAGCAGGATGACCGGGTCGGTGCTGGGGAAGACGTGATTGGGTTCGTTCAGCACGAGGTAGTACGAGCCGTTCGCGCAGCCGCCGTTCACCGTGCAGTCGCCTGCGGTGTCTCCGGGGCGACTCACCACGAAGTAGCCGATCGTCGCTGACTGGTTGAAGTTGGGCGGGGGCGTCCCGCAGCTGTCCGGGAAGCGAATGCTGCAGGAGCAGCGTCCATCGCCACCCTGCACCATGGCCGCTTCCATCGCCGCCATCACGCGCTGTCCGAGGTCGCCCTGGGTCTGCAGGAAGACCTGCTCCGCTTCATCGACCACCGCGGGGCCGGCCAGGACATTGCCTTGAATGGCATAAAGCAGATCGCCGTCCTGGCCCGTCACCCCGCCGGCCCACGCGCCGTTGGTCCCGCCGGTGAACAGCAGCGAACGCCCCTGCATGTCGAGGATCGCGTACTGGAAGCCACCGACGTTGCTCCACTTCTTCTCGATGCGGGTCTGGATGCGCTCGGGCGAGTGGCCCCACAGCATCCGCTCATGGATCAGGACCTTGAGGTCGTTGGGGGAGGCGGCCTGGCAGACGGCCACACCCACGCCTGGAATCACGACGGGCGTCCAGCGCAGCAGGTCGCTGTTATCGACGCAGGTCGCGGAGGCGATCACGATCTCGCCTGTCCGGGTGTCGAGGACCAGAATCGACCAGGTGGCGCGCACCGGGGCTGCCAGAAGGGTCGAGGCGAGGAGCAGGAGAAGGAGCTTCCGAAACATGTGGAAACAGGCCGCGAAGGGCTATTCCAGGATACCTCGTGTTTTTGAGACGCGGGGAATTCGGCCATGCTAAGAAGGACATCGGATATCCGATGACCGTGCCCCCCGATCTCCCCGCCCGGATCCGTGACTGAGCTCACCGATCTGATCCCTGGCCTGATTCGTGCCTCCCTGGTCGACGAGGGAGGGCAGGCCTGGATCTACCGAGGCCTCGATCAGGAGGGCCGCTGGGTCGCGGTCAAGCTGCTGAAGCAGGGGCTGCCGCGCGCTGCCGAGGCGGCCTCGCGGTTGCGGCTGGAAGCGGAGCTGCTGCGGCGCTTCTCGCACCGCTCGATTCCGCGGCTGCTGCGCGAGGGCGAGCTCGAAGATGGTCGCCCGTACTACCTGACGCCCTGGTTCGAGGGCGAGACTCTGGCAGACTGCGGCCCGATTCTCTCTCGGAAGGAGGCGCTGCGGGTCATGCACGACGTCATCGACGCGATCCAGCACGCCCATTGCTTGCGCCTTCCGACGGGGCGCGGCGTGGTGCACCGCGACCTGCATCTGCGCAATGTGCTGGTCACGGTCGGCGGGCGGGGGGTTGTCCTCGACTTCGGCGCGGCGAAGCCGCTCGCAAGCCTGACGGTGGATCATGCGACCCACGTGGGCGAGCTGGTGGGTGCAGATGCGGCGCTCGCGCCCGAACTGCGCAGCGCCGGTTCGGCAGGTGCGCAGACCAGCGCGGATGTCTGGGCTCTGGGCAAGCTGCTGCAGTTCCTGCGCCCCCAGATCGCCGGCTTCGGGCGGGACGGGCAGTTTGAGCGCCTGTTGAAGTTCTGTCTCGCGGAGGATCCGAATAAGCGCTACCAGGATGCCGACGAGTTGAAGGAGGCGTTTGCGAGCTGGCGTGCGCAGCAGCGTGTGCCGGCTCCGCGCACGCAGAGTCGACGGTGGAAGTTCCCCACCGGCCTGGCTGCCGGGCTTGCGCTGTCGCTTGTGCCGTGGCTCAGTTCCGGTCCGGTGTATGCCGGGGATGAGTTTGTCCCTTCGGTCGCCTCGATGCTCGAACCGGCCTATCTCAACGGAGTGAGCTCCTCGGCGAGCGCCGCTGAGGTCGAGCGGCTGCACCAAGCGCTGGAGCAGGCGCGGGCTGCACTGCGACTCCAGGACGAGCGCGCGGACCAGGTCTCGAGCGAGGAGCGAGAAGCCCAGGTCACCGCGGCGCGCGTTGCCGTGGAGAACGCGCGGACGGTGCCTTGGGATGCGCGCGAGGTGCACCCTGCCGTGCTGCTGGACTTCTTCCTGGCCCTCGCCGAGCTGGATGCCTGGTACCGCTACACGCCCCCGCAGCCGCCGCCGCACTTCCTGGCCGAGGTCGATCGTCGCCAGTCGGCGGACCCCAGCTTTTGCCAGGGCTTCTGGCTGTCTGGAGAGAGCGACCAATTCCTGCAGAGGCTGCGGAGCGAGCGCGATGAGGCGCTGGCCAAGCTGATCAAGCTGTGCGGGAAGCAGAGCGCACTCGTGCAGCTCCTGCGCATGCGGGTCCTGTTGCAGGAAGCGCGCCTTCCTCACACCAGTCCGCGCGAGACGGGCTTTGGACTGACGGTTGCGCAGCTCAGTGAGCTGCGCCAGCTGCTGAGCCAGCTGGAAGAGGCGGAGGCGCCGGCAGCGGCGCTGGCGCAAGCGCGGGCACGGATCAACCTGGACCTGCTGTGGTCCGCCGGGTTGAACGCCGAGCGCAAGGCAGACGGCCAGCCCGAGCTCTTCTATGCACCTTGGGTGGCCATCCGCGAACGCGTCGCGCGCGAACTGAGTACGCTCCCCGAGCACGACTTCGAGGCGGACTGCCTGCGCGCTGAACTGATCCTGGTGATCAGCCCCAGTCCGCTTGCCGCCCAGGAATGAGCCTGGCCCGTCTACTTCGGATAGCCCCAGGGGCCGGATTGATCCGAGCTGTCCTGATCAAAGCGCCGCAGGACGTCCCGCAGCCGATCGCGCGCCCGCGAAACCACCTTCTGGACGTTGTTGACGGTGTAGCCCGACTCACGGGCGACTTTCGCGTAGGGTTCCCCGTCAACCAGAATGGCGCGGACCACGCGGCGGTGATCCTCGTTCATTCCTTGCGCGGCCTCGTGGTAGGCAAGCATCAGCTCTTCGCACCTCATGGTGCTTTCCACCGGATCTGAAGGGCGATGCTTCTCGCCCCAATGTTCGAGGACCTCCGGGTCCATTCCAGAACGTGGGTGCCGGCGCTCCTCGTTGTCAATCTTCCAGAACGCGTAACGGACGCAGGCGGCAAGATAGTCGCGGAAGCGCCCTTTCTTCGGCTGATATCGAAAGCGGGGAAGGCGCTCAAGCAGATCTTGAGCGACGCTGCTGACCACGTCATCGATCTTGTTGGCGTCCACGCTCTTGCGTCGAGCCACCCTGTAGAGAAAGCGATAGTAGTGGATCAGGATCTCGTTCACGGCCTCTGCTGCGGCAACCGAGTTGGCGAGTCGCCGCATCATTTCACTGCAGGTCGTGCACGGCTCACTGCGGCCAGGGCCAGATTCAGAACTCGAGTCACACATGAATAGTCGGGGGAGGGAATCGTGTCAGTTTCGTCTGAATCCAAGCTAGGGCCTGCCATGGATGCGTGGTACGAAGATGACGAGAAATTAGATCAGCATCTCAGGACGCTGCAGGGTCTGCTCGACGAGAAGCCCTTGGTCTCAGGCTATGAGCAGATCGCGCACGTGTCGAGTGGGGGGCAGGCGGTGGTCTACTCCGCGACTCGGAAGGGCACCGAGCAGCGGGTCGCCCTGAAGATGTTCAACGAGAAGAATGCCTGGTGGGGCCGTGCGCAAATCCGGCTTCAGAATGAAGCTCGGGAGTTGGAGCGCCTCCAAGACCCGCGCATCGTCGGCTTCGTCGAGTTTCTTGAGGATCGTTTGGGGCGGCCGGTCCTGGTCATGGAATGGGTCGATGGGGGCAGTCTCGCGGATCACCTGCCCTTCGGGCCTCGGTCCGGGCATTTCCAGACGCTGCACGCTCTGGTGCACTGCGTCATGGAGATCGCGGGCGCCGTGCAGGCGGCGCATGACAGCGGCGTCTTCCATCGAGACCTCAAGCCACGCAACGTGCTGCTCGACGCCGCGGGGCGGCCTCGGCTCGCGGACTTTGGCCTGGGGCAGGGGCCGGCCGCGCGGGAGAGCGCGCTCACCCGAGTCGGATCGGTGCTCGGCACGCTCGCCTACGCCGCCCCGGAGCAGCTCGGGATCGCCGAGGACTTAGATTGGGCGCGCGCCGACGTCTACGGTTTAGGCGGCATCCTCTTGGAGGGCCTGACAGGTCAGCCGCCTCATCCCTTGCGCAAGAAGACCGGCGAGCGTGAAGGACTCGCTGCGCCGCCCAGCGCGCGCGTGCGGCTGCGACGCTGGGACGATCGACTCGAGGGGATCGTCGTGCGCGCCTTGGCACCGCTCCCGGAAGATCGCTATGCCCAGCCGCGCGAACTGATCGCCGATCTGCTCGCTTGGCTGGAGGGACGGCAGCCGGTCGCCGCTCCCTTCCGACCGGTCGATCGCTTGGGCTGGCGCTTTCGGCGCGCCTTCACCAGCACCCCGCGGCGGGGCGCCTAGTCGTCGGTCGGTGCCTGCTTGGCAGCCAGGACCGCCTCCAAGAAAGGAGCGGCGGTTCGGCGCGCCAAGGCGGTGGCGGGGCCTTCGCTGTTGTTGATCGTGACGGCGACGACCAGCTGATGCTGCGGATAGATCTCAAGCATCGTGACGCCCCCGACGGAGCCGCCGGAATGCCCGACCACCCTTCCGTAGCGTTCGTGCTGGCGACTGCGCCAGCCGATCCCGTAGCCGGTTCCCCTGCCGTCGCGGCGCTTCATCGGCTTCCACATCTCGGCGCGCGTCTCGCTGCGCAGCAGCTTGTCCTGCAAGACGCCGAAGCCGAAACGGACGAGGTCCGAGGGGGTCGACAGATAGCCGCCCCCGGCCCACTTGTAGCTGTTGTCGACCGGAACCGCCGGGATCGTCTTGCCGGCGACGACCTGATAGAAAGAGGTGCGTCGCGGCAGCTCGGCTTCGGCGTGATCCGGCATGGTGGCGCGCAATCCAAGCGGATCGAAGACTTCCTTCTGCATGAATTTCAGGAAGGGCTGCTCCGCCGCCGATTCCATCGCCGCGCTCAGCAGGTTCCAGCCATAGCTGGAGTAGGCGTACTCGGTGCCCGGCTCGTGCAGCAGCGGGTCGGCGGCGAAGATGCTCAGCCCATCGCGCACCGTGGGGTAGTGCGCGCGCGACAGGAACTCGGCGCCGCGATAATGACGGATGCCGCCCAGATGCCCGGCGAGCTGGCGCACCGTGACCGGCCAGCGCTTCTCGGGAAACTCTGGGACGAGCTCGCGCACATCGGCATCGAGGTCGAGCTTGCCCTCCTGGACCAGCTTCATGAGTCCGACTGCCGTGAGGGATTTGGACACGCTGCCGATCCGAAACAGCGTGTCTTCGCTTACGAGTTTGTCCTGGTCGACATCGGCCATGCCGTAGCCCTGGGCCCAGGCGATCTTGCCGGCATGCCCGACGGCGACCGAGACGCCAGGGCCGGCGCCGTCGGCGATGGCCTGCAGGATGATCTCATCGGCAGCCTCGATCGCCGCGTCGAAGCTCGGCGGCTCGATCAGGGTGCGCGCAGGGACGATGGCCAGCTCTTCCGCGCGATACGGCTGACGCAGACTGGCCTGGCTGAGCACCGGCTCGGTCCAGAGTTGTCCGCGCCGGGCCGCTCCTTCGATCAGAATGACCTGAGCTTCGGGGTGGCGGCTGGCCCAGAGTCGCGCGGAGCCCGGACCGACCCGTCGCGGCTTTGCTTCCAGTCGGCCGAGGAAGCTGAACTGGCCATGCGAGTCGCCCAAAATCGCGATCGGGTGGCCGGCATCCTGAAGCCGCACCACTTCGGCGGCAGCCGGGCGCAGGTCAAAGGAAGCGCCCTTGGCTTCCCAGGCGCCGACCAGGATCAGGCTGAGCGCGGCGCAGGTCCAGGCGGGAACGAGCCGCGCGCGCCGGCCAAGGCGGGTGAAGTGAGCGGCCAGAGCGGCGCAGGTGGGGGGAAGCAGAGGCACGAGGTAGTGAGGTTGCTTGCCGCTGATCGCGACGAAGACCAGAAAGGAGAGCAGCACCGCGAGCAAGGGGCGCCGCGCGGTGGCGGCCGGTCGCCGTAACGCCTGCCACCAGCGCGGCCAGAGCGACCACGGCAGCAACAGAACGAGCAGAATCGGAAGGTACCACCAGAAGGGCCGGGCGTGAGAGAAGCTCTCGCGCAGCCGGCCCGCGGTCTGGCCGAACAGCAGTGCCTCACGGTAGGCCTCGCCGCCCGCCTCGGCAGCGGGGAGCGCCCAGGCCAGGGCCAGGCCCACTCCGAGAACCAGACCTGCCGCGCTGCTGATCAGGCTGCGCGCCCGCGTGGCATCGGCCAGACAGAACATCGGGGGCAGCAGGTAGACCAGGATGACGGGACCTTTGCAGAGGACGCCGCCGCCGACCGCGAGGCCCAGCAGCAGCGCCGCGCGCACCGGTCGTTCGCCTCGATCCAGCAGCGCATGCCAGCCGAGCAGCGCGCAGCAGGCGACCAGCAGATCGAACAGGAGGACACTGGCATAGAGCGGCCAGGCCACGCAGCCCGCGAGGAGCAGGCCTGCCGGGAGCGCGGCGGCGGCTTCGCGATGGAGGCGAGCCGCGAGCCGCATCGTCATCCAGATCCCCAGGCCGGCCGCCAGCGCCGGGATCAGCCGCGGCCACCAGCCGTGGACCCCGAACAGCTCCCAGCCCACGCGCGTCAGCCAGAAGAGCAGCGGTGGCTTATGGTGATAGGGCGTGCCGTCGAGGGTCGGGATCAACCAGGCGTCGCTCTGGTGCATTTCCCAGGCGACTGCCAGATAGCGCGTTTCGTCCAGCGGCAGCGGTGGTCGGACCAGCAGACCCACCAGCACCCAGGCCGCGAGCGCGAGCAGCGCCAGCCTCATCCCTGGGCACTCACTTCGCGGAGTTCGCGGCGAATCAGGGCCAGGTTGCGCAGGTAGACGAAGGTGCCGATCGACTGGCCGACGATGATCACCGGGTCACGATCCAGCACGCCGTAGGCGAGCAGCAGGAAGGAGCCGCCCAGGCTCAAGTACCAGAAGGCGATCGGGATGACCGAGCGGCCGCTGCGTTCGCTGGCAATCCACTGCACCAGGAAGCGCAGGAAGAACACGATCTGGCCGGTGAAGCCGAGGACGGCCAAGGGGGACTTGGCGTTCTGCAGGACTTCCTCCCACCAACTCATGACTGCGGCTCCGCCTGCTGAGCGTCGACTTCCTCGACCTGCGGTGTGGCCGCGCGGCGGCGCAGCCACATCACTCCGCACAGATCCCAGATGCCGACCCAGGCGCGATCGAAGACGCCGTATTTGGATCGGCCTCCGGAGCGTTCGCGATGCGCGACCGGGATGGACACGCTGGTTCCTCCTTCGCGGCGCACTAGCGCCGGCAGATAGCGATGGATGTGATTGAACCAGGGCAGTCGCAGGAACAGCGCGCGCGGAAAGAGCTTGATGCCGCAGCCGGTGTCGGGGGTGTCATCTTTCAGCATGCGGCGCCGCAGGCCGTTGGCGAAACGACTGGCCCAACGCTTGCTGGCGCGATCGCGACGATCGACCCGGTGGCCGATGGCCAGCCAAAGCAGCTCTTCGGGAGCGCCTTCCGGGCGGGCCTGCCAGAGCTTGGGCAGATCAGCAGGATCGTTCTGTCCGTCGCCGTCGAGCGTCGCGATCCAGGGGCCGCGCGCTGCGCGAATGCCGCTGCGCAGGGCCGCGCTCTGGCCCCAGGCGCGATCATGGCGCAGGACGCGGAGGCGCCCATCCGCCTGACTGAGTTCGCGCAGGATCGCCGGGGTGGCGTCGCTGCTGCCGTCATCGACGTAGATCAGCTCGAAGTCGACGATCCCGTCGAGGGCGGCGAGGATCTCGGCGGTGAGGGCGCGGAGGTTCTCGGCCTCATTCAGGACCGGGACGACGACGGACAGCATCAGGGGTGCGGGAGCGGGGCGGCACGATCATAATGACCGCGTGCCAGGAACCGCGCCCCCCGTGCTCGTGACCGGTGCGGCGGGCTTCATTGGCTTTCACGTCGTGCGTCGGCTGCTTGGGCGCGGGCATGCGGTGCATGGGGTCGATGCGCTGGTGGGCGCTGCCGATCCGGCGCTGCAGCGGCATCGCTGGCAGCAGCTCTGCCGCGAGCCGGGCTTCCGAGGCTACGAACTGGATCTGGCCGATGCCGATGCCGTGCACAAGCTGATCCAGGACGGGACGCCCGCACGGATCGTCCACCTCGCCGCGCGGGTGGGGGTGCGGGAGTCCGTGCGCGAGCCGGAGCCCTATCTGGAAGGCAATCTGCGCGGCTTCCTGCATCTGCTTGAGGCCTGCGCCAAGCATCCGCCCGAGCATCTGGTCTACGCCTCCTCGAGTTCGGTCTACGGCGAGACCGGACGGCGCGCCTCCCATGAGGGCGATCGCGCCGACGCGCCGGTTTCCTTCTACGCGGCGACCAAGCGCGCGAACGAGCTGATGGCGCACGCCTGGTCCTCGCTCTACGGCATTCCGGTCAGCGGACTCCGCTTCTTCACGGTCTACGGCCCGTGGGGGCGTCCCGAAATGGCGGTCTATCGCTTCGTGCGCGCGATCGAGCGCGGCGAGGAGATCACGCTCTATGACGGCGGGCGGATGCGGCGTGACTTCACCTACATCGACGATGTGGTCGACGCCGTGCTCGGTGTCCTGGAGCAGCCGCCGGTCGGCGCGACGCCGGCGCGGGTCCTGAACGTCGGGGGCGGGCGGCCGGTGCAGGTGCTCGAGCTGGTGCGGGCCGCGGAGGCGGCCACCGGGAAGACCGCCAAGATCCGTCTGCAGCCGGGCCCGGCGGGGGATGTGGTGCACACCGAGGCCGACGCCGGCGCCCTCCGCGCCCTGCTGGGCCGCGGCCCGGCCACCCCGGTGGAAGAGGGCCTCGCGCGCTTCGTCGCTTGGTATCGCGACTACCACGGCGAGGCCGCCGAGCTTACTCCTCGCCGTAGTCTTCGCCGGCAGTCAGGAAAGTAATCCCTTCGCCCGAACCCTGGAAGGCGATGCCATCCGGCATGTTGGCGAGAGTCTGCGGGTGACCGTTCAGGTTCAGTTTGTGGCAGTTGGCGATGCCGTTGACCACCACCAGTGCGCCGGTGATATGAGCCGAATCCAGGCCATCGATGCTGTTCCAGAAGCACAGGCCGTGGAAGTTCAGGCCGCCGCCTGAGCCGGAGACCTCGGCTGCAGGGGCCATCAGGCCGATGTGCGGATCGCTGCCCGTCCCGATGTTCGAGCTCGACACCGTCACGCTGTTGCGCGCGCCCGAGCGCAGGTTGTATTCCGACGGAGCCCAGACCACGAGGCCGCCGTGCAAGGTGCAGTCGGTGACCGTCAGCGTGTCGCCCTCATCGAGCAGGACCACCACCGTCTGGCTGGTGTTCAGCCCACTGAGGCTGGTCACGCCATCCAGGATCATGCGGCTATCGCTGGGCTCGGTGTATGCGTCGAGGTCCCAGGCGGGCATCTTGTAGGGCGAGTCCTCGAGCTCGATCGAGCTGTTGCCCTTGAAGTGCTGGGTCTCGGTGAACTGCCGAACCGTTTTGATCGCATTCGTCGTGTCGACGGCGAGAGTGCCCAGGGGGTCCTCGTTCAACTCCCAGGTCGGGTTGCCGTCCTCATCGAGGAAGTAGTCCTCGATCGCTCCGACGACATCGGGGATCAGCACGTCGCCGTTCAGCTTGCCCTGCGTCATCTCGATGTCGGCCGAGAGGAAGACTCCTGCCGCATCGCCCGCGGTGCCGCCCGTGTCGATGATGGCCTCCATGCGCAGAGTGTGCTCTCCTTCGGAGGACCGGCCCGTCGAGCGGATTACTGCCTTCGTCCCAGCGAAGGCGTCATCCTCTTCGAAGGTGATGGCGATCTTGAAGGACTGTTCGCCCGAGAACTCGATCCAAGTGTCGTCGGTGCCTTCCCAGTAAGGGTCGTTCATCAGACGCTTCTGGGCATAGGCCAGGCCGGACTCGGCCGAGAACTCGGCGCGGACGCCGTGCACGTGACTGGTGGCAATCTTCAGTTGGCTCTCGGCCGCGCTGCCCGACGAGAGGGCGAGCTGGGCGATCAGCGCGCAGAAGATCAGCGTCAGGATCAGGATGGATCCTTGTTCACGTGACTGAATGAGGTGAGTGCGAGTTTTCGTGGTTCTTTCCGGGGCTTAGTCCAGGTCCTCGCCCATACTGGCGATGGTGTATCCGGACATGTCATTCTCCAGTTCGATACCCGGGGGGAGGTTTTCGTAGACGTAAGAGTCGTAGACGAAATCCGTCGACCGCGCCTTCTTGACCCGGTCAATGACGTAGAGCATGCCGTCGTGGTAGTAGTTCCGCAGGTCCTTGACCTGTTGCACCATGCTGAAGCCAAAGGTCAGCGAGGAGTAACTCTGGCCACAGCCGCCTTCGTTGCCGCTGATCTGATGCAGCTCGCAGCCCGGCGCTAGGATGCCGATGTTGTCGCCGCCGCACAGGCCGCCGATGATCGAGTCCTTGATCTTCAGCGTCTGGCGCGCGCCATCTTCGCGCGGGTCCCATTCCTTCGGGCACCACACCACGATGCCGCCGTACAGATTGCAGTTCTTGACGTAGAAGTTCTTGCCTTCCGGGTTGATCACCACGACCGGCTTGTAGTACGTCTTGTTCTGAATCTTGTTCTTGTTGGTGATGAACTCGTAGTCCGAGCTGCTGGCGCCGTTCTCGGGCAGGTATCCATCCAGATCCCACTGCGGCATCAGGTGCTCGGTGTCCAGTACGACCTCGTCGGCGGGCCAGCCGGCGTAGTCGGTGTTCGTGAACTTGTAGATCGTGCCGTTGATCCAGCTGCAGTGAAAGTCCGAGCCCTCAATCGAGTCCGGGCCGCGCAACTGATAGGCGCCGACTTCGTCCTCGTCGTAGACCCAGTCGTAGACGGCGTTCATCGCGTCCGTGACCAGGACGTCGCCGACGATTCCCACGCCGGTCAGGTAGTCATCGCCGCCCAGCAGGGCCAGAGCAACGTCACCTTCGAAGCTGCCGCCATTCGGGGCAATCCGCGAGGCGAGGGCGCGGTAGCCGTCGCCTGATTCGCCGGTGACTTCCAGGTCGACCGAGCCGGAGCTGCCGCCGGGCGTGGCGCCCGCCTCACAGGAGAAGGTGCTGCCTTCGATGAACTCGACACCTCCGTCGGTTCCATCCCAGTCGGCGTCGAGCAGCAGCCGCATGCGGCCGTAGGTCATGCCGGACTGCGCAGCCAGCTCGGCGCGCAGGGCGTCGGCGTCCTGCCGCGCGATCGCGAGCGTGGACTCGGTCGTGGCAAAGGAACTAAAAGCCAGTGCCGCCAGAGTTGCGCCAAAAATCAAGGACAGGATGAGGATGGCTCCCCGTTCTCCTGTATGCGCTGGGCGATAGGTAATCATGTCAATCTCCGTGTGCTGAATTCATTGACGGACGCGCGAGCGCGGCACTCCAGCGAATGCCCTACTCCATATGGGCGCGCACCCAGGTCGAGCCGGGGAAGGTTGCCGTCGTATCCGCGGTCGTCGTGCCGGTCGCCCCGGCGACTTCCTGAACCGTCCAGACCATCGTGATCCGTTCGATCTCACTCTGGCTGTTGTTCTGCGTATCCACGCTGAAGTCGACCAGGCCGCTGACGACGATCTCGCTGCCGCTGCCGTCGCTGACCGTGAGCGCTTCCGAGACCGGATCCCAGGTCCAGGTCCAGTCGTCGTCGTTGAGTCCCGTGGTCAGATCGATGGTCCAGCCGTTTGCCTGCGATCCGGTCACTTCGATCTCGCTGGCATAGCGGCAGTCCTTGACCAGGCGCTCCAGGACCCGGCGGGCATGGATCTGCGTGTTGATCCGCGTGTCGCCGGCGCTGGCCACCGCGACGGACTCGAGGGTGCTGTAGATCGCGCCGTAGAGCAGGATCATGGAGACCGCGGTGGCGACCAGGGTCTCGACGATCGTGAAGCCTCCGCGGCGTGACGCGGAGCGATGCGAGCTGCGGTAGATCTTCATATCAGGCGTCCTCTTCGGCGGTGATGGTGCCGCTCATGGCGCTCATCGAGACCGTCCAGCTTGAGTCGCCGGCCAGGAGCTGAACTGCGGCGTCCTGGGTGCCTCGGCCATCCGGCTCGAACGCAAAGTCCGAGCTCGTCCCGACAACGGTCTGAAAGCTCACACCGGTCGTCAGCGTGCGCCAGCCGTTGGCGTCTGCGTTGGAGGAGTCCAGAATCTCCCCCGTGTCGTCGATGAGTCGCCAGCGGCTGTTGGCCGCGTCGATGTCGAGCGTGGCGGTGCGCCAGGTCGTGCGCGCCCAAGAACGCGCGCGGGCCGCGTCGGCGACCACGCGCCGGACCTCGGCGCTGGCGTTGTCGGTGCTGCGCATGGCGGGCGTGACGAGGCCGGCCAGCACGATGGTGATCGAGATCACCACCAGCAGCTCGACCAGCGTGAAGCCGCCGCGGCGAGCGATCAGAGCACGTCGGCGACGAGCCATGAGGCCTCCAGGATGTCGACGCCGTTCGAGACGGCGGTCACCGTGATGATGCGCGACAAGGAGTCGAGCGGGTTCTCAAGGATCTCGAGCGGATCCAGGTCGTTGACCGGGACCACCTCGATGGAGAGGCTCAGATTGTCTGCTCCCGGGAGCGGATCGCCGTTGGCAAGCACCGGGCTCATGACCGTGTCGGTCAGGTTGTCGAGCTCGGTCACGCTGAACCCGTAGGTGTACTCGCTGAACTCGCGGATCGCATCGATCGCCAGCGCCGAATCTTCGGTCGCGCTCAGCGTCGCGATGCCAGTACGAAGCGAGCCCACCGCGGTCGTTGCCACCAGAACCAGGACCGTCATGCCGATCACAACTTCCAGCAGCGAGAATCCGTTCTTCCGTGCGCGCGTTTTCATTAGCCGACGAACTTGGCGAGTTGCAGGATCGGGGTCATCAGCGCCACGACGACGAAGCCGACGACGAGGCCGGCGATACAGACCGTGGCGGGGCCCAGCAGGCCGGTGAAGGTCTTCAGGGCGGCGTCGGTCTCGCGGTCGAGGAAGTGCGCGGCGGTGCGCAGGCTTTCATCGAGCGAGCCCGAGGTCTCTCCGGCGATCATCATCTGTTTCAGCGCCGGGGGCAGGTCGGCGCCCTCCATCGCGGTGAACAGCGGCCGACCGTCGCGGACGGTGTCGCGCGAGTTGCGCCACATCTCCTGCAGCTTGGGCAGGGCCGAGACGTGCTCTGCGTGCTCCAGACCGGTCAGGATCGGCACGCCCGACTCGAGCGTCAGCGCGAGCGTCGTGACCGAACGGGCCAGGTAGGCCTTGTGGATCAGCGGGCCGACCGCGGGCAGGTGCGAGAGCATGCCGAAGCCGATGCTCTGGACCTTGCGGTTGCGGAAGGCGAGCAGCAGCGCGACCACCACCGCGGCGAAGACGCCGCCGGCGATCGCGGGGGACTCACGCAGGAACTGGCTGCTGGCCAGCACGATCTTGGTCGGCGTCGGCAGCAGATCCGGCTTGGCCATCAGCATGCTTTCAAACTTGGGCACCAGCCAGATCAGGATGCCAGTCGTGATCGCAGCCGTGAAGAACAGCAGGAACATCGGATACGCGAGCGCACCGACGATCTTGCCGCGCAGCGACATCTGCTTCCGCATCAGCTCGATCGCCCGTCCGAGTGATTCGTCCAGCGCGCCGGCGCGTTCGCCGGCGGCCAGCAGGTGGACCACATAGCTCTCGAAGCAGCGGGGGAGACAGGCCAACGCGAAGGACAGATCGTTACCGCCCTCGACGATGGTGGTGATCTTCACCAGAATCCGTTCCTGCTTCGCAGACTCCGCGTGCTGAATCAATGTCCGCAGCGAAGCCAGCATCGGGACTCCTGCTTCCAGCATCGATTTGAGCTGAATCAGGACCTGGAGCGACTGCTTGGTCCGTAGCTTGATGCGCTCATCGACGAGCGCGGACTGGCCCGGATCGACCTTGCTGCGAGGCTGGTCCGACTTGGTGGACGTGCTGCCGACCGAACCCCCGCCGATGCTGCCTCCGGCAGCCCCAGCTTGCTTTTTCTTCAGAATGGACGGGCTCATGCGGTTCCTCCGCAGCGGATGGCCTCTTCAAGAGTGGTCACCCCTTCGTTCACTCTGCGGATGCCATCCGCAAGGAGTGAAGTCATTCCGTGCTGGAGGGCCAGTTCGCGGGCTTCATCCGAACTGGGGTTGCGTGCGATCAAGTCGCGCATTTCGCTGTCGACCGCCATGACCTCGAAGACGCCTCGGCGACCGGAGTAGCCCGTGCCGCGGCAGGCGGGGCAGCCGCTGGCGGCGTAGGAGGTCCCTGGTTTCAGGCCGTTCCCGGCATACTGCTCGCAGACCTCGCCGGGCAGTTCGACCCGGGTCTTGCACGAGGGGCAGAGGGCGCGCACCAGGCGCTGGGCCATCACCATCCGCAGGGTCGCCGAGACCAGGAAGGGCTCGATTCCCATCTGAATCAGGCGGGTGGCGGCCGACGGGGCGTCGTTGGTGTGCAGGGTCGCCAGCACGAGGTGGCCGGTCAGCGAGGCCTCGACGGCGATCTCGGCCGTCTCGTGGTCGCGGATCTCACCGATCATGATCACGTCCGGGTCCTGACGCAGCAGAGCGCGCAGGCAGAGGCCGAAGTTCAGGCCCGCTTTCTGATTGACCTGGGTCTGGTTGACGCCGTCGAGGCTGCGCTCGACCGGGTTCTCCACCGTGGCCACGTTGATCTCGGGCGAGACCACTTCCGCCAGGACCGAGTACAGCGTGGTGGTCTTACCCGAACCCGTCGGGCCGGTGACCAGGACCATGCCGTGCGGGGCGTGGATCGAGTCGCGCAGCGCCTGCAGGTCGTGCTTGGCGAATCCGAAGGAGTCCAGTTTCGGGCTCTGCTGCGTGCGGTCGAGGATACGCATGACCGCTTTCTCGCCGTGCACGGTCGGCAGCGTGTTGACACGCAGATCGACATCGCGGGTGCCGTGCTGGAAGTGGATGCGGCCGTCCTGCGGCAGGCGCTTCTCCGAGATGTCACAGTCGGCCATCACCTTGATGCGGGCGACCAGCGAGGAACCCTGCTCGGGGTTGAGGCGCTCCACCTCGCGCAGGCGACCATCGACGCGGAAGCGCAGCAGGTGGTGGCCTTCGCAGGGCTCGATGTGGATGTCCGACGCGCCTTCGATCAGCGCGTTGAGCAGGGTCGCGTCGAGCCGTTCGGCGGCGCCGCGACCGTCTTCGACCAAGGTCGCCGAGGCATCGGCCTTGCCGGCGCTGCGCTGAATCAGGTCGAGGCCGGACTGAATCTCGGCCTCGGTCGTGACCGCCGGAACCACCTTGAGTCCGGTGGCTTGACGCACGACGTCGATGGCGAAGACGTTGGACGGATCGGCCACGGCCACCGCGAGCTTGTCCTCGAGCTGCAGGAAGGGCAGCACCCCATGCGTGCGCAGATCGCGCAGCGGAATCTGGTGGTCGATGGTGACGTCGAGCAGACGGTCACGGACCGGCCGCACCATCGGCATGTCGTGCTGGCGCGCGTTGACCTCGGCCAGGCGCTCGGGGCCGACGCGCTCGTGCTCGAGCAGCAGGTGACGTAGGCCAATGCCGCGTTCATGCGCCGACTCGCGCAGGGTGTCGACGGTATGCGCATCCAGCAAGCCGGATTCCAGGATGGCGGCGCCCAGGTCGAGCGGCAGCTCCGACAGCACCGGCGGGCGATCCTCGCTGCGGATGGGCAGCCGGTCATCCAGGCGCAGGCACTGCATCGCCGTAATCAGCGGCGAGGAAGGAGTGAACAGCAGAACCCGCGTGCCGTCGAGATTCAGCTGTTCAAAGCCGTTCATCAGGTACTCGAAGCCGCGCGAGTCAATGTTGCGCACCTGCGAGGCATCGATTTCGACCGAGGCCTGGCCCGCGCACGCGGCGAACAGCGCCTCAAGGTCCTCGGTACGGGACAGGCTGATGGAGTCCGGCAATCGGAGTGTGCCGGCCTGCTGCGGAAGGGGGGATGCGCTCATGGCCACCCTCCTTTGCGGACAGGGTGGCCATGACCTAAGCGGTGCGCCGTTTTTTTTAGCGCGTCATTTCCTGGCGCACGTGCGTCAGCAGCAGCTCGGCGGCTTTCAAGCCGGGGCGCTCGCGCTGCGCCAGCATCAGCGAGGCGCGGGCGGCATCCCACTGCTTGAGCCCGATCGCGATCTTGGCGACCAGCATGTGCTCTCGCCAGGTGAACAGGCTGGGATCCATCGCGTGGACCAGGTCCTGCGCCTCGGCATAGCGACCCTGGCGCCACAGCACGCGAGCGAGGCCGGCGTGGATCTCGGGGTCTTCCCCCTGCGAACGCATCAGGAAGCGATAGAGGCGCTCGGCGCCGGCGAGGTCTTCCTTCTCTTCGGCCTGGTGGGCAGCGACCAGCACCGGGTCGATCCCGGGGGCGTGGTCCAGCCCCAGCTCCTCGCTGACGACGCGCGGAGTCGGGATGTTCGGATCGCGATCCAGGGCCTGCATGTAGGCCTCGGCAGCGTTGCGCACATCCCCACTGGCCAGGAACAGATCGCCGACCATCGCCCAGGTGTAGGGGCTATCCGGCATGTGCTCCGTCATCTTCTCCAGAAACTCCTCGGCATCCTCCAGGCCGCCCGTCGAGGCGTAGTGGAGGAGCATGGCGCGCGCCAGCTCCGGGGTCGAGGCGATGGTCGCCCAGTCCGTGTACTTCTCGAGCTCCGCCGTGGCGAGCTCGGACCGGTCCGTCTCGGCGAGGGCCGCCGCGTAGACCAGCGAGAGGTCGAGGTTGCCCGGCGACAGCTCAATGGCGCGCTCGGAGTAGGCGAGCGAGCTGCGTGGGTCGTTCTCGGTCAGAAACAGACGCGCCAGCGTGGCATGCGAACCGGTATCGAGCGGATCCAGATCACAGGCTTCCTGCAGGTAGTTGCGCCCTTCTTCGATCAGGTTCTTCTCGAGCGCGCGGAAGGCGAAGGTGCGCAGGATGTCGCTCCGCGCTTCCGCCCAGTCTTCGACGCTGCCCTGCTGAGCACGCACCGAGTCTCCGCCCTTCTGGGCGCGATACTCGTTGACGTCCTCAGGCTGGGTCGGGCTGCTGGCGCAGGCGCCGAGCAGCATGGACAGAGGCAGCAGTGGGAGGATGCGTTTCATCGGGAGGACTCCTGCTCGAGAATGCGCAGAGCGTCGCGGAGCTCCTGCTCCTCTTCGCGGTTGGCGCGCAGTTCGTTGTGGCAGTGCTCGGCGAGCAGCGCGAGATCCGGATCGGCGGGCATCGCCATCAGGCCCCATTCGGCCTTGGCGAGAGCGCCTTCGGGATCGCCCTTGGCGAGCAGCAGGGCGGCTTCGCGGTACATCTTGCGCGCGTAGCTCGGGCGCAGATAACCATGGTGCGAGGACGCGAGGCGGGCGCGCGCGGCATCGAATCGCGACTTGGCGACGGCGGCGCGGCGCTCCAATTCACCCTCGCCGACGATGTGCGGGGTGAGCAGCACGATGATCTCGGTCTTGACCTCCGCCTGCCGCTCGGAGCGGAACAGGGGGCCAATGAACGGGATCGTGCCCAGCAGCGGAACCTGCTCGGTTTCGGTGGACTCGCGGGTCTCCATCAGACCGCCGATCACGACGGTGTGACCGCTCTGCACCAGCACGTTGGCGGTCACCTGAGTGGTCGTCTCTTCCGGCAGACCCTGGTTGTTGATCGTGCCGGTTGAGTTCTTCGGGTGGATCTCCATGCGGACGTAGCCATCGCTGGAGATGAACGGGCGGAACACCAGCGAAGTACCCACTTCCAGGAACTCGACGCTCTGCGTCGAGGAGGTCTGGCTGACCGAGGTCGTGATGTAGGGCAGGCGCTGGCCGACCAGCACCTCCGAGACCTGGCGGTTGACGGCCAGGACCTGCGGGTTCGAGAGCACGGTCGTGTTGCCGACCGTCTCGAGCGCCTCGACGAAGATGCCCAGCTGATTGCGCAGGATGCCGAAGTGCAGGCCGTTGTTGTTGGCGTCGGTGAATCCCGAGGTGCGGCCACCCAGCAGCCAGCTGTTCTGGCCGACGTTCGCCGAGTCGAGGTTGACGCCGTCGGTGACGTTCGAGGTCCCGGCGAGGGCCTGGAAGTCGATGCCGGACAGCACGTTCATGTCGACGCCGAGCTTGTTCTCTTCGCTCAGCGAGACGGCCAGGATCGTCGCTTCGACGAGCACCTGCAGCGGCGGCACGTCGATCTCTTCGAGCAGCGTGTCGATCCGGGCGAGCGTCTCCTCGCTCGCGTAGAGCACGACCATCTCCTGGGTGCCCTGGTTGTTGCCGCCGACGTCCTCGGTCAGCGCGATACCCGTCTGGCTAGTGGGGCCGGCGATCAGTTGCTCATTGCCGGCCAGCAGCGGAGTCAGCATCGGGGCGACGTCGGCCGCGCGGATGTGATCCAGGTAGATGACGGTCGGATCGAAGGCCGAGCCGGAGGAGACTGTGGTCGTCTCAATGTCCTCAGCGAACACGACCCGAATGAACTCGTCCTGAATGACGAATCCGTAACCATTTGAGGCCAGCACCTGAAGCAGCGCGGTCGGCACCGGAACCTGGTAGAGGTTCAGGGTCACATCCCCGGTGATGTCGGAGGTGTAGACCAGGTTCAGGTTGTACTGGGTCGCGAACAGCTCCAGGATCGAGGTCAGCTCCTGTTCCTTGAAGTTGACCGTGATGCGCTCATCTGGATCCAGATGGGCGAAGGGGCCGCGGCGGTTCCCGGGGACCGGGTCCTGCTCTGAGACAGGCTCCTGCTCGGCAACGGGCTCCTGACCCTCGCCAGGCTCCTGCTCGAAGCTGGCGTTGGCGCCGGGTTCCTGCAGCTCAAGATCCTCGAGCTGGGCGGGGGCCGTCGCGGCCAGAGTCAGGCTCGCGATCAGGGGGAGCGCGAACAAGCGCGCGAGGCGGGCGTTTCCGAACATGTGATCAGCTGTCGTCGCCGAGTTCCGGCGGGGCGATGCGGACGACCGTCAGCTTGCCGTCGACGATGAGGTCGACTTCGCGCGGACGGACCGCCTTCAGCAAATATCGGCCGAAGCGCTCGCCCTCCTGAACGCGGCGGTCGCCGAAAAGCGCGAATCGCGATTCACCAAGGACTAAAGTCCCGCTCAGAGTGAGGTCGACCTCCAGGTCCTCCTCGACCAGCAGGGGAGCCTCGGAGATGATCGGGGCGCTGGACTCCGCCTCCGGCGGCGTGGCGGACGCGGGGCTGCTGCCGTCGGGGAGGCTCAGAATGCCGTCTCCGCCGTCAGCCAGGGCGCGGGCGCCGGCTTCGCGGGCCGCGTTGGTCCGCTCCCAGCGCTCACGGCGCTGCTGCTCGGCCTCGTCCCGGCGCGCCATCAGGTACGCCTCGGTGATCGGCTCGGCCTTCTCGATGCCCAGCGGACGACGCCAGGTCTCGAGGCGGGCGATCGCCGTCGCGAAGTTCTTGATGTTGCCCTGCGGCACCACCGGAGCCTTCGCCGTCGAGGCCTTGCTGGACGAGTTGGGCTTGCCCGCCGCGGTCGTGCTGGCCGGAGCGCTTGCCGCCGTCGATGGCTTCGCCTTGGACTTCTTGGCATCCTCGCCGCCGATCAGTGCGCGGCCCCAGACCACGCCCATCATGAGCACCAGGATTCCCAAGGTCGCGGTCTTGCCCGGCTGCGCCTTGGCTTGCGCGACGAGTCCACGCGGGCGATGACTTTGAAGCTCGGTCATCACTCGTCCTCCGTGGTTGCGGCCTCGGTCGAGTCCTCTTCCAGGTCTTCGTCCTCATCCGCCAGACCAAGCAGACGACGCGTCTCGGTGTCTTCCCATTCCGGGAGATCCGGGATCGTGAAGTTGCCGCTGAAGAAGGCCTCATAGCCCGACTCCGCGCTGACTTCCTCGTAGACCACGTTGACTTCCTGGAAGCGGCCGCGGTGCTCGCCCCGCTCCAGGTGACGAAGCAGCGTCAGCGCCTGGACGGGCGAGCCGCTGCCCGAGAACTGGAAGCTCGGCGGGCCTTCGTCGTCGGCCTCGCCCTTCTCCTCGATGCGCAGAGTGCAGTCGAGGCGGCGTGCCAGATCCAGCACGCGGTTCTGCAGCACGATCGGATTGAGCTGATTGCCAATGTTCTGCAGCTCCAGCTCCGCCAGCGGGCGAAACTCGGACCACTCGGCAGCGAGCTGATCCCGCTCGTAGACGTACTTACGGGCGTTGCTGTCGGCCAGACGGGCTTCGATCTGCGCAGTCAGCGCTTCGCTGTGCCGGTCGAGGAGCGGGTCCATGCGCCAGAACCAGATGCCGACCGGAGCCACCGCAAAGCCGGTGATAAAGAGGACTTCACGCCAGTTCATCATGCTTCCTCCTGCTTCGCGCTCTCGGAAGTCAGCGGACCCTCCAGGCGGATCTGCATGCGGACCGCCGGCCAGGCTTCGGGAACGGGCGCGTGATCCTGAATCTGCGCCGCCATCCCGGTGTAGGCCTCGAGGACCTCGGCCAGGCTGGTCGCCGTCTCTTCGTTCTTGGCGATCGCTTCGACCGTCAGCACGAGGATCTCCTCGCCCTTGGTCTTCTTCTTCTTGCGCTTCTTGCCGTCGTCCTTCACCGCGCGCTTCCAGCTCGTACGCTCGACCGAGACATCGGCGCCGAGCGCCTCTTCGAGTCCGGCCAGAACACCCGAGCAGGTCGGCTGATCGAGATGCTGCGACAGCGGGTCGAGGGCGAGCGCGAAGGCGTTCATTTCGTGGAAGAGGTTCTCCAGTTCCACTTGGGCCTGCGCGGCTTCAGGCATCGGCTTCTGTCCCGCTTCGGCGCGCTTTTCTTCGACGCGCACGCTCATCTCGAAGCCGAAGGTGCCGCCGAGGCAGAGCGCGGAGTACAGGCAAAGAGTCAGCAGGCGACGCGGCGTGCGTCGGCGCTGCAGGTGATTGGTGAAGGGCTGGGTCCCGAGAAAGTCGGCCGTCTTCATGCTTCTTCCCTCAGCGCGAGTCCAAGCGGTGCGCACCAGAGGTGTTGCTCGCGCAGCACTTCGGCCGGGGCGCCGATGCCGATCTTGGTGAAGGGCTGCGCCAGCTCCACGTCGATCTTGAGGGTCTGTTCCAGCAGACTGCACAGCCCCGGAAGGCCGGCGCCGAATCCGGACAGCTCGACTTCGCCCACGGCGATGCCGGGGTTCCGGGCGTGGAAGTGTCGCAGGCAGGCGCGGACTTCCTGGCCCAGCGCGGCCCCCTGGGTGCGCAGGGCGCGCAGCATCAGCGCGCCGCGCTCTTCTTCGGCCTGGCGGCAGACGTGCGCCAGCATGGTCGAGGCGTTGGCCGCGCTCGAGGCCGAGTCGTCCTCGTTCTCGGTGGCCTCCGCCGAGCCCTGCCCTTCGGTGAGGAAGCCCAGAGCCATGGCCTGCGCCGAGTGCACATCTTCGAGCGGCTCGGCAGCCTGATGCATCGACTCAAGCAGATCGGCGCCATTGCGCTCCATCGCCTTCAGGAAGCGCATCTCGTTCTGGTACGCGATGCCGAAGAAGGCGTGATCAAAGCCGAGGTGCAGCACGCCGACGGCCTGCTTGTCCTCGCGCTTGCCGTAAGTCAGCGCGCGCGCCACCGGGAAGGCCGAGATCTCCAGGCCGACCGTGCGCAGGCCCAGCGCGTCGCTGGCGTTGGTGCAGCGGTTCTGCTCGGACTGGCCCAGGCAGAGCAACAGGTACTCATCGCGCTCATTCGCATCCTGCAGCGAGCGCGGCAGCGGCAGATAGCGGTAGTTGATGCCTTCGGTATCCTCGATCGCGCGCGCGGCAGCTTCTTCGAGCATCGCGACCAGGCGATCGGACTGCGCACTCTCGATCGGGACCACGGTCATCGCCGCTTCCGACGCGCTTGTCGAAAGGACGACGTCCTTGCCCAGAATCTGACCCTTGAGGTGGGTGGACAGCGCGGTCGCCGCCTGGCTGTGCCGGGTCGCGCCCTGGGCGGGAGCAACCTCGGCGGCACGCACGGTCCAGCCGCGCGGGCTTCCGGTCAGCTGCAGAAGGCGCGTGTCGAGGCTGCCGAAGTGCAGACCAACCGGCGAGAAGCGGGTGACGAATCGCATGGGGGGACCTGAGTGATTAGCGGATGAGTTCCGCAACCAAGAAAGCGCAAGCCACGAAGGCCAATGCGGCCACCAAGGCAAGCGTGGGACGTTTCTGCAAGGGGTCGTTCACAGTTCGAAGAGCGGATCACCATCCGAGCTATTGCCCGAGCAGTTGGCGCGGAAGTCGCCGGTGTCAGCCCAATAGACCCAGCCGGTCGAATCGTTGGCTGAGGTGAAGCTGCCACCGGGCCCGACCAGGAGGATGGTGCTCAGCCCGTTGATGGGGTTCTCAGGGATGCCGTCGGTCAGGTAGGGGCCGTAGGGATAGCCCCAGCTGCCGGGGGCGGCGGTGTCGCCATCGATGTCGCTCGCCAGCACGAGTTGGCTCGTCAGCGTGTCCGCCGACCAGGTCCCGGTGTCCGGGTCCTCGCCTGGGTTCTCTTGATCGTGCTGGAAGGCGTAGAACTCGATGGCCGTGCGGACGCGCTGGAGCTGCTGCTGCAGCGCGACCTCTTCGGCGTCATCCGTGGTGTCGCCGAACGCAGGCAGAGCCATGCCGACCAGCACGGACAGGATGGCCAAGGAGATAAGTACCTCCAGCAGGCTGAAGCCTGTACGAGTCTGAGTGCTAGTGCGATTCATGGCAGGAGCCGGGTTCGCCTCCTTTTCGGGGCTTTCCGACTTCCTACTTGAGTCCGAATGCAAAGAGCCCCGGAGATCGAGATCTCCGGGGCTCCTCAGGGCCGGGGGGAAGGCTCGCGCGCGCTAAGGCAGGAACTTCTTCCGCTCGCGCAGCTTGCGGGGGAGGTATTCCTCGATCACGAAGTTGAGGCCCCATTTGGCGAAGGCCTGTTGCTCGGCGCGCACACCCATCTTCAGCATCTTGTTGAGCGCCTTCTTCCACTTCGGGTGGGCCTGGAAGAAGGGGTCGTTCTTGAGCGCGTCCTTGGCGCGCTTGACGTCGACCGGCTGGAGCGGGTGGGTGGCATCCTGCAGGCCGTACTCCTCGATGTCGTCCGGCGTCACGCCCAGGAAGGTCGCCGTCGGCACGCAGAAGTTGCGGTTGACGTGGGCCGCCGAACCCGAGCCCACCTTGAGCGTGCGGTAGATGTTGCAGACGCCGTAGGGATCGCAGTCGACGAAGGCGTAGACCGGCAGCTTGAGGTCGTCCGCCAGACGGCGCACAAAGCGCCGCGTGGCCCGCGTGGGGACGCCGCCCATCTCCACCAGGATGCAGTTGGCCGTGCGCCAGTAGCGGTGGTGATTGAGGCGCTGGAACATACCGCCGGTTTCAATCGCCAGGACGAACTCGGCGCTGGTCTCAAAGCCGAGGTGGTCGACCGAGCTGGGCACGGTGTAGGCCCCTGAGCCCATGGCCGCGCAGTCGGAGCGGATCTCCTCGTGCGTCTCCGGGTCGCGGTCGATCACCGTGAGCGCGCCGACCACCGAACCGCCATGCTCCTCGGGCACGAAGCGCAGCGTCTCGCGCGTGACGTCGTGGATCGAGAACATGCCCTCGATGTCATCGAGGACCGTGTCCGATTCGCGCTGCTCGTTGAACTTGGCCTCGCCCCAGTTCTTGGACACGTAGTAGGCCTCTCGCTTGGTCGCGAAGTCCTCTTCGGCGACCATTTCCTTAGCCAGCGACATCAGCCGCAGGGTCTGGGCGAAGGTCTTGACCGAGTTGACGTCGAGCGTCCGGGTCTTCAGGTTGCCCTTCATCTCGAAGTACCCCTTCTTCGGGTCGTAGCTGACGTTCGCCAGATTGCGCTGCGGCATGGTGAGCTGCGGCAGCCCGCCGGTGTGGCCGGTCTTGTAGACCCCCTGCGCCACATCCTGGATCGAGGACAGCGCCACCTCGCGCAGCTCGGCGCGCGTCGCATCGACGTCCGAAGCCGCGGCCTTGCGCGTCGCAGCCTTCTTGCGGCTTGCCGTCTTCTTCGCCACAGCCTTCTTCTTGGTGACCTTCTTGGCCGCCGTCTTCTTGCTCGCTTTCTTCTTGGCAGCCATCAGATCTTCCGGGTGTTCTCCATCGACTCGTGCAGCGTGTTGACCAGGTCTTCCCGATCCTCGTCGCTGATCCCGAGGATCTCCTGCAGGCCGATGCCGACGTGCGGGAGGTACTTCTCGATATAGGTGCGCTTTTCAAACTCGGCCGCGACCCGCTTGTTCTTGCGGATGTGCGCGCCCAGCTTGCGGCCGGCTTCTTGCAGGGCCAGCTTGACCTCCTTCAGGATCTCGTTGTACGGCGCGATCGCCTCTTTGGCCTCGGAGGTGAAGGGCACCCAAACCGAAGCCATGTGAATCAGGATCACCGCCGAGCCAAGCGGCAGCGCCCCTTTGGACTGCGACAGGCCGTAGTTCTTCCAAGCCGTGCCGATCACTGCTTTGGTGAAGCCGCAGCCGGACTGCTGCGACAACAGCGGGACCCGGTTGGCGAAGCGCAGCAGGCGCACGGGCTCGTCGGCATTGCCGAGCAGGTCTTCGGTGTCAAAGGTGCCGCGCTTCTTCTTGGTCTTGCGGATCCGGCCCTTCTCGTCCACATCCAGGCGATCGTCACCCGGCTTGGACCAGGCGATCCCGACCTCGATCTGGAAAGGGTTGCCCCGGTAGACCGCCGGCGGCCGCGTCGCCACCGAGTAGAAGTCGGCGTCGCACTCCTTCATCAGGCCCTCGCGAATCCGCTCTTCGCCGATCGGCGACAGGCAGGTGGTCGGCGGCGCGCTGATCTTGGTGTCCTGGATCGCGCGGTACAGCGCGTCCGCCTCCTCGCGCGCGATGCGCGAGGGGTAGGAGCGTTCGCCGAGCTTGGCCTTGGCGATGATCTCCTTGGCCACCTTGGGGCCGACGCGGCAGAACTCCTCCTGCAGGAAGCCGGACAGCCACCGGGAGTTGGTGGTGCGCAGCATCTTCATCAGCTCGCCCAGTTCGACGCCGTAAGGGTGCGGCTTGATCTCGTCGGCGCGCTCCGGCACGTCCTTCACCGCGCGGTCGTAGACCCGCTCCTCTTCGTCGACCGGCGCGCGGTACACAAACCGAGCGTGCGGGTTGGCGACGGCCGTCTGCTTGATGTAGTCGTCGACCGAGCCCTTGCCGCGCTGGTAACGCGCCTCGATGTTGATCTCGAAGCGGGTTCCGTGCTTGAGGTGCCACTCGTCGAGTTCGTCATCCTTGGTGATGACCGGCTTGTTCTTGGTCGAGTCGAGCTGAATCTGGAAGCGGTGCGCCTTGCCGCGCTTGGTCTTCGAGACGATCAGCGGACCTTTGCCGGTGGTCATCTGGCCGTAGAGGCCGGCCGCCGAGATGCCGATGCCCTGCTGCCCGCGCGACTGCCTGCGGCTGTGGAACTTCGAGCCGTACAGGAGCTTGCCGAAGATGTTGGGCACCTGGGCTTTGACGATGCCCGGGCCGTTGTCCTCGATCACCACGCGGAAGCGGTCCTCCTCGAGCTGGTGGATCTCGACCAGGATCTCGGGCAGGATGCCGGCTTCCTCGCAGGCATCCAGCGAGTTGTCCACCGCCTCCTTGATCGTCGTCAGGAGAGCTTTGCGCGGATTGTCGAAGCCGAGAAGGTGGCGGTTCTTGGCGAAGAACTCCGAGACCGAGATCTCGCGTTGCTTCGCAGCCATCTGCTCGGCGGTCAGATGTTTACTCTTTGCGGCCAAGGCGGCGACGAGTTTGCCCCCGGAGCGGGTGGAAATCCAGGATTTTGCATTTTCCATGGAATTTCGCGACGGCCCCCGAGTAATGGGCGTAGCCTTCGCCCGGTCCCATCGTCCCGGGGACCAATGGGGGCGGTGTGGATCAACGCCCCGAAAGCCTCGGTTTTCAGGGCGTTTTTCCATTTATAGGGCTATGCATAAACCTTGTTATCAAGGCGGTTTACCGAAAAGCGATTTTCTTATTCAGGAAAAGCGGATTCCTAAACGAAAGGGGTCATGGCGCATCCCCTGTGCCGACTTCCCAACCCCGATCGTCATGGACATCCCCCGTTCCCAAGTCGACGCCCAGAACCCACCGCCGAGCCAGTACGAGCTCGAGATTGATCAGTGGGAGAGCCTGGTCTGGTACGTCGTCAACCGGCTGAAGCCGCGCCTCCCGCACAGCGTCTCCGAAGAGGAGCTGCACTCCGCCGGCATGATGGGATTGCTCAAAGCCGCGCGTTCCTACGACGCCTCGCGCGGTGCCGAGTTCAAGACCTACGCCTATCACCGCATCCGAGGCGCCATGCTCGACGAGCTGCGCAGCCTCGACTTCCTGCCGCGCTCCTTCCGCGAGAAGGCGAAACAGGAAGGGGAGCAAGCGCCCGCCGTCGTCGGTCTGCCGACCGACGAGGACGGCTCCGACAGCCTCGAAGTCGAAGCAGCGATCTCGGGCGCGATCGAGAACGAAGAGCTGGCCGCCGCCCTGCAGGAAGCGATTCGCTCGCTGCCTGACAAGATGCGCGTGGTCATGCACCTCTACTACAACGAGGGCAAGCGGATGCGCGAGATCGGGGAGGAACTCAGCTTGACCGAATCGCGGGTCTCGCAGATCCACTCGGCGGCCGTCGCGCGCCTGCGCCGCGACCTGCGCCCGATCGCCGGCGACGAAGACTGAGTCTGACCCCCAGAAGTGGGCTCGATTCTCGATTCGACCGGTAACCTTCGACTTCCCAAAGCGTCCTCTAGGTGAACCCGCCTGGAGGACGCTTCTTGTTTCACCCAACTTTCTGCCCGCGCTTCGGCTGCCCCTCCGCCGAGCGCGATCTGGCCTTTCGCTATCGCCGATCCGGCTCCTA
>PAHY01000041.1 GCA_002705055.1 Planctomycetota bacterium
AGCCGAAGCGCGGGCAGAAGGGTGGGTGAAACAAGAAGCGTCCTCCAGGTGGGTTCACCTAGAGGACGCATAGGGAGGTCGAAAGTTACCGGTCGACGTGAGAATCGAGCCCACTCATGGGGGTCAGACTCCCTAGCGGCCGATCATCGCCAGGAACTCCTTCCGCGTCGACGGATCGCTGCGGAAGGCCCCGGTCATCCGACTGGTCACCGTAAAAGTGCCAGGCTTACGCACCCCGCGCATGGTCATGCACTGGTGCTCGGCCTCGATGACCACCGCTACCCCGCGCGGGCGCAGCACCTTGTCGATCGCGTCGGCGATCTGCACGGTGAGCTTCTCTTGGATCTGCAGACGACGCGAAAAGATGTCGACCACGCGGGCGAGCTTGGAGATGCCCACGACGCGGCGGTCTGGCAGGTAGGCCACGTGTGCCTTGCCCAGGAAGGGCACCATGTGGTGCTCGCAGTGCGACTTCAGATCGATGTCGCGCAGGCAGACCATCTCGTCGTAGCCCTCAGTTTCGGAGAAGGTCTTGGACAGGACTTCTTCAGGGTCGAGCTCGTAGCCGGCGAAAAACTCGCGGTACGCGCGCGCCACGCGACCCGGCGTGTCGTGCAGGCCCTCCCGCTCGGGGTCGTCGCCGGCCCAGCGGATCAGAGTGCGGACGGCCGCTTCAGCGTCGGCCTGGGTGGGAGTGTCGGACAAGTCGCGATGACCGTTGAGTGCGGCCTCGAGGGAGGTGGACGAGGATGTCACGGAATGGAGGAAGGAACTGCCTGCGGGAAATGGGTCATTCTAGCCATAGGACTTCGACGCAAGGGTAGAAAGGGCAAAATGCGAAGCTTCCCCCCCCTCCTTACCCTGCTGCTGCTCAGCCTCGCGGGCAGCTCGGCCTGCGCTGCATCCCCCGCGCAAGAAGGCGGCGCCGATGCGCAGAACAGCGAGCAGGATGACGCCCCCCAACTGAGCTCGTCGGACTACGGCGCGCTGAAGCTGCGCTCGATCGGACCGGCCATCACCGGCGGTCGCGTGACCGACTTCCTGGTCATGCCGGGGAAGCGACAGCACTTCTTTGCCGCGCTCGCTTCAGGCGGCATCTGGGAGACCACCAACGCGGGCACCACGTGGAAGCCCGTCTTTGATTCCTACGGCTCCTACTCGATCGGCTGCTTGGCCCAGGACCCGAACAACCCGCACGTGATCTGGGCGGGTTCGGGCGAGAACAACAGCCAGCGATCCGTCAGCTTTGGCGATGGCGTCTATCGCTCGAAGAACGGTGGCAAGAGCTGGGAGAACATGGGGCTCAAGGAGTCCGAGCACATCGGCAAGATCCTGATCGACCCGCGTGACTCGAACACGGTCTTCGTCGCGGCGCAGGGCCCGCTCTGGCGCGAAGGCGGCGACCGCGGCCTCTACAAGTCGACCGACGGCGGCAAGGAATGGCGCAAGGTGCTCGAGATCGACGAGCACACCGGCGTGAACGAGGTCCATTTCGACCCCCGCAACCCGGACGTGATGTACGCCAGCAGCTATCAGCGCGCGCGCCGCGTCTGGACGCTGATCAACGGCGGCCCCGGCTCGGCGATCTGGAAGTCCGAGGACGGCGGCGAGAACTGGCGCAAGCTCAGCTCGGGGATCCCGGGCGGCGACAAGGGCAAGATCGGTATGGCGGTTTCGCCGGCCAACCCGGACATCGTCTACGCCATCGTCGAAGCTGCCGAAGGTCGCGGCGGCGTGTTCCGCACCACCGACCGCGGCGAGACCTGGTCGAAGCAGAGCTCGTACATGAGTTCCAGCCCGCAGTACTACAACGAGCTGGTGCCGCACCCGCACGACCCGGACACGGTCTACTCGCTGGACACCTACCTGCAGATCTCGACCGACGGCGGCAAGACCTTCAGCCGGGTGCCGAACACCAACCGGCACGTCGACGACCACGCGCTGTGGATTGATCCGGCGGATCCGGACTACCTGCTGGTGGGCTGCGACGGCGGCGTCTACGACAGCCACGACGGCGGCACGACCTGGATGTTCCGGGCCAACATGCCGATCACCCAGTTCTATCGCGTCAGCGTCGACAACCAGAAGCCCTTCTATTACGTCTACGGGGGCACCCAGGACAACAACTCGCTCGGCGGCCCTTCGCAGACGACTAGCAACGCTGGCATCGCCAACGAGGACTGGTTCGTGACCGTCGGCGGTGACGGCTACGAGACCCTGGCCGACGCCGAGGATCCGATGATCCTCTACAGCCTCTGGCAGTACGGTGGCCTGGTTCGCCACGACCGCCGCTCGATGGAGGTCACCGACATCAAGCCACGCGAGCGCGAGGGTGACGAGCCCTACCGCTGGAACTGGGACTCGCCGCTGGTGCAGAGCCCCTTCCAGGCCGGCCGCCTCTACTTCGCGGCGCAGCGCGTGTTCCGCTCGGACGACCGCGGCAACAGCTGGGAAGTCATCAGCCCGGATCTCTCGCGCGGCCTCGATCGCAACACGCTCGAGATCATGGGTCGGGTCTGGGGCGTCGATTCGGTGTCGAAGAACCGCTCGACCAGTCAGTACGGCAACATCGTCGCGCTCGCAGAGTCGCCGCTTGTGGAGGGCCTGCTCTACGCCGGCACGGACGACGGCCTGATTCAGGTCAGCGAAGACGGCGGCGCCAACTGGCGCAAGCAGGACAGCTTCCCGGGCGTGCCCGAGCTGGCCTATGTCACCTACATCACGCCCTCGCTGCACGACGCCGACACGGTCTATGCCAGCTTCCACAACCATAAGGCGGGCGACTTCAAGCCGTACCTCTTCAAGAGCAGCGACCGCGGCCGCAGCTGGACTTCGATTGCCAGCGATCTGCCCGAGCGTGACTTCGTCTGGGCGATTCAGCAGGACCACGTCAACCCGGGCCTGCTGTTTGTCGGCACCGAGTTCGGCCTCTACTTCACGATCGACGAAGGCGGCAGCTGGCATCGCCTGCGCAGCGGCCTGCCGACCATCGCGGTGCGCGATCTCGACATCGCGCGCGATCACAACGACCTGGTGCTGGGCACCTTCGGCCGCAGCTTCTACGTGCTCGACGACTACTCGCCCCTGCGTGAGCTGACGCCGGAGGGCTCGGGCGATCAGCCGAAGTTCTACCCCATCGAAGACGCGATGATTTACGGCCGCGGCAGCCGCCTGGGCGGACGCGGCGGCAAGGGTTCGCAAGGCGCGGCCTTCTACACCGCTTCCAACCCGGACTTCGGCGCGACCTTCACCTACTACCTGCCCGAGAAGTACGAGACCCGCAAGGAGCTGCGCAAGAAGCGCGAGCGCGAGCAGGGCAAGGACGGCGGCGACGTCCCCTACCCGAGCTGGGAGGAACTCCGTGCCGAGGACAACGAGAAGTCCCCGCAGGTCTTCCTGGTGATTCGCGATGAGGACGGCCGGGTCGTGCAGCGGCTCAACGGCTCACGCAGCTCCGGCCAGCACCGCACGACCTGGAATCTGCGCGAAGCCAGCCCGAATCCGGTCGGCGGCGGCGGACGTCGCGGCGGCGGTGGCGGCCACTGGGCGCTGCCGGGCACCTACTCGGTGCAGCTCGCCACGCTGATCGATGGCGAGTACGCCGAGATCGGCGAGCCGGCGAACTTCCGCGTGGTGCCGCTGGGCAACGCCACCCTCAGCGCGCAGGATGCCGAAGCAGCCTTCGCGCACCAGGCCAAGGCCTCGCGCCTCGCGCGCGCGGTGCGGGCCACGAATGGTGTGCTCGGTGACGCCCGCAGCAAGATCGGCACGCTGCGTTCCGCTGCGATCGCCACGCCGGGCATGGACCCGGCCTGGGTCGCTCGGATCGAAGCGGTCGAAGCCAAGCTGACCGAGCTCAACGTGGCCATGAACGGCGACAGCACGGTCTCGTCGCGCCAGGAACCGACCCTGCCGGGGATCAACGCGCGCGTGGGTCATGCGACCTCGAACTGGAACACCACCGGTGCTCCGACCGAGACGGAGAAGCAGGCCTACGAGATCGCAGGCCGCGCCTTCACCGAAGTGCTCGCCGCGCTGCGCGGCATCGTCGAGAAGGACATCCCCGAGATCGAAGCCGCCCTCGAAGCCGCGGGCGCCGGGGGCACCCCGGGCCGTCTCCCCAACTGGGAGTTCGAGGGCTAAGCCCGCGCGCTTCGGCGAGGAAAATAGGGCGTCCGCTCCAACGAGCGGACGCCCTTCCCCATTCCGTCAAACAAGACGCTCTCTCCGGGGAGCGGCCTCTACTGAACACGCAGGCTGAGGCCGAGGCTGAGTCGCCCTCCGCCTGCAGCAAACAGCTCGGCCGCCTGCGCCCAGACCGGCAGGCCCAGCGCGCTCGGCGGCAGCGCGCCCAGAGTCAGGCTCGCGCTGCCATCGGGCTGGCAGGGAACCGGAGCCGTGCGCTGCACCGGCGGGCTCAGCGCGATCGGCCCGAGCGGCGAGCTGCTGGGACCCGCCCCGGTGAGCGACCAGCCAAACACGGCCTGACTGCTCGGCGCGCAGCCCGAAAGATGCGCTTCGACGGGCGCGCCGCCGGCCACCAGCGAAGCGATCTCAAGGACCAGCCCCTCGCGCTTGCCGGAAAACACGTAGACCCGTCCGGCGTCCGCCCCCGCCGCGGTGTCGATCGTGGCTGCGCCCGCGGCGTAGTCACCCCGGCCGTCGCCGTTGACGTCGCCCAGGCTGGCGACCCCCAGGCCCAGCCGCGCCGCCGGCCCGCCGGCGCGGAAGTCCTGCAGCAGACGACCGTCCGCCCCCGAGTAAACCCGCACCTTGCCGGTGATCCCGTTGACGTTGTAGAAGGCGTCCGAACCGATGATCAAATCATCCACGCCGTCGCCGTTGCTGTCCGCCGAAGAGTCCACGTCGATGCCGAAGACCTCGGTCGGGTCGTAGCCACGAAACTCAAAGAGCTGCGCTCCGGTCGCACCCGAGTAGACGTAGGCCTCGCCATTGAGCCCAGCGAACATCGCGCTGACCAGGACCTCTCCGGTGCCATCGCCGTCGAGGTCGCGGACACCGGCCACCGCCGTTCCCATCCGCGCATTGCCGGATACCCCGGTCCAGTGCTGCAGCAGCGCGCCGGTCGCCCCGGAGTGCAGATAGACCGCGCCGGTGTTGTAGCCGTACGGGAAGGTCTCGCCGACGGCGCCGATCACCAGCTCCATCACGCCGTCGCCATCCACATCGGGCACCGCATCCAGGGCATCGCCGAGATAGCCGTGATCGAAGGTGCCTTCGATCGTGTAGAGCACCGCGCCATCGGCGCCCGAGTGCACGTCCACCCGCCCGGCGAAAGGCTGCGTGGTCGGGGCGCCCCAGGAACCGATCGCGAAGTCGCCGTGCCCATCGCCGTTGATGTCGCCCAGGCCGCAGGCCGCGCCGCCCAGGTACTGGTCCGCGATCGTGCCGCCAAACTCGTACAGCAGATCGTGCGGCGCCTTGCCCGAGAACACCCAGGCCTTGCCGCCGAGTGGTGGCAGATGCGACGCGAAGATGTCGCCGAACAGGAAGTCCTCATAGCCATCGGCATCGACGTCCCCAGCCGGCGCGACGGTCTCGCCGAAGTTAGGGCCGACAAACTGATGCATAACCGAGCCCGTGGCGCCGTCGATCAGCACCGGGCGGCCCCAGGAGCCGTAGCGGAATCCGCCGGCCAGCAGGTCCGGGACGCCGTCGCCGGTGACATCGGGGACCCCGGCCAGCGAGGTGCCCAGGCCGTGGCCCGGCATGTGGCCGTCGACTTCATAGAGAACCGGGCCGGACTGAGCGGCCGCGAAGGCGATGGAAAAGGTGAGGAGCATCGGAGAAAGGTCAAGGGGGTGGACGGGCGACCGGAATCGGCCTACCCGAAGCTACACTGGGAAAACGGCGGCTCGCGGCCGACCGTCTCCGAGAATCCACCATGTCTCGTTCTCTGCTTCTGCTCTTCCTCCCGCTCGTCCTGGGATCCTGCTTTTTCGGCGAGCGCCGCCTCAACTCACCGATCGACACCGACGCCCTGGCGCGGCTCGAGATCGGGACCAGCACCGCGGCCGAAGTCACCGCCGCGCTGGGCGCGCCGGAGCAGGTCGTCGAGCTGGGCGAAAACTCCGCCTGGCTCTATCGCCACAACCACGAGAAGAACACCGGCGTCTTCCTGATCCTGGTCGGCCTGTACGGTGAAGACGTGCAATCCGACCGGGTCTGGGCCTTCTTCGACCGCAACGGCGTGCTGACCCAGATCGGCGCCACCCTGCAGGCCGACGAGGCTCGCTTCCGTCTTCCGGGCCTCGATTAGTCGTGCGCCTCGTTCGCGCCTCGATGCTGCGCGCCGCTCCCGCCCTGCTGCTGCTCGGCACGCTGCCGGGCTGCCTCAGCGCCGAGTTTTCGACCCTGCGGATCGATCAGGCTCCCGCCGAACAGGCCATCGAGCAGCTCGCCATCGGCATGGATCTGCAGCAGTGCCTCGACTTGCTGGGCGCCCCGACCTCGGTGCGGCGTGACGACGAAGGAATTCGCACCGTACTGAGCTGGGAATGGCTGGAAGCGGGCGGTTACGGGCTGTCCCTCTCCGTTCCGCTTTCCGAGCAGGCCTCCGCCTCGGTCGACTACGGCACCGACAGCCAGCAGTTCCGGCAAATTCAGGTTTTCCTGGATACTCAGCTCAAAGTCGTGGACGTATCGCGGGATCGCACTCGCTAGAATCCCGGCTTCCCCGGGGCGGGAAGTGCCCTCCCCAACAACACTCTCCACCCATGAAGCGAATCGCAACCTTCTCTGCTCTGCTGCTCGCACTGACCCTCGGCTCGTGCGCCGCTGGTCCGCAGCAACTCTACCGCTCGGTCGATGACTGGGACCGCGAGTTCTACGTCAACAACCCGCGCATCGACGGCCTGCTCTACTTCGTTCCGGTCATTCCGATCGTGAAGTACGTGGCTGCTCTCGGTGACTTCTTCATCGTCAACCCGTACCACTTCTGGCTGGAAGACGTCTGGGACGACCAGGGCACCAACTTCAAGCACGCCGACGTCGAGTCGACCGACGGCTACGTCAACTCCCTCTGGAGCGACGACGCCAAGTTCCTCGAGAAGGCCGGCGAGTAATCGCAACGCTTTCCGAGCGGCGGCTCACCCCTCCTGGGGTGAGCCGCTTTGCGTTTTAGGCTCTGCAACTCTTGACAGGTTCTTGACTGCAGTACTCCTGCGTCACTAGTCTCATTTCATGAGATATCGAGCTCTACTTTTTCTTACTTCGTTGATTTCCTTGTCTGGCGGTCAGTCGAACACGCTTTGCGATGCCAACTCCACGCATGGGCCGTGGTCGAGCGGAGGCAGCACCTGCTCCGTCCGGTATAACGTCAAACGGACTTGGGGAAACTGCGACGATCACGTGCCATGCAAGTTTGAAGATCAGAAGATCGAGTTCTTGATCTGCAACTCAAGTGTGCACTCCATCAAACTGAGAAACACTCCGTACGGAGCAATTGTCCTGAACGGATACACCGCTTTCGAGTTCCCCTATCACGAGCTCGTGTGCTGGAACGAATCGAATTGCGCGCCCAAGACCGAGGACTGGTGGTTTGACGCCAAGGACTCAAGCGGGAACATCATCGACAGTTACCCGTTCAAGCTCGAATGCCTCCCGCAATAGGTAAGGCACTTTTCGCAGGAGGCATCGCAGCGTGCCTGTGGTTCGTCCTTTCTCATCCTGACGACCCGCTACAAGCGAACGATCCGGATGAACTGGCTGCTCCCCCGCGAGTTCAGGCTCGCGAGGAAACGAGGGCATCGGAACCCGAGCCAGGTCAGAGAGCAGAATCAAACTCTGATTCCGCTGCAGCTCAGAATCCCGCGACACTGCGAGAGATTCAAGCGACCTTCGAAGAAGCTCGCGCGCAATACGAGTCCGCCTTACTGGAAGCCGTCATGCGAGATTCTCTTGGCTCGTCGCGGCTCAAGACTTACTTTGCGCGAGGAGACTCTTCGCTTTTTCATCCAGGTCTTACTGTCGATCATTTCGCAGGACTCCCCGAGCTCGATCAGTTCTTGATCGGCGAAATTCTCGAACGGCAGGAGACCATGGCCGCCCACGTGCAATCGCAATGGCCTCGGTTGACTGACCCGGAAGGCTATGCCAGGCGCATGCTGGTAGAGTCCGGTATCGATGCCGCTCCCGTTCTTGCCTGGTGGGCTGTTGCTGGCCGGCTTCGCGAGGTGCCCTCTGCCTCGTGGCAAGCATCCGCGGATTCTCAGGCAGAGTTTCTACGAGACACTGCGGCTCTTCTGCTGATCAAGAAGTCTCGCCTTGCAGCCGAGCATTCTGTCCGCGAGCGCCACAAACTGCCCAACGACCTCGCCGAGGTTGATGATCTCGCTTCGAGGATCTCCAACGAAACCGCTTTCGCCATGGAAGAACTCGCTGAAATGGGTCAGTCCTACGCGAAACGCTTCCTCGCGCTCGCCGTGGCCTCGACTGAGTCACAAAACTAAGCACCGACTTCGCCTTCCGTGGTGGCAGCGGCTTCGCCGGCAGCCGCGCGCTCGACCGCGGCTTCTTCGGCCGTGAGGATAGCTTCGAGTTCGAGCAGTTGGCCGTCATCCAGGCGTCGCACCACGAAGCCCAGCTCGGGCGCATACCAATAAAGGCTGGTCCGACGCAGCTCGGATCCCTCGCGCGCCAGCCCGGCCGCGCGCCAGACGCGCAGGCAGGAGAAGGTCCCGGCCGGAGTCGTCACCATCTCGCGCGCGTCGCAGTGATATTCGACGCGCAGCAGGATCGGCTCGCGGCCGGGCGCATGGCTGGCAAACTCAGCGACCCATTCCTTGCCCTGCCACATCGGAAAGAGCAGCCAGGGATCGCCCGGCAACAGGCGGAGCAGCGGCAGATTGACCGCGCCCTCTTCGCCGTCCTGGCGCGGGGCGTCGCGTCCGACCTCGACCAGATCGAGCGAGTGCAGGGTCTGCAGGCCAGTGTCGGTGTCGATCAGGCGCAGAAAGCCCAGCTCGGCATCGCGCTCCACGCGCAGGCGGGCGATCCGATCTCCGCCGCGGCGATAGACCAGCTCCGCTCCTTCCTGCAGCGCACGAGCGTCCGCGCTCGGCGGATCGAGCGCAAAGCCGCTGGGCTGTTCCGAAACGAAGACGATGCCGGCGCCCTCAAGAGGGCCCTCCAGCAGCTGTTCTTCCTGCGGGCTCGAGCACGCCGCAATTGCCAGCAAACCACAGAAAAGTCCGTTTCGCAGCCCCATTCCGGGAGCATAGCGCTGCGCCTGGGAAAGAAGCTCGAAACACTTGCTGCGCGCGGGATCTCACCACCTACCATCAGGGGCTTGCGGCGATTCCCGCCGTTCCCATCCACGATGATTCGATCCATTCTCTCGATCGCCGCCATCAGTCTTGCGGCGTCTCCCCTCGCGCTTGCGCAGGAAAGCGACCATCGCTGGTTCGCCGATTATGACAAGGCCCTGGCGGTCGCCCAGGAGGAAGGCAAGGACCTCCTCGTCGACTTCACGGGCTCGGACTGGTGCGGCTGGTGCATCCGCCTGCACGACGAGGTCTTCCAGCACGATGCCTGGTACAAGCAGGCGAGCGAGTCCTATGTCTTGGTCGCCCTCGACTTCCCGAATGGCGAGGAGGCCAAGGCGAAGGTGCCCAACCCGGCCCGCAACGCCGAGCTGCGCGACAAGTACGGCATCCGCGGCTATCCGACCATCCTGCTCATGAACGTCGAAGGCGAAGTCTTTGGCCGCACCGGTTACCAGGCTGGCGGTGCCGAAGCCTACGTCGAGCACATGACCCAGCTCGCGGTCAGCGGCAAGAAGATGCTCGCCGCCGCCAAGGAGATTGAAGGCGAATACGCGGAGGCCAAGGACAAGGTCGCCGTGGTGCGCAAGGCCATCGGCCTGCTCGCTGAAGCCGAAGACGGCGCCCCCGGCGTCGACGTGATCGCCGGCGTGGCCCGCAAGGCCTACGAGCTCGATCCCAAGAATGAAGCCGGCCTCAAGAAGGAGGCCGTGGCCAGCCTGCTGGCAAGCGGGGTCGCGGAAGCCAAGGAGTTCGAGCTGGCCGTGGCCATGGACCCGAAGAACGCGGACGGCCTGCACGAGAAAGCCGTCGCCGCCCAGGGCTCGATGGTCGCGGACAAGGATGCCGCCACGGCATTCGTCAGCCAGCTGCTGGCCTTCAAGAAGCTGGGCAAGGTCCATGACCAGGAGACCATCGGTGGCCTCGCCTTCAGCGCCGGCATGTGGTGCATGAACGAGCAGCTGCTGAATCAGCCGGAGAATGGCAAGGTGCTGCTCAAGTGGGCAGACGCCCTCGGCCAGATCCCGGACGAGATGAAGAAGCAGCTCAACGAGCAGCTCGGCGACATTCTCTAGTCGTTCGAGCTTCCGCTTACGGCCGCCTGGCTCCTGCCAGGCGGCCGTTTTTCCTTCCTGGGGTCAGCGAGTATTCTCGCCGCGTGCTGCTTGCCCTCGCGTTGACCCTTGGCCTGACTGCGCCCCCGCTCGCTCTGGCTCAGGCCGCTGATCCGGCCATTCCTCCGGCCCAGGAGGACGCCTCGCGCCCGAACATCGTCTTCTTCCTGGTCGACGATCTGGGCTGGCAGGACGTCTCGGTGCCGATGTGGGTGGACCCGCGAAGCGACAAGGAAACCCGCACGGCCTTCAACGACCACTTCCGGACGCCCGCGCTCGAGCAGCTCGCGGCGCGCGGCGTGCGCTTTAGTCAGGCCTACTCCTGCGCGGTCTGTTCACCGACCCGCACCAGCATTCTGAGCGGCCAGAACGCCGCTCGGCATCGCGTTACGCAGTGGACGCTCCTGCCCGGCCGCGATCAGTCGGGTCGGACTGCGCGCCTCGCCAGCCCGACCGACTGGCGCGTCGATGGCTGGCAGCCGGGCATGCGCAGCCTGCCCGCGATCCTGCAGCGGCACGGCTATTTCACGATTCACGCCGGCAAGGCCCATTGGGGCGCGGCCGGCACGCCGGGCGCCGACCCGCGCAATCTGGGCTTCGACGTCAACATCGCCGGACATCACGCCGGGGCGCCGTCGTCCTACCTGGGAACCAAGGGCTTCGGCGCCTACCGCGAGAACCAGGAGATCTGGACCGTCCCCGGATTGGAAGCTTGGCACGGCAAGGACGTCCATCTCACCGACCTCACCACCGAGCTGGCGCTGCAGGCCGTGGACCAGGCGCTCGACGCGGAGCAGCCGTTCTTCCTCTACCTGGCGCACTACGCGGTGCACACTCCGCTCGAACCCCACGAGCCGATGGCGCAGGCCTACCGCGACGCCGGGCTGGACGAGAAGGAAGCTCGCTACGCTTCAATGGTCGAGGGTTTTGACAACAGCATGGCTAGCGTGCTCGCGCACCTCGAGGCGCGCGGCGTCGCCGAGAACACCATCGTGCTGTTCACCTCCGACAACGGCGGGCTGACGGTGCACGCCCGCGGCACTTCGCCGCTGGGCACCGGCCAGAACACGCACAATCTGCCGCTGCGCGCCGGCAAGGGCAGCGCCTACGAAGGCGGCACGCGCGTGCCGATGGTGGTCGGATGGGCCAAGCGAGATGACGCGCACGCGGCACAGCGGCGACTGCGCGTGACGCCGGGCATCGTGCGCCATGAGCCGATCATCATCGAGGACAGCTTCGCCACGGTGCTGCGCTGGGCCCGAGCCGAAGCTCCCGAACCGCAGACCTTGGACGAGGAGATCGACGGCCGCGACTGGACCGAGCTGCTCGGACCGCAGCCGGATCAGCCCATCTCCTTTCAGGGGCTCTACGCGCAGCGGCCGCTGCTCTTCCACTACCCCCACGTCTGGGGACCGAACTCACCCGGCTGGGGATACGAGCCGCACAGCGCGATGCGGCTGGGCGACTGGAAAGTGATCTACTTCTACCAGCCGCAGCGCTGGGAGCTCTATCACCTGGCCAACGACCTGGGTGAGCAGCACGACCTCGCCGCCGAGCAGCCTGAACGCCTGCGCAGAATGGCGACGCGCATGGTGGCCGAGCTGGTCGAGCGCGGCGCACAGTGGCCGACCCATCGTGACAGTGGCTTGCCGGAGCCGCCGGTCTACGTCCACGCGCAGGTGGCCGGTCCGCTGAATCAGAACACGCCCCTCGTGCTGATTCACGGCTGGTCGGAAGACTCCTTCAGCATGTCGCGGCAGTTCGCGCACTTTCGGAAGACGCGACGCACGCTCAGTCTCGACCTGCCCGGACACGGCCAGAGCCTGGCCCCGACCGACGCGGCGGGCAACGCCGCGCACACGATGGCAGCTTACGCGGACGCCGTCGCGCGCACGATGGACGCGCATGGCATCGATCAGGCGATCCTGATGGGCCACAGCAACGGCGGCGCGGTGGTGCGCGAGTTGATGCGCCGGCATCCCGCCCGCATCGCCGGGGCGGTCACGCTCGACAGTGCGCTGCAGGCTGTCTTTGACGCCGAGACCATCGAGTTCTTCTGCAACGCGCTCTCGGGCGCAGGGCGCGAGGCCTTCCTCGCGCAGATGGCGCAGGACGAACCCTGGCCGCAGACCTCGCCGCAGGACTTCGCGCGCATCCAGGCGGGCCCGCAGCGCACCGACCCGGGAGTCCAAGTCGCCAGCTTCCGCGCCGCGGCAGATCCCGAGATCTGGAGCAAGGAGGTCGAGTTCCTCTCCCCGCTGCTCGTGGTCCATGCCGAACAGCCATTCTGGACGCAGGACTACCGCGCCGCGGTGCGCTCACTCGGCGCCGACGTCGAGCTCGTGGTCTGGGAAGGCGTCGGCCATCACCTGCAGTGGGAGCGCACCGAGGAGCTGCACCAGCTCGTGGAAGAATGGATGGCAGAACGCGGACTGTGAGTTAAGCACTCCCAGACCATGTTCGCTTTTCTCGCCCTCCTTGCCCTTTCCTCGCCTCAGGAGCCGGAAGCGGTCCTTCTGACCGATCTGGCGAGTCCCTACTCGAACTTCGGGGAAACCGTGGCCACCGAGGGGGAGTGGACCTTCGTGGGTGCGCCCGACGACTACCGCGCGGCCAACTACGAGGGTGCCGTCTTCGTGTATCGCCGAACCGCCCAGGGCTGGGCCTATCACCAGCGGCTGGTCTCCAGTCAGCCCGCCGGCTTCGAGACCTTCGGCCATGACATCGCCATCAAGGATGGCATCCTCGTGATCGGAGCCCCGGGGCCGCTGGGCACCGATACCGGCAGCGCCTACGTGTTCCGCTTCGACGGACAGAACTGGGTCGAGGAACAGGTCCTGTCGCAGTCCACCGGCTGGGGCGATGATTGGTTCGGCTGGTCGGTCGATGTGGACGGCGACCGCATCGCGGTCGGGGCGATGTGGGCGCGCCAGACCGTGTTCAATACGCCGAATCATGCCGGCGCCGCGTACGTCTACGTGTTTGACGGTCAGAGCTGGGTCCTGCAGCAGAGCCTGGTCTCCAGTGACCAGGAGAGCTACGACAACTTCGGCTCGGCGGTCGCCCTCAGCGGCGACCGGCTCGTGGTCGGGGCCCGCGGCGAAGGCAACTACGCCGGCTTCGGTGGTCAGAGCGAGTACGCCATCGGCGCGGCCTACGTCTTCGATTTCAACGGCAGCAGCTGGGTCGAGCAGCAGAAGCTGCGGGCCAGCAGCCCTGAAGAGCAGTCCTTCTTCGGAGGGGCAGCTGACGTGGATGGCGACACCATCCTGGTGGGCAGCTTCGGGCGCAATGGCGGCATCTCGCACGGCGCGGGCGCGGCCTACTTCTTTGAACGGCAAGGCGGACAGTTCGTCGAAGTGCTCGAGACCAAGGGGATGATGCCTGGTTTCACCCACAAGCTTGGCCGAAACGTGGCCCTGGAAGGTGACTTCGCCGTGATCGCGTCCGGCGGCGAAGACCTGCTGGGAAATCCCCAGGGTGCGTTGCATCCCTACCGTCGGCTGCAAGGCGTCTGGGAACCCGAGCCGCTGATCCAGGTCGGCAATCTGGGCACCTGGGATCTGTTCGCGCTCGACGTGTCGATCGATGGCACCCAGGTCGCGACCGGCGCTTATCTGGAGTCTCTTCCCTCCTCGCTCAGCCCCGGCGCCGGCTTCGTCTACCAGCTTCCGACCCGCTTCCATCTGATCATCGGCCCTTTGCCGATCGACAGCCAGGAGGACGTCAAGCTGCGGCTGCGGCACGGAACGCCGCAGAGCCCCGCCTTCCTCGCCTACTCGCTGGCCGGATGGGGTTCCACGCAGGTGCCCCCGCTCGGCGTGGTGCTCGACATTCGCGCCGCGCGCCAACTGGGGCCGATGCGCATGACGGACGCGAGCGGCGAGGCCAAATGGGACCTCGCGGTGCCCCCGACCGCCCAAGGGCTCACGGTCTGGATCCAAGGCCTGCAGGCCGCGCAGACCAGCAACGTGATCCGCTCCGTCATCTTCTAGGGTGCGCATGATCTGCTAGGCTCGCGGAGATGCGGCGCTCCTCTCTGATCGCCCTCCTATTCGCGGCTGTGGTCGCGGCGGTGGCGGTGCTTGAGTGGACCGATCCGTCGGCGCGCACCCTGGAACGCGTCGCGACGCCCGATCACGGCGGGCACATTCAGGCTGCCGATCGACAGCGCAGCGAGGTCAAGCAGCCTACGCGACCCAAGGCGGAAGAGAACGCACGGGTCCTGGAAGCGATCACGACCCCGCGCGTTTCGCTGGGTAAGCTGCGCGGGCAGGTGGTCGCGCTGCCTCCGTTCGAAGGCGAGGTCGACCGGGAGGGAGTGCGCGTCTACTGCTGGCCCGGCTGGTACGCCGTCGCGCCTCCCCAGATCGGGGCGCTGCCCGAGCTTCCCGAACTGCAGTCCACCCTCAGCGATGCGGACGGCAACTTCGAGTTCGACTTCTACGTCGATGACGCCCACTGGATCTTCGCGATCACCGACGGCGCCTGCAGCGATCCGCAAGGCATGCGCGTCGGGACAAAGCCGATCGTCGAGGTGCTCATGGAACTGCGGCCTCTGCGCTCGGTCCGGATTCTGCCCCAGCTCGCCGACGACAAGCGCCCGCTGCCGACCCTGGCCTATCAACTGGAGCGGAGCATCGTCGATCTGGATCGCAGCGATCACTACGACTGGACCGAGTTCCCTGCCGCCTTCCTCTTCCCGGGTGATTCAACCTGGCAGGCGGAGCTTCACCCGAACGAACTTTGGTCCTTTGCCTGGCCACCGCGCGAAGGCCCGCTCCCGCGCGAGCTCACGCTGCACGTCGGCTTCCAGGCCTTCGAGCAGCTGGATGGCACCTTCCCATTGCAGCCCGTCGAGCTCGACCGATTCCCGGATCAGTTTCCCGCGCCCTTGCAGGCGAGCGCCCCGCTGTCGACCCTGCGAATCGAGTTGAGCGGCTGGCCCGAGCTACTCGAGCAGTCGAACTGGGCTAGCGAGGCCCTCGAGCTGCGGCTGCTCGACCGCACCTCCGCGCGCAGCTGGACGGTCCCCCTCCCGATTCGTCCCGGCGCCCGCAGCTTCGACTTCGCCCTCGCTCAAGGCTCCTATGAAGTCGAACTCTGCGGCCACGCCGGCGCAACGCTGGACACCAAGCAGTCGGTGCTGACCCAGTCGGAGGCCGTCTCCACGCTGCGCTTCGAGCTTGCGGACTGCGAGTTCTTCATATTTGAGCGCGAGACCAAGCTGACCGACTGGCGCTTCCTAACGCCGCCGCGACTGCGGATCGCTCATCGCGGCGACGCGATCCTGCCGAACTGGGATCAGCCGCGGCAGATCCTGGTGCTGGCACCCCTCGGCGTCGGCGCGCAGCTGGCCCTGACCGGCGATGTCTTCCACGATGGTCCCTACGCCCCCCGCCGCGACGGCCAGGTGCGGATGTACACCGCGGGCGTCGACGACGACTAGTTGCCCTTGGCCTGAATCTTCGCCCAGCCGTCGCGCAGGGCGACGATGCGATTGAAGACGGGAGCCTGAGCCGTGCTGCTGGGATCCGGCGTGAAGTAGCCCGAGCGCTCGAACTGCACCCGGTCACCATGCGCGAGCTCTTCCAGGCCCGCCTCCAGCTTGGACTGCACGATCTCGAGCGAGTCCGGGTTTAGGTTCTCGAGCCAGTCCTCGCCAGTGCTGGGATCCGCCTCGCGGAAGAGGTGGTCGTAGAGGTGCACCTGCGCGTCGATTGCGCCGGCGTCGGCCACCCAGTGAATGCGACCCTTGACCTTGTTGCCGCCGCCCCCGAAGGACTCCGGATCGTAGGTGCAGCGCAGCTCCACCACCTCGCCGGCGTCGTTCTTGACGACCTCCTGGCAAGTGATGTTGTAGGCGTAACGCAGGCGCACTTCGGCGCCGGGGGCGAGCCGGAAGTACTTCTTCGGCGGCTCCTCCATGAAGTCATCGTGGTCAATCCAGACCTCGCGACCGAAGGGCAGCTTGCGGGTGCCCATCTCCTCGTCGCCCGGATGGTTCGGCGCGTCGATCTCTTCGGTCTGCCCTTCCGGGTAGTTGGTGATGACGACCTTGAGCGGACGCAGCACCGCCATGCGGCGCGGCGCGTCCGGGTTGAGCTGATCGCGGATGATGCCGTCGAAGACCTGGATGTCGGTCACGCCCTCGTACTTGGTCACCCCGACCTGCTTGCAAAGCGCGCGGATGGCCTCGGGCGGCACGCCGCGGCGGCGCAGGCCACTGATGGTGGGCATCCGCGGGTCATCCCAGCCCGACACCTGCCCTTCCTGCACCAGCTGCAGCAGCTTGCGCTTGCTGGTCACGGTGTAGGACAGGTTGAGACGCGAAAACTCGATCTGACGCGGCTCGCTGGGAACCGGGAGATTCTGCACCAGCCAGTCGTAGAGCGGGCGGTGGTTCTCGAACTCGAGGGTGCACAGCGAATGCGTGATGTGCTCAATCGCATCCGACTGACCGTGCGCGAAGTCGTACATCGGATAGATGCACCAGGCGTCGCCCGTCTTCGGGTGGGTCTGCCGCAGGATGCGATAGATCACCGGGTCGCGCAGGTTGAGGTTGGGCGAAGCCATATCGATCTTCGCCCGCAGCACCATCGCGCCGTCGGCGAACTCGCCGGCGCGCATGCGGCGGAACAGATCGAGGCTCTCCTCGGTCGGACGATCGCGGTGCGGGCTGTTGGTGCCCGGCTCGGTCAGCGAACCGCGCTGCTCGCGCAGCAGCTCTGGCGCCTGCTCATCGACGTAGGCCTTGCCCGCTTCGATCAGCGCCTCGGCGTAGGAGTACAGCGTCTCGAAGTAGTCCGAGGCGTGGTAGAGGTGCTCGCCCCAGTCAAACCCCAGCCAGCGCACGTCCTCCTGGATCGCGCGGATGTACTCCTCTTCCTCCTTGGCCGGGTTGGTGTCGTCGAAGCGCAGATGGCAGCGCCCCCCGAACTCCTGCGCAATGCCGAAGTTGAGGCAGATGGCCTTGGCGTGCCCGATGTGCAGGTAACCGTTCGGCTCCGGCGGGAATCGGGTCACGACGCCGGCATGCTTGCCGGACTCCAGGTCGTCCGCCACGATCTGGCGGATGAAGTCGAGACGGGGTTCCTCCTCGCTCACAGGGCGGGATTATCGCCGGTGCGCCGGCTTTCCCGGGTGCTTTTTCGGCCCCGATCCCGACTAGGCTGGGGCATGGCCCGCCTGCTCCCCCTCCTCCTCCTGCTCGCCGCCCTGCTCGCGCCGCCTGTCCGGGCGCAGCAAGCCTCGGAAGGCGTGCCGATCCTGCTCCGCGCCGCCCATCTGTTCGACGTCGATTCCGGCGAGCTGCTGGACGACCAGGAGGTGCTGGTGCGCGGGAACCTCATCCTCGGGGTCGGGCCCCGCGGCAGCCTGAACGCCAGCGGCGCCGGGGTGATCGAGCTGGGCGAGGTCACGCTGATGCCAGGCTGGATCGACTGCCACACCCACCTCACCTTCGACATCGACGAGGGCTGGGTGACCCGCGACGTCAAGGAGACCGCGGCCGACGCCGCGCTGCGCGGGGCCCGCAACGCCAAGCTCACGCTGGACGCCGGATTCACGACGGTGCGCGACGTCGGCTCGACGGGCTTCGCCGATGTCGCGCTGAAGCGCGCGATCGACCGCGGTTTCGTGGTGGGCCCGCGGATGATCCCGGCCGGCCATACGCTGTCGATCACCGGTGGCCACGCCGACGTCACCGGCTACGCGCCGGGCGTCCGCGAGACCGACCCGACCGTGGGCGTCGCCGATGGCGAGGACGCCGTCCTGAAGGCGACCCGCTACCAGATCAAGCACGGCGCCAAGGTGATCAAGATCTGCGCCACCGCAGGCGTGCTCAGCTGGGAAGAGCTGGTGGGCGCGCAACAGTTCTCCGAGGCCGAGATGCGCGTGATCGTGGAGGAGGCGTCACGCCACGGCGTCGCGGTGGCCGCGCACGCGCACGGCACCGAAGGCATCAAGGCTGCGATCCGCGCCGGAGTCACCTCGATCGAGCACGGCTCGGTGCTGGATGATGAAGCGATCGCGATGATGAAGCAGCACGGGACCTGGCTGGTCCCCACCACCGTGCTGGCCGACACGATCGCGCTCGATCTGCTGCCCGGTCCGATTCGTCATAAGGCGGAGACGGTGCTGCCGCAGGCCAAGGACAGCCTGCGCCGCGCGATCGCAGCCGGTGTCAAGATCGCCTTCGGCACCGACGCCGCGGTCATCTCGCACGGCACCAACGCCACCGAGTTCGCTGCCCTGGTCGAGCGAGGCATGACGCCCGCCCAGGCGCTGCAATCCGCGACCCTGCACGCGGCCGCGCTGTGCGGCACGGACGATCGCGGCCGGATCGCCGAGGGCCTGCTCGCCGACCTGGTTGCCGTCCCCGGCAACCCGCTGGAAGACATCACCGCGACCGAGCGCGTCGTGTTTGTGATGAAGGACGGCGCGATGGTCAAGATGGAGCGCACCCGCCGCTGAACCGGCCTCGGATGCAGCCCGCGCGGCCCTAGAATGCCGCGCGGAGAGCCCGTGCGATGACCGAGACTGCATTCCACTATCAGCCGATGTTCCCCACCGCTGCGGGGCAGACCCCTTGGCGTCAGCTCACCAGCGAGCATGTCTCGACCATCGAACTCGACGGTCAGCCGATCCTCAAGATCGAAGCGGAAGCGCTCACGCTGCTGGCACGACAGGCCTTTCATGACTGCGCGCACTTCCTGCGGCCGGGCCACCTGCAGCAGCTGCGCGCGATCCTGGACGACCCCGAGGCTTCCAGCAATGACAAGTTCGTCGCCTACGATCTGCTGAAGAACGCCAACATCGCCGCGGGCGGGGTGCTGCCGATGTGCCAGGACACGGGCACCGCCATCATCCTGGGCAAGAAGGGCCAGCAGGTCTGGACCGGCGGCGGCGACGAGGCGGCGCTCGCGCGCGGGGTCTATCGCACCTACACCGAGGAGAATCTGCGCTACTCGCAGCTCGCGCCGCGCAGCATGTTCGAGGAAACGAACACGCGCAATAACCTGCCCGCGCAGATCGACCTGTTCGCGACGGACGGCGCCGAGTACCACTTCCTGTTCATGGCCAAGGGCGGCGGCTCGGCCAACAAGACCTTCCTGGAGCAGGGCACGCCTTCGCTACTGCGCGAGGATCTGCTGCTGAAGCGACTCGAAGAGATGATCGGCAAGCTCGGGACGGCGGCCTGCCCGCCCTACCACCTGGCGATCGTGATCGGCGGCACCTCCGCCGAGATGAACCTGAAGACGGTCAAGCTGGCCTCGGCGCGCTACCTCGATCAGCTGCCCACCCAGGGCAATGAGCACGGCCACGCCTTCCGCGACCCGGCCTTCGAGGAGAAGGTCCACGCGCTGACGCGCAGCTCCGGGGTCGGCGCGCAGTTTGGCGGCAAGTACTTCTGCCACGACGTGCGGGTGATTCGTCTGCCGCGCCACGGCGCCTCGCTGCCGATCGGGATCGGAGTGTCGTGCTCGGCGGACCGGCAGATCCTCGGCAAGATCAGCGCCGAGGGCGTGTTCATCGAGCAACTCGAGCAGGATCCGGCACGCTTCCTGCCCGCGGTCGAGCCCGCCGAGCTCCAGGGCGAGGTCGTCGCCATCGATCTGGCCAAACCGATGAGCGAGATCCGCGCCGAGCTGTCGAAGCACCCGGTGCGCACCCGGGTCGCGCTGACCGGCACGCTGATCGTCGCGCGCGATCAGGCGCACAACCGCCTGCGCGAGATTCTCGAGTCGACCGGCGAGCTGCCCGAGTACTTCCGCGAGTTCCCGATCTACTATGCCGGCCCGGCCAAGCGCCCCGACGGCATGGCAAGCGGCAGCTTCGGCCCGACGACCGCCGGCCGGATGGACGGCTTCGTCGATCAGTTCCAGGCAGCAGGCGGTTCGATGGTCATGCTCGCCAAGGGCAACCGCTCCCGCCAGGTCGTCGACGCCTGCCACAAGCACGGCGGCTTCTACCTCGGCACCATCGGCGGCTCGGCCGCGCGGGTCGCGCAGGACTGCATCAAGAAGGTCGAGGTCCTCGACTTCGAAGAGCTTGGCATGGAAGCCGTCTGGCGCATTGAGGTCGAAGACTTCCCGGCCTTCGTCATCACCGACGACAAAGGCAACGACTTCTTCCTCGGCGACGGCGCCTCCAGCCTGGGCAGCGGCTCGCTCGGCCAGGTCTGAGCGCGCACAGCGGTCCTTTCGCATCATGAGTCTGTTCATCCACGCTCTTCTGCTCCTGCAGCAAGGCGGCGATGTTCCGGCCTTGCCGACGACCGATCCCCCGACCGTGCGCTTTCAGCCCTGGCGGGACAACTACATCCAGCTTGGCTCCTGGCGCAGCGACCTCCCCGAGATCACGCCGGCCGCAGCAGGCGGGCGCAACAAGGACGTCGAGACCGAGTTTCAGCTGTCCTTCCGCTACCTCTTCCTGGCGGACTGGCTGCAGGATGTGCTGGGCAGGGAAACCTCCGTCTTCGCGGCCTACACGACGCGCTCCTACTGGCAGGTCTGGAACTCCGCGGACTCCCGGCCATTCCGCACCACCGAGCACGCCCCCGAGCTCGTGTTTGAGCGACCGCTCCCCGATCAGGACTTCCTGGTACGGGTCGCGCCGATCATTCATCAATCCAACGGCGAGGCCGGCGTCGTTTCGCGTTCCTGGGATCGCGGCTACGTCGAGCTCGTCTGGCGTTCGGACGATTGGCTGACTGGCGCCCACACGGTTCGCCCCTGGGAATACACCGCAGCGCAGAGCGCCTCGGCGCAGATCTGGTGGCCCTGGGGCGGCGACGAGCCCGAGGACAACCCGGACATCTATGACTACCGCGGATATGGACGCATCCGCTACTCGACCTACTTCGACACCCGCTTCAAACCTTCGGTGTCGATCACTGCGGGCAGCAACCTAGGCAGCGGTGCTGAGTTCCGCGGCGCCTTCGAAGTCGACTTCAGCCTGACCCTGACGGGCCTCTCCCGGCTCCACCTGCAGTTCTTCCGCGGCTACGGCGACAGCCTGCTGGACTACGATCAGCTCGTCACCCGCTACGGGATCGGCTTCGAGCTGATCCCCTGGTAGCTCAGTGCGACACCGGCGGGCGGTCGCCCTCGCCGGCCGCGCGCGTCGCCACCGCCGCCAGCGCCAGGATGCCGAAGCCGCAGGCGTTGAGGCCGGCGTGCCAGTTCGCCATGAACTCGAGCGAAGGCCACTCCCACTCCAGCCAGATGCGCAGGGTGTAGCTGAGCGCGAAGCCCATCCCGGTCAAGGCGCTGAGCGCGGCGAGGTCGAGCGCGCGCCGCCGCCAGCCGTAGAGCGTGTAGCGGTGGATCAGCATCTCGATCGCCAGCCAGCTCACGGCCAGCAGGCTGATCCAGGCGCCGATCCGCTCCAGCCAAGCGAACTGATACTGGATTCCAAGCGCGGTGCACGGCAGCCCGGCCGCGAGCAGGAAGGCCATGACGCGGTGCCGCGCCGACTGCGGAAAGACCCTGCCCATGACGGCCGCCACCACCAGAGTGGAGGTGCCGAGCACCAGGAAGTGCGCCGCCGTCCAGGTCACCCAGGGCTCTTCAAAGCCAAGCAGTGCCCAGCCGCCCCGCTGCGCGAGCAGCCAGATCGCGGAGCCCGCGAAGTAGGCCGCCGCAAAGCCGAGCAGCACTTCGTGCCAGGGACCGCCGCGGCGATGCCGCCAGGTGAAGTCGACTCCGAAGGCGCCGACCAGGCCGGCGAACAGGAACCACGGCACCGCCGCGACCACCGCCCAGGTACCTGGCTTAAGCAGGAAGGAGATCAGCAGACCGACCGCCGCCGGGAACCACAGCCGGCACAGCACAGTCCATACCCGCTCTTCTTCCTCGGACATGACGCGAGGCAGAACAGCGGCCAAGGCGAGCGGCACGTGCACAGCGCACGCGACCATCAACCAGAGTTGGCCGTCGGGCATGAGGAGGAGGCGGGAGAGGGCTTCCCGAGTCCTTGGACTCTATCACGGACCCTCCGGCCGGGCTCTGAAGCGGATCTGCTTGCGATTCGGCGGCAGCGGGCCAGAATGTCGCAGCCATGGGGTCATCGCATCCTCTCGGGCCCGCTTCCGCGGACGACCTCGCAGGAGCCGCGCGCCTGGCCAGCGAGTTGTTTGGGATCGACGGAGAGGCCTCCTTCTTGCCCAGCGACCGGGACTGGAATTTCGCGATCGATGCCGCCGGGCAGCGCACCATCCTGAAGCTCGCGCACCCGCAGGAAGACGGCGGCAGCCTGGAGCTGGAGCACGCCATGCTCGAGCGGCTGGCCAGCGCTCTGCCCGATGCGACGCCGCGCGCGCTGAGCTCGGTGGAAGGATCGCAGCTCCACGCGGTGTCCTGCGCCGGCGCGCTGCGTTGGACTCGGATGCTCAGCTGGCTGCCCGGCGAGACTCTGGCCGAACAGTCCGTCGGCCCCACCACCTGGTCGAGCTGGGGCGCGCTCCTGGCTCGCACCGATCAGGCGCTCGCCGGGCTGGAACACCCCCGGGCGCGACGCGCGATGCACTGGGATCTGGCGCAGTCGAGCTGGGTGCTTGAGGAGTTGCGCCGCCTTCCCGCCGCGGCGCCGCGCCGCGCGGTCGAGCTGCTCACGACGCAGTTTTGGGGCGAAGTCCGGCCGCGCCTCGCCCATCTCCCCCAGCAGCTGCTGCATCACGATGCCAACGAGCACAATCTGGTGGCACGGCCGGGGCCGCAGGGTGCCGAGGTCATCGGACTGTTCGACCTCGGCGACGCGGTGCACACCGCGCGCCTCTTCGAGCCGGCGATCGCGGGCGCCTACGCGATGTACCTGGCTCAGCCCACGGCCGAGCGCTGGTCGACCGAAGCCGCGCTCGACGCGCTCTGTCGCCTCGTCGCTTCTTATCACGCGGCGCTGCCGTTGCAGGAAGAGGAGCTCCTCTGCCTCTTCCCCTCCAGCTGTCAGCGCATGGTGCTGTCCGCGCTGACCGCGGAGATCCGCCTGCGCGCCAACCCCGAGCACGACTACGCGCGGGTGCACCAGACCCGGGCCTGGCAGGCGATCGAAGCGCTCGCCGCCTTCCCGCCTGCCGAAGCCGAAGCGCGGCTGCGCTCCGCCTGCGGGCTCGATGCCGGCGGCGCCGCCGAGGGAACAGCTCAGGGGCAGGAGCGCGAGGCGGTGCTCGAAGCCCGCCGGCAGCACGCCGCGCCGATGCTCTCGCTGTCCTATCGCGAGCCGCTCGAGATCGTGCGCGGGCGCGGCACCTATCTGTTCGACAAGCAGGGCCGCGCGCACCTCGACTGCGTCAACAACGTCTGCCACGTCGGACACGCCCATCCGCGGGTGGTCGCCGCGGCCTGCGAGCAGATGGCGCGGCTGAACACGAACACGCGCTATCTCTCGGACCTGTTCGCGCGCTACACGAGCCGACTCGCCGCGCTCTTCCCAGATCCGCTCGAGGTCGTCTTCCTGGTCAACTCCGGCAGTGAAGCCAACGAGCTGGCGCTGCGCCTCGCCTACGCAGCGACCGGGCGGCGCGGCGTGGTGGCGACGACGGCGGGCTATCACGGCAACACTCAGTCGCTGGTCGATGTGTCGGCCTACAAACACGACGGCAAGGGCGGCGCGGGCGCGCCGGATTGGGTGGCCAAGGTCGACAACCCGGATCCCTATCGCGGCCCCTTCCGTGGCGACACGCCCGAGACCGCCGCGGCCTACGTCGCGCAGCTTGAGCACGCTGCCGCCGCGCTGGATGAACGCGGCCTGCCGCCGGCCGCGTTTCTGATCGAGGCGCTCCCCGGCTGCGGTGGACAGAACGTGCCGCCGCAGGGCTACCTGGCAGCCGCCTTCGATCGGGCGCGCGCGCTGGGCATGGTCGCGATCGCCGACGAAGTACAGATCGGCTTCGGTCGCGTCGGCAGCCACTGGTGGGCTTTCGAGGAGCAGGGCGCGCTGCCCGACATCGTCAGCCTGGGGAAACCGATCGGCAATGGTCATCCGATGGGCGCGGTGGTCACGACGCGGGCTATCGCCGAGGCCTTCCACACCGGCATGGAGTGGTTCAACACCTTCGGCGGGAACCCAGTCAGCTGCGCGACCGGCCTGGCCGTCCTCGATGTGATCGAGCAAGAGGACCTACGCGCGCGTGCCAGCCGCGTGGGCGCGCTGCTGCAGGAGGGCCTGCGCGCCCTCGCCGCGCAGCATGAGGTCATCGGCGATGTGCGCGGACGCGGCATGTACCTCGGCGCCGAGTTTGTCCGCGACCGAAGCAGCCGCGCCCCCGACCCGGAGCGTCTGCGGGCCGTGATCGAGCACGCCCGCGCCGAGCGGGTTCTGCTCTCCTCCGATGGCCCCGATCACAACGTGCTGAAGATCAAGCCGCCGATCGTGTTTGACGAACAGGATGCCGCGCTGATGCTCGCCGTGGTCGAGCACGCGCTGCAGGCGACCGAACAGCGCTGATCAGCCGTCGGCGGCCAGTCGCTGGCAGATGCGCCAGCCCTGCCACTGCATGCGCGGAAGGTGGAAGGGCCCTTTCCAGTGCCCGCCTTTCAACGTGTTGGAGCGCGAACCGTCGCGATGCAGATAGCCGAACCACTCGCCGTGCTTCGGGTCGGCGAAGTGCGCATGGGCCCAGTCGTGGACCTGTTGGTAACGGTCAAGATGAACCGGCTCCCGGGTGGCCTCGAAGGCCAGCAGCGTGGCGATCACGGCCTCGTTGTGCGGCCACCAGAACTTCATGTCGTGCCAGTACTCCTGGACTGGTCCGCCGTGCAGATCGACGAAGTAGAGCAGGCCGCCATGCTCCGGGTCCCAGCCGCGCCGCCAGCTGAAGTCGAGAATCTGCAGGCCCTGCGCGCGCCACGCGGCCGCCTGCTGCGGGTCACGAGCCGCGCGCACCCGCGCTTCTTCCAGCAGGAACCACGCCGCCTCGATCGCGTGGCCGGGGTTCAGGGTGCGCCCGTCCCAGGAATCGATCGGGCTGCCATCCGGGCTCGCGACCTCGAGCAGAGCCTCGAGTTCGGGGTGGAGAAAGCGGGTCGTGATCTGCTCCGCCGCGGCGTCGATCCACGCCTCCGCCTGCGTCACCAGCGCGGCATCGCCGGGTAGCGCGGCGCGCAAGGCCTGGCCGACGGCCAGCTCGATCATCGGCTGGGCGAGGCCGATCTGCGGCCGAGTGGTGGCATCGACCTTGGCCGGCACGGCGGGGTTCCGGGCATGCGCATGGAAAGCCTCGGCGTAGCGCAGAGCTTCATCGCGCGCCGCGCTGTCCTCTCCTAACGCGGCCCAGGCCGCGAAGGCCATCGCCGCAAAGGCCTCAGAGAAGGCGTAGCGACGCAGCCGCAGTGGCGCTCCCTGCGCATCCAGGAGGAAGTAGAGCTGACCACCAGGCGAGCGCGCGTGGGCACGCAGAAACTCGATCCCGCGCCGCGCCTCGTCGCGCCACTCCTGGGCCCGCGTCGGCCCGACCGCCTCCGTGGCCTGAGGATCTCCGGCCAGAGTCGCGAGCGTCCAGGTGAATCGCGCCGTCAGCCAGATCGGCTTGTCGCGATCGAGCACTCGACCATCCCGATCCAGCGAGAAGAACCAGCCCCCGTGCTGCCGATCGGGCGCGTGGCGCAGCCAAAAGGGCAGGCAATCCTCGAGCAAGGCATCGCGATAGAAGGAGGCGCGTTCGGCCCAATCCAAATCGGCGCTCATCCGACCGTCTCCGTCTCCGCGGCTTCGCGGGGCGGGCGATCCCACCAGGTCAGCCCGGGGGCGAGATCACGCTGCGGCCAGAGCAGCGATAGCCCCCAGCCGACCGCCAGGGTGACGCCGATGCCCACAGCCGGGTACAGGTAGAAGTGCAGCACGCTGGCGTGACTGACCCAGGCCAGCGATGCAGTGCCGGCCAGCGCACCTGCCAGCACCGCGCGGCCGGAAGCCCGCCGCGAAAACACGCCGAGGAAGAACACCCCGACCAGACCGCTGGTGAGCAGGCCGAGGATCTCCTGAAACAGGAAGAACAGCGAGCGAATCTCGAAGCTCGCCAGCGCGACCGCGGCAAGGGTTCCCAGGACTCCGGCCAGCACCGTGACCAAGCGCGCCATGCGCAGATAATCACGATCGCTGCGCCCCGGCGTCAGCTTGCGCTGAAAATCGTTGGTCCAGGCCGTCGCGATGCTGTGCATGCTGCTGTCGAGGCTCGACATGGATGCCGCGAAGACGCCCGCGACCAGCAGGCCGGCCAGCCCGACCGGGAACTGCTGCACCACGAACAGCGGGAAGACCTCGTCGCGCGCCATGCCGACGACCAGATCCTGCGGGTTCTCGCGGTAGTGCCGGTAGAGCGCCGTTCCCAGTAGAAAGAACAGCGCCCCCGCCGGGAGGGACATCCAGCCATTGAGGTAGATCCCTCGGGCCGCCGAGCGTTCATCGCGCGTGGTCATGTAGCGCTGCACCACCGCCTGGTCGGTGGTGTACGGCCCGAACTGCAGCAGGAAGGAGCCGAGCAGGATCGACCAGGTCGCGAGGCCCGTGATGCTCCAGCCCTCGGCCCACAGATGGAGCTTGCCCTCGGCCGCGGCCGTCGACAGAAACGCCGCCGGCTCCTCGAAGCCCAGGATCGCGATGACGAGCGCGAGGATCACTCCGCCCAGCAGCACGAGCGCCTGCAGGACGTCGGTCCAGATGACCGCCTCCATGCCGCCCAGCACGGTGTAGACCGTGGCCAGCACCCCCATCGCGACGATGCTCCAGCGCAGATCAAAGCCGGTGACCGCCGCCAGCGCCAGCGCCGGCAGATAGACGACGACCGCCATTCGGCCCAGCTGGAAGAGCACGAAGGCCAGACTTCCGTAGCCGCGCACCCAGGGGTCGAAGCGTCGCTCGAGATACTCGTAGGCGGTCGAGACGCCGAGTCGCCGATAGAAGGGCAGGTAGAACTTCACGACGATCGGCGTGACCGCGAGGATCATGGCCAGCGAAGGAAGGATGCGCCAGTCTCCGGCGAAGGCGACCGCGGGTGTGGCGAGATAGGTGATCGCCGAGAGCTGAGTGGCGTACAGCGAGATGCCCGCCGCCCACCACGGGATCCGACGCCCGGCCAGGAAGTAGTCCGCGGTGCCTTGCTCGCGACGCGAGAACCAGGCGCCCAGGCCGACCAGCGCCGCGAGGTAGACCACCAGCACGCTGCCATCGAGCCAGCCGAAGTGGCTGCCGCGCGCGCCCGGCGCGAAACGACGCATCGCGGTCGTCCGCACGCCCGGGCGGATCTCGCCGCTGCCGAGCACGATGCCGTCCGGAGTCACGGTGGCGCCGGCCGTCACCACCGACTCGGGCAGCTCGCCGGCGATCATCCAGCGATCGGTGATCGTGTGATAGGCCTGGATGTGACGCGAGAAGCCCGGATGTGTCGCCGGATCGGGAGCGTCCAGCTCGGCCGGGACTCCACCCAGCACCACGCCGTGGTTCGGCCCCCAGGCCACGCCCGCCCCCGCCATCACCGCGTGCGGCGGCGGCGTGAAGGCTTCCCAGCGCCGCTCGGCGAAGAAGTAGCGCCATGCGTCCTGGAGCACGCTGCGTTCGAGGCTGCCGTCGGCCTGCCGCCGCACCCGCTCGCCGCCGATCCAGTGCAGAGCTGCGCCGCGGTCGCCGACTTCCTGCACGAAGCTGACCGCTTTGATGCGCGGCTCGGTCGGCGGATGCGGCAGCTCCTGCCATCCGCCGTCGAGCTCTTGCAGATCCAGCACCGCGAAGCCGAGCTGCTGGTCCGCGTCATCCTTGCTGCGCTTGCCCGCGAGAGCGTAGAGGCGATCCTCGTGCAGCGCGGCATTGCCGAAGGCGGAAGGCCAGGGCAGCTCGGGCAAGGAATCGAGCTGCAGACCGCCCGCAGCGGTGCGGCTGAGCTTCCAGACCTGCGCGTAGACCGCCTCGGCGTCACTCCCGCCGACCAGCAGCACGCCATCCGCGGTCGAGACCGTCGCGCCGTAGGCGCGCGGCGCGGGCAGGCGGAAGGCCTCGCCCTGCAGCGCATCCTGCGTATAGACGCGATCCGACCAAACTTTGACCCCGCCTTCCCACGGAGGCGCCTCGGGGAAGTTGGCCCCGCCGGCGAGGATCCACTCCTGATCGAGGGTCCCCACGAAGGGGCCACCGAATCCGACTGTGCCCTGGAGCGACCCCAGGTCGGTACGCTCCAGCTGGTGGGCCGGGTGCTGGGCCTCCGGCTCGGCGCGCGCGCACCCCCACAGCAGCAGGGAGGCCGCGAGCCCGATGCACTTCATGCCGTCGCCTCGGCGAGCCACGCGAAGAAGCCGAGCTGCTCCAGCTCTTGCTGCAGCTGACTGCAGGCGGCAGAGCTGGGACTGCGCAAGGGCAGGCGGACGGGCGCATCCTGAAATGCGCTCAGACCCAGCATGCCCAGAATGCTCTTGTTGATGGCCAGATAGCCGTGCGACTGAATGGCGCGCACCAGCTGCACGATGCGGAACTGCCACAGACGCGCTCGCTCGATCTCGCCGGCGACAGAAGCCTGCACGACCTGTATCGCGATCGGTGCGGCGAAGTTGTACGTCGAGCCGACCGCCCCATGAGCCCCCAGCGCCAGCGCGGCGAGCAGCGACTCATCGTTGCCGTAGTAGACGATCCGATCTTCCCCGGCGAGGCGCAGACACTCTTGCAGCCCCGCTAGATCCGGGTTGGTGTACTTGACCCCGCCCAGGTTGGGGATGCAGGCCATGGCCTGTTCCATCCAGGCAGGCGTCGCCAGCTGCACCCCGGACAGCGCCGGGATGTCGTAGTAGAAGAAGGGAAGTTCGGGGGCGCCCGCCGCGATCTCGGCGCAGACCGCGACCAGATCCTCGACCCGACCCGGCTTGATGAAGTGCGGCGGCAGCGCGGCGACCCCGTGCGCGCCGACCGCCTGCGCCTGCTCGGCCAGCGCCGCGGCGGCAGCCACGTTGTTGCTGCCGACGTGGACCCACACCCGCTGATCATGCGCCGCGGCGGCTTCCACCCAGGCCGCAGCGAGTTCGGCGCGTTCCGATTCGCGCAGCGACAGCCCTTCCCCGGTGGTGCCCGCGACGAAGACCGTCTGGATTCCGTGCGCGGCCAGGAACGCCGCCTGCGGCGCGACGGCGTCGAGCGCCAAGCTGCCCTGGGCGTCGAAGGGGGTATGCACCGCCGGGACCAGTTCAAACTCGGCGCGGCGGAGTCGGTGGGGAGAGGCCGACAGGGTGCTCATGCGTGCGTGAGCCATCGTAGCCACTGCTCGTAGAGCAGGACCGAGAGGATGGCGAACAGGAAGCTCGCCAGCGTGCCGAGCAGGTAGTACTCAGCGAAGTCACGCTTATTGAGCTCGGGGAAACGCACCACCGACTTGGCGGCGATCACGAAACCCACCGCCGCCCACTCGCCCTGGACCAGGATGAGGAAGAGCAGCACGCGCTCAAGCATGCCGATGACCCGACCCGTGCGGAGGAGCTCGCCCTCGGCGTCGGTCTGGGCAGGTTCGCTTGGCTGCGGCTTGTAACGACGCAGGAACTCGGCGACGAGGAATCCGCCTAGGCGTGCGTTGAGCGCCAGCATCGTGAAGCCGATCGACAGGACGATCCACTGCGCCAGGCCCCATTCGAGGAGCATCCAGTCTTGCAGCGGAAACTCGGCGATCCATACGCCCGCGAGCAGCAGGCTGAACCCATGCAGCGCCTGGTCCCACAGGAACCAACGCAGCGGTGCCGGATAGGCCTGCTCCTGACGCAGCTTCCAGCGATCGATGACCAGGTGCACGCCGCCGATCCCCAGCCCGACCAGGATCGCCAGCACCGGGTGGATCAGGACGAGGAACAGCGCATGCGCACCGGCCACCTGGAGGAAGTGGCGGCGAAGCGCCGCGCCGCGCGTCTGCGGGTTCTGCTTGGCGGCGACGAGCGCGTCGCTCTGCAGAACGAAATCGGCCAGGACGTGGCCGGCGATAAGCAGGGTGAGAACCGGGATCATGGGCGGACGGTGCGCTCGATGATGCTAGCGAGTTGCCAGGCCGCGGCGTACATCACGCCCGGGAGCGCGTGGGCCTGCGCGCTGGCCAGGCTCTTGCTGACGGTGGGCAGACCAACCCCGAAGCGCGTGGCGACCTCGGTACGACTGAGCTGCGGCGCAAAGCGCAGCTCTCCGGCCTGGACCCGGAGCACCCCGCGGCGATGAGTGGCGAGCACGAACTCGGTCTGGCGCGCGGTCCAGGATTGAATCAGCGCACCGATGGCCTCGAAGGAGCCCGCGAGGGCGCGGTCTGCGCCGAGGACTTCCTCGGACTGCGCCGCGCCTGCTGGAGGACCGAATCCTCGCGCGCCGCAGAAACGCTTGCCACGCTTGGCATCCTCCACGAGCGCTGTCTCGGCGCGATGAAAACAGGGCCCGTCCATCCGGCCGATGCGATCGGCGTCGATCGCGGTGCTCAGACTTCCGCACCCGAGCCCGAAGGAAAACGCCGCCTCGCCCTCCGAGACCCTGCGTGCTTCCGCGGCCCAGAGCAGCACGGTGTCCGCGATCGCTGCGGCGACGCGCTCGGCTTCCGACCGGCGCGCGGGACAAGGGAACAGCGCCTGCATCCGGTCTCCGGAAACCACTTCCGGTCCGGCGACGGGCAGCGCGCCCAGCCACGACTGCGACTTGCGGCTGAGCTCCAGCAGGCTGCGCTGGACCTGAGAGCGCGCCTCGGCGGCGAGCTGCCGCGAGTCGTCGAGATCCGCGACGAGTGCGAGATACGAAGGGTGGGCCATGTCTTTGCCTCAATCGGCAAAATAGCCCTTCTATTTGCCAAAATCGGCAAAATCATAGAATCTTTGCCCCAAATGGCGAATATGGCGCCCCGAGGCGCTGTTCAGAAGCCCCACGCACTCAAGGGGATGCGCTGAAAGACCAGGTGCGCGCCGCTCCCCTCGTAGACGATCCCCACAGTCTCCTCGTCGATCATCGTGAGGCAGGAATAGCCCGCTGAGCTCGCCTCATCCAGCAGCACCTGAAAGCGCTCCGGCCAGGTCTGACCAAAGTCGGGCGAAGCCTTGATGGTCATGGCCCGCCGCGGCGGCGCGCCCACCGCCGGGTTCGAAAACAGCAGTCGACCGTCCGCCTGGCCATCGAGCTCGCGGCCGATGTGCAGCAGACTCGCCATGCAAACCGGCTCGGGCAGCGCCTTGCCCGAAGTGGGGTGCAGCCCCCAGGTCGCCCCGAGGTCGGAAGTAACCGCCACCGCACGAGCGCCCGGAGCCTGCCGCCCCCGGTTGTCGCGCATGTTCAGCATCAGCTCCCCGTCTTCCAGCTCGACCACGGCGGCCTCGGTCGTGTCCGAGCGTGCCTCGCTGCCCAGCCTCCAGCTCTGCCCATGATCCCGGCTGTACAGGATCGTGGCCCGCGGCTCGCGCCCCTGCTCGGGGGACAGCTGGTACTGCGCGGGAAAGACCAGCGTGCCATCGTGCATGGTGATCCCGCGCCCTGGGCCCTGCAGCAGGAAAGCCCACTCCTCCTGTTTCACCTGACGCGTGATGTTGATCGGTGCCGACCAGGTCTGCCCGTCGTCATCGCTGCGGGTCAGCAGCAGCTGCCCCGTCTGCTCGGGATCGAAGCCGGGCTGAGAACCGTTCCAGCCGAGTGGCCCGTGATGCCAGGTGGCCGCGACCCAGATCGTGCCGGTTTCGCGATCAACCAGGATCGCCGGGTCCCCCACCCCGTCGTACGCAAACGCCGGGTCCTCCCCCATGTCGAGAATGACCCGCATCGGTTCCCAAGTGCGCCCGCCATCCGTCGAACGCGACATGCCCACATCGATGTCGCCCGGCAAGTCGCGCCAGCCCTCGCGACGGATGTCATAGACCGCGATCAGGGTGCCCTGCTTGGTCGTGACCAGACCAGGAATGCGGTACACCGGCACCGCGTCATCGCCCGCCCGGCGCAACGCCACGCCGAAGCGCTGCACACCGGGAGGGTTGATCGGCTTGCGCATCAGAAGGTCCTTGCCATTGAGGCGAATCTGCAAAACCCGGAAATCCAGGTAGGAGTCCAGGTTGGCGCTTCTTTTTGGACGTACGCAGAGCCAAAGCGAACCCTCGCCCTCGGGCAGCTCGAACCGTCCCGTCACGCGCACTTCACCGTTCGGGCCGTGCAGAACACTCTCGCCGAAATCTGCAGCGACCGCATTCTGCAGCGCCGAGAAGTCGAGCGGAGCTTCGCGCGGCCCGACCAGGAAGCTGAATCCACCGACCGCACGCTTCTCGCCGAGAAACTGAAACTCAATCTCGGTGACAACGAGCGGATTCTGATTGCCCCGCGTCTCGAACTCGAAGCGCGCCACCGGGTTGCGGCTGGAGCCGATCAGGATCGGCACCTGCACCGGCATGACCCCGAAACCGAGCAGCTCCATCGGTGCCTTGACCCGGCACAGCAGCTCGTCGATCAGCACTCCGGTTCCTTCCGGCGACTGCACGACGAAGCGCAGTTTGCTGCTTCCTTCCGGCAGCTCCTCGCTGACCCGCGTCCGGAAGCCCCCCACCTTGATCCGATTCGAGTAGTCCGCCAGTAGGCGCCAGTCCTGGCTCGCGTCCTGCACTTCGATCCGAAAGACGAAGGGTCCGCGCGCAGTCCAACGCTCGATCAGAAACTCGATCGCGTGCGGAGTCTCGCGCTCGAAGCTGACCTCCGCCACGGTCTGCGCCCCGCCTTTCAGCCAAAGGCAACGGTCCCCGTGCTCGGCGTGTTCCGCGTTGATGCCGGCCTCGCCAGCGACCACGGACCAGCGCGTGTCCTGCGTGACCAGGACGTCGAACCTTCCTTCGGGAGAGCCTTCGAAGCCTTCGGTCTGCGCGACGAGCGGTGCGCCGAAGGCGATGGGGATCCAGACAAGGAAGCGGGCCAGGGAGCAGCGCATCACCCTCGCTATCCTAGGCCGCATGCTCGGTTTCCTCACCCGGAGCTTGGCCATCACGATCCCGCTCGCGGCCTGCGCCGCGCCTCCGGCTGCGGAAGCGTCGATCGAGATCCCCTCCGCGCTCCCCGCGGGATGGAGTCGCGTGGACGACACCCTGCTGGGCGAGCCGATGGCGAGCCCGCTGGGCAGCGGCTGGATCCTGGACCAGAGCGCCGCCGTGGTCGAGGTCGAGCTCAGCCTGGCCGACGCATCGACCACCGCGGCCTCGCTCATGATCGGCGGCAGCCATCTTGGCTTCTGCGGGCGCTCCGGGCAGCCCTTCGTGGAAGGTCCGCTCTTTGGCGGCACGACCCGCTTTCTGGAGGTGCCTCCGCCGCAGCCCGGCCAGCTGTTCCGCGTGCGCCTGACACGCGTCGAAGGCGAACTGCGCATCGACTGGAACGGCACCCCGCTGCCCGCTCTCCCCGATCCGGGCGGAGACCTGGGCGAAGTCCGGCTCCGACCACACCGCGACACGATGACCGTGGCACGTTTCGTCGTGCAAGGCGGCAGCCCGGTGCCCGAGCCGGTCGGCTCTTCGGTCGCGGTCTTCGAAGCCGGCGAGGGCGGCGTGCACACCTACCGCATTCCCGCCCTGGTCGTCGCGGCGAACGGCGACCTCCTGGCCTTCGCCGAAGCACGCCACGGCGGCAGCAGCGACACCGGAGACATCGACCTGGTGATGAAGCGATCGCGTGACGGCGGTCGCAGCTGGTCGGCCATGCAGACGGTCTGGGATGACGGCCCGCACACCTGCGGCAACCCCTGCCCGGTCGTGGTGCAGGAGACGGGCGAAATCCTGCTGCTGAGTACGCACAACCTCGGGCAGGATCACGAGAGCGAGATCATCGCGCAGACCTCGGAAGGGACGCGCACCGTCTGGGTGCTGCGCAGCACCGATCACGGTCACAGCTGGTCCGCGCCCGAAGAGATCACGGCGAGCACCAAGCTGCCGCACTGGACCTGGTACGCCACCGGCCCGGGCGCCGGGGTGCAGCTGCAGCGCGGCGCCCACGCCGGTCGATTGGTGATCCCCTGCGATCACATCGAAGCCGAGACCAAGCACTACTACTCGCACGTGATCTACAGCGATGACCTGGGCGAGACCTGGCAGCTCGGCGGCTCGACGCCCGAGCATCAGGTCAATGAGTGCGAGCTCGTCGAGCTGGAGGACGGCCGACTGCTGCTGAATATGCGCAACTACGACCGCGCCCAACGGACCCGGCAGCAGGCCTGGAGCGCGGACGGCGGCCTGAGCTGGCGGGATCAGCGTCATGTCCCTGAGCTGATCGAGCCGATCTGCCAGGCCAGCATTCGGCGGCTGCGCTGGGCAGGCCCGGGCCAAGCCGGCGTCCTCCTCTTCAGCAATCCGGCCAGCCGCGCAGGGAGGCAATCCATGACCCTGCGCGCCTCCTTCGACGACGGCGCGACTTGGCCCTGGAGCGCGCTGCTCGACGCGGGGCCGGCCGCTTACTCCTGCCTGCAGGTGCTCGCCGACGGCTCGGTGATCTGCCTCTACGAAGCCGGTCCCTATCGGCAGATTCGCGCCCACCGGCTCGAGGCCTCGCAGCTTCCCGGCCGCTAAGCTGCGCCCATGCGCGACCCCCAGGTCCCGAGCGCGCTCGACTGCATGCACTGCGGCTTCTGCCAGCAGGTGTGCCCGACCTATCTCGCGACCGGCGACGAGAACGAGAGCCCGCGCGGGCGGCTGTTCCTGATGCGCGCGGTCGAGGAGAACCGCCTCAAGCTCGACGACGCCGTCGCGGCCCACCTCGACCATTGCCTGGATTGCCGCGCCTGTGAAACCGCCTGCCCGAGCGGCGTCGAGTATGGACGCGTGCTCGAGCCCTTTCGGATCCGGCAACGTGCGCAGCGCCCGGACGACGCCGGGGCCGCCAGCCGCGGGCTGTCCGGCTACGTGCAGCGCCAGATCCTGCCCGACCGCGCGCGCACACGCCGCTGGCTGGCACCGGCGCGCGCCGCCCAGCGCGTCGGCCTGGGCAAGCTCGCCGGCGCGCTGCGCCTGCCCAAGCTCCTGCCGCGCGGGCTGCGCCGGCTCACCGAGCAGCTGCCGCCGCCGCCTCCGAAGCTCGAACCGCTGCCGGAGCGGATCGTGGCGAGCAGCGCCGATGCGCCGCGCGTCGCGCTCTTCCTCGGCTGCGCCGGCGAGAGCTTCACGCCGCAGACCAACCGCGCTGTCGCCGCCGTGCTGCAGGCGCTCGGCTGCACGATCGAGATTCCGCAGGAGCAAGGCTGCTGCGGCGCGCTCGCCTACCACGAAGGTCGGGCCGAAGACGCGAGCGCCGCATGGCGCGCGCTCGCCCGTCAGTTCGGGGGCGAAGATGCCCCGCAGCACCTGATCACGACCGCCGCGGGTTGCGGTTCGATGCTGCACGATCTGCCGCGCGTCGCCGAGGAACTGCAGGTCGACGAAGACACGGTCCTGCGCCTGGGTCGCCGCGCGATCGATTTCCATGCCTTCGCAGCGAAGCTGGATTGGCCAAACCACCTGCAGGCGATCCCGCTGCGCGTCGCCTATGACCCGGCCTGCCATCTCGTGCACGCCCAGCGCGTGCGCGACGAACCGCTCGCGCTCTTGGCAAGCGTCCCCGGGCTGGAATGCGTCCCGTACGAAGAAGCGGAGCTCTGCTGCGGCGCGGCAGGCAGCTACGTGCTGAGCCAACCGGAGCTCTCCGATCAGATCGGCGAGCGTAAGGCGCGTCACCTGATTGCCAGCGGCGCGCAGGCCGTGCTCACCGCCAACGTCGGCTGCGCGCTGCAGATCCAGCGCTGCCTCCGCAAGCTGGGCCACCCTCTGCCGGTGTTTCATCCGGCCGAAGTCCTCGCCGCAGCCCTCGGCGTCGGCGAGCTGCGGGTGGCGGGCCAGGTCTACGGGCGTGAGGCGCGCTAGCCACGGTCATGGAGGACCGCACGCCAGCTCCGCTCGCGCGTCCGGCGATCCCGGTCGCGCTCGAAGCGCTGGCCTGGCTCTACCTGCCGCAGCTGCTGCCCTTCTTCGCCGGACCGCTGATGGAGTGCGAGCACTGCATCCGCTTGTTCCTGCAGCTGTTCCTCGTGCTGCCCGGCGCGCTGATCGGCCTGCTGGCCGCGGACGGTCTGCTGTGGGTGTGGATCCTCTCCGCAGTCTGCAGCTTCGTCGTCTTCTCGATCGCCTTCAACGTCCTGGGCACCCTGCGCGCCCGCTGGCCCCGCCTGATTCTGGGAGCCTGCATCGGCGCCTGCAGCGCCGGCAACGCCTGGGTCATCGCCGCGGCCCTTCGGGCCTAGCTCGCCTCAGGCGACCGCACCCGTCCCGGTGATGCCGAGCTCTTCGGCGTGCGGCTTGAGCGCATCAATCAGGAACTGAATGTGCTCGCCCATCTCGACGCCGAGCAGCCGCGCGCCTTCGGTGACCTCAAAGCGATCCACCCCGGCGGCGAACTTCTTGTCCTTGAGCTTCTTCTTGACGCTCTTCGGGGTGAGCGAGGCGATGCCATCCGGGCGCAGATAGCAGCAGGCCATGATCAGCCCGGTCAGCTCATCGCAGGCCAGCAGCGCCTTGTCGAGCGCGGACTTGTACTCCTTGCCCCACTGGGTGTAGTGGGCAGAGATGGCGTAGGCCAGCTCGCCTTCGCCGCGCTCTTCCAGCCAGGCCACGATCCGCTGCGGGTGCTCCTCGGGCCATCGCTCGTAGTCCGCGTCGTGCAGCATGCCGGCGATGCCCCAAGACTCCGCAGCCTCCGGCCCGGGGCCGTAGCGCTCGGCCGCGGCGCGCATGGTCACCTCGACGGCGCGCGCGTGGCGCAGCAGCGAATCCGTCTTGGTCCACTCCTCGAGCTTGGCCTGAGCTTCGTCGCGCGTGATCTGACTCATGCCCTGATCCTAGCCGCGCTCCTCGTCTACGATGGCAGGATGCGCGCCCCCCTTCGACTCGGACTGAGCCTGCTCGCGCTGGGCGCGGTTTCCTGTTCCAGCTTCCGCGCGGCCTGGACGGGCGCCTTCAACACCGACCTCGAGCAGTCCGCGGCGCCGCGCCTCGTCGGCGGCGCCTGGATCGATGACCAGGGCATCGACGATCAGCCGCGCGAGCTGAGCATCGACTCGGAGATGGTCGTGGCTTTCTTCCGACCCGGCTGAGGCCCCTGCCAGGAAGAGATGCCCGGCCTCGTGCAGGCCAGCTTGCAACACCCGGACCTGCCCTTCATGGGCGTCACCGCCGCCGAACGCGGCGAGGCCGCGATGTTCCGCACGGACTATGGCTTGCCTTTCCCGGTGCTCGCCGAAGCCCAGGAATCGCTGGATGCCTGGGGCGTCGACTTCATCTGGGGCAACGCGGTCTACTACGTCGGCCACACCGGCCACGTGGAGGCGCAGGGCGTCCGCGAGGTCGAAGGTCTGTTGCTGCTGCGCTAGTCGGTCTGCTCCTGCGGTAGCACCAACAGGACCGAGCCGCGCGCGGCGGGCAGGTAGCGCGCCGCGAGCTCGTTCAGGAACGCTCGATCGAGCTTCTCGTAAGCCTCCAGCACGGTGCGCGCGGCTTCCAGCGACGCCGGCGCGGTCTGCGCCTCATCGAGCACGCTGATCCAGTAGCCGTTGGTCCGGCGCGCGTCGCGCAGCTGCTTGAGCACCGGCGCGACGAGACGATCGATTTCCTGCTGACTGACGCCCTCGTCGGCCAGCTCCTGGGCCACGCCCAGGCAGGCCTCGAGCAGCGCCTCGCTCTGCGCCGGATCGCCGGAAGCCTGGATCATGATCCCGCCCAGACCCAGCCAGGTCTGCGAGCTCTCCGCTCCGGCCGAGGGGGAGTAAGCCGCGCCGAGCTCCTCGCGCACGCGCAGGCGCATCCGATCGTCGACGATGGTCCCGAGGAAGGACAGGTGACGCCGGGTGCGGTCATCCATGCCATCGGTCGTCGGGAAGACCAGGAACAGGTCGGCCTTCTCATCTTCGGTGTCGATCCGGCGCGTCATCCGCAGGCCTTCCGCGAGCGAAGCCTGCGGCATGACGGCGGGCAGGAGCAGCGCCTCGCGCTCGGGCATCGCGCCGAAGGTGCGGCCGACCGCTTGGACGGCGTCGTCGACGCTGACATCCCCCACGATCGTGATCTCGATCGGCGGCTCGCTGAGCGGCCCTTCCAGCACCGCGCGCAGCGCTTCCATATCGAAGGACTCCAGCGCTTCGCGACTCGGGAAGTTCTGGAAGCCGAGCACGCTCGCGCGCGGGTCGTCCTGCAGCAGAGCCGGCGTGAAGTCCATCAGCAGCGGACCCTGTGCCGAGTGCGTGAACTGCTCGAAGATCAGCGGGATCTGGCTGCGGATCAGCTGCAGCAGGTCGGGGCGCCAGCCCGGGTGCTCGAGCATCGCCTGCAGGAGCTCGAGCTGGAAGGGCAGGTCTTCGGCGGTCGTCGCGCCACCCAGCCCGAAGGCATCCTCGCCGATGCTGAACCCGGCGCCGACTTGGCGACCCGCCGTGAGGCGGCGAATGTCGTCGCTGTCATGCTCGACCAGGCCGCCGCCGCTGTACAGCGCGTCGCCCAGCATCATGGCCGCCGGCTGATCCACGGGCATCGCCAGCATGCCGCGCCCGACCCGCACGCTCACCAGCACCTCGCGGTCACGGAAGTCGGTCGACTTCACGTTGAGCATCACGCCGTTGCGGAAGCGGAACTGCTGGACCAGGGCGTCCTCGCCGCTTTCCCCGACGACCTCGGGCAGCGGGACGCTGTTGCCTTCGCTGGAGTAGGCCCAATCCTTGCGCGCGACCTCGACCGAAGGCTGAATCTTGCGCTCGCGGGCGCGTTCGTAGATACCGGTGAACAGCGACTCGGGGTCGCCGATCTGAATCGGCCCGACGCAGGTGATCGTCAGCTGCCCCTCGCGCCACTCGGCACGCAGAGCTTCGAGGCAATCCTCGACGGTCAGCGCCTCGAGTGCCGGGCGGAACAGCTCGCGATCAAAGCGCGCGGAGGTCGGCACGATCCCCTCCTCCACTTCCAGCAGAATGCTCTCACGCAACGCGCCACTGGGCGTCGTCGCTTCGCGCTCGACCGCCTCGTCCATGCTCAGTAGCCAGTCGGCCCGGATTTCCTCGAGCTCGTCCTGCCGGAAGCCGAAGTTGAGCGCGCGGCGCACCTCGATGAACGCCTCTTCGAGGGCCTCGCCGAATTGCTCCGGTGGGGCGACCACGTCCAGGCTGCCCCCGGTGAGCAGCTCAAACTGCCCGGCTAGGCCGACGCTCGCGCCCAGATAAGGCGTGTCCGGTTCCTTGACCAGCTCGCTGAAGCGCAGATTGAGCATGGCGTGGGCCACGCCCCGACGCAGCGCACGCAGGCGCTCCTCGCGACTGTCCGGCACCGCTTCGTCCGGCCGCACCTGCGCGAGCGTCATTTGCATCGTCGGCAGCTCGCGATTCTGCACCGCGATGAAAGGCTGCTCGAGCGTGGGCAGCCCGGGATCCGGCTCACGTTCGAGCGGCATCTTGGGAACCGGCACGTCCGCGAAGTACTCGGCGATCAGCCCGCTGGGGTCGCGACCGTCGAGATCGCCGACCACCACCAGCGTCATGTTCTCTGGGCGATACCGGCGCTGATAGAAGTCGCGCACCATCTCGGCGTCGAAGGCATCCCGCGCCTGCTTGATGCCGATCGGCAGCCGCTCGGGGTAGAGCGTACCGGCGTACTGCTGCTCGAGCAGTTCGATGAAGGCACGCATCCCGGCCGACTCGCGCTCGCGCTCCTCGCCGTCGATCACGCCCTTCTCGGCCTGCACTTCGGCGTCGTCCAGATCGAGGCCCGCGGCAAAGTCGCGCAGCACCAGCATGCCCTCCCGCAGCGTCTCCTCATCGTTCTCGGGCAGGTCCAACTTGTAGACCGTCTCCGAGAAACTGGTGTGGGCGTTGGTGTCGGCGCCGAAGGCCATGCCCTGCTCCTGGAACCACTCCACGAGCGTGCCGGCCTCAAAGTTCTCCGAGCCGTTGAAGGCCATGTGCTCGAGGAAGTGCGCCATGCCCCGTTCCGCCTCGGTCTCAGACAAGGAGCCGACGTTGACGTGCAGGCGCAGGTAGACCCGGCTCTGCGGCTCGGGGTGATCGGCCCAGGCCCAGCGGACCCCGTTGTCGAGCGCGCCGTACTGCACCCGCGGGTCCGCGGGCAGATCCGTCTGGGTATGCGGCCAGACCTCGACCTCGGTGGCGACGGTCTGCTGCACCTGCGGCGGATGACATGCCAGCAGGAGCGGCGCCAGTCCGGCGCAGAATCCCCAAGAGAGTCGAGTCGTGCGAGCCATCCCAGCATTCTAGGCAGCCGCCGCTAGGCTGGATCCATGCTTCGGTTCCCCCACCTCCTCCTTGCCGCCGCGCTCATCGCCGCGACCCCGGCGCCGGCTGCACCCCAGGCGGAAGCACATCGGGCCGCGTCGATGGACGAACTGATCGCGCAGTATCAGGCCGACCTCGGCGCGCTCGGCCGCCTGTACGACTTCCCCTTCTCCGAACGTCGCACCGCCGACTTCCGCCAGCTGTATACCGCCTGGCTCGGCGTGCTGGACGGCATGGATTACGCGAGCCTCAACCGCGCCGACCGGGTCGACTGGCATCTGCTGCATGATCGCGTGCGCGATGACCTGCGCGGCCTCGAGCTGGACGCCGCGCGCGAAGCCGAAGTGCTGCCGCTGGTCCCCGACTTCGCCCCGCTGCTGGAGCGCCTGCATGGGCACGCGGACCGCGAGTTCGCCGACGGCGAAGCCACCGCCGTCGCCTTCGAAGCGATGCGCAAGGCGCTGGCCACCAAGCGCGCGGAGCTGAAGGAGCAGAAGCCGGAGATCGGCGCTTCCCTGGGGCGTCGGGCCGGCGGCATGGTGCAGCAGCTGCGCCGCGCCTGCTCGAGCTGGATGCGCTTCTACGCCGAGTACGATCCGGAGTTCACCTGGTGGTGCGCCCAGCCCTGGGAAGGGCTCGAATCGGAGCTGCGTGACTACGCCACCTTCCTGGAACGCGAGCTGGGCGGGGTCCGCCCCGGCGACACCGACACCCTGGTCGGCGACCCGATCGGCCGCGAGGCCCTGCAGCAGGCGCTCTACGCCGAGCGCATTCCCTACACCCCGGAAGAGCTCATCGCGATCGCCGAGCGTGAGTTCGCCTGGTGCATGGAAGAGCGCCGCAAGGCCGCCAGCGAGATGGGCCTGAACGGCGACTGGGCTGCCGCGCAGGAAGAGGTCAAGAAGGCACACCCGGGCCCCGGCGATCAGCCGCCGATCATCAAGATGCTGGCCGACGAAGCGGTCGACTTCCTGGAAGAACGCGATCTGCTGACCATCCCCGCGCTGTGCAAGCAGGTCTGGCGGATGCAGATGATGACCCCGGAGCGGCAGAAGTTCACTCCTTACTTCACCGGCGGCGAGGTCGTCTCGATCAGCTATCCCACCGAAGGCATGGAGCACGCCGACAAGCTGATGTCGATGCGCGGCAACAACCTGCACTACTCGCGCGCGGTCGTGCACCACGAGCTGATCCCGGGTCACCACCTACAGGGCTACATGGCCCAGCGCTGGAACACGCAGCGACGGATGTTCCGCTCGCCCTTCCTCGTCGAAGGTTGGGCCCTCTACTGGGAGATGCGCCTCTACGACATGGGCTTCGCGCCGACGCCGGAGGATCGCATCGGCATGCTGTTCTGGCGCTCGCACCGCTGCGCGCGGATCATCTTCTCGCTGAAGTTCCACCTCGGCGAGTGGACGCCGCAAGAGTGCATCGACTTCCTGGTCGAGAACGTCGGTCACGAACGCCGCAACGCCACGGCCGAGGTGCGTCGCTCCATCCAGGGCGGCTACGGCCCGCTTTACCAAGCGGCCTACATGACGGGCGGCCTGCAGCTGCTGGCGCTGCACGAGGAGCTGGTCGAGAACGGCCCCTACTCCGAGAAGGAGTTCCACGACGCCGTGCTGCGGCAGAACTCGATCGCCATCGAGTACCTGCGCGCCGCGCTCAACGACGAGCCGCTGCCCAAGGACTTCCCGGTCAGCTGGCGCTTCGCGGACTAGTCTTCGTCGGCATCCGCCTGCATCTGGGCGATCACCTGACCGAGCACGCGGCCACCCACCGGGGTGTCGCAGACGCGGAGCAGCTCCCAGATCAGACGCTTGCGCCCGGGGTCGGCCACCGACCCCGGGCGATTCTCGTACAGGCCGAAGCGCAGCCCGCCCTCGTGGGCGTGATCGACGTGCCGGTGATAGATGAAGGCGTCGATGCCGGGCAGGCTCTCGACTTTGCGCCAGGCCAGGGCGAAGGCCGCGGCCTGATCGCGTTCGCCAGTCGGATCGTCGCGGCAATGGAAGCCCTGCTCGCTCAGGATCACGCGCCGCGGTTGGCCCTGCCACTGAAGCTCGGTGCGCGTCAGGTAGTCCGTCAGCACCTCCAGGTTCTTGAATGTGATCCGCGGCGTCGTCACTTCGGCGCGCGCGGTTGTGTCTTCCCAAAAGCGGCAGTCGAAGAGGTTCTCTGGGTAGGGATGAAAGGCGACGTGCCAGGGGAAGTCACCGCCCTCGCGCGCGCGGGCCGCGAAGGCGTCGAGCAGCACGCGCCCGGAGCAGGCCTGCTCGGCGTCCCCCGCCGCGAAGCGCGCCTGCCAGTGATGCTCAAGCGAGACGTAAACCCGGGCGTCGGCGTCGCGCGCTGCGACCACCTCGTGCACCAGCCGCACCGCGGGCTCGTAGGCCGCGACCACATCCTTCAGCTCGGCGCGGCCGAGGTTGTACCACCACCAGTGCGAGTTGACTTCGTTGCCGACGATCCAGCCACGGACCCGCCCGACTTCGCTCCCCGGTCCGTAACGATCGGCGAGCTGCGTCAACACCGCGCGCAGGTAGCGCTGCCCCGCTTCATCCAGTACGCGGAAGGCGCCCAGCTGATTCGGGGCGCGCGCGTCATAGCGCGGGTCGAACTGCAGCGCGTCGATCTCGGCGCGGCCGGTCGCCCGCGCTAACAGGATGAAGTTCAGCTCGACGCCGGCGGCCGCCAATGGGCGCACCTGCGCATCCAGCGCGCGCAAGCTGGCCTCTCGCAGCACCGGCCGGCCGTCCTCATCGAGCCGCTCCACCAGGTGCCCCAGCTGCACGTTCAGCGTGGCGTGCGCGATGCCCAGCGCGAGCGCGTCGTCGACCATCTGCACCTGCAGCCCCTTCTTGCTGCGAGGCGGATCGGCCTCTTGAGCCGACGCCATCGCGGCCGACAAGAGGAGCCAGGTGGCCAGGGCGAGGCAGCGCATGCTCCCATCCTGCCGCCGCAGGTGCCCACTCGCTAGGCTGCTGCTCTGAGCACTTCCCTCCACATCGCCGTGATCGGCGCCGGCATCGCTGGCCTGAGTTGCGCGCGCCGCCTAACGCAGGCGGGGCACGCGGTGACCGTGTTCGACAAGGGACGCGGCGTGGCCGGGCGCACCAGCACGCGCCGCGTCGACGGCGAGCCCGCGCGCGGCTGGGACCACGGCGCGACTTGTTTCCTCGCCGAAGAGGCGGCCTTCCTTCCGGAGGTCGCGCGTTGGCTCGACGCCGGCGTCGTCGCGCCGTGGCCGATCGCTCCGGCGGCGCCGGGTGAGGAGGAGCTCGACGCGCACACGCTGCTCGCCCCGGGCTTCTCTTCCTCGTGGGTGGGCGTGCCCAGCATGAGCGCGATCGCGCGATTCCTCAGCGAGGAGCTCGTCGACGCGCAGGTGCTCACCGGGCAACGCGTCACGTCGCTGGAGCAAGCCGAGGACGGCTGGCAGCTGACCGCCGAGCAGCACGATGGGGCGAGCTCACGCCTGGGCCCCTACGACGAGCTGGTCGTGACGGCGCCCCCCGTGCAGAGCCGCGCGCTGCTCGCCGACCTCGCGCCGGATCTGGCCGAACTGCTGTTCCAGGTGTGGATGCAGCCCTGCTGGACGCTGCTCGCTGTCAGCGAGGCCGTCGACGATCCGCCCGCGATTCGACGCATCGGGCCCGGCCATCTGCCGGACGGCGTCTCCACGCTGAGCTGCGAGGACAGCAAGCCGGGGCGGCTCGCTCATCCGGCCGGGCTGCGCTGGATCCTGCACACGACGGCGGGCTGGGCGCAGCAGCACCTCGAGGAGGAGGTCGAGAGCGTGCTCCCGAAGCTCCGCGCCCTCGCGGAGCAGGCGATCGGCGTGCCGCTCACGCAGGCACAGGCTCATCGCTGGCGCTACGCCCGCGTCCACCGGCCGCTGGGGCGGGACTGCGTGCGCGACGCGTCGGCCAGGCTGACCCTGGCCGGAGATTTCTGCCGCGGCGATGGCGTCGAGCACGCGTGGCTCTCAGGCCTCGCCGCGGCGGAATCGATTCTGAGTACCGGCTGAGCCGGCAGGATTAAGCGTCGCCGCCGCCGGACGGCATCTGGAAGTCGCGGTCCATGACGGTCTTGCGGCCGTCCTTCTGGGCGCGAGCAATCGCGTCATCGCACAGCTGGCGCACCATCGCGCTGACCGCGGGAGCTGCGTTGCCCGAGGTGTTCATCCCGGACTGGGACTTGATGTAGTTCTTCAGCTTGGAAACGACGACAAGGACTTCGGAGTCGCTCATGGCTCTACCTCTTCTGGTTGCAGGATGGCGGAGAGGCGCGGGACACGCTCTCCGGCCGGGAATTCGAGTCTAGAGCCCTTCTCGGGCGCTCCGCACCCCTCAATTCGCGGTGAGACCCAAAAGAAAACCGGAAAGAGGGGTCAAACCGCCAGATCGGCAGTGCGGAAAAACTCGCGATTCGCCGCCGCTCTCGGCCTCAGGAGGCCTCATTCCAGGCCTGGTCGATGACCCGAAGTCCCTGCTGAGCAACGAGTTGCCAGTCTGAGGCCAGATCCCGCCAGATGCGCAGCATGTCGCCCAGCTCGGGGTCGATCCGCGAGAAGGCCTCGACGACCAGCCAGCCATCGAAATTCTGCACTTTCAGCGCCGCGCAGACCGCGGAGAAGTCGATTTGGCCGGTCCCGGGCACCCCGCGGTGGTTCTCGGAGAGCTGCACGTGACGGATCCAGGGGCCCGCTTCGGCGATCGACGTCGCCAGGTGGGATGCCTCCAGATGTGACCTTCCCCCGGTTTGATGGACACCGGGTTTACGCTGCTTCCGCAGCAAGGGATTGTTTTTCAAACTCCGCCGGACTCACGTAGCCCAGGTAGGAGTGTCGTCTTCGACGATTGTAGAAGACTTCGATGTACTCGTGGACCGCTCTTCGGGCGCTCATTCGAGTCGGCCACGAGTGTCGGTACACCAGCTCATGCTTGAGCGTACCAAAGAAGCTCTCGACCACGGCATTGTCGTAGCATTCACCGCGTCGGCTCATGCTGCACCGCAGGCCCGCATCTCGCAGCTTGCGCTGGTAAGCAAAGCTCGCGTACTGACTGCCGCGGTCCGAGTGATGCAGCACATCGCGCTTCGGTCGCCGATTGCCAAGCGCCATCGACAGCGCTCCATCGACGAGCTCGGTGCGCATGTGCGGCGCCATCGACCAGCCGATGATGCGGCGCGACCACAGATCCATGACCACCGCGAGGTAGAGCCAGCCTTCGTGCGTGCGCACGTAGGTGATGTCGGTTGCCCAGACCTGATCGCGCTCACCGACATCGAAGCGTCGATCGAGCTGATTGTCGGCGACAGGAAGATCGTGTGCTGCCTCCGTCGCCCTGCGGAAACGCTTCGGAAGCGTGGCCTGCAGGCCCTCTGCGCGCATCAGACGCTCGACGCGCTTGCGGCCGAGTCGATGACCACGAGCTTTGAGCTCCTCAAAGACGCGCGGGCTGCCATAGACCCCGCGGGCCTCACGAAAGACCACGCGGATCTCTCGCGTCAGTCGGATGTCATCGACCCGGCGCCTGCTCGGCGGGCGCTCCCGCCAGGCATAAAAGCCGCTTGGAGACACTCCCAAGACCCGGCACATCAGCCGGACCGGGAAACGTCGCCTCTCCGCTTCGATCAGCTCGAAGGCCGATCGGTCTCCTTGGCGAAGAAGGCGGCGGCTTTTTTTAGGAAGTCTCGCTCCATGCGGAGGGTGCGATTCTCGCGCTTGAGTCGCGCAAGCTCCTTACGCTCTTCAGTCGTGAGGGCACCGGTCGGGCCATCGCCGGCATCGATTTCGGCTTGCCGCACCCACTCAACGAGGCTCGAGCGGCCAAGATCCAGGTCGCGCGCGACCTGGCTGAGATTGCCCGTCTCATGCACGAGGCGAACGGCCTCGGCTTTCTGCTCGGGGGTGAAGGTACGTCGGGGACGTCTGGACACAGGGGTCTCCTCGGTCATTTTGACCGGATCTCTGGTGTCCATCAAACCGGGGGAAGGTCA
>PAHY01000042.1 GCA_002705055.1 Planctomycetota bacterium
AGCGCGGCGGCTGCCTCGGCCTGGAAGTCGACCATCGCCAGCGCCAGCTCGACGCGGACCAGCTCCTGGATCCGCGCGTCGAGGGTCAGGAACAGGTCCTCGCCTGGCGTCGGCAGCACCAGCGACTTGGCCGGGTTGATGCCGTGGCGAATGCGCTGGCTGCGCTTCTCGCCGGGCACGCCGGTGAGCTCTTCCATGAAGGCGCCTTCGATGCCCTGCGCTGCCTTCTTCAGATAGAGCTCGGTCTCCGCCATGCCGAACTCGTCGACCTCGCCGGTCTCCCGTTCGGCCACGTACTCGCTGAACTGCCCCACCACGTGCGAAGCGGCGCGGCCGAGCGGGTACTCGCGGGTGCGCGTCTCGCGCAGCACCAGCCCGAAGCCCGGGTACTCACGCAGCACGCCACGCAGGCGGTCCGCGTGAAAGGGATCCAGGTCAAAGGCGATCGGCCCGAGCGCCTGCTCGGGATTGCGCAGCTGCGCCTCGAGTAGCTCAGGGTCCAGGCCGGCCACCCGCGCGACATCCAGGACCTCGTCCTGAATCTCCTGTTCGGTCATGCCGTCTTCTCCCCAGGTCGCCGGGTTGTAGCGACGATGCTCCCAGAGATAGCCCAGCTCGACCTGAAAGCTCGGCCGGTCGTAGGCCAGGTGCACGCCGTTTCGGTCCAGAATCGAACCGCGGTCGGCGAGCAGGACGACTTCGCCTTCCAGCCGCTCGGCATAGGTCTCCGGAAGGTCGATCGGATAGGCGTGAAGCTGAACAAAGCGTCCGGCGATCACGAGATAAAGCAGGCCAAGCGGGGCCAGCAGAAAGAAGGGGCGCAGCGGGGAGAGCCGGGACACTAGAGTTCGGGTTGTGCTTCGATTTCCTGACGGATCAGTTCATGCAGGAGCCGTTCGCGAACGGCGGTAGGCGCGTCGAGGGCGCGCTGCAAATGGCGATAGTGCGCTGCGTAGCGACGATAGTCGAGCAGGTCGCGGTGATAGGCCTCGGCGCGACTCCGCGCCGCCAGGGCTTCATTGCGCAGTCCGAGCCCGGCCAGAAGCTCGCAGAGCACGAGCAGGACCAGACCGGCTGCGCGCCCGCTCACTCGCCTGCCTCCTGACGCGCGACGGCGCGGAGTCGTGCACTGCGGGAACGCGGGTTGCGACGCTGCTCTGCCGGGCCGGGCACCACCCCGCGCGGCAGCAGGTCACGGTAGTCGCCGCTGCGCACCTCATTGCGCAGCGCCAGCTTGGCGCGACGGTCCTCCAGCGAATGGAAGCTGATCACCGCCAAGCGACCTCCCGGGCCGAGCACGCGCGGCGCGCTCTCGAGGAAGGCATCGATCTCGTCCAGCTCGCGGTTGACCACGATGCGGAGCGCCTGGAAGGTGCGCGTCGCGGGGTGGATCCCCCGGCGGCCACGCGGCACCGTCCGTTCGATCAGATCAGCGAGCTGCGTGGTCCGCAGCAGCGGCCCGACGCGGCGGGCCTGCACGATGGCATGGGCGATGCGGCGCGAGAAGCGCTCCTCGCCGTACTCGCGCAGCCACTCTTCGAGCTGGTCTTCGCCGGCATTGGCCAGCAGCACCGCGGCACTGGTTTTCTGCGAACGGCGATCCATCCGCATATCAAGGGGCCCATCGTGCTGGAAGCTGAATCCAGCCTCGGGCTCGTCGAGCTGATCCGAAGAAACGCCGAAGTCGGCCAGGATGCCCGCCACGCAACCGCGCGCCTGCTCCGGCAACACCCCCTCGAGTGCCGAAAACGGCGCGTGCACGAACTGGACTCGGTCGCCGAAGCGCGCGAGGCGCTCCTGGCTGCGCGCCAGCGCGCGCGAGTCACGGTCGATTGCGATCAGACGGACATCCGGCCCCGCTTCGAGCAGGGCTTCGGCGTGGCCCCCGCCGCCGACGGTGGCGTCGACGAACCAGCCGCCACGTTCGGGCTGCAGGACCTCGATGACTTCATCGAGAAGAACGGGAGTGTGGCTCGTCGGGCCGACGGGCCGGCGGGGCGTTTCGAAGTCGCGACACAAGAGGATCACCTGCTGTCTCCGTCGTCAGGGGCCGCGCCTTCCAAGAACTGCACGGCCTGGTTCAGATAGGTCGACTCCGCCTCGGGCGCCGCGTCCGAGCGATAACGCTCGTCGTCCCAGATCTCGATGTGATCGATCGCACCGACGATCACCGCGGCCTTCTTCAGGCCGACCCGGCGACGGAGTTCTTCAGGGATGAGTAAGCGGCCTTGGGCATCCAGAGTCTGTTCAAACGACAGGGCGCCGATCCCCCTCATCACGGCGCGGTACTCCGGTTTGCCAAAGGCCGCCTTTTTCAGACCTGCGAGGTGCTCACGGAAGCCCTCGCGGGTGAACAGGTAGAGGCAGCCATCCAAGCCCAGCGTCACCACGAAGCGCAGCTCGGCCGGGTTCCCCTCCACGCTGTCCAGCAAGCGCTTGGGCACGAAGACTCGACCCTTTTGGTCGACCTTGTGCTCGAACTCGCCGGTGAAGAGAAGCATGGGGGGAGAGGTGCCGGTGAGGTGACGGATTCACCACGAACCTCCATTGCCCACCACTGACCTATTCTGTTCCCCCACCGAATTCGCGCAAGCAAAAAATGGCCCTCCAGGAGGGGTTTTTGAGAAAAGTCAGAAGCCTCGCTTCTGGAGGGGTTTAGGACGCCTGCCCGGTCTCAGGGGCTGCGCCGCTCGGCGCGGGCTCGGCCTCGGCGGCCGGCTCGGCATCCTCCACCGGAGGAATCGGCTCCTCCAGGGCAGCCAGCAGATCCCCCATGCCACCGCCGTCGGCGGTCGGGTCCATCAGCTCGCCCAAGGCGGTCGTCAATCGCGCCCGGCGTTCGGCCTCGAGCTCGCGCACTTCGGCCTCGTACTCCTTCTTCGTCCGCGGCTTGCGGAGCTGCAGATACTCACGCTTGCCGCGCACCCGCACGCCGGTCAGGCGCAGCTTGCGATGCCGCACCAGCAGCAGCGCCAGCAGAAAACGCAGATCGAGCACGCCGTCTTTCTTCTGCTCGCCCAGCTTGTCGAACAGGCTGAGCACCAGGTCGAAGTCCATGCGCAGCCCGCCCTTCTTCTCTTGGTGGGCGGTGCGCCACCAGATCAGGTCGCTGGCTTCATCGCGCCGGTCAAAGCAGTTCGAGCAGAGGTCGCCGCGCTGCAGTTCGTCCTCGATCAGACGCAGCATCGAAAAGACGGCTTCGCCTTCGACGAAACCGCGCCCGCAGGCGGCGCACAGGCCCTGACGGCTGCGGAAAGACCAATCAGCCATTGTTCTCCTTCCACGGCTTGCGGTTGAAGAAGTCGTCGGACAGGCCCGGGGCCTGGACGCGGCCGATCAGGTGCTGCAGCAGCGCGCGCGCCCGACCGGGATCATCGTCGATCGACTGCCAGTCGGCTTCGGCGCGATCCAAGGTGCGGTAGACCTCTTTGTTGGCCTGCACGCGCACCCGCGCGCCGACGCGGTACAGCCCGGCTTCGCCGAGCGGCTCGATCTGGAGGATGCCCTGGAAACGCCGCCCCTTGCCCGAGAAGGGCTGCTCGACCACGTTCCAGCCGGAGGTGACGACCATGCCGGCCTCGTCGCGGTCGCCGGGCGGGAAGCCGGCGTCGATGGTCGCCCATTCGCATTCCGAGAGAAGATCGCGGATCGGCGGGCCGTCCTGCACGATCTCGTGCACCCACATCTCTTCCTCGGCACGCGACAGCATCCCGCACGCCGAAGCGAACAGAATTCCCAGCACACAGAGCCAGCGCAGCATGCCGGATTCTATCAGCCGCTCTTCTTGCTCGGGCTGCGCTCGCGCTCGCGAATGACCAGCCGGATCGGCACCCGCTCGTAGCCCAGCGACTTGCGCAGCTCGCGCGAGATGGCCCGCAGAGCCTCCTTTTCAAACAGCCGGGCTCGATTCACGAACAGCAGAATGCTCGGCGGCTGGACCCGGATCTGGGTGGCGTAGAAGGCGCGCGGCTTCTCGGTGCTGCGGCCGCGGAAGCGCAGCTTCTGGAAGGCGGCCTCGACGGCGCGGTTGAGCTCGCCGGTGCCGACCCGCCGGGTCGCTTCCTCGTGCAGCGCGAAGGCCTCGCGCAGCGCGCGGTCCACGCCGCGCCCGGTGACGTTGGAGAGCATCACGATCGGCGCGCCCCGCAGGTGCGGGAAGCGGTGCGCCACCTTGTCGCGGAAGGTCTGGATGTCCATCTCCGGGACCAGGTCCGACTTGGTGCCGACGATCACGCAGGGCTTGTAGCGGTCGACGATGGTGCGCGCGAGCTCCTGGTCCAGCCGCGCGAACTCCTCGCTCATGTCCAGGAACAGCAGCGCGATATCGGCGCGCCGAATGGCCTGGTCCGAACGCGTCAGCGAGAAGTACTCGATCGCGTTGGCCACCTTGCCGCGGCGGTGAATGCCGGCGGTATCGACCAGTGTCAGCGGACGACTCTTCCATTCGAAGTCGATGTCGATCGCGTCGCGGGTGGTCCCCGCGATATCCGACACGATGACGCGCTCTTCGCCGAGCAGCGCGTTGACGTAGGAGGACTTGCCGGTGTTGCGCCGCCCCAGCACCGCGATGCGCAGGCGCTGTTCGTCAATCACCTCGCCGGCCGGCGGCAGCGTCGCCGCGAGCTCCTCGAACAGCTCGCCGATGCCCTTGCCCTCTTGGGCAGACAGCGGCCGCACTCGGCCCAGGCCCAGCTTGTCGAACTCGCCCAGGTTGCGCTCGGCCTCGCGGGTCTCGGCCTTGTTGGCGAAGATCAGCACGTCGTGGCCGCCGCGCCGCAGCAGCCGCGCGACCTGCTCGTCGAGCAGCGTCAGGCCTTCGCGGGCATCCACCAGAAAGATCACCACCTGCGCCGCGTGCAGGCCGGTTTCGACCTGCATCTCGACCGACTCGGCGAGATCCGCGCGGTCGACGATGCCGATGCCGCCGGTGTCCATCAGATCGAAGTCGAGCTGATAGTCGTCCATGCGGATCGGTCGAATCAGCCGGTCGCGGGTGACCCCGGCCGTCGCCTCGACGATCGCCGCCCGCTCGCCGAGCAGGCGATTGAACAGCGAAGACTTCCCGACGTTCGGGCGGCCGACGATGGCGACCAGCGGGCGCTCAACCGAGGACGAAGACATCAGCGGATCTCGAGGAAAGGATGAACCTGGGGCAGGACACGCAGATCAAGCGCCAGCGCCTGATTGCGCACCACGTGCGCGAGCAGCGTATCGGCTGCGGCGGGAGCCGGCGAGCCGGGGCGCGGCGTGACCGGCTGGAGGTAGACCTGGCTGCCGGGGGCCAGCTCGGCCACTTCCTGGAGCTGCGCGTCGAGCCAAGCCGGATCCGTCTCGGCCTGGATCACGAACTTGGTCCAGAACCCGAGCGGCGCCGCGGCGCTGCGCGCAGCCGCCTCGCGCGTGGTGGCACGCAGGCAGTCGGCGAACGCATCCAGCTCGGCCCCCTGGCGCAGATCGGCCGGGTCCTTTCGATCGAGCGAGACGAATCGCAACATGGGCAGAAGGCGGGCAAGCCGCGCGGGGTAGATCCCCGCAGTTTCGAGCAGCGCGGGCGCCGGTGCGCCGGGGAGCCAGTCCGCGAGGAAGTCGACCTGTTCGAGCGGCTCTCCCCCGGTGATGGCCAGGACCAGTCCGGAGAACTGGCTCTGATGGGCGTCGACGAGCCGCTTCAGCGCGCCATCCAGCTGCGTCGCAGACAGCGGATTCGCGAGCTCTTCGGTCGCGGCGGGCAAGTGCAGCTCCGCCTGCGCCCGCCCCTTCCACGAACGGGGCGTGTCGCAGTAGGTGCAACGCAGCGGGCATCCGCCCAGGCGGATGAACACGTGGGGACGCCCGACCTCGCCGGCTTCGCCCTGGAGGCTGAGGAACAGCTCGTCGAGGACGACGCCGGAGGGGCTCAGATGGCTTCCTCTTCCTGCGAAGCTTCGGCGGCAGCGGCGGCGGCCTCGGCGGCCTCCTTCTCACGCTGCGCGGCAGCGAGCGCCTTCATCTGCTTCTTGGTGAGCACCTTGAAGCGGGTGCGCACCTTGGGCAGACCATAGACCGAGCCGCCTTCCTCGAACTCGCCCTTGCTCATGAGACGCTCAATGCGCTCACGACGGGTGAACACGGAGCGCTCCTGCGTGAGGCCGGAGCCCAGCGAAAGGGACTTGTGGATGGACATGGTTCAGTTCGTGGAGATGTGGCGACGCCGTTCGATGCGGGCGCTGACGAAGGGTCGCGGGTTGTTCTTGTCGGTCGGAACCGTGGATTCCTGCACTTGGCGCAGGAGATCCTGGAGATCGGAGGGATCCTCGGCCTCGCCGATCCAGAGCTCGATGAGATCTGGGTCCTTCTGCGGATAGGTGATCAGCTTCAGGCTCGACGTGTGGTCGGGGAAGAGGTCTCGGACCGCGCGGCCGGTGGCCTGGGCGATGCGCTTTTTGGCATCGTCGTAGGCGTAGGTCGCGACCAACACCGCGTACGGCTCGTTGGAGACCGCGGCGGGTTCGCCGCCGTTGCCTGCTTCGATCGGCTCGTTGCTGCTAGGCCAGAACTTGAGCAGGCCCAAGATGGCGAGCAGCCCGATCGTGGCGAGAACCGGAGTGCGGTGCTCGGCGAACCAGCCGGGCAGAGCCGAGCCTTCCGCCTTGCGGGAGGGCCCGCCAGCGGCGGGACCGGCCGCAGGGGCCGAAGGACGCGGACTCGCTGCGCGGCGACGCGCCGGAGAGACCTTGGATTGCGAGGGAGCGGGAGCGGAATCGCGCCGGGGCGCCGGCTTCTTCGCCTGAGAGGGCTGGCTGTCCGCTGAGCGGGAAGCTTCTTTTTGCTTCGCGCGCTCGCGCAACAAATCCAACAGTTCCCGTTTGCGACGTGCCATTCCGTTCCGAGCCTGGAGATGATAGGCGGAGAGGCCAGAAAAGGCAACGGCCTCCAGCCCAGGCTTGAGCCTCGCCCGGCCCTCCTCCATGATGGCGGAATGGTGCTTCAGGGTCCATCCGAACCTGCCCGGATCGCGGCGGCCGCCGAGCGGCTCTATGAGGAGCTGCTCGAACTGGGAGTGGACCGTCTGCCCGCGGCCCCGCCGGCTGCGGCCCTCCCGGTCAGCGCGCCGGTCCGGGAGGCGGCCGCCGTGACCCAGGCGCCCGCCCCGCCGGCCGACCCGCTCCAGGCCCTCGCTGCCGAGGTGGCCGCCTGCCAGCTGTGCGGCCTCTGCGAATCCCGCCACCGCACCGTCCCGGGCGAGGGACACCCGCAGGCCCGCATCGTGTTCGTCGGCGAGGCCCCGGGCGCGGACGAGGACCAGAGCGGCCGCCCCTTCGTCGGCGCGGCCGGCCAGCTGCTGACCAAGATCATCACCCAGGGCATGGGGCTGCGGCGCGACGAGGTCTTCATCTGCAACGTGCTGAAGTGCCGGCCGCCCGGCAACCGCGATCCGCAGCCGGAGGAAAAGGCCGCCTGCACGCCCTACCTGGAACGGCAGCTGCGCGCGATTCAACCCGAGCTGGTGATCGCCCTCGGCCGCCACGCCGCCAACCACCTGCTGCAGCGCGAGGACTCGCTGGGCAGGCTGCGCGGACAGCTCCATTCCCACGCGCTCGGTTTCCCGGTGCTCGCGACCTACCACCCCGCCTACCTCCTGCGCAGCCCGGCCGCGAAAGCCGACTGCTGGCAGGACATCCAAATCGGCATGCGCCATCTCGGCCTGCCCCTGCCCCCGCGCCAAGCATGAGTCGCGCCATCGGATTCCATCGTCTCGGCGACGAGACCGCCTACGCGCTGGTCGAAAAGCCCGAGCTTGCGCCGCCGCAGGTTCTCGCGGCGGGACGCGTTCCGAACGAGGAGCTCGCCGAGCTGATCGATCGCCTCGACGCGCGCTCCCTGCCCTGGGGTCTCGCCGCCGAGGAAGACGGCCGCATGCGTCGCACGTTGCCCGCCGACTGGCCGCTGCGCGCGCGCGGCGAAGAGGTGCTGACGGCCCCCGCTCCGGCCGCCGCCTTCTGGGACTGGGAGCTGGGCCGCTTTGACGTCGAAGACCTCTACCTCTGGTTGAGCGCGAGCTCGCTGCATTGGTCGCGCGGCCTGCCCGGCCGCGATCTGGCCGGCACGATCCCGCGCAGCGGTCCGCTGCGGGCCACCCTGCGCCCGGCCCTGTCGCGGGCGCAGACGGACCGCAATCCGGTCGTGCTGTTCGTCGAGGGCGATGCGCCCGGCGCCGATGTGCTGGAAGAGCTGGTGCGCGATGCCGGCCATCCGCTGCGCCCGCTGCAGCGCCCCTCCGAAGAGATGGGCGCCGATCCCGCCGCCGCCGGCGTCGCGCTGGCGCTGCTTTCGGACAGCTACCCGGCCCTGCACGCTCCGGCGCGCCTCGATGCCAGCTACGCCACTCGGCGGATGCTCGGCATCTGGATCCTGCTCGCGATGTTCGGGGTCTTTGCGCTCGAGTTGATGCAGACGATGCGCTTTGAGGCTTACCGTGAAGCATCGGGCAGCAGCGCGACGCGCTCGAGCAGCGCGCAGCAGGGTGCCGCGCCGCCGCCTCGGCTCTGGTCCGATCTGCTGGCGCGCCGCCAGGCGGTGCTGACCGCGCTCGATCCGCCCGTCGAGACCGAACGCCTGCGCAGCCTGCGCATCATCAGCGATCCGAGCAGCGCGGAGATCCGCATCGAGTCGGAGGCCGCCTCCCAATGAATCGCGCCCCGTCGCTTTGGGCAAGCAGCTGGATCGCGCTCGCCGGAGTCCTCGTTGGCGGAGCAGCCTGGCTGCTGCATCACCAACGCACCGAGGCCGTGGCGGCCTGGCAGGCAGAACAGAACGGCAGCGCGCCGCCTGCTGCGGTCGACGACGATCCGCGCCGCGACTGGTTCCGCCGCAGCGTGCTCGGCGCGGCGGGGACACCCGGCGATCCAGGCGGCATCGAAACCCGCGGCTTCCCCGGCGTCAGCCTCGAGGGCGCCGACGCGCTCGACGCCGAGGATGCGCGCAGCGTCGCGGTCCGCGCCGAACTGGGGCGCTGGAGCGCCGGCGGCGAGTTGCCGATGGAAGCCACCCGGCTGGCGGTGGAACAGGCCGACGCACGCGCCTGGTCCACGCTGATCGTCGAAGCACAGGGCAGTGAAGCCGAGGCGCTCGCCAGCCTGCAGCACCTGCTCGCCGCCCCCGGCCTCGACGGCGGCTACCTCACGGACCCGGGACGGGTCGTGATTGAATCGGCCGGCCCGGGCAAGCTGCGCTTTGAACTGCGCCTGCGCGTCTGGCCGATCGAAGCCTTCGTCGGCAGCACGGAGGCAGGCTCATGAAGCTGGCCCTCCATCTGCTCGGCGCGCTGTGCGTGACGGCGGCCCTGGTGCGCCTCGCCTTCTTCCCGGCCCCCGCGGCGCCGGTCGACGAGTTGGCGCCCTTGTGGGGCCCGGAAGCTGAGACTCAGGAATCAGTTCTCAACGCGGTCGAGCGCAGCGCCGTGCTGCAGGAAGAGCTGCACCGCGCCTTCCCGCCGGGTGGCGGGCTGGTGCGCAATCAGTTCGGCGACGCCAGCCAGGCGGCGGCCCCCGCGTTCGCCGGCTTCCCGGCGCTGCACGCCCCGCAGGATCTGCGCGCCTCGGCCCAAGAAGGTGGGGTGCGCCTCTCCTGGCGCGCGCACCCGCAGAATCCGGTCGAAGGGCTGGTGTATCGGGTCGAGCGATGGAACGCGGCCGGCGAACTGGAAGCCGACTGGGTGCAGGAAGGCCTCGAGCGCCTCGACCTGCTCCCCTGCGAAGGCATCCCCTACGCCTATCGCGTCGCGGCCCAGCTCAGCCGCGAGCTCGAGCTGGGCGGCGAGACCCAGGAACTGATCCGCCGCTCGCCCTCCGCCCGGACCAGCGTTCGGCTGGAGCGGCGCACGAGCTGGGAGGCTCGTGAGAGCGCGGATGGCCGCCTACTCCTGACCCTGAAACGACCAGGAAGCCCCGACGAAGGCCCCTTCGAGGCCATTCCGGGCCAGGCTCTCGGCGGCTCAGGCTGGATCGTCGAAAGCTGGACGAAGGGAGAAACCGAGGTGCAGCACCTCGCTAGAACCCCCCGCTTCGACGAGCTGGGCAGGCGCATCGTCATCGACGGTCGCCCCGCCAGCCGGGTACGCGAAGAACCGCGCATGCGGGCCTTCGTCACCCTGTCGCTGCTCGACCCATGCGGGTATCCGCTCCGAGAGAACCTGTTCCTCGGCGAGGAAGCGCCCCGCTAAGTCACCGCGGGCGCTAGGATTGGCCTCCCGGCGTCTGCCGCTTGGGGCTTTACTCGCCCTAGGCTCTCCGGCACAATCCCCCCTCGCAGCAACCCATACCCCCGAGTACACGCTGCCCGATCCGCCCCCCTCGCGGACCGACTCAAGAACACCTTCCCTCCATGCGCGTCCACTGGAAGACCCTGTTCCTTTTCCCCGCACTGGCTCTCGTCAGCTGTGCGGATATGGCGGAGACCGACACGCTCTCCGCTCAGGCTCCCGCGGCGAACGACACTTTGACTTCGGTCGAAGCTTCGCTGGCCATCACTCAGGAGCCCGCCACGGGTCAGGAGCCCGGTGATCTCGATCCGCGTGGTTCGTGGGCCGACATTCAAGCCCGCAAGCAGAAGCGTCAGCTACTGGCCAAGAACTACGTCTCGATGGGCGACGCGGCCATGAACCGCGGCGACTACGAAGGCGCGATGGCTCATTACGCCGATGCTTTCCAGCTCGACCCGGAAAGCCGCGATGCCCGCGAAGGCCTGCGCCGCGCGCAGTCCGCCGCCGGCGGCGAAGGTTGGACCTGGATGGATTCGGAAGGCGTCGCCGAGCAGCAGTCGCTGCGCTGGGCCGCCGCCCGCCTCAAGGTCGAAGGTCTGATGAACGACGGTGACCGCGCGATGCGCCTCGGCAACCACGCCGACGCCGAAGCCGCGTACACCACCGCGCTGCAGGCTCTGCGCCTGTCGCCGAATGTCGCCAACGACGACCTCAACCTGGCGATGGTCGAAGCCAAGCTGGACGCGGCGCGCGAAGCCCGCATCAGCGGCATGGAAGCCGAGATGCGCGCTGCACAGCTGCAGTCGGAAATGGAGCTGGCTGCGGAAGAAGCCGCAGCTGCGCAGTACTTCCAGAACCAAATCGCCACCCTCTTCTCCGAGGCCAACGAGCAGTTCCTGAACGGCTTCTACAAGAAGTCCCTCAGCACGCTGGACAAGATCCTGCAGATGGATCCGTTCAACGCCGAGGCCAAGCAGCTGCGCGAAGTCGCCAACGAAGCCTGGCACAAGCAGACCGAGGTCTCGCAGGCGCGTCGCTTCCGCCAGAACTGGCAGGAGATCTTCGACGAGATGAAGCGCCTGCCGGTCCCGCCGAAGGGCCCGGTCGAGTTTGACCTCGATCACTGGGAGAAGATCAAGGATCGCAAGCCGATCGACATCGCGGTCGAAGACGACGTCTTCGATCCGGAAGTCGCGCGCATCCAGGATCAGCTCAACACCACGGCCATCCAGCCCCGCTTCGACAACCCGGTCGAAGAGATCGCGGAGAACCTGGCCGCGCTGACCAACGTCAACTTCATCGTCTCGCGCGCTGTGCGCGAAGATGTCGACGAAGACGTCAAGCAGATCTCCTTCGATCACTCGAAGGACATGCCGGTCGCCCAGATCCTGCGCATCATCGAAGATCAGACCGGCGGCGAGATCCGCTTCCTGATCCGCAACGGTGGCGTCCACGTGATCTCGGCCGAAGAGTCGAACACCGGTCACGTGCTGCGCAACTACGAAGTGCGCTCGATCATCCGTCGTCTGCCGGACTACGAGATCCCGGAGGTCACCATCTCCGGTTCGGGCGGCGTCGAGTTTGAGCCAGAGCCGCTCAACGAAGACCGCGAGGCCACCCTCGTCACCGAGGACACCCTGCTCACCATCCTGGGCGTCGATGACTGGGAAGATCCGGCCACCGCGCAGATCCAGGAAGGCACGCTGATCGTCTATCAGCAGCCCGAGAAGCACTCCGAGATCCGCTCGATTCTCGACGACCTGCGTCAGTCGACCAACACCTCAGTCGAGATTCGCGTTCGCTTCCTCAAGGTCGAGGACAGCTTCCTGCAGGACATCGGCATCGACTTCCGCGGTCTCGGCAACCAGGCCACGCAGGGCATCGACGGCGTCGGCACCAACGTCGCCTTCGACGACTTCGGCACCGACCCGGGTCAGTACCTGGGCACCGACGGCTCGGCCGGTCTGTACTTCTCGGAAGCCGACAACAACCTGAACATCCTGGGTCGTTCGGAGAACCTGTACGACCTGGCTCTGGGCGCAGGCAACAACTCGTCGAGCTTCCTCGGCGACACCGGCGCCACCGATGACACCAGCTCCGACGGCCTCACCAACTCGGGTGGCCTGTCGCTGCAGTGGGCGCTGCTGGACGACGCCGAGGTCGAGATGATCCTCCGCGCCGTGCAGAAGTCGAAGCGCTCCGAGGTCGTCACGCAGCCCAGCCTGATGGTCTACAACGCGACCCGCGCCACGCTCACGGTCGCGAACCAAGTCTCCTACGTGTCGGACTTCGACGTCGAGATCGCCCAGGCGGCCTCGATCGCCGCGCCGATCGTGCGGGTCATCATGGACGGCGTCTTCCTCGACGTCACCCCGGTGGTCAGCTCGGACCGTCGCTCGGTCTCGATCGATCTGCGCCCGACCGTCGCCACCCTGGTCCGTCCGGTCCGCACCTTCCAGACCTCGCTGGGCTCCGGCTCGCCGGTCACCATCATGCTGCCGGAAGTCGAGCTGCAGAAGATCCGCACCCGCGCCACCGTGCCGGATGGCGGCACCCTGCTCGTCGGCGGCTTCAAGGTGATCGATCAGCAGGACATGGAGTCGGGAATCCCCTTCCTGAACAACATTCCGCTGCTGAGCTTCTTCTTCCAGCGCCAAGGTAGCTACGAGTCCTACCGCCGCCTGGTGATCCTGCTCACCGCACGGATCATCATCCCGGAGGAGTTCGCTCCGGACTTCGAAGACGGAAGCGCCTACTAAGGTCGCAACTCAAGGGCCGGGAACAAGGCGCGCACGCGGGCGCCTCCCGGCCCTTCCCCGTTACCGCGTACCCCTTCCCCACTAGACGCGACGCAGACCATGCTCACGGCCGGGTTTCTTCTCGCACTCATCCCCGCACTGCCGCCTCAGCAAGGCGATGAGAGCAGCGCGTCCATCCAAAAGGACGCCGACTTTGCTCTCGCCCTCACGCGGCAGCTGGGCTTCGACAACTTCTCCGAGATTGTGATCGAGGAGACGCTGCAGCGCGCATCCAGTCCCGAGGACCGGAGCGCTCTGCTGCTGGCGCGCTGCGAGGTCATGGCGACCGTCGCCCTGCGTCCGATCGACCCGCTCGAGCAGGTCCAGGGCTGGGCCCAGGCCGCCGAGGCCTACGCCGAGTTCATCGACGCCGATCCGGCCCCCACCCAGGCGCGCCGCGCGCAGCTGCAGCTGGGCCTGAGCGGCTTCCAGTTCGGCGAGCGCCTCGATGCGCTGTTCCGCACGGGCAGCCTCAGCGAGGCGGAGAAGGACGAGTATCGCACCCGCGCCGAAGAGGTCTTCACCCGGTCCCTGCAGGCCACCAACCGGCTGATCAGCTGGTGGGAAGGTCTCGAAGACCTGGACGTCAAGGACGGCACCGAGTTCACGATCAGCTTCCCGGCCTCCTTCTACCGGGCGCTCATCTACTACTACTGGGGCATCCTCTACCCCGAGGGCTCGATCGAACGCGAGGACAACCTCGCCCAAGCGATCGGCCTGCTGGAAGAGTTCGCGATCCGCGCCGGAGAGCTGTCGCCGGCTGGCCTGATGGCCTTCCGCCACATGGCCGACTGCATGGTCGCGCTCGGTGACCCGGATTACGCCCAAGAGCTGTACGACTTCGTCATCCAGGAAGGCGTCCCGGCCGGCACTGAGAACCAGATGACCCCCGCCGAGCTGAAGCGTCGCCGTGACGCCCAGCAGGATGCCTTCTACGGCAAGGTTCTCGCCTACCGCACAGCGGGCCAAGCCAACCAGATCCCCGCCGTCGGCGCGACCTTCGCGGTCTGGGCCGAAGAGAACCGCGTCGAGCTGAACGACGCCGGCTATCGCCTGCGCCTGCTGGTCGCCGAAAACGCGATCGATCAGGGCGCCTACGGTGAGGCCATCGAGATCGCCAAGGCCGTGGCCGACGCCAACGAGCGTCGCCTGCTGCGTCTGGAAGCGGATGCGGTGCTGGGCCGGGCGATCGCCGCGGCGCCCCCCACCGCGCGCGTCAACCTCGACGTGCTGTTCCAGGCAGGCCAGGGCGCTTTCTACTCGGACCGCTTCGAAGAGTCCTCGCGCATGCTGCGCATGCTGGTCGGCCGCCTCGACAGCTCCGAGGCCGCCGAGGCCATCGGCCCGCAGGCCTACCTCTTCCTCGGCCGCGCGCTCGAAGGCGACGGCCTCACCCTCGAGGCCGCCGTCGCCTACCGGGCCGGCTTTGAGCGCTACGAGGGCAACGAAGACGAGGCCAGCCTCGAGTCGCTGGCCACGCGCTGGCAGCGCCTGGCCGACCGGATGCGCAACTCCGCCTCCGGCGACGCCTACCTCGACGAGTTCTACAACGCGGCGCTCGACGCCGTGACCGAAGCCTCGGGGGGTGGCGCCCCGCACGTCCTGCTGCTGCGCGCTGCCGACGGTGAGTTCAACAAGGCCCGCACCGCCGAGCGCGCCGCGCGCGGCAAAGGGCCCAACACCCAGGAAGGCCGCGCGGTCATCACCGCTTACGACAAGGCCATCGCCGCCTACAAGCGCGTGCCCGAAGGCACCGAGAGCTACGAGAAGGCCTTCGTGCAGATCGGCCTGTGCGAGTTCAACAAGTTCAACTGGGACAACAGCGCCGGCGAACGCGCGCTCGCGATCTTCAACGAATACCTGAACGACATCGTTCCGGATCCGCAGCGCATCCCCACCACCCCGAAGGGCAAGAAGCTGCGCACCGACTCGATCGCCCGCGCCGACTTCTACCGCGGTTACACCTACCGCAGCATGGCCCTGGCCGGCGATGTCGGCGCCTGGAATGACATGCTCAAGGCCTATGAAGGCTTCGAGGAGCGTCAGCCCGAGCAGGTCGATCAGATCGGCGCCGTGCGCACCGCCCGCGCCGAGGCTTACCTCGAGCTGGGTCAGGAAGACCAAGCGATCGCCCAGTACGAGACCCTGGTCGCCGAGAACGCCAGCTCGACCTGGCTGGGCGCCTGCGGCTTCAAGCTGTACTCGCACTACCGCGAGGCGATCGACGCCGCCGGCGAAGACGAAGCCGCCCGCACGGCTGCCCAGCGCCAGGCCGCCAAGTACCTGGGCATCGTCAACGCCAACGCGGACACCCCGCAGTGGCCCAACATGATCGCCGAGGCGCGCCTGCACCTCGCGGTGGGTGACATCGCCACCGGCACCGAGATCCTCAAGTCGACCCTGGATCGCTTCGGCGAAGCGGACGGCCTGGACGGAGCCTCGCGTCTCTACGCCGAGCTCGACCTGGTCGATGGCCTGCTCGAGCAAGGCGACACCGGCACCGCTGTCCCCTACATCGACAGCCTGCTGGCCAAGTCGCCAAACATGCTGCGGGTCAAGCAGCTCGCCATCAAGATCAAGTGTGGCTTCCCGGTCTATCGTGAAGGCCGCGTCACGCAGGTCCCCGGCGAAGACACCCTCGAGGCCTACAAGACCGCCCAAGAGCTGGTCGGTCAGCTGATCCGCCTCGCCGACGCCGAGGCACAACGCGAAGGCAAGACGCGCTGGGAGCACCAGCCCTTCTACGAGGCTCGCCTCCAGCACGCCTACCTGCTCTGGAAGTGGGGCCGCCTCGATTCGAACCAGGCGGGCAAGAAGGACCGACTGATCGAGTCGATCGAGGTCCAGGCCGCCGACTTCGGCGCCAGCGCGGGCGTCGATCCGTCCATCCCTGCTCTGTTCCGCTGGCTCAAGTCGCAACGCTAGGACGATGATTCCCCTCCTCTCCGTACTGCTCGCACTGCCGCTCGCCGCCCCGCAGGGCCGGGTCGTCAAGGTGGACGGCACTGCTGTTAGCGGCAACATCACCGCAGCGCAGCTCGACGGCATCGTCGTCAGCGGCGCCAGCGAAGATCAGACCATCGAGCCGGCCGACGTGCTGTCGGTCAGCCTGGGCTCGGGCGGCATGCTCGCCGAGGCGCAGAGCTTCCTCGACAAGCTCGAGTTCCAGAACGCCGTCGCCCTGCTGGAAGAGGCTGCGAACGCTTCGGACCCGGCCTGGATGCCGGTCGTCGCCAAGCTACGTCACGCCGAAGCACTGCTCGCCTGGTCGGCCTTCGACGCCGGCCGCGCCGGCGATGCCGTCGCCGCTTTCCAGGACTGGCTCGCCACCTACCCCGATCACTTCTGGGTCGCACGGGCGCGCATCGGCATGGCGCGCGCCATGGGTCGCGCTGGTCAGATCGACGAGGCCGCTTCCGAGTTGCAGGAAGTGGCGAGCTTCGCTTTTGAGAAGAACCTCGGCAAGCAGGTGGAGCTCGCGGCACGCATGGCGCGCTGCCAGGTCTACCTGGAAGGCGACCGTGCCAAGCTGGCGCGTCAGCGCCTCGAGGGCAGCTCGGGCCTGGTCGCGACGCTCAAGGCCGCGGCGCAGGACAGCGCTTCCCCGGCCGGCCTCCGCAACCAGATGCTCGATCACTGGACTCAATCCGTGATCCTGCTCGGCGACGCCGTCGCCACCGACGAAGGCACCGGCGAAGCCAAGAACTTCTGGGAGCGCACGCTGCGTAACGAGCGCGGCATCGGCGTCGACGCCCGCGCGGCTGGCAAGATCGCCATCGCTCAGGCCGCCCGCGAAGCCGGTCAGCTCCGTGAAGCGCAGTTCGCGCTCGCCGAGGTGGCCGCCACCATGAACGCCGGGCCAGACACCATGGCCCGCGCTCTTTACACCCTGGGCGAGATCTGCGAAGAGCTCGACAATACCCCCACCTCGGGTGCTACCTACTTCCGTCGGGTCGCGGATCGCTTCCCGGCCTCGACCTGGGCCACCAAGGCCCGCAAGAAACTGGGCCAATAGCGCCTGATCCTGCCTCGAGCACTGAAAACCCCCTCCCACGACCGCCCTGGATCGCGCTAGACTCGTTGCTCGCGATCCGGAAACCGGCCTTCCTAAACCCCTCGATCAGGCCGCGGTCCCGGTAACCCCCCAACACCAAAGACCTTCGATGTCCCGTCTTCGACTCCTGTTCCTCGCCACCTGTGGCATTGTCCTGACCTCGCCGCTCGCGCTCGCCCAAGAAGGGGAAGCCGCAGCCGCCTCGACGGACGACGGTGTCAACATCCTCGATGCCATCGCTAGTGCAGGCGTTATCGGCTACCTGATCATCGGCATGTCGATGGTCGCCGGTGCGCTGATCATCGAGCACTTCACTTCGATCAAGCGCGACAAGCTTGCTCCGCCGGAGACCATCGACGAAGTCGAGGAGCTCCTCTCGGAAGGCAACTACCAAGAGGCTCTTGAGCTCTGCGAAGCCGAGCCGGGCTTCTTCACCAACGTCTGCGCCGCCGGCATCCGCAAGATCGGCCACAACTTCGGTGCCCTCGAGAAGGCTGTCGAAGAGATGGAAGACGAAGAAGCGATCAAGCTGCAGCAGAAGATCGGCTGGCTGTCGCTCATCGCCGGTATCGGCCCGATGATGGGTCTGTTCGGTACGGTGACCGGAATGGTCGGTGCGTTCGCCACGATCGCACAGGCCGAAGGTGGTGTGGAGCCTGCCGACTTTGCAGGTGACATCTCGATGGCGCTGATGACCACCGTGCTGGGTCTGACCGTGGCCATTCCGACCACCGGCTTCTACGCCTTCTTCAAGAACAAGGTGACCATCATCTCGCTCGAGGTCGGCGCGATCGTCGAAGAGATGTTCGAACGCTTCCGCGCAGCTGAGTAATGACTCGCCGCAAGCGCCCCGTCTCGGAAGTCGAGGTCGACATGACGCCCATGATCGACCTCACCTTCCTGCTGATCATCTTCTTCATCATCGTCAATGACCTGACGCAGCAGGAGCTCGAAGACCTCAAGCTGCCGATCGCCCAGAAGGCCGGCCACGACGATCCGCCCGAGAACCGCCCCATCCTCAACGTGATGGACGACGGCTCGATCATTTGGAAGAAGAAGGTCCTCTACCATCCGGGCATCGAGCCGCGTGGCCAGGATCCGATCCGCACCACCCGTCCCGATTACTACTGGAAGCTCGCGGACACCATGAAGGCGGAGTGGATCCCCTACATGACCATCGAGTTCGACGAGGCACTCCAGAAGGATCTGCCCGACGACCCGGTGCTGATCCGCGCCGACCGCAACACTGAGTTCCGCTACATCCAGAAGATCATGGAGGTCTGCACCCGTGAGGGCATCATGATCTGGAAGGTGCAGCTGGCGGCCTCGGAACCCGAAGCCAAATCTGGCGCCAAGTAAGGAGGCATCACGATGGCACGAGTCGAAAAGAAGTTTGAAGAAGTCAAGCCGGACATGACGCCGATGATCGACGTCACCTTCCTGCTGCTGATCTTCTTCATCGTGACGCTGAAGTTCAAAACGCTGGAAGGCCGCTTGGATTCGAACCTGCCCAAGGACATGGGCACCTCGAACGCAACGGTCGAGGAGATCGAGAAGGTCGACATCGTCATCCAGGTGGCGAACCCCGGCCAGAAGGTCCCCGATCCGAAGACCGCCACGACCTCGAAGCCGCAAGGCCGTCTCGACCACTACGTGGGCCGCGTCGTGCGGGTCTCGGTGGGTACGACCTCCTTCAACGTGCGCACCGATGCGCTCAACGAAGACGGGTTGTTCACCGACCTCGGGCGGCTGCGTACCGCTCTGAACCCCTTCCTGAAGACCAAGGACGAGACTCCGGTCACCCTGGACGCCCGCGAAGGGGTGGTCTACGGCGACGTCATCGGTGTGCTCGACGTGGTCATCGACATGGGCTTCGTCAAGGTGTCCTTCGCGGGCACCCAAGCGCAGGATTAAGCCTGCTCCGCCTCCGGCCGGCCCCCGGCCGGAGGCCTCCCACCTCGGTGGGTTCCCTGGACCCCGCTCCTTCCCCCCCCTGCCCCTCCGTCCCGCCCGATTCCACCCGGTTTCGCAAGTGGCGACAGAGACCCGGCGCTGCTAAATTCCCGAACCCTCAACGGTTCTCGCGAACCGTCGGTCACCCCCGCATCGATGAAGAAGCATCTGTTCCCGGCTGCCAGTCTGGCCCTGCTCGCCAGCTGTGGCTCCAGCGTTCCTCAGGACGAAGCCGCTCCGCCCCCCGCGGATAACTCGGCAAGCGCTCCTGCGAACAACAACTCGGCAGCGGCCGCGCCCTCCGGCGTGGTCGACCAAGAGCCCGGCAACCAGGGCGGCGGCATCACGCAAGATGCGGCCCGCCTGGCCACTCTGCGCGAGCAGAAGACGGATCTGCTGGTCGCCGACCGCCTGGACTACGCCCGTGCCGCCTATGCGGACGGTCGCTACGAGGGTGCGATCCAAAACCTGGAGGCCGCGCTGGCGCTCGATCCGGCCAACGCCGAGGCGCGCGCGCTGCTCACTCAGGTCCAGGTCGACATGGGCGTCGCCACGACCGCCGACGACGGCACCGACCCCCGCCTCAAGCTGCAGGCCAAGCTGCAGGCCATCCAGGCCGAAACGCAGGCCAACGCCGAGCGCGGCGGCCGCCTGCTCGCCGAGGGTGATTACGAAGGCGCGATCGACGCGCTGCTGCTGGCCCGGGCCAACATCGAGGCCGTCCAGTACAGCCTCGACTGGGGTGATCTCCCGAGCGAGATCGAGAGCAACCTCGACAAGGCCTACGCCGACCGCGAAACCGCCGAAGCCGCGGCCCTGAACGCCGAGCGTCAGGCCACCTTCGACGCGCTGCAGAACGAAGAGCGTCAGCGCCGCGCCCAGCAGAAGCACCGTCAGGAGCTGATGCTCGAGGAAGCGATTCAGGCCTACGCCGCCGAAGACTTCGAACGCGCCATTTCGCTCTCCGAAGAAGTTCTGCGCAAGAACCCGCTCGAGACCCGCGCCGCCGAGATCCGCGATGCTTCGGTGCGCACCCGTCACGATCTGGTTTCCAGCCGCTTCGTCAGCGAGCGCCAGGAGCGCTTCCGCCTCTGGCTGGAAGACCTGGCTGAGTCGCGCATCCCCCAGTCGGAGCTGTTCCGCGGCCCGGATGCCGACTACTGGGACAAGATCACCCGCGCGCGCGCCGATCGCTACGGCGCCGGTGCCTTCACCGCCAAGGCCTCGAAGGACCCGCTCAACCAGCAGGTCGCCAAGGATCTGGTCACCGAGACCATCGAGTCGCTCTCGCTCGAGGGTGAGACCGATCTGAACGAGGTCATCAACCAGTTCAAGATCTACACCGATGTCCCCTTCGTGGTCCATCAGTCGGCAGTCGACGCCGTCGATGGCGAAGGCATCGAGTTCAACATCAACCTGGTCGCTGCCACCTCGGTGCTGAACGCGCTCGAGACCGTGGTCGATGCGGCCGGCGAAGAAGTGGTCTACGTGATCGGTCACGGCGTGGTGCAGCTCACCACCACGGAGTTCGCCTACGGCGATACCGTCACGCAGCCGCACGACATTCAGGACCTCACCACGCAGTTCACCGACTTCTCGGGTCCGCGCATCGATCGGATCTGGCTGCCGGATGACGAGGCCAACGAAGAAGAGGAAGGCTCGCTCTACGGCGGCCCCTTCGGCGAGCCGCGCACCCTGGTGAACCCGGACGAGATCGCCGACCTGGTGATGAACACCGTCGCCCCGGGCACCTGGGATGACAACACCGCCGAGTACGCGAACGGCTTCCTGATCGTCTCGCACACCCCCGAAGTCCAGAGCGAGGTCAACGACTTCCTCGAGAACCTGCGCCGCTACAACTCGGCCATGGTCTCGATCGAGGCGCGCTTCCTCACCATCCAGAAGGACTTCATGAAGGAAGTCGGCATCGACTTCCGTGGCCTCGGTGGCTTCCCGGACGTCAACGACCTGGTCGACCTGGACGATGTCACCTCCGGCCTCGAGGACAACTCCTCGGGCGGCCTCGACAACAACGGTCAGGGCCAGCCGCTGGGCGCCGACACCAACCCCTCGGCCGGTCTGTTCTTCGACGAAGCCGGTCGCTGGCAGGCCCGGGCTCGTACCGAGAACCTGCTGGGTGACTACGGCACCGAGCGCATGTCGGCCGTTGGCGGTCTGACCATGCAGTTCGCCTTCCTGGACGACGCGCAGTCCTCGCTGATCCTGCGCGCGGTCGAAAAGTCGAACCGTGCCCAAGAGCTCAACAGCTCGAGCGTCACCGCGCTGAACACCCAGCGCGCCTTCATGACGGTCCTCAACCAGGTCACCTACATCCAGGACATGGACGTCGAGGTGGCGCAGGCCAGCTCGGCTGCGGACCCGATCATCGGCGTGGTCTCGGACGGCATCGTCATTGACGTGCGCCCGATCATCTCGCACGACCGCAAGTACATCACGCTGGAGCTGCAGCCGACCGTCGCGACGCTGCTGCGCCCGATTCCTGAGTTCACCTCGTCGCTGTCGGGTCTGACCACGCCGGTCACCCTGCAGCTGCCGGAGCTCTTCATCGCCAGCGCCAAGACCAACGCCATCGTCCCGGACGGCGGCACCGTGGTCATCGCCGGTCTGCGCAAGCTGCTCGACATCGAGCAGCGCGCCGAGATCCCCTTCCTCGCGAAGATCCCGATCCTCTCGGTGCTCTTCAAGACCGAAGGTGAGGCCTACGAGAACGAGGACATCATCGTTCTGATCCGCGCTCAGATCCTCGACAACACCGAGGTCATCGAAGAGCTCGATCGCCGTCGCAACGGCTAGGCTCTCCGCCTCGCTCGCATTCGCGGCCCCTCCTGATACAGGAGGGGCCGCCTTCTTTTTGCCCTAGCGAGGCGGCAGCGCCAGGCCGTAGCGCTCGATGAAGATCGGCCGCAGCTCTTCGAGCGAGTCGATGATGTGGTCCGGCTCGAGCTCGGGCTGGATCTGGCTGTACTTGCCGGTGCCCCGATGCCAGGCCACCTGCATGCCCGCGCGCTTGGCGCCGTCGGCATCCTTCTGCGGATGGTCACCGACGTGCATGGTGCGCTCGGCCGGGACACCCGCCAGTTCGACCGCCATGCGGTAAAGCAGCGGATTGGACTTGGCGACCCCCACCTGATCGGTAATCAGGATGAGCTGGGGCTCGACGTAGCGATCCATGCCGAGGCGCAGGATCTTCTCCATCTGCTTGCGCGTCAGCCCCGCCGAGATCACGCCCAGGCGCACCCCGGCCGCATTGAGATCGGCGAGCAGCCGGGCGGCGCCCGGGGCTAGGCGCAGCTCCTCCCACTTGGTCTCGTGGTAGGCGATGACGCCCGCCGTGACCAGCAGATCGGGATTGGTACCCGCAGTGGCTTCGGCAGGGAGGCGCTTGAGCAGGCGATCGTAATGACGGTCGTCATTGCTGCCGAACTCCTCCACCACCGCGGCGAGCTCGGCGAAGACCACTTCCGGCGTCGCCTTGAGGCCACGCTCGATCATCGCGGCGATCGCCCGCTCGCGCGCGCGACGCGCGAAGGCGGTCGTCGTGAACATCGTGTCATCGATGTCCCAGAAGACGACGTCCAGGGAAGCCGTTGGAGCGCTCACTCCGTCAGGATACCGCAGGCAGCCGCGGGGAGGCAGCCAGCAGCTCGGCGGTGTAGGCGTGCTCGGGCCGGGCGAAGACCCGGCTGACCGCCCCCTGCTCGACGATCCGTCCGTCTTTCATGACCGCGACCTGATCGGCGAAGTCCTCCACCACCGCGAGGTCATGCGTGATGAACAGGTAGCTACTGCCTCGCTCGCGCTGGAGGCGCTCGAGCAGCCGCAGCACGGTCTGCTGCACGGCGACATCGAGCGCGGAGACGGCCTCGTCCAGGATCACCAGCAGCGGGTCGAGCGCCAGCGCTCGGGCGATGGCGACGCGCTGCTTCTGGCCCCCGCTCATCTCGGCCGGGTAGCGCTCGGCCATTTCCGGGTCGAGCTCGACCATCTCGAGCAGCTGCCGCGCCCGCGCCGGCAGCTCGGCGCGCGGGCAGGCGCGATGAATGGCCAGAGGCTCGGTGACGCTGACCCCGATCTTCAGCCGCGGATTGAGCGAACGCGCGGGATCCTGAAAGACCACGCCCAGGCGCCGGCGCGCGGCGCGGAGATCCGCCCCCTGCAGCGCGTGGAGGGGCAGCGCGGCCTCGCCCGGCGGCTGCAGCTCGATCTGCCCTTCGGCCGCAACCAGCCGCAGCACGGCCCGCCCTAGACTGGACTTGCCCGAACCCGACTCGCCGACCAGCGCCAAGGTGCCGCCCGCAGGAACCTCCAGACTGACTCCATCGACCGCCGCGGTCCAGCTTTGCACGCGGCCCCAGACGTTGCGTTCGGCGGGATACTGAACGCGCAAATCGGTGATCCGCAGCACCGCGGGCGAGGCCGAGGGTGCGGAGGTCTGGTCGCCGGCGCTGTCCGCCTCGTCGGCCCCGGTCGCGCCTTCGCGCGCGGCCCGCGGGAGGGCGTCGAGCAGCCGTTTCGCGCCCTGCGAAGCGGGGAAGCGCAGCACCTCGGCCACCTGACCCTCTTCGACCAGCTGGCCGTCGTGCATCACGAGCACCCGCTCGCAGACCTGGGCGATCACGCCGAGGTCGTGGGAGATCCACAGCAGCGCCAGCCCGCGCTCCTGGCGGATGCGCGTGACGAGGTCGAGGATCGCCGCCTGGACGGTGACGTCCAAGGCCGTCGTCGGCTCGTCCGCGAGCAGCAGTTCCGGCTCGCCGGCCAGCGCGATCGCGATCATCACGCGCTGCCGCTGGCCGCCGCTGAGCTGATGCGGGAAGCGATCCAGCAGCGCTTCGGGATCCGGCAGGCGAACCTCCCGGAACAGCTCGACCACCCGGGCGCGGCGTTCGGCGCGGGAAGGACCCGCCGTGCCATGCGCGGCCAGCACCTCTTCCACCTGGAAGCCGACCCGCAGCACCGGGTTGAGCGCCGCGGCCGGATCCTGAAAGACCAGACCGATGCGCGCGCCGCGGATCTTGCGCCAGGCGCGCTCGCTCATGCCTTCCAGGCCCTCACCGCCGAAACGGATGGCGCCACCCACCAGCTCGACTCCCTCGGGCAGCAGCCCGAGCAGCGCAAGCGTGGTCATCGACTTGCCGCAGCCCGAAGCGCCGACCAGCCCGACCGCCTCGCCGGGCGCGATCTCGAAGCTGACGCCGCGCACCAGGTCTTGGGATCCCGCGCGCAAACGCAGATCCTCAACGGCGAGCAGAGCTTCGGCAGCCACAGGAGGATTCTAGCCCTCTGCACCGCTATCCTCTCAAGCGTGACGCTGCGGGTTCTTGCGTTCCTTCTGGCTGTACTGCCGCTGGCCTGCCGCGAAGCCCCGCGCGGGCTCGTGGTCGCCAACGGCGATGACGTCAGCCTGCTGCACCCGCAACGGACCGCCTCCATCTCGGATGCCCGCGTGCTGCAGGCGATGCACGCCGGGCTGACCCGCCTCGATCCGCAGACGCTGAGCCCGGAACCCGGCCTGGCCCGGCGCTTTGAGGCCAGCGAGGGCGGCCGACGCTGGCGCTTCGAGCTGCGCCCCGGGCTGCGCTGGTCCGACGGCCTCGCGCTGCAGGTGGAGGATGTCGAGCGCAGCTGGCGGCAACTCGCCGACCCCAGCCAGGGTTCCCCTTATGCCAACTGGCTCGAGGGCGCGACGATCCGCACGACCCCTGCCGACCCGCGCGATTCGACCGATGGCGGCAGCCTCGAGATTGAGTTTCCCCACCCGCAGCCCTCGTTCGCGGAGATGTGCGCCTTTCCGGCGCTGGCGCCGATCGCCGGTCACGCCCCCCCGGAGCAGGTCGGCAGCGGCCCCTTTCGCTTCGTGTCGCGCCGCGTGCGCGATCGGATCGTGGTCGAGCGCAACCCCTTCTACTGGGATGCTGCACAGGTCGCGATCCCGGCGATCGATTTCCTGACCGTCGATTCGCAGGTGACGGCGCTCAATCTGTTCCTGGCAGGTGAGGTGGCGTACGCCCCCAACGCGCCCGAGCTGGCGGTCCCCGCGCTGCTCGCCGAGCGCGGCGAGGCCTTTCAGCCGCAGCCGCAATTCGCCAGCACCTTTCTGCGCTTTCAGGTCACTCAGCCGCCGTTTGACCGGTTGGAGCATCGCCGCGCCTTCGTCGCCGCGATCGACCCGGATGCGCTCGCGGCATCCCTCGGACGGGTGCGTCAGCCAGCCTGGCATCTGGTGCCGCCCGAGTCTCCGCACTGGGAGCCTCCGCCGGTGCCGCGCTGGCGGAGCGCCCCGCCGGCACTCCCGCAGCCCGCGCGGGAACAGCGCTTCGAGCTGCTGTACAACTCGAGCGAGCTCAATCGCAGTGTCGCCGAAGTTCTGCAGGCGCAGTGGCTGGCGAACCTGGACCTGGAAGTGGCGCTCATCAACCAGGAGTGGAAGAGCTTTCTGGCGGCCCAACGCGGCCTGGATTACCAAATCTCACGCTCCTCCTGGATCGGCGATTACCTCGACCCTCTGGCCTTCCTTGAGATCTTCCATTCGGAGAGCGGCAACAACCGCACCGGGTGGAGCGACGCGGTCTATGACGGTCTGATCGAGGCTGCGCGCGGCGAGAGCGAGCCGGAAGCGCGCCGCCTGCTCTTGCGCGAGGCGGAGCGGCGCCTGCTGGATCAGGCGATCATCGCGCCGCTCTACCACGAGGTCGGCCTCGAGCTGATCGACCCGCGACTGGAGGGCCTGCATCGCAATCTGCGTGGCTACATCGACTGGGGCCGCGTTCGCTGGAGCCCGGAGGAGCCGCCGTCGTGAGCGCGCTGCTTCGCCGCTTGGGCGCCTGGGCGATCACGCTCTGGGCGGTCCACCTCGCCACCTTTTTCCTGCTGCGCGCCGCGCGCGGCGGCCCCTTCGATGAGGCGCGCAGCCTGCCGCCTGAGGTCGAAGCGCAGCTCCGCGCTGACTTTCACCTCGATGAGCCGCTGATCCAGCAGTATCTGCGCGCGCTGGGCGGCGCGCTGCGCGGTGACTTCGGCCCCTCGTTGCGTTATCGCGATGTGCGCGTGACCGAGATCCTGGCGGATGCGCTGCCGGTCTCGATCGGCCTCGGGCTGGGCGCGCTGATGATCGCGCTGCTGCTCGGGATCCCGGCCGGCTTGGCGGCGGCATCCTCCCGGCGCGGGCTAGGCGACAGCCTGGTGCGCGCCGGGTCCACGCTGCTGCTCTCGGTCCCCAACTTCGTCATCGCCGGGATCGTGATCGGCTGGTTCTCCTTCGGGCTGGGCTGGTTTCCGCCGGCCGGCGGCGTGGGCTGGCGCGCCTTCGTGCTGCCCTGTCTGTGCCTGGGTCTGCCCACCGCGGCCCAGCTGGCCCGGCTCGCCCGTAGCGCCGCGCTCGAGGTGCTCGACGGAGAGGGACCTCGGGCGGCGCAGGCGCGCGGACTGTCCCCCAGCCGGGTGCGCAGCCGCCACATCCTCAAGCCCGCTCTGGCCCCGCTGCTGGCCTTCCTGGGGCCGACCAGCGCCGCGCTGCTGACGGGCTCGCTGGTGATCGAGCAGGTCTTTGCCCTCCCCGGCCTCGGCGCCCACTTCGTGCAGGCCGCGCTGAATCGCGACTACACCCTAGCCGTCGGCATCACCGTCACCTACACCGCGCTGCTCGGCTTGCTCACCCTGCTCGCCGACTGGGCCATGAGCCGCGTCGATCCACGCGTGGAGGCCCTGTCGGGATGATGCAGCGCTGGTCCTTCCGCCTGGCGCTCGGCTTTCTGCTTACGCTCGCGGTGCTCGCGGCGCTGGCGCCCTGGCTGCCGCTCGCCGATCCAAGCGCGATCGACCCGGACGCGCGGCTGCAGGCGCCGGCCTGGATCGACGGCCCCGTGCTGGGCACCGACGCCAAGGGCCGCGACCTGTTGGCGCGGGTGATCTACGGGGCGCGCATCTCGCTGACGGTCGGCCTCCTGGGCAGCCTGGTCGCGATTCTGATCGGCCTGCCGTACGGCGCGCTCGCCGGCATGCGCGGCGGCCGTACCGATCGCTTCCTGATGCGACTCGCTGATCTCTTTGAGGGGATCCCGCTGGCGGTCGTGATCGTCTTCCTGCTCTCGGTGCTGCAGGCCTACCGCGGCGAGCTTGCGGCGATCGGCCTGGGGCGCATCCACGTCTTCTTCCTGGCGGTCGGCGCGCTGTTCTGGCTGCCGACCGCGCGCATCGCCCGCGCCGAAGCGCTGCGTCTTCGCACGATGCCCTTCGTCGAAGCGGCGCAGACCGCGGGCCTCGGCGGCTGGGGCCTGATGCGGCGTCACTACCTGCCCAATCTGCTGCCCTCGGCCCTGGTCATGCTGGGACTGACGCTGCCGCGCGTCGTGCTGATGGAGGCCTTTCTCAGCTTTCTCGGCCTGGGCGTGGAAGCCCCGCACGTCAGCTGGGGGCTCCTGGCCGCGGATGGGCTGGCCGCGATGAACCCGCTGGTGGACAGCGGCTGGCTGCTGGGTGTGCCGGCGGCCTTTCTGGCGCTGACCCTGCTCTGCCTCAACGTGCTGGCCGATGCCGCCCGCGACCGACTGGCCGGCCGCAGGGTGCGTCAGGCCGGAAGCTGAGCCACGAAGTCGATCTCGACCTGTGCGCCCTTCGGCAGCGCGGCGACCTGGACGCAGGCTCGGGCGGGGCGATGCTCGCCGAAGTAGGCCGCGTAGACCTCATTGATCGCGGCGAACTCGCCGAGGTCGGTGAGGTACACCGTGGCGCGGACCACGTCCGCACGCTGGCAGCCGGCGGCGGCGAGCAGCGCATCCAGGTTGGCGAAGACCTGATGCGCCTCTTCGACTGCGCTGCCCTGAACGAAGTCGCCTGCAGGCGTGAGCGCCACCTGACCACTGGTGTAGAGGAAGCCCTGCGCCGCGACGGCCTGGCTGTAGGGACCGATGGCGGCCGGGGCCTGATCCGTGGAGAGCAGCTTCATGATGCGGTCTGGCTGAGACGTTCGATGAGTTGGTCGTGGACCGCTTCGGGCAGGAAGCGGCGCAGTTCGCCACCCGAGGCATAGACCTCCTTGATCAGGCGGCTGGAGAGGTAGGAGTACTTCTCCGAGGGCATGACGAAGGCGGTCTCGATCTTGGGTTCGAGCGTGCGGTTGGTCATCGCCATCTGGTACTCGTACTCGAAGTCCGAGACGGTACGGACGCCGCGCAGAATGACCGAGATGCCGCGCTCGCGCGCGTGCTCGACCACCAGGCCGCGGAAGTACTCGACGGTCACTGGCAGGTCTCCGACCTCGGCCTGGATCATCGCGATGCGCTCTTCCGCCGTGAACAGCGGCTTCTTGGTGTTGTTGTTGGCGACCGCCACCAGCAGAGGACCGAACAGATCGACGCCCCGACGGATCAGGTCGAGGTGACCGAGGGTCGGCGGATCGAAAGTGCCCGGATAGAGCGCACGCGGCTGGTCAGCCATGGCTGGATTCTAGTGTCACCATCCGCGGGGTGACTCGTCTTCCAGGTATGGGAGAGGCGTGTCGGATCCTGGTTCTGGCCGCAGGGTTGTTCCTGGCAGTCGCCTGCGCGGCCTGGCTGGGGTTCTTCGCCGCTCCCCACTCGGCTCGCTTCGGGCTCGCTTGCGGCGCAGCAGCGCTGGCCGGGGTGGCAGCCCTCTCGCCAAGGCGCGCGGGCGTCCTGCTGCCCTGTGTGGCGGTGTTGCTGGCTCTGGCGCGCGGCCCGGTTCCACGGGCACCGCCCGGGCCGATCTCGCACGGTCTCCAGGCTCCCGCTCCTCCCGTTGCGCTCGCCGTCCAGTTCTCGGCGCGTGTCCAGGCGGTCTCCGTGTCGCCCTGGGGCACCCGCCACATCGTGCTGCACCACCTTCCCGGCCTGCCCGCGGGGGCGACTCTGCGGATGCGTTCCCACTTCGACGGCCCCATCCGCCCGGGCGCGCTCCTGTCCATCACGGCGCGTGCCACGCAGCGCGCATCGGGCTGGGCCCTGGATCACGCGGTATGGAAGGCCGCCCCCTCCGCCACCGACCGCCTCGGTCTGCTTCCCCGCACCACGCTCGCCGTCGACCGCTGGCGCAGCGAGCTGAGCCACCGACTGCAGCATGCGCTCCCCCCTCCGCACGCAGGGCTGGCCCGGGCTCTCCTTCTCGGCGAAAGCAGCGCGGCACCCGCACCGCAACGCCAGGGCTACCGGGCCCTCGGGCTACTGCATCTCCTCGCCATCTCGGGGATGCACTTCTGGATCTGGGATCGCCTGCTGCGCCGTGCGCTGGTGCGGCCGCTTGCTTTCCTGCGCTGGCCCCTGCTCGGTCTGATTGCTCTGGCCGCTGGCTTCTCCGCACCGGTCCTGCGCGCAGGCGTCGCGCTTGCCCTGCGCGATGCTTGTCACGCACGTGGTCTGCGCATTCCCGCCTGGTCCCTCTGGGCTTCCGCCTTGTGGATCGAGGTGGGGCGCGGCACCGCGCCCGGCCTCGGCCTGCTGCTCTCCTACTCCGCCACCGCCGGGCTTCTTGCAGCGACCGGCCGCAAGTCAGCGAACACAGTCCTGCGGGTTCTCCTTCCTTCCTGCGCCGCCACGCTGGTGACTGCCCCCATTCTCCACGCCTGGCAGGCGACCCTCGAACCCTGGAGCATTCCGCTCACTCCGCTGTTTGCCGCCTTGCTGCCGATTCGCCTCATCGCCAGTGCAGCCGCGCTGCTTCCCGGTCTTGGCATGGTTGCGCAGCATCTGCTGCAGGCCAGCGCTGCCGTCGAAGCCTCCGCGCTGCGCTGGGTGCAGCAGTTGCCGGCTGCGCCGCTGCTGGCCTCGGCCTGGGCACCCGCTTGGGTCACCTGCGGGTGTGCGCTCCTGCTGGCGTGCGTCCTCGCCCAGGCCCGCTGGCGCGCGCGGCTCCTGGGCCTGTGGCTCGTCACCGTTCTGGTTCTTCCTGCTTCGCCGTCCCAAGGCCTGCGCTTCGGCTCGGCGGCGGGCTGGGTCGTGGCCGCTGCTCCGGAAGGCAGTTGGATCCTGCCAGTCGGTTCCCGGCCAAGGCTCGATGCGCGCGCGCTCGATCGCGAATTGCTACCGCTCCTGGCTTCCCTGCGCGCGCACGGGCCTTGGCATGGGGTTCAACTCTCCGCCGATCAGCGCGCACTCCTCAGTGCATGGATTCCTCTGCGCGACGCAGACAGCCCTCCTCCGGCCAAGGTCTCCGGTCTCCAAGTGCGCGCGCTCGGCAAGGCTCCAGGCGGGCAGGCTCTCGCCACGCTGTTTTCTCAAGGTGACCGGTCCTGGGTCGTGCTGCACGCGCAAGAACCGCAGGCGCTCTTCCGCCTCAGCAAACAGCTTCCTGCCCTTCGGCCCGACGCCGTCGTGGCAGCCAGCGCCCCCCACCACCACCTCGATGCCGCCTGGCTCTTCCAGACATGGGAACGGCCTCGCTGGTGGGTGGTCTCCGCAACCGCTTGGTGGCAAGCGCCATCTTGCCGTCACCTTTCACCGCTTCGCGCGTCTTCCAGGTATGGGGCATTCCATTCTCGGCGCGTGTCTGCATAGCGGCAGCGCCCTGCTGTTCGGTGTCGAGTGTCTGGTCGAGCGTGGTCTGCCTCGCATCGTGCTCATCGGCCTCCCCGATGCGGCCGCGCGCGAAACGCGCGATCGCCTTCCCGCGGCATTTGCTCAACATCAACTCCGCTTTCCCAAGTCCAAGGTCCTGCTCAACCTCGTCCCTGCGCAGCTCCCCAAGCGCGGCCTTCCGCTCGACCTGGCTCTCGCCACCGCCGTGCTCATCGCCAGCGGCCAGGTTCAGGCACCCGCCTGGCCTCTGCTTGCCGTCGCCGAGCTCGATCTCGAAGGCCAGCTCCGGCCGGCCCCGCGTGGCATCCTGCTCGCCGCACGCGAGGCACAGCGAGTCGGGGCCACTCTCTGCGTCGCCCCCGAAGACGTCGAAGAAGCGCAGCTCCTCCCCGGTGTCTCGGTCTTGGCTCCCCGCCACCTCGGCGAGCTGCGCGAACAACTCCAAAACGCGCGTCCCCAGCCCGTCCAGGCTCGCCCGGGCACGGCGCGCGCTCTCGGCAGCAGGCCAGCCGCCTGCCTCGAAGAGGTGCGCGGTCAAGAGCATGCCCGCAACGCCGCCATCCTGGCTGCGGCAGGGCGGCACTCGCTGCTTCTTCAAGGTCCACCGGGCACCGGAAAGAGCCTGCTTGCCCGCAAGGTCGCTGCCTTGCTGCCCGCCCCGGATCCCCAGCAGGCTATCGCGCTCGCCTGCCTGGAGTCGCTGCACGGTCCGGTCCCACAGCTGCCGCAGCAGGCTCCGTTTCGCGCCCCGCATCACAGCGTCTCTCCGCAGGCGCTGTTCGGCGGAGGGCGCCCGATCCGTCCCGGCGAGCTCTCCCGTGCCCACGGCGGAGTGCTCTTTCTCGACGAACTCCCCGAGTTCGCGCGTCCCGCCCTGGAAGGCCTACGGCAACCGCTCGAAGACCGCGAAGTGCGCATCGAGCGCGCCCAGGAAAGCGCCTGCTTCCCAGCCGACAGCCTGCTCATCGCGGCACGCAACCCCTGCCCATGTGGCTTTGCCACGCACCCCGAGCGCCCCTGTCTGTGCACTCCCGCCGCGTTGGCCCGCTATGCCCGGCGCACTTCCGGCCCGCTGCTCGATCGCTTCGACATCTTCGTCGAAATGGGCCCCGTCGACCCCGCCCTCTTCGAACGACCGCCCACCTCACCCACCGACGCCGACGCCCAAGCTCAGCTTCAACTCGCCCAAGAGGTCCAGGCGGCGCGGCAACGGCAATCCGGGTGGTCGCACGCACGGTCCGCCTCGCGCGAGCAGATCCAGGCATCGGGCATCCGCAGTTCCGCGCAGTCACTCCTCACCGAAGCTGCGGCCAAACTCCACTGGAGCGGCCGCGCCTATCTGCGCAGCCTGCGGGTCGCGCGCACCCTCGCTGATTGCCAGGGCAGCACCACGATGGACGATCACCACGTGCTCGGCGCGATCAGCTACCGGCCGCAGCAGGATCCTCAGGAGGGCTCCCCCCTCCCTGCGCCGTCAAGCGCCACAGACTGATGCCGCCTTCTTCCGCCAATCGCTCCGCTCCGCACTGCTCCAAAGCGGGCACGACATGCGGGAAGTCGCTGGCCGTCAGCACCAGGCAGGTGCGCCCCGGCACAGTCGCAAGTGCTCGCTCGACTGCCTCCACGCATCGCTCCCGACTCACACCTTCCCACAATCCAGGCAGCTCGCGCCCTTCCAGCTGGACCAGCATCTGCTCCGCGCGGAGCGGTCCAAAGACGCGCTCCAGGTTTCGCGTTCCCACAGTCAATGCCAGGCGCAGCGCCAGGTCCGGATAGCGGTCGTTATGAATCTGGGGCTGATCCACAAACAGCGCATGAGCCAGCACCGGGGCCAAGACCTGTCCCTGCACCAGCCCGCGCGCTTGCACGGTGCCCGGATGGACGGGATTCATCCAAAGCATGGCTTCCCTGGGGGCGTCGCGCAGCGCCGTCTCCACCGCCTGCGGCAGGGCACGTTGGCGCAGCTCATCGCGGGGTGCCAGCCGTCCCGCCTCCTCGACCAAGGCTGGCGGGGTCCCGTGCTCCGCCCAGACCAGATAGGTCCGGGCCACCAGCACGGTGGTCGGCGCGGCCAACAGCAACATGCCCAGCCCCCATCCCCTGCGCGCCTTCGACCCGGCAAGCCAAGCTCCGGCAGGAATGGCCAGCAGCATCCCCGCGATCCGCACCAGCTTGTACTCATTGCCCCAGGGCAACTGCAGCATGGCAGCCGCCACGACCGCGATGCCTACCGGGATCGCCCAAGCCAGTCGATCCTCGCTGCGCAGCGTCCTTGCGCCCAGCGCGGCAAACGGCAACAGCAACAGCAAGGGTCCCAGCACATTGGTCCAGCCGTCGTGTTCGAAGCGCACCTTTCCCGTCAGGCTCGGCCCGTCGGGAGCAGCTTGAAAGGCCGGCAGCAGGAAGGGCAGCGCCAGCAGGACCGCTCCCATACCTGCACCCAGCCAGCTCAGGCGCACCGGCGTCGCGGCGCGCAAAAGAACGGGAATGCCCCAGGCCAGCAGGACCAGGCCGACAAAGCCACCCACCAAGGGGTTGATCGCCAGGGCGACGCCAGCGGGCAGCAGCACAGGCCACGCTGTTCCCGCGCGGCGAGCTCGCCAGCCTGCTGCCAGCGCCCACAGGCCCGGCACAAGCGCCAAGGCGAACGAGCTGACGTTCAGATACTTCGGAAGGAAGGCTTGCAGCCGCGCGTCCCAGCCCCAGCTCTGAGCCGCAAAGGTGAGCGACTCAAAGGCAAACACCGGGACCGATGCATCCGCGGGAGGAAACAACCACCACCCCAGCCAGCCGCACGCGTTGAAGGCCAGGACGGTCAAGGCAAAGGCCCAGCGTCGGCCTGCCCAGCTCAGCCCCAGGGCGCGCCCCAGCGCGTCCAGCGCGGGGCCAAGCAGAAGCGCCGCGAGCACGTTCAGCCAGGCAAAGGCGTGCAGCGCCCCCAGCCCGGTGCTGCCCAGCCAGGCGCCCAGCCAGGGGTAAAGCGTGTAGTAGCGCAGAGCCTCTCCGGCGTGATACGGGTTCTCGGGCCGCAGGCCTTCGGCACGGACCGCTTCGCCGATGGTGGTGTGCAGATAGCCGTGATACGAGGCGCGCACCACGTCCCCGCCCAGCCACAGCAGCGCCCCGACCAAACTGGCCCAGGCCAGGCCTTCCAGCCAGGCGGCATGGCGCATCCAGGGCGCCTCTACTCTTGCGCCTGCTTCCACTGCTCGACGGTCCACGGCGCGATGACCTGGTGCGCGAACTCGAGGTATCCCAGCTCGTACAGACGCTGGCGCATATCGCCCCCCGGGATGTGGGTGACTTCTCCTTGGGGAGTCGCCTGGTACCAGGCCTGCATCCGCCCCAGCATGCGCTCGACCTCAGCGGGGTGACGCTCGGCCACGTTGACCATCTCGTAGAGGTCCTGGCTGCGATCGTAGAGCTCGATCGACTGATACGGATAGGGCACCCCGCGCGGCGGCTCGAAGGGGCCTGCGCCGCCATCCTGAGTGGGATTGTGAATCAAGGTCCAGCGTGCGTCGCGCAGCGCGTAGTACTCCGTCTGCCAGGAAGCAGCCCAGACTTCGCGAGCGGGTGCCTCCAGGGCCAGCAATTCAGGGAGCACATCCAGCAGGCTGCGCGGCTGGGACTGACGCCCCACTGCAGCACCTCGGCCGGCCACAACCAGAGGCACCTGCAGGACGCCGCGATAAAGGCTCTTGGCGTGCAGGAAGTAACCGTGCCGCTCGGCCAGTTCTTCGCCGTGGTCCGAGAAGAAGACCACCGTTGCCTCGTCCAGCAGGCCGCCGCGCCCCGCGCCGCGGTAGGCGGCATCCAAGCCGGTCAGCAGCTCCTGCACCCATCCCGCTGCAGCCAGGATTTCGCCGTCGTAGAGGCCAATGATCGCTTGGCGCGTGGCCTCGTCGAGGGTCTCCGGCTGGGCGTGGTAGGCGTAGAGCGCATCATTGTCCGCCGGGGTCAGCGGTCGCTCGCTGAAGCGGCGGGCCAACTCTTCGGGCGGCGTGTAGGGCTGATGCGGGGCCATGAAGTGCGCCCAGAGCATGAGCGGTTCGCCTGCGTCAATGTGCGGGCGGGCCCGGTCGAGCAACGCACCCGGCAGACTGGGCTCGAGCTCCTTGGGCAGCATCTGGTAGCTCTCAAAGCCCTTCTCCAAGCCGCAACCGCGGCTGATCGCGCGATTAGCGACCGCCGCATGGGTGCGGTAGCCATGGGCTTGAAAGCTCTCGGCCCAGGTCGGAACGGTGAGCACCGTCGGGTTGGACACGGCGCCGTGCTCGAGCGGAAACTCCCCGGTCCAGAAGCTCGCCAGCGAAGGCATGGTCTTGCCGATCGGCGCCCAGACCGAGTCATAGACGGTGCCCTGCTCGGCGAGCCAGGCCAGACTGAAGGGATCATCTGCCTCCCCCGCCGTCTCGCGCTCGTAGCCGTAAAAGGGCAGATGGTCCGCGCGCAGCGTATCGATCGAGACGAAGATCCAATCCCGATCGCGCGCGGACGCGTGCACGGGGCGCTCGGCGGCTGTCCCGTGAGCGGACGTGTCCGGCTTGGTCCCGCATGCTGCAGCTGCCGCACACACCAGGACCAGGACGAGTAACTCTCGCCAGGTGTTCGCGAGCGGGTGGATCCCTCCCCTCATTGCTGGAATTCTATCAGTCGGCCGGGCCAAGATCCGCGTCCACCGGCCGGGCCCAGTCCGGGAAGGTGCTGAGGTCGAAGCCCCAGGTGGGCGCGATCCAGTAGATCGCGAAGAAGGTCACCAGTACGGCTGTCAGCAGATTGAGCAGCACCCCCGCTCGGGCCATGTCCATCACGCGCAGGCGACCCGAGGAGAACAGGATCGCGTTGGGCGGGGTGGCCACCGGCAGCATGAAGGCGCAGCTCACCGCGAGGGTTGCTGGGAGAGCGAGCAGGAAGGGGTGGACCCCGGCGGCAACGCAGGCGCTGAACATCAGCGGCAAGAGCACGTTGATGGTCGCCGTGTTCGAGGTGATCTCGGTGAGGAAGGTCACCCCGAGCGCCACCACGAAGGCCATCGCCACCGGCGGCATCGAGCCGATCATGCCGGCGAGCGACTCGCCGATGGCGGTCGACAGTCCGCTCTCCTCACAGGCGCGCGCGAGCGCGAAGCCGCCGCCCAGCAGGATCAGGATCCCCCACGGGACCTGTTTGCAGTCTTCCCAGTCGAGCAGAGCTCCGGTTCGCGGGGAACGACCGGGAAGCAGGAACAGCAGGACGACCCCCAGGAGCGCGACCGTGGAGTCGCTGATCGTGGCGGCCACCTGCTGCGGCAGCAGTTCCTGCCAGCCCGGCAAGGACACCGCGCCGAAGTCGGCGCCGGAGCGCGTCATCCACAGGCTGGCCACCAGCAGGAAGATCGCCAGGACGCGGTTCTGTTCCGCGCTGCGCCGCCCGGTCGCCTGCCGCTCTTGACGCACTTCCTCGATGGACAAGCCCGAACTTCCCGGCACGCGGTGCACCACCCGCACCAGGACGAACCAGGCGACGGCGAGGAAGCCCGCGACCAGGGGCAAAGCGCCGAGGAACCAGCTCCCGAAGGCAATGCTCGGCGCATCCGGAAAGCGGTCGCGAATCTGTCCGAGAAAGACGCTGTTGGGCGCAGTGCCGATCGGCGTGGCGACGCCGCCGATCGAGCAGGCGTAGGCGATGCCGAGCAGCAGCGGGCGCGTCAGGATCTCGCGGTCGGCGGGCGCACAGCGATCCAGCACCGCCAGGGCAACCGGGAGCATCAGCAGCGCCGTGCTGGTGTTGCTGACGAACATGCTCAGGAGCGCCGCCACCAGCATGAATCCCAGCACCACGCGACGTGGGGCGGCGCCGAACAGCGTCAGCGCGCGCAAGGCAAAGCGGCGGTGCAAGCCGTATCGCTCGAGGCCGATCGCCAGGATGAAGCCACCGAGGAACAGCAGCAGAATGTCGTGGAAGTACCACGGCGCCACTTGGCGCGCCGGGATCGCGCCCGTGGCCGGCAGCAAAAAGGCCGGCAGCAGGGACGCCACCGGCAAGGGCAGCGCCGCAGTCAGCCAGCACCAGGCCGTCAGCGTGGCCACCCCGGCGACCGCGCGCGCATCGGCGGGCAGCGCGGCGACCCCGGGCAGGAAGGGCACCACCAGCGCCAACGCGCAGCCGGCGCCGAAGCGCAGGAGTGCGGGACGCGGACGATCGGCGGGCTCGACCATGGGGTGGGCTTGGCTCGAACGAGAGCGGAGGTCATCCTATGGGCGCGGGCCTCGCCGTCCCCCCTCCGTTTCCGCCTCCCGGCGGCACGCTGACGGGCCGCCCCTCCGCTCATGAGCATCGTTGACCGCCTCTTCGCCTCCGTCATGCCACTCGTCCCGCGCCCGATCGTGCGGCGCTTGAGTACGCGCTACATTGCCGGAGAATCGATCGCTGATGCGCTGCAGGCTGGGGCCGCGCTGCAGGGCGCGGACTACCGCGTGACCTATGACATTCTCGGCGAGGCGGTGGCGGACCGCGCGGGCGTCGAGACTGCGGCCGCGGAGTACGAGCAGTTGCTCCAGGCGCTGATCGACCAAAAGCTCGAGCGCAACCTGTCGCTGAAGCCGACTCAGATGGGCCTCGACGTGAGCGAGGACTTCTGCTTCGAAATCGTCAGCCGGATCGCGCAGCGCGCCCGCGCCCACGAGGCCTTCGTCCGTTTCGAAATGGAGGACTCGCCCACGGTGGACGCCACCCTGAGCGTCTTTGATCGCCTGCGCGCCGAGTACGGCGGCACCGTCGGCTGCGTGCTGCAGTCGATGCTGCACCGCACGGAAGACGACGCGCGTCGCCTGGTGAGCATCGAGCAGCCGCTGAATGTGCGCCTGGTCAAAGGGATCTACGTCGAGCCTCCTGAGGTCGCCTACCAGGACGGCGCCGAGGTCAATGCCTCCTACCTGCGCACGCTCGAGATCCTGCTGGATGGCGGCGCATTTGTCGCCGTGGCTTCTCACGATGAAGCCCTTATCGCGGGGCTGCATGCCTACCTGGACAAGAACCCCGATGCGCGCGAGCGCACCGAGGTCCAGATGCTGCTCGGCGTGCGCGAGGAGCTGCGTCAGCAGGTCCGCGCTTCGGGGCTGCCGGTTCGGGTCTACGTCCCCTATGGCACGCAGTGGTACCCCTACGTGGTGCGCCGCTTGCGCAAGAACCCCAAGCTGGCGACCTACGCGCTGACCGGTCTGTTCCGCAAGCGCGAGAAGATGTCGTCCTAGGCCGAGGTCGCGGCCACCGCGGCTTCCAGCAGCTCGATGATGCGCTCGCGTGCCGCCGCGATGCCCATGCCCTCGTCGAGGGTCGCGCCCGCCGCGCGCGCGTGCCCACCGCCGCCGATCTCGCGAGCGATCTGATTGACGTCGACGACCGTCTTGCTGCGGAAGGAGACCTTGACCCGCCCGCCACGCTCGCTGAGGAACGCCACGACCTCGACCGAGCCGACCGCGCGCAGGATGTCGAGCACTTCGTCGGTGTCGATGAGCTCGCCGCCCGCCTCGCGCAAGGTCGGCTCGTCAACCCAGCCCACCACGGCCTTGCCCTCGGCGTGATAGCTGGTCTGGGCGAGCGCCGCCCCGATCCCGCGCGGTGTGCCGAGCGAGGTCTGCTGATAGATCGCCCGGTACACCCGGTCCGGGTCGACACCCCCGGCCACCAGTTCGGCCGCGGCGGCGAAGGCGCGGGCATCGGCGTTCGAGTACTTCAGCCAGCCCGTGTCGGTCATCAGCGCCACGAAGGCGGCTTCCAGCGCGACCGGATCGGGCTCACCGCCGAGCTGGCGGATCAGGTCCACCGCCAGCAGGCCGGTGGCCGCAGCCGTCACGTCGTGAAACTCGGCATCCCAGTGATGCTCGGCGCGGTCGAAGGGGTGATGGTCGACGACCAGTCGCGCCGCGCCCAGTTCGGCGAGTTCCTGCCCCATCGCGCCGAGTCGATCCAGCTGCGAGCAGTCGCAGACGATCGCCAGGTCGTGCTGCGGCAAAGTGCCACGCCCCGCGTAGAGCGACCACGGGGTCTGCTCTTCCAAAAAGCCGTAGCGACCATCGGGTGGATCCGGCAGCACCAGCTCCACCTGCTTGCCCAGCGCACGCAGGCCGCGCGCGACGACGATCGCCGCCCCGAGTGAGTCTCCATCGGCTCGGAGATGGCCCGCGACCAGAACGCGCTCAGCTTGTTGAATCAGAGAAATCGCGGAGGACATCGGTGGCGGGGGCTTGCGCGGGAGTTGGAGGGAGGTGGTCGGCCCCGGCGCGAACCAGACTGTCGCAAAGCGCCCCAGCCTCGCGCAAGCCGGGGTCGCGGAGCCGCAGCACGCGCGCGCGGCGACCGGGAAGCAGACTGCCCTCGCTTGAGGACTGACCGAGCGCCGCGGCCGCCCGAGTCGTGACCGCCCCCCACCAGGCGCGCGCTTCATACTGCGGAAGGATGGTCGCCGCGAGACGCAGCTCGCGGAAGGGATCCAGCATGTCGTTGCTCGCGCGCGAATCACAGCCCAGCAGCGGCGCCGCCATCCCGGCCTCGGCGAACGCGGGCTCGGGCCGCTCAAAGTAGCGGTGCGTGCCCGGGCAGAAGACGACGTCCACCCGCTTGAGCATGAGCTGGCGCAGCTCGCTTGCCTTCAGATCGCCGGCATGCACCGCCAGCGTGCGCGGGCGCAGCCCCGGGGCGACGGACTCCAGCCAGGCGACCGGGGAATCCCAGCACGCGCTCGTCCGCGCGCGCCCGCGACGATCAAACAACTCGCCCAGAGGACCGCCACCCGTCTGCAGCAGGGCGCGCTCCTCCTCGTGCTCTCCCAGGTGGATCGAGAGATAGCGACCGGGTGCCTGCGCCCAAGCAAAGGCCCGGCGCGCCAGCTCCGGGCTGACTGAAAAGGGAGCATGCAGAGCCAGGCCGCGCACGGATGCCGCCGCGCCCTGTTCGAACTCGGCGAAGGCTGCTTCCGCGGCGCTCGGATCCGGCTCAAAGAGCTCCGGCCAAACTTCCACGTCGATCGGCAGCCGCCGCTGCACCTGAGGAGGCAGCTCCGCCCCCGGCTCGGATCGCGCGCTGAGCACGAAGCCGCACCCGGCAGCAGCCAGCTCGGCGCAGCTCGCCTCCGCGCTGTCCTGGGAGCTCATCCGCTGTCCCCCGGAGTTCATCCTCCAGCGCAGCAGCGCCGCGACCCAGGACGCAAAACTCGTCCGCGTCCACCGCTCGCAGGGCGCATCGAAGCTCTCGAGATGCGCGTGCAGCAGGCGCGGCGGGGCCACCCAGAGCTCGTCCGGGAACTCCTCGACTTCCAGGCCGGCCGGCAACTCGTCCGCTTCACACCAGCGCACGATCCGGCCCTGCTCGACCAGACAGACCGGGCCGGCCACGCACTGGCTCGGATCGAGCAGTGCCGCGGCCGGCCGCAGGGCGCGCACTATTCCCTCCAATCCACCGACACGCCGGTGACGCGGAAGTACGCGCTCGGTGCATTGCCGATGAGAGAGGAGACCAGGTCCTGGTCAAAGACGAGCTGGTAACGCAGCAGGCGCGTCGACGCCGGCGCCGCCTGCAGTTCGTCGTCGCCGCCGGTGACCGTGTTGTAGCCAGGGATCACCCAGCCGTACTCGGAGCCTTCGACCACCTCAATGACGCCGTTCTCCTCGAAGCCGTAGCCCGTCTGGAAGGCCACCCAAACCGGAGTGACCCCCGGGCCGGTGGGGTTGGCATCGTTGTAGGTGATGGTCTGCGGGCTGCCCGTCCCGTTGCTGTACTCAATCTCGACCTGCCAGGAATCGAAGATCAGGAAGAGCAGTTCGGGGTCGGCCTCGTACCAGTCGGATGCGATGCCGGTCGAGTTGCCGTTGAAGAAGGCGTTGCCTCCGCCCACAGCCTTGGGGACGGTCTGGTCGCCGATGCTGCCCGAAAGATCCACCTGGAAGGCGCCCTGGTTCTCGCCGGTCAGGCTGTACTCCGGGCGAGTCGCCAGATCGTAGGACTCGATCGGGCTGACGATGCCGTTGGCATCCGCCAGGGTGAAGGGATTCGACGACTCAAAGCGGAGCACGCCGATGCCGCCGACACCGCCATCATTGCCGACTGCGCCGAGGCCACCCTGACCGCCGTTCAGGTCGATGGTGCCGACGTCACCGCCGTCGGTGAAGGTCGCGGTGCCGCCCACCTGAAGCAGCAGACCGCCGCCGGCTCCACCCCCGCCGCCAGCCGAGCCGACGCGGTTGGTGAAGAAGCCGATGGTGTCGATCGGCAGCGTGGTCGAAACGCGGGTGGCCGCAGAGCCGCCGTCGCCGCCGCTGACGTCAATCGTGCCCAGCAGGTTGAGGTCGCGGGCGATCTGCAGCTGAACGCCGCCGCCGCCTGCGCCGCCGCCGCAGCCGTCCGAGTCGCGATAGGACTCGACCTCGGCCTGCACCAGCGAGTTGCCGCTCAGCTCGAAGTTGAAGGAACCGTGCTGCGAGTTGCCGGCGCCGCCGCCACCCGCGCCACCGCGCAGATAGCCCTGCGCCGGATCGAGGGTGAAGTACGGGACAGGGTTGCCCCCCACCAGCGGGGTGTACTGACCGCCAATGCCCTCGGCGACCACGTTGCTGGCCTGGTTGTCCCAGCGCACGAAGTCGGGCCAGTTCTCGCGGTCGGCGGGATCCGAGACGTCGCCGCCGTGCAGAGGATCGCCATTCCAGTGGTGGTTGACGCCCAGCACGGTGTTGTAGCGATCGAAGTTGGGCTCGTTGGCCGACAGGAACTCGTTGTAGCTATCGGTCGCGATGCTGTCCTCGTCGTGGACATCGCCGCGTTCGCCGTCGGTCCAGTAACCGCCACCGCCACCGCCGCGCGCGCGCGCGATCGAGAAGTTGCGGTAGAAGAAGGTGCTCGAACCGAACTTCGACCAGTAGTTGCCGGAGAGGTCGAGACCGTCCAGGCCATTCACCCAGGCGCCCGAACCGACCTGACCGGTAATCGGCAGGCGGTTACTCTTCGGCGGCCAGGCCCAGGTTCCCATGCCGGAGCCCTCGAGAGCATCCGGGATGATCTGCGCAGCCGCCGCGCCCAGCGGCGCACCCTGTGCGTCTTGCCCGCCCACGCGTCCGCCGTTCTGGCCGTGCACGCCGACCGCGGGCTCGGCGCCGTAACCAGCCAGGTAGCGGGTGTCGTCGGCCGCAGGCCCCGTCGTGGAGTGCTCGCCGAAGTAGCCATCCTTGGCGTCGTTGTAGTAGCCAGGGAGCTGGTGCCAGCCCAGGCCGCCGTGGCCGCCGCCGCCGCCGCCCAGAGCGGCTTCGCCGCCGGCGCCGCCGAGGTTCTCAAGCGGGTCCCCCAGCAATGCCTGCATATCTGCGGTGGGCGGTTCCGGCGCGCCGTTGAGCTTGTTGTAGGACAGGCGCTCGTCCTCCGGGCGGTACATGCCGAAGTTGGTTTCGCCGTCGGCGCCCGAGAAGTCGAGCGTGCCGCGAATATCGGCCGAGCCGCGCACGAACAGCCGCAAGGGGCGCGTGCCCATGGCCGCGGTCTCGTCGCCAAAGCCCAGCTCGAGCGAGCTGAACATCATCACGCCATCGCTGACCGGCAGATCGATGCCCAGCAGCTCGCTGTGCACCATGCCGGCGGCCGGAGCCGCGCCGGTATCAAAGACGAAACCGTCGAGGTCCGGCGAACCGAAGACGCCGCTGCCGCCACCTGGGTGCTGGCCCGACACCGGATCCAGGCCGCTGTCCAGGAAGCCGGTTCCTTCCCAAAGGGTGGGAGCGCTCTTCAGCGGATCGAGCTTCGCGGTGGTGGCGAAGTCTTCGCTGATCGAACCCGTAGCACCGGACACTTCCGGAAGCGGCACCTTGAAGCTACCCGAGTTGACCAGACGGTTGCCGACCAGGTCGGTGATCTGGTTCGAAACATCAATCCGCACCCAGCGCGTGCCGTTCTGGCCCGTCGGCAGCGCGCCGAGGGGCTGGAAGGTCAGCGAGGTGGTGCGGTTGTCAATGTCGTTCTGGAACAGGAAGGTGCCGTCAAGCGGGAAGACCACTTCGTTGCCGAAGCCATCGATCGAAACCAGGCTGACCGAAACGGTCGGGCTGGTGCCGTTCGGGTTGAGCAGCTGCGAGCTGCGCACCAGGTCGTTGAAGGACAGCACCACGTCGAAGGACCGCTCAAGCGGCGGGTTGTCCTCGCTCGGGGTGATGGTGACGGCCGGCGGGCCCGGCACGTAGTCGCGGATGCCGATGGTCTCGAAGGTGCAGGACAGCCGCGAGGTGTTCGGGCGTCCGGCGCGCGAGCGCACCACGGCGCTGTCGCCCGGGGCCGCTGCGATCACCAGGCTGTAGGTGTTCGAATCCTCGAAGCCGAAGGAGACGCCTTCCGAGGAGTCTTCGTAGCTGGGGCGGAAGGTGACCTTGCTGCCGTCGACGAGAAACTTGCCCGTCGGGGATCCCCCGGTGGTCAGGTTGACCAGCGCGATCGAGGTGAGGTCGACCGAACTCGGCAGGACGTTGTCGTTGAAGGTGAAGACCAGATCGGAGTTCACCGACAGCTGGCGGACGGAGCAGGTGCCGCCATTGCAGCCCAGCGAGCAGACGCTGATCCGCAGGTCCTGCTGGGAGGCCGCGTTGCCCCCGGAGCCACTTCCCCCGCCTCCGCAGGAGGCGAACAGGAAGGCGGCGAGGAGAGGCGAAGTACGTAGAATCTTCGACATGACGAGACCGAACCACGGGTTCTTCCTTTTGCGAAGAACCAACGTGTTTCTCATGGCTAGTCTACCAGACTGTTTGCGCTCGTCTCGCTGATGCTCGTCTCGCTCATCCGCCCTCTTGCCCTGCTGGCGCCCTTCGCGGCCCTCGCCTGGTGGTCGTCTGCCCCGGGCCCCGCCGCAGCGGCCGACGCCAGCTCGCTCGGCGTCCGGCTCGCCGCCCGTACCCTCCAGCCCGACCAGCCGGAGGCCTTGCTTCAGGCCGCCCAGGAGGCCGCTGAACGCGAGCTCGTCGCCGAGACGACCCGCGAGGCTCAGCAGGCCGCGCGGGCACGAGACGCGCTGTGCGCGGCGCTCGCCGATGGTCCCCAAGCCGACGCGCTGCCCTGGGACCTGTGGATCGACGCCGAGCTGCGCAATCGAGACAGCCTGGCGCTCGGCCTTTACCTCGCCTCGGTACGCGCCGGCGCGCCGGATTCGCTCGAGCGGGCCAAGCGCCTGGGACAGCGCGACTCCCCCGTCCCGCTGCGGATCGCCGCGCACCGCACGATGTGGGCGATCGAGCCGCAGCTGGCCCTCCAGCAGGGCCGCGATCTGATCCGCGAGCTGCCGCGCGGCACCACCGGGATGCACGCCCGCTACGCGGCGCTGCTCGATGAGGTAGGCTCCGAGCTGGCGCTCGAGCTGCTGATCGCGCTAGCCCACCGCGATGGCCTCGAGAGTCACGCCCGGGTCGTCGCGATCCAGGCTCTGGCCCGCACCGGTCGAGTCGAGCTGGGCGCGGACCTGGCCACGATCTGGACCGCCAGCACCGGCGACATCGCCACCCGCCAGCAGGCGCTGCTCGCGACCTTGGCCTTGGATCCGCGGCTCGGCGAACGCGTCCTGCTCACGCGGCTCCCGGACGCCGACGCCCAGCCCGTGCTGCACGGCTTTGCCATGGATCTGATCGCCGAGCGCGGCCTGCGCGCGCCCGAGGAACTCTAGAGATGCGACTGTTCGATACGCACTGCCACCTGACCTGGCACATGGACGAGGATCCGCCGGCCGAGCGCCTCGCGCGGGCGCGCGCGGCCGGGGTGGAGCGCCTGCTCACGGTCGCGGTCGATCTCGACAGCGCGCGTACCTGCGCCGAGCTGGCCCAAGAGTTTGACGGGGTCGCCGCCTCGGCCGGGATTCACCCCAACGACGTCCCCGCCGGCCCCGAGCGAGACGCCGTCCTCTCCGAACTCGAGACCCTCCTGGCTGACGGCAACTACGTGGCCGTCGGCGAGACCGGCCTCGACTTCTATCGCGACTGGAGCCAGCCGGCCGACCAGGAGGCCTCGCTTGAGCAGCACCTCGACCTGGCGCAGCGTTTCGAACTGCCGGTCATTCTCCATTGCCGCGCCTCGGCGGCACGGCTGCTCGAAGTGCTCCAGGCGCAGCAGCGCGAGATCGCGGGCGTGATGCACTGCTTCTCCGAGGACGCGACCGCGGCGCGGTCCTTTCTCGACCTCGGACTGCACGTCAGCTTTGCCGGCAATCTGACCTACCCCAAGTCCGAAGCGCTGCGCGAAGCCGCCCGGATCGTGCCGGATGATCGGCTGCTGGTCGAGACCGACGCCCCGTTCCTGGCGCCGCAGCCCAAGCGCGGCAAGCGCAACGAGCCGGCCTACGTGGCCCATACCCTGGCCTTCGCCGCCGAACTGCGCGGCCAAGATGCCGAGAGCCTGGCCGAGCAGACCTACGGCAACGCCAGCTCTTTGTTCACGTCCAGGTAGCCGACCAGCTGGGGCTCGGTCTCGCCGTAGCGAATCTCCCAGACGCCTTTCCCGCTGAAGGGCGGCGTGCGCGGCTCGGCGCGACAGCCGACCGGCCGCGCCAGGCCATCCGTGAGCTCCTGAAAGCGGTAGCCAGTGTAGTGCGCGAAGTCGGCGCTCACTCCAAGGAAGGGCATCAGCGGCTCAAGATCGTTGGCCCCCTCGCCCGGGGCGAACTGCAGCCGGTAGAGCTCGACGTACTCGCCCCGACGATCGAGGGCGCGGTGCACCTCCTGCGAGGAGGCGATCATCCGCAGCACATCTTGCGCCTGGCGCTCGTTGTCGGCCCGGCGATCGTCATAGAAGCGCGGCATCAGCACCAGGCCGAGCGCGAGCAGCACGACGATCAGCAGCACCAGCTCGGAGAGCCGGAAACCGTTGGATCGGGAGGGAAGTACGACTGGATCAGCCATCCGCTTGTTCGGCCAGGCCTTGCACCACCTGCTCCTGCAGGTGGGACGGGACCTGATCGTAGCGACTGAACTCCATCGCGTACGAACCTTCGCCGTGGCTCATCGAGCGCAGAATCGTCCCGTAGGTCTGCATTTCGGCAAGCGGCACTTCCGCCTTGATGGTTTGGAAGTCTCCATCGGTATCCATGCCGAGAATGTGGCCGCGGCGCGTGTTGAGGTCGCCAGAGACGTCGCCGAAATAGCGGCTCGGTACGGTGATCTCGACGTTCATGACCGGCTCGAGCAGGATCGGGTTGGCTTTGGCGAAGGCCTCTTTCAGCGCGATCCGACCGCAGGTCTTGAAGGACAGCTCATCCGAGTCGACGGCGTGGAACTTGCCGTCGTAGAGCTCCACCGCGATGTCGACCACCTCCGAGCCGGCGATGATGCCATCCGCCATCTGCTCGTGGAGCCCTTTCTCGACGGCCGGGATGTACTGCTTGGGAATCGCCCCGCCGACGATCGCGTTGACAAACTCGAAGCCCTCGCCGCGGGTGCGCGGCGCGATGCGGATGTGCGCTTCGCCGAACTGCCCCGAGCCCCCGGTCTGCTTCTTGTGCCGGTGCGAGGCCTCCGCCTTGCCGGTGATCGTCTCTTTGTAGGCGATCCGCGGCAGCTTGGTCTCGACGCCCACGCCGCGCCCTTCGATGCGGTGCAGCACCGTCTGCAGGTGCAGCTCGGAGAGCCCGTCGACGATGTTCTCGCCGGTAGCCGGGTCGCGGTGCACGCGCACGCAGGGATCCTCGCGGACGGCCTTGGCGAGCTCGCCGGAGATCTTCTGTTCGTCCGCGCGGCTGGCCGGCTTGACCGCCAGGCTGAAGTACGGGCTCGGCAGATGGAAGTCGTGACGCTTGGCCTCGCCTTCGGAGACCAGGACATCGCCCACCTCGAGGTCGTCGATGCGCGTGACGGCCACGATGTCGCCGGGGCCGGCCTTGGCCGTCGCCTGCAGATCCTTGCCGAACAGGAAGGAAAGACCGTTCGCCTTGATCGTGCGCTGGGTGTGCGGATCGACCAGCTGCGAGTCAGGCGTGACCGTGCCCTGCAGAATGCGCAGATAGCTGACCTGCCCCAGGTGCTTGTCGGTCATCACCTTCCAGACCCGCGCCACCGTACGCGAATCGGGCGAGCCGTCTTCGATGTTCTCGGAGTGCATGACCGAGAGCTGCATGCTGGCCGACGGGAAGTCGCGCACCAGGAACTCGGCGAACTCCTCCAGGCCGATGCCCTGCTTGGGGTGCACGCAGAACAGCGGAGCGAAGGTGCCCTTGGCCATCGCGCGCGGGATCGCCTGCTCGAGCTCCTCGGTGCTGATGTCGCCCTCTTCGAGGTACTTCTCCATCAGGTCGTCGTCGGCTTCGACGATGGCGTCGACCAGGATCGAGCGGTACTCGTTGTCGCCCCCTGCCACCGTGATCACCTTGGTAAAGGCATCACCGGTGCCGTCCGCGAGGGTGAAGGGCACGACCCGCTGGCCGAGCGTCTCGCGAATGTTCTCGATGACCTGGCCCAGGTCAAGGTTGTCGCCGTCCAGCTTGGTGACGACGACCGAACGCGCCAGGCCGGTCTCGCCGGCGCGCTTCCAGAGCTGCAGGGTATGAAAAGGGACGCCGGCCTCCCGGGCTGCGATGGAAAAGACCGCGGTGCCCGCAGCCCCCATCGAGGTGATCGCATCGGCGACGAAGTCCGGGTAGCCGGGAGTGTCGATCAGGTTGAGCTTGCCGTGCGGCGCTTCGATGTGGACGACGCCGGCCGTGAGGCTGTGCTTCTTCTCCTTCTCCTCCGCGGTGAAATCCGTCAACGCCGTGCCTTCCTCGACTGAGCCTTTGCGCGAAGTGGCTCCAAAGTGATGGGCGACGGACTCGACCAGAGTGGTCTTTCCAGCGTCCGAGGAGCCGAGGAAGGTGATGTTGTGGAGTTCCACTGCTGACATGATGAGTGTCTTCCTAACTTGTGAATGCGGGGTTGAGGAGGGGAAAAAAGACCGGCAGGCCACCCCGATTTCCGGGGTGACCTGCCATGCTAGCGCCGCTTTTCTCGGCGGGCGCGAGTTCTCGGCGGTGTGCCGCCGCTGTCCCTAGTCGAGGATCAGGATCTCGACGCGGCGGTTCTTTGCCTTGTTGGCGGCGTTGGAGTTGGGGACGGCCGGGTCGTATTCGCCGTGGCCAGCGATCCGCACCGCGTCACCCGGGATGCCCAGCTCGAGGGTGAGGAAATCCGCCACCGACATGGCGCGCTCCACCGAAAGACGCAGGTTGGTCTTCCACTTGTCCTTGGTCTTGACCAGCTTGTCGTTGTCGGTGTGGCCTTCCACCCAGAAGGTCTTGCCGGTGTAGTCGGCCTTCAGCGCACTGGCGACCGTCTTGAGGCTGGACTGACCCTTGGCGTTGAGCGTAGCCGAACCCGAAGTGAAGGTGAGGCTGGTCGGCAGGTTGAGCACCAGCACATCACCGCGACGCTCGACACCCACACCGGTGCCGGCCAGCTGACCGCGCAGACGGTCGACTTCGGCGTCGGCCTGCTGAGCCGAAGCTTCCATCGCGTTCAGGCGGTTCTCGAGGTTGGCGACACGATCGCGTTCGAAAGCGAGCTGCTCCTCCAGTTCGGCGGCTTCAGCGCGGGTGCGATCGAGCTCGCCCTGCTTGCTGTTGACCTGACGCTTCATACCAGCGATCTGGCGATCCTGGTCTTCGATGATCTCGTCTTGGAAGCCGCTCTGGCACGCGGGCAGGAAAGCCAGCGCGGCGGCGAGGAGCATGAGCTTGTTCATGGTTGGGTTCGTGTTTAAGAGTCGGCGTGAAGGAGGAGGTTCGGCCAGGTCTCCAGGAAGAAGACCCGGATGTCCTCGGGGTAGAGCAGGTAGAGCACCGTGCCCAGAACCAGGGGAGGACCGAAGGGGAACAGCCGCCCGAGCAGCCACCCCATGTAAACCGAGCTCTTGAGAACCCGGGTGCGCCCTCGCTGACGGCGGCGGTGAGCCACCACCCAGATCATGCGCACAATGTTGAGGAGCCCGAGCACAGCGCCTGCGAAGACGCCGATCAGAAGGGTCCAAGCGGCCCCTTCCAGGCCAAGGAAGGCTCCGATCGCGGCGAGGTACTTGACGTCTCCGAGTCCCAGAGCTTCCTGACGAAGAATGTACGAAAACAGAACTCGGATTCCAATCAACAAGGCCCAAGAAATCGAAGATCCTAGGATCGCGGAAACGAGAACGATCTTCGTCTGCGGGTCGGCGAGGCTGATGCCCAGCCAGTCGACCCCCCAGGGCAGATGATCCAGGCCGGCGCCGAGGTGGAAAGAAGGCGCGAGCACCGCCGCCGCGATGCCGAAGGGGATCCCGCCCAGGGTGATGCCGTCGGGCAGGATGAGATGCTCCCAGTCAATCGCGGTCGCGATCCAGAGCGCCGTGAGCGCCACCAGAGCGAACAGCAACGCGGTCGGCGCCGCCTGCTGGCTGACGAGCCAGGTCTCGCCCGCGAGCACGAACAGGCCGGCGAGCACGATCTCGTGGACCATGTAGCCCGGACCGTAGCCGACCTTGCAGGAACGACAACGACCTCTCAGGATCAGGTAGCCCAGAATGGGCAGGTTGTCGTGCCACTTGATCTGCGCCTTGCAGCTGGGGCAGAACGAGCGCATCGGTCGCCAGACCGAGAGGCCTTCGCGGGGGATCCGGTAGATCGCCGCCGACGCGAAGGAGCCGAGCATGGCGCCCAGCACACCGAGCAGGACACGGCGGAAGACCGCCTCGTGCTGGAGGGTCTCCCACAAGGACATGCCTGCATCGTCCCGTCGCCGGCGATCGGATTCAACGCCGCGCCGCCGAAGCTCTTCCACCACGCCCTCGGCGCCGCCCAGGAAAAGAAAACGGGCCCGCCCCCATCAGGGAGCGGGCCCGGGAATCGGCGCGATCCGATCTACCAGGCGAAGGGCAGACGGAAGTAGCGCAGAATCGGACGCGGATCGCCCAGGGCGTAGGCCGTGCCGCTTTCCGACATCTCGGTGGTGATGCGGTAGCGCACGAAACGCTTGCCGTCGAGATCGGTGAGGTCGGTGGTCCAGGCGGTGAGGCCCGCGCCGCCCGAAGGCTCATTCGATCCCGGAGCCGACTCGTCGTCACCCTGGAACTCGATCAGCACGAAGCCATCCAGCGGGAAGGAATCCTTCGAGCCGTTGAACTCGAGACGGAAGAACTTCGGACGCACCTGCCAAGTCGCGCCAGCGAGGTTCGCGAGAGCGCTCATGTCGCCGTCGGTCGACAGCGTCGTGAGCGTCAGGCGGTCCAGGCTGCTGCTGTAGCTGGCATCCACGATCTCGAAGCTCTCATCCGGCAGTCCCAACGCGGCCGGGAGCAGGTCGAAGCCGACCAGCAGACCCGGGTTGGTCAGGAAGAAGGAGTTGCCTCCGAAGCGAGCCGTCGCGTTGTCGATGACCGCCGAGAAGGCCGAGACCGTCAGATCCGTGGTTGAGGTGGCGACCGGCGGCAGCGGCGTAATGTCTTCGCCGGCCTTGTTGACGCGACCGTTGGCGGCCACCCCACCGAAGGCATAGCTGCCATCCGCGTAGTCCAAGAACTCACCCGAACCAGCGCCCACCGGGTTGCGCTTAAGCGCCAGACCGGTGTCGATCCACTTCGACTGCACCTGCGAACCGGTCGCGTAGACCGGAACCAGCACCTTCGGTGCCGGCACGCAGAAGGCGCGCATCACTTCCTCGAGGTTGTCGTTATCCGCGTACTGCGTGACACCCGGAATGGTGATGTCGGCCTGAATCGCCGGATCGAGGTTGGGGTGGAAGATGATGTCCTCGAGCGGGTTGGGCACGTGGACCTGGATGACCCCGTTGGCGCCTGCGCCACCGCGACCCGCCATGAAGTCCGAGTTGCCGTCGTTCGTCCGGCCATCACCGGTGATGAAGCCCGAGCTGGGCATCCAGCTCATCGACCAGCCACGACGGCCACCCAGGGCCTGAACGACCTCGTTGGCGTTGTTGCGGTTCTTGATCTGGTTGATCGTCGCACCGGCACCGAGGCCGAGGTCGATCGCCGAGAGGTCGAGCTGGGCCGAAGTGTGCAGCACCAGGTGACCGCCCGAGCCACCGCCCGAACCGGAAACCTGCTGATCGCCTTCGAAGACGGCTTCGCCGCCGGCGCCGTTGCCCCCGTTGACCTTGAGCGTCGCCTGATCGCCGATGACGATTGGACCGACCGCAAAGACCAGCATCTGGCCACCGCCACCGCCACCCGGGGCGCCCTTGTAGTAGGCGCGGGTGAGGCCGGCGGGGAAGCCCGGGTCCGGCCAGGAGTCGTTCAGCGGTGCGTAGATGGGCAGCCCCATCATGTCGAAGCCGATGATCTGACGGTTGAGGATCTGCAGGTCACCCCCTGCACCACCACCCGAGCCGGCCAAGAAGGCCGAAAGCTCGCCGACGGTGGTCGTGCCGTCCGGGTTGACCCGGCGACCCCAGAAGTCATCCTCGGTGCCGCCGACGTTGAAGGCGCTCGGGCCTGCCAGGCCCGGGTCCGGGCCGGCGGTCGGGTTGGCGTAGCTGAACGGCGGGTTGGCACCGCCCGTCCAGCTCGGGTCGTAATCCTGGTTATTGTCGTCGACGTCGGTGTCGCGCGTGTTGTCCTCCATGCCGTAGACCGCCGACGCATTCGCGAAGTTCGGGCTCTCGTGGGTCATGGTGTTGGACGAGTTCCAAGAGGAACCACGCCGGCCCGGCTCGGCACCCTGCATCTCTGCGAAGGTGAAGGGGTCCAGCGCGGTGTGACGGTCGGCAACCCGTGCATCCGGGCCCGCGTCATCGACCTGGGTCAGGACACCGTTGATCAGCACGAAGAGGTTCTCTTCGCCGGACCACTTGCTCCAGAGGATGGATTCGTTGGTGTCTTCGGCAAAGCCGCCACCGGCACCGCCGCCGGCGATCAGGAACTGCGTGTTGGCGGTTCCGTTGCCGTTGAGGACGTCCTTGTCCTGCTGGTAGCCGCCCTCACCCCCTTGGCCGCCGCCGCCCGGCACGCCAAAGGCGCCGAAGCCGGACTGACCGCGCAGGGTGGCAGCATCGGTAAGCAGCGAACCGGTACCGCCATCACCCCCACCGCACTGGCCGTTGGCGCCAGGCTCGGGGATCTGCGGCTGGTTGAGCGCCACCGGGCTGAGCGCATGGTCGCCCGACGCGTCGAGCGTGCCCTGCACATCCACGGTGCCGGTCGCGTAGATCACCAGCGGGTTCGAACCTTCGGCCTTCAGCGTGCCGCCGAGGGCGATCGTCAGGTCGTTCAGGTTGAGGACGCCGTCGACGATCGTGAAGGGACGGCCGTTCGAGTCGTTGAACAGGTTCTCGCCGTCGGTGTTGAGCACCAGGGTGGTGCCGGTCGCGACAAACAGATCGTCGTCGGTGCTGACGTTGATGTCGCCCGGGTAGTCGAAACTCGCCTGCGCGAAGCCCCGGCCCAGATCCATCTGCGGCAGCGGCAGATCAGCGTTCAGATCGATCTTGAGCGGCGTCTCAAACTGCTCGGTGATCGTGTCGTAGGTGATCGTGTTGGTCCAGTTGGTGGCGTCGCCGTAGTACTCGTTCAGAGTCGGCAGCGTGTAGTCATCCGGATCCCCGAAGGAGTCACGGTAGGTCTGGATCGTGCTGTTCGTCTCGCCCGAGAGGTCGGAGAACAGCGGGCTGACCTGGATGCGCAGATTGCGCCCCGGAGGAAGCACGCCTGCGGCCTCGAAGCGCAGCAGCGCCCCCGCCAGGTTGCAGTTGTCAATCACCAGCCACTCACCCGGCAGCTTGTTGGTGATCGGGAAGGTCACCCCGTCCGGCTCGCTGTACAGGAAGTACACGCGGTCGGTGTTGAGGTTGGCGGCGCTCGAATCGATCGGCTGATCGAAGCGCACCACGAAGGCGCCGTCCTGATCCGAGAACAGGTTGAGCCCCGTGGGGAAGTCGCCCGCCTGACGGTTCACGAGACGCGGCGGACCGAGCACCGAGTCAATGAACAGCGGCTCGCCAATCGGCGGCGTCGTGAAGTTGCGGGTGAGGCCGATCGACAGCGGACGGTTCTGGTCGTCGCGCAGGACCGACAGACCGTTCCCGGTCGAGCTCGAAGGCAGCGTGAGCGTGTACTCGAAGCCGCCCGGCACGAAGCCGCCGTTGGACAGCGCCTCGTTGGTGGGGCAAGCAGGAGTAAAGCGCACCACCTTGCCGTCGAAACCATCGAGGATCGAGAACGAACCCGTGACCGGCTGCGACAGGATGGCCTGACTGACCGGCTTGAGGATGATCGACGAGAAGGAGATCGAATCCGGGTCAACCGGGTGGTTGAAGACCAGATCGATCGGACGGTTCAGGGCCCAGACGTCGCCTTCGGCCAGCGTCGAGCTGAGAACCTCGAAGGGTCCGGACGAGGCCGTGCCCGACGTACCGGAAGAAGAGCCGCCGCACGAAGGCAGCAGGGCGGTGGCCAGCAGAACGCCGGCCACCGCGAGATTGCGGGGGAATCGGTCCATCATTATTGAACGGTCCAGGAGAAGCCGTACGCGTCGAGGGAGGGCGAGAGGTTCTTCTCAGTGTTGGACACGAAGGTGATCCGAAGCTGGAAGTACTTCCACTTCGTCTCGGCCGCCAGAGAGTCTACATCCGTCGTCCAGGGAGACGGATCAGAAACCGTGGCGCAGTAGTCGTCGCCCTGAACGGGCGGATCACGCAGTCGGTCCCGCGAGATCGCCGAACCGATGTAGTTGCCGTAGTCGTCAAACTGGCTGGAGGCGTCGCGCAGCGGGGTGGCCGCATCGACCGCGCAGGCGGAGGTGTCCACCTGCTCGTAACCGCGCCATTCCACGGTCAGCTCCGTGCCGTCGGGCTGGACGACCGGCTCGAGCACCTGGGTGCCGACACCATCGAAAGTGCCGCCCAGGGCGAAAATGTGGGTAAAGACGCGGGAGACCCGAACCACGAAGTCGATGTTCGACCAGTAGAGCTCAGGACCGAAGCCGCGCTGGGTACCCCCACCGGTGGCGAAGCCACCCGTGGGCTCGGTGCCGGACTGCGGGATGTCCGGAACGACCAGGTCGCCACCGTTGCCCCCGAAGGAGAACACGCGGTACGACGGCACGTTCGAGGACGGCACCATGATCTGCACCTGGAAGCCGTTGAAGCCGACGAAGTCACCGCGCGGGTAGCAGCGGAAGCGCACCAGCAGTGGAGCGACGACCGAGGGCCACTCAGCCGCTTCGTAGATGACGTCCTGCTCGACGACGGCCGGCGGAATCCCGAAAGTCGCGTTGGGTCCACCGGTGAGGTCGGCCGGGAAGGAGTTATCCCGCCAGGTGTAGGTATCGTCGAACTCCGGCCACGGAGCGTAGATGACACCGGAATCGGCAATGTAAGTATCCGCGCCGTTCAGGAAGTAGGCGCGGTCGAACATGATCTTCTCGTCGGCCTCGCCCTGGTTGAAACCAAGGATGTTGAGGTCGAACTCGCCGTTCTTCCGCAGGCCGGACTTGTCCCAGTCGGGATAACCCGTGGTCGGGTTGATGTAGTCGTCCGGGTAGCGGTTTGAATGCCCCAGCGCCACCGAGTAGCGGTCGTAGACATCGTCCAGGACCGTGCCCCCGAAGGGCGCCCAGGATAGACCTTCGACGTCGAGGTTGTACTCACCCGGAGACTTCACGCCGAATCCGAGTAGGTGATAGCCGAAGCAGGTCATCAGCACCGCACCCGCCGGGTTGAGCGGGGTGGCGACGCCAGCCTGCAGGAAGGCCGCGCGCTGACCAATGAAGGGGTTCGACGCCGGGTCGGCTTGACGCGAGAAGCGGATCAGATCGCGGCCGCGCATGACCCCGGCGCCCGGCACGTACTGGCCGAGGTACTCGGGGAAACCATCGCCGTTCTCATCGATGCTGTTCAGCCGCAGCGCAAAGTAGCGGTCGCTCGGCGGGTTGACCACCGAGATCCGCTCGGTCTGCAGATCCGAGCCCGCGACGAAGTCGCCAAAGCCGAGCGGGTTGCCGGCCAAGTCGAGAATGCCGTCGGCGCGGTCGCGCAGCGCCACCGCGATGTTCAAATCGCCGCCTTCGCCAAAGCTGTCGGTTAGACCGGCCGAAGGAGCCAGGGTGAAGGTCCGCGAGTCGGCCGTGACCGAAATCGGCCCCAGCATGATCCGGCCCGAACCGTTTTCGACGGTCGGCGTGTCCGGGTTGTCCTCGACGGTGTAGCCCAGCAGGCGGTCAATGAAATTGCCCACCGACTCGACGCCCAGCTGGAAGCCAGCGTTGAAGTCGCCGGCCTCGAGGTCGGCGTCGTCGTCGTACGAATGCAGCACGAAGGAAGACAGCGAACGGACGGTGTTCGGATCGATCGGCTCGCTGAAGCGCACCGAGACAGTGGCGTACGGATCGATGCCGGTCGCCGGAAGCACCGCCGGCTCGGGGTCGAAGCGCACCCAGCACATCTGGTAGTCGATGTCGGCCTGGGTGTAGAAGGTCGTCAGGGCAGCGTCGAGCGGCCGCGCGCTGAAGTCGCCGTAGCGCATGGTGCCGGTCAGGACCGGCCCGCGCACCACCACCGCATTGCGGTCGGCGGCGTTCACCACTTCGGATACGAGCACGATCGCATCGCCAACCGTGAGCACGTCCCCCACCTTGGGAGTGATCGGGCGACAGTTGATGGCGCGGACGCGGTAGGTGATCTCGGCGAGGTCGCCCAGGTCGGTCGCGAGCAGGACGTCAGAAGTCAGGTCGGCCTGCAGGCTGGGGCGCTGCTGATCCTTCAGGAAGCCGTTGGCCGGGTCATCGGCGTTGCCGGTGCGGAAGACTCGCAGCATGACCGGCGACAGCCCATCCGAGAGTTCGAAGGGATCGGAGTTGGTCAGCGCCAGCGTGCGGTTCCCCTCCCGGTTGGTGATGACCTGCGTCTGGCCGTAGAGCGGCTCGATCGTGGTGGGAATGCGGATCGCCGCGTTGGGCTCGATGCCCGACTCGGAGGCTTCGTAGCCGACCCCGTTTTCCCCGATGAGGAAGTTGGCGGAATCCTGAGGCGTGATCGTCGGGTCGATGAGCACCACACCGATCGGCTCGCCGGCGGTATTGACGCCTTCCTTGACAATGTAACGCACATCGGCGATCCGCCCGTTGACCACGACCTGAATGGTCAGACGGTTGACTGTCGAAGGATCGAGGTACTCCGAGAACTCGAGCCGGATGCCACCATTCCGACCGACGCGAGTGTACGTACCGTTGGCAACCCAGCCCTTGGTGCCCAGCGAAGCCAACCCGGTGCGGGCCGACTCGAGCAGACGCTCGAAGCGAGGCGTGATCCGACCCTGCGCATCCTGGTAGGGAGCGAGGATGGTCAGGACTTCACGCTGCGTGACCGGGTTGAGCGAGACAACGTAGTCGATGTCGTCGGTCGAGAGCCCTTCGCGGACCAGTACATCCTCTTCGACCAGGACGCCGGCTTCGTCGAAGACGTCGACGAGACGCCCCCAGAACGCGTTCTCCATCGAAAGCCCACCAAATCCGGAGCCTGCGCCGGATGCACCCCCACCGCCACAGGCAGGGAGCACGAGGAGCGCCGCCAGAGCGGCGAGCCTCAGGGAGGTCCAGAAGGAGCGAAGCGAGAACGCGTTCATGAGCAAGCTGATCAGAGGATCAAGGAGTGATGTCGAAGGCGATGCCGAGGCCGTCCAGGGTGGCCGGGAGCGAGCGATCGGCGTTCGCGACGAAGCTGATGCGCAGCTGGAAGTAGCGGTACTGCTCGGTGGCAGTCGCTTCCAGCGAGCTCAGGTCGGTGGTCCAGGCGCTCGGCAGCGAAACCGAGCCGCTGGTGTTGTTGAAGTCGCCGTAGAGGTCGAGGGTCTTCTCGGCGTCGGTCAGCGGCGACGGTGCGGTCGTCGGGTTGGCCGGGTGGGTGACCGAGAAGGAACCGCGGTATTCGACGATCAGGTCGGTGCCCGGCAGCTGGAAAGCCTCGACCGGCTCAACCACGATGCCCCGGACGCCGTTCGCCGGCAGCACACCGCCGAAGTCGAACCAGTGGGTGTAGGCGCGCGAGACGCGGACCACGAAGTCAGCCTGGGTGGCGTAGATCGTGTCTTCATCCGGGCGCGTCGCCGTGCCGTTGCGCCAGCCGCCGGTCGGCTGCAAACCACCCTGGTCACCGTTATCCGGCACGACCGTGATCACATCGCCGTTGGCACTGATGCCCCCCGCCGAGAACACACGCCAGGCCGGAAGCGGCGAGTTGGCGACGAACTGGTAGGAGTTGAACTGGTTGATCGGCTCGATGTTGCCGACGTTGTAGCAACGGAAACGACCGAGCAGCGAGAGACCGATCGAAGGCACCGAGCCAGGATCGTAGAAGCCGCCAGCTGCCGCGCCGAGGCCGTGAGCGGCCGGCGGCGAACCGGTGCCGTTGGCGCCGTCTTGGATCGACTGCGGAATGGCGGTGTCGCGGAAGGTGAAGAGCTCGGTGAACTCCGGCCACGGGATGTACTCGACACCGGACGCGGCGGTGAACACATCGACCGCGCGGACGGCGTAGCTGCTGTCGAAGACCGTGGTCTCGGTGATGCCTTCGTCCCAGCCCAGCACGTTCTGTACGAAGGGCAGCGAGGCCTGCAGACCCGAGGCCGGGTAGATCGCACGGCCGGTGAGGTCGACGGTCTCGTCCGGAATCCAGCGGGCGTGCGAGAAGCTGAGCGAGACGCGCGGGAAGAAGTCGTCGTTGACCCCGCCGAAGGGCGACCAAGAGAAGCCTTCGACGTCGATGTTGAACTCGTTCGGGTCGTAGTACGCCGTGTTGGTCGACGGCGCGCCGAAGCCGAAGTCGCCCGGTCGCCACAGCGCCATCACCACCGCGCCGCGCGGAGTGAGCGGCTCGAAGGGATAGATCGGCTGGCCGGTGAGCGGATCGGTCGGCGGGTTACCGGTGACGAAGTCGTTGGCGGTATCCGAGGTGCGCGAGAAGTGCACGACCGGGCGGCCGGTAAAGACTCCTTGGCCCGGGGTGTGTTGACCGGCGTATTCCGGCAGTCCGTCACCGTCTTCGTCGGTGGCATTGGCGCGCAGCGCCAGATACTTGACCGCCGAACCAGCCGGAGCAGCGCAATCGATGCGCATGTTGGCGGCGCCGGTGGCGCCGGCGACGAAACCGGTGAACTCGAGTGGGTTGCCGGCCAGGTCGGTGATGCCGCGTGCACCATCGCGCACGGCCAGCGCGAAGACCGGGCTGCCGCCGCCGTCGGCGTCGACGAAGCCCGCGGTGGGCGTGAGAGTGAACTCACGGCTGCCGTCGGCCACTTCGATCGAACCGAACAGGACGCGCCCGCCGAACTCGGCGCCCGGCGCGGTGCCGGTGTTGTTGAGCGGCAGGTGGAAGCCGCGCAGGCGATCGATGTACTCGCCGACGGTCTCGTTGGCGAACTCACCGCCCTGGCGGAAGATCGCGGTGACGTCCGGCGCGGTGGCGGTGGTCTCGAAGTTGGTCAGGACCAGCGAGTGCATGGACAGCACGGTGGTCGGATCGATGGCCTCCGAGAAGCGCACGATCAGGCTGGCATCCTGCTCGAGGCCGATGGCCGGGAAGGTCGCGGCGGTCGGCGTGGCCCGAATGAAGCAGGTCTGCAGCGCAGCGTCGTCGTCGGTGTAGCGAGTCGTGAGCTGCGCCGACGGGTCGGCCGGCAGCCCGGGCAGAGTGCCCTCGAGCAGGGTCGCGTCGACCTCGTAGGGCCCTCCAGCCCCCGCGTTGACGGTCGTAACCAGCAGCACCGCGCCATCGGCGGTTTCGACGACATCGCCGACCTTCGCGGTGACGCCATCGCAGACGGCCTCAGCCAGGTTGTAGGTCAGGCGCCGATCCTCCCCTCCGAGATCGGTGACGCCGGCCAGCGTGATGTCGAACAGACCCACGATGCTGGGCGGGCTGTTGTCACGCAGGAAACCGTTGTACGGGTCGTTCTCGTTGCCGGTCCGCATGCTGCGCACCAGATTCTGCGAGCCGTCCGAGTTGGTCGTCAGCGGATCCGAGCTGGCGATCCGAATGGTGCGGCCACCCGCGCTTTCGAGCACTTCCGGACGACCGTCAAACACGTTGACTGCAGTCGGGATGCGCAGCAGCAGGTTGTCGTTGATTGAATCGAAAGAAGCGCGGAAGCCCGAGGCGTTCTGCGGCAGGCCGAGTTCAGCCGACTGACGACCCGAGATGGTCGGGTCGAAAATGACGTAGCCAAGGCCGTTCTCTTCGTCGTTGTCGACGATGTAGCGGCCGTCCGCGGGGCTGGCGTTGCCGTCGCCGACCCAGAACTGAATCGTGTCGGCGTTGACGGTGCTGGCCTTCACCGGACGGCTGAAGTTGAGACGAATCGCCGCGTTGCGCGCGACCTGCGTATACGGGCTGGGGCTGGCCGGGCCCTTCAGGCTGACCGTCGGCAGGTTGGAGATCGCCGCGCTGAGCAGCGCATCAAAGCCCGCGGTCCCCTGCGAGTACTGCAGGATGGTCAGCGTTTCGGCTTCGGTGACCGGGTTGACCGTCAGCGAGTAGTCGGCGCCGAGACGCAGATCCGGACGAATGACGATGTCCTGCTCGGCGAGCGCACCGTCCTGGTCGACCACGTCGACCAGCCGGCCCCACTCCACCTGAGTGAGGAACATGGCCCCTTGCTCGGAGCCGTTGTTGCCCGAACCACCGCCACCAATGACACGGTTGTTCGAGAAGCATGCAGGGAGCGTCAGAAGGCCAGCCAGCATCAGCAGGCCGGACGCGCGGAAGATGGGGGTCAGGTTCACAGCTTTCTGTGGGAACGCCAGTTGTGGCGGGAGGGGAAGCCTGATCAGGCGACGCCCACGCGGGGCCACGCCATGGAGGGGGCAAATACCGTACCACGGCGCAGGCTGGATTCGTGGGCCCCGTTTTGGGCGAATCCACCCCACTTTGTGCGGTCCCGCACACCCTCGGGGAAGAGCTCCGAGCCGGGCGATCCGGCGAAGTCTACCCTCCCCAGGCGAAGCCCTGCTCGAGAGCTGCCTCCCGCTCCAGGAACGGGCGCAAATTCTCGGGGCGGATCTTCATGACCTGGGAGGAATGGGCGGGATGAACGCGCCGCGTGGAACGGCACCCCACATAGTGCACCTCGAGGAGCGAGTCACAGTAGGCGCAGAGGAAGATTCGCCGTGCCCGGCCTTCGACCCGCCACGGCGGCTGCAGCCCCTCGGCCCGGGTGATGCAGTTCTCGTTCGGGCAATCGCCCAGGCCGTGCTCTCCCTGCCCGGCCGGCAAGGGGTTGAGCCCGGGAATCGGGTGGGCATCGGCTCGGAGCAGGGCCAGGAAGACCGCCATCCGCACCAGCGGGCCATTGCGGGCCTGTTCGAAGTAGACCGCGCGCGGGTCTTCGTCGACAAACTCCGGGATCTCATCCCGGCGCGGCAAGGGATGCAGGAACAGCGCCTCGGCCAGCAGCGGATCACGCAGATCGCTGCGCTTCAGTCCGGGGAAGGCACCCTGCGCGGCGTCGGCCGCCCCGCGCTCGGCCTGCAGGCGGGTGAGGTAGACCGCGTCGATGCTATCGAGGGTCGGCGCGTCGCCGGCGAAGAGCGAACCCTGCACCAGGCCGCGCGGCTCGAGCACCCGAGCCTCATCGGAGCCGGTCCAGGCCTGGAAGATGGCGTGGCGGACCCGTCGCAGGCGATAGTCGTAGCGATCACAGATGCGGCGCTCGAAGGCGGTCTCCCAGTCGAGCCCCGGCCCCGGCAGCACGACGATGCGCGCCCCCAGCACGGCGAGCGCCCAGGTGAGTGAGCGCGCGGTGCGGCCATGCAGCAGATCGCCGAGCACCGCGACGGTGCGCCCTTCCAGGCTCCCCCAGCGGCGGTGCAGGGTGTAAAGGTCGAGCAAGGTCTGGGTGGGATGCCCAAGCCGCCCATCGCCGCCGTTGACCAACGGCACGCCGGCGTACTGCGAGGCGAGCCGCGACGCGCCATCGCGCGGATGACGCCAGACGATCAGATCGGTATAGCCGCCGATGATGCGCGCGCTGTCGCGCAGCGACTCGCCCTTGGCGGCGCTGGTGGTGCGCGGGTCGGCGACCGTGATGACGCCGGCCCCGAGGCGGTGCGCCGCCGACTCAAAGGACAGCCGGGTGCGCGTGCTCGGCTCTTCGAACACGGTCGCGATCACCTTGCCACGCAGAGCATCCTGAAAGCGCTCGCGGTCCCGCTCGATCTCGCCGACGAGTTCGAGGAAAGCCTCGAGGAAGGGGCGCGTGAACGCCTCGGCGGAGTGCAGGCCTTCCAGGACGGGGAGCAGCTGCATGGACCCCCGATTCTACTCCTGCGCCGCCGCCGCTGCCTCCAGCTCGTTCCAGAGCTCCGGGTCGAGCGGCAGCCAGCGATCCGAGGGTGGCGGCGGCCCCAGCTGACGCTCGAGCTCAAGTCGGCAAGCGCCCACGGCCTCGACCGCCTGACGGGTCAGGTCAAACTCCCCCACTGCCTGGCCAGGGAATGCCTGCGCCAGCGCCCCGGCCTCCGGGTGGCGCGGCTGATCGGCGTGGGTCAGCAGCAGCAGATCGTCGGGGCGAGCCGCGGGCCACGCGCGCATCGTCGGCGCGGGTGGCTGCGAGCCGTCCAGCAGCCAGAGCACACGCCAGGCCGAAGCGATCACTTCACGACTCCGCTCGACCGCCTGCGCATCGCTGCCCTCGGCCTCGGCCCAGAGCCCGGCGGTGTCGATCAAGATCAACTCGCCGGCATCGGCACCCTGGCCCAGCAGGACGGAAGCCTCCACCGCGTCACGGGTCGTTCCCGGATGCGGCGAGACGGTGACCCGATGCTCCCGCAGCCAGGCGTTCATCAGGCTGGACTTGCCCGCATTGGGGGCGCCGGCCAGAACCAGCCGGGCCTCGCCGCGCGCCAGGGTCGCCCACTCGCGCCAGGCCAGCACGGACCGAGCAAAGGCTGCGGCCTGCGCGCCGTCGCGGTGCTGCTGCCAGGGATGCGCTTCGGCTTCCGCGGCGGCGCGCCAGTGCAGCCGCGCAGCGAGCGGCGTGCGCGCGGTGAGCGCCGGGTCGAGCCGCCTCGGCAGCTCGACTCCGCCGAACTGGGCGCAGCGCTCCCGCAGCGCACGCGCGATGCCGATCCCGCCGTGCAGACACAGCTCGAGCTCGCCGGGACCCAATCCGCGCACCAGTGCGATATCCAGCGCCTCCCCTGCGTTCGCCGCGGGGATGGTCTGCAGACGGGGTGTGGCCCCCGGCCAGGCCTGCTCGTCCGACCAGCCCAGGAGGGCGCGCAGACGGGCGGCGTCGCCCCCGAAGCGCCAAAGCTGCAGCGCCGCAGCACCGGGTGCGGTCAGCGCGCGAAAGCGGAAGCTCATCGTCGCGCCAGCTCGGCTAGGCCGAGCAGAACCAGGTCTTCGCCGCGCTGCCAGCGCGGATCCATCAGCGGCTGCAGGCGGTCGGCGTCGCCCCCCGTCAGGTAACGCGCGGTCGGCGCGTCGAGTTCCTGCTCCCAGCGCTGCGCCAGCGCGTCGATCGCGGCAGCCAGCGCCAGCGCGGTGCCGGCGCGCACGGCAGCCGCGGTGCTTGCGGGAATCACAGCCGGGTCGTCGGCGGCGGGAGGATCGAGATGCGGGCAGGCGGCAGCGAGCGCGCCCTCCTGCACCCCCAGCCCCGCGCCGATCGCGCCCCCCCGAAAGCAGGGACGCGCGTCGACGCAGTCCAGAGTCCAGGCCGTGCCCAGATCCGCGACCAGCGCCGCGCCGCCCGCGCGTCGATGCGCAGCCAGCGCGGCCAAGAGCCGATCAGAACCTGTCCCGGTCGTGCTGCGCTCGAGCGGCACTTCTTCCGGGCGGACCTCGCGCAGGCTCGCGCCCAGGTGATCGGCCAGCGCTCGCAGCGCCGCCGGCCGGGTGCTACTGAGCAGCAGCGCTTCGTTCTGCCGTTGCTCTTCGAGCCAGGCGAACTCCGCTTCCCCCGGTTCATCCGGCCAGACTCGCGAGTGGACCGGGCTGATGCCGGTCTCCGCGGCTCGCGCGAGCTTGAGCCTGCGTCCGCCGAGGTCTGCCAGCAGCACCTCAGCGCCGCGGCACGCGGTAGGTCAGCGTACGCTGGCCGCCGCGCCGCTCGAGCTCGACGGTGATCCGCGAGCTGGGCTCGGCGTCGCGCAGCCGACTGAGCAGTTCGGCGCGGTCCTTGGCGGGGATGCCATTGACCGACAGCACCACGTCGTCCTTCTTCAGACCGACCCGATCGAACAGGGTGCCGGACTGAATGTCGGTGATGCGCAGACCGCGGACATTCTGCAGCGCGTCGCGCGCCGGTTGCGTGCGCACCGCCGAGTAGATCTGGTCGTCGTTCATCTGCGCGAGCTCGTCCAGATCGTTGGTGCCGATCTCGAACTCGTCCGAAGCGACCATGCGCGTCTGCGAAGGCGCGACCACGGCTTCGTCGGCGCCTTCGGGCGCTTCGTTGAAGAGCACGCCCGAGGAATCCACTTCCGCGCTGGCCAGCGCCACGACGAAAGAGAACTCGTCATCGAGCGTGGCGAACTCGACCTCGCCATCGCGGATGGCGACCACCTTGAGCTCGGCGTTCTGCTTGGCCGGCACGCGGATCTTGTCGCCTTCCGAATAGAAGTCGCCCGGCGGCAGCCCGCCTTCCGGCTGGGCACCGGCCGGGATCAGATAGGCGCCCGGGTTGGCCTTGCTGGCGATGATCATCGCCACCGTGACGTCGGTCTCGGCGAAGCGCGGCTTGACCTCGACGACTTCCGGGCCCGGGCCTTCGACGACTTCGGGAGGAAGTACTCCACTCACATTGAGCTTGTGGAGGTTGTCAAAGGTGCCGTTCCAGTCCGGCAGGTGATGCTTGAAGCTCGTCGGCGCGGGCGGGATTTCGTCGCGCCACTTGCGCACGTCCTCGGACGTGAGCGGCGTGTTGTACTCGGCCTTGTGCTGGATGAAGTCGTAGAAGGTCCAGCCAAAACCGGCGAGGGCGGCGATGCCGACCACGCTCAACAGGAGACGGAAGAGCTTGTAGCTCACCTTGTCAGGCTACTTGGTGGTCCCGTGGGGGGCGTCCCCGAGGGAGTGAAATGTTTGTAACAGCGCGGTACGTAGCGAGTCGAGTCCGCGTCCGGTGGCCGAGGAGATCTTCAGCCCAGTCTCGCCGGCTGCCTCGAACAGCGCCGCGGCGCGCTGCTCGCTGTCCTCGTCTTCGATTTTGGTGGCCACGAGGACCTGCGGACGGGTGGCCAGATCGCCGGGATACTGCTCGAGTTCGTGGCGGATCGCCTGATAGGAGCCGATGGGGTCTTCGGCGGTGGCCGAGCAGTCGACCAGGTGCAGCAGCACCCGGGTGCGCTCGACGTGACGCAGGAACTGATGGCCGAGGCCCTTGCCGTCGGCGGCGCCTTCGATGAGGCCCGGGATATCCGCCAGAACCAGCGTTTCGGGCTCGCCGCCGGTCTCCATGATCCCCAGAGAGGGGTCGAGGGTCGTGAAGGGATAGGAAGCCACCCGCGGCCGAGCCGCGGTGAGCCGCGAAATCAGGGTGCTCTTGCCGGCGTTGGGCATCCCCAAGAGGCCGACGTCCGCGACCAGCTTAAGTTCCAGGCGCAGCTCGCGGGACTCGCCGTCGGCGCCGTGGGTCGCGTCGCGCGGCGCCTGATTGGTCGCCGAAGCGAAACGGGCATTGCCCTTGCCGCCCTTGCCCCCTTGCGCGATGACCACGCGTGCGCCGTTCTCGTCGAGGTCCGCCAGCAGGTTGCCGCGCTTGGCGTCGCGAACCTGCGTGCCGACGGGGATCTGCAGCACGACGTCCTCGCCGCGCGCGCCCGTCTTGTTGCTGCTGCCCCCGGGCACGCCGTTGTGCGCCTGCACCTGGCGCAAACGAGCCAGCCGGAACAGCGAGTTCTCGTGGGTGACCGCCTCGAAAATGACGCTGCCGCCGTCGCCGCCGTCGCCGCCGTCGGGGCCGCCGCGCGTGACGTACTTCTCGCGGTGGAAGGAAACGCAGCCGTCTCCCCCGCGCCCCGCCTGCACGCGCAGGAGGGCTTCATCACGGAACATGCCTTGGCTCATGATTGCTGCCCGGAAAAGAGAAACGGGAGGCCACCATGGGCCCCCCGTTGCTGGTGGTCGCGGTAGAAGATCTAGCCTTCCTGCGGGACGACCGCGACCCGGCGACGCGACTGGAACTCGACCACGCCGTCGCGCAGCGCGAACAGGGTGTAGTCCTTGCCGACGCCCACGCCTTCGCCGGCGTGGAAGCGCGTGCCGCACTGGCGCACCAGGATGTTGCCGGCGATCACGTGCTGACCCCCGTACTTCTTGATGCCGCGCATCTGCGGGTTGGAATCACGACCGTTCTTGGTCGAACCACCACCTTTCTTATGTGCCATCGTTCTGTTGCTTTGCTGGGTGAACGGCTCTAGCCGCGGATCTCCTTGACGCGAATCGCCGTGTACTGCTGGCGATGGCCCATCCGGCGCTCGCTGCTCTTGCGGCGCTTGAAGGTGTGGACGTGGATCTTCTTGTCCAGGACCTGGTCGACGACTTCGGCCACCACCGAGGCACCGTCGACGTGCGGGGTACCGACGGCCACCGAGCCGTCTTCCTTCTTCAGAAGTTGGACCTGGTCGAAGACCACCTCGGAGCCGGCTTCGGCTTCGGGCATACGGTCGACCCACAGCTCGTCTCCGGCACGGAGAGTGAGGCAGCGGGAGCGGTCACGGACGATTGCGTACATCGGTCGCGGAAATCGATCTTTTCCAACGGGTTCCGTCGGAAGGGCCGAACAGTTTACCGGTCCGCCGCCGAGCCGGCAAGCGCCTCGACCACAGGTTCTCCGGAAGGCACCTGGCCGTCGGCCTCAAAGACCAGCTCCAGGCCCAGTTCATCGCGGGCGGGGCCGAAATGGCGCTCGAGGGCCTCCTCGACCCCGGGGTGCAGCCGGATCCGATAGCTGTGAGCCGGGTCCAGCGCCCGCAGCCGCCGCAGCAGCCGCAGCGCCCCGGCCTGGTGGTGGCCGACGTGGCCCGCCCCCCCACAGTGGGCACAGGGCGATTCGGCGGCGCGCGGCAGCCCCGCGCCCTGGCGGCGGCGCGTCATCGACAGCAGGCCGAAGGAGCTCATGCGGCCCAGCTTGAGCCGGGCGCGGTCCGCCTGCAGCGCCTCGCGCATGACCTGCTCAATCTCGCGGCGGTGGTCCGCCTCCTGCATATCGATGAAGTCAGCGACGATGATGCCGCCGAGGTCGCGCAGACGGATCTGGCGAGCCATCTCTTCGGCGGCCAGGCGGTTCGCCGCGAGCGCGGTGGCTTCCAAGGTGCCCTCGTCCACGCGCCCGCTATTGACGTCGACCGCGGTGAGCGCCTCGGTCTCGTGGATCACGATCGAAGCGCCCGCCCCGACCGGCACGCGCGAGCGAAACAGCATCTGCCAGTCGCGCTCCAGACCGAGCATCTCGAACAGCGGGCGCCGCTCGGTGTAGGTCTCGACCTTGGGGTGCTGCCCGGGGAGGTAGCGGTCGAGAATCGCGCGCACGTTGTCCGCGGCCTCTTCGCCGTCGACGACGACCCGTCCCACCTCGGGGCCGAGCAGCTCGCGCACGGCGCGGGTGGTCGGCCCGGCTTCCTCGTAGAGCAGCGCCGGAGCCTCGGCGCTTTCGGCCTCTTGGCAGAGCGACTGCCACGACTTCAGCAGCGGCTCGAGATCGGCGCGAATGTCCGCCTTGGCGGCCTCGGCAGCCGCGGTGCGCGCAATCGCGCCCAGGCCCGTCTCGGCGAGCTCCTGCTCGAACAGCTCACGCAGCGTGGTGCGCCGCTCGGCATCGTCGATGCGACGGCTGACTCCGACCCGCCCCAGCGAGGGCACCAGCACCGCGTGCCGCCCCGGAAAGGAAACGATGGTCGTGAGCGTGGCTCCTTTGCCGCGCACCGGGTCGCGCAGCACCTGGACCAGGATCTCCTGACCAGGCTGCAGCAGCTCCTCGATGCGCGGCGCTTCTTCAGTTTCGTCCTCGCCATCGCTGTCGTCGGCGAGCAGCGCCGCCTGACGGCTGGGGCGCGCGGCCACCTTGAGCGGGCTCAGCGCGGAGTCCGCGTAGGCCGGGTGGACGTTGCCGCGGTGAAGAAAGCCGGCGCGCCGATCGCCGAACTCGACAAAGGCGGCGTCCAGGCCGGGCTCCACTTGGCGCACCACCGCCAGATAGACGTTGCCGACTTTGGTCGGCCGATCCTCGCGCGCCCAGCGCAGGTCAACCAGACGGCTTCCCTCGTGCAGCGCGACCCGCACTTCCTCGGGGTCGCGCTGGTTGACGGCCAGCGAGAGCATCAACCTGCCTCCCCGAAGGCCGAGGCGAACAGGGCGGCCAGCCCTTCGACGGCGGCCGCGGCATCCGGGCCGTCAGCGCGCACCCGAATCACGTCCCCTTTGCCGGCTCCCAGGGTCATGACGCCGAGGATCGAGCGCGCGTCGGCCACGCGTCCGTTCAACTCGAGCTGCACCTGGGCCTCAAAACCCGTGACCAGCGCGACGACGGCGTGGCTGGGCCGAGCGTGGAGGCCGTTGGGGCTCTCCACGGTGACCTCGCGCTCCACCGTCGTCGCCATCGGGGTCGACTACGCGGCGGACAGTTCGCCGAGCAGTTCCTGGATCTGCTCGCTGGAGCTGGCCTGGCAGGCGAAGGAGACGAAGTCCTCGTGCTGCGCGATGCCCGCGATCCAACGCAGAAGATCGAGATGATCTTCCGCCGATTCCTCGGGGCGCACCACCGAGAAGAAGACGTGCACTTGCTCGCCATCGAGCGCGCGGAAGTCCACGCCGCCCCGGTGTACACCGAGCACCGCGGTCACTTTGCTGATGCCGGGCAGCTTGACGTGCGGAATGCCCACGCCCTGGCTGCCGGTCGAGCCGCGGGTTTCGCGCTCGAGCAGCGCGTCGAGAATCTCCTGTTCCCGGCCCGCGAGGTCCGAGTTGAGGCTGGCGAGGCTGCTGGCCAGTCGGGCCAGAACGGCATCGGCGTCCGGCTCGTTCATGTCGAGCAGGATGGCATCGTCGCCGAAAAGTTCAGTGAAGGTCATGAGTGGAGGATCGTGTGGGGGATCTAGTCGGCGCCCTGGCGACGCTTCGCCTCGTGGCGCTCCTTGTCTTTGAGGACCTGCCGCTCGATCTTGGCAGCAGCACCATCGACGGCCGAGCGGCCGTCGGTTGCGCGTTCGGTCGCCACGAAGGACTGACCGCGACGCGGGTAAAGGACGATCTCGCAGATCGTCTCGTGGCGCTCGACGTCGAGGATCACCTCGCTCTTCTCAAAGTCTTGGCCGAAGTGTTCGAGGTCCGTCACCTTGCGCTCTGCGTAGTCGCGGAGCGCCTGCGGCACGGCGTCATTCTTGAGCGTCACGTTGAGTTTCATCTTGTTCTTCAAGAAGCTCCCATCGGGGGTTGCCATCGTTCAGTCTAGGCTCTCGCCACGTCCGCGAACAGGGTCGCTTGCCGGGATCAGCCGGGGAGTGCCCGAGAAGCGGCCGCGCTGGATCCGAAACGGGTTGGTGGGATACAGCACCCGCCCCAGATAAAGCCCGTCCGGGGCCGCGGTGGCGGCCGCCTGCTTGCGGTCCTTCGCCGCCAGGACCTTGCCCACCCAGGCCGGCCCCCACTTGCCGCGGCCGACCTCCAGCAGGGTGCCGACCAGGTTGCGCACCATCTTGTAAAGGAAGCCGTCGCCCTGAAAGACGATGGCCACGCCGTAGCGCATCGGCACGAAGTGAATCGCCTGCAGGGTGCGGACATCGTCGCTGGTGGTCCGACCGGCCGCGGCGAAGGAGCTGAAGTCGTGGCGCCCCAGCAGATAGGGCACCGCCGCGCGCATCGCCTCGAGGTCGAGGCGCGGCCGGCGCTCCCAGGTGCTGCGCCCCAGAGCCCAGACCGGCCGCGTCTCGCCCACGGTCAGGAAGTAGACGTAGCGCTTGCCGATCGCGCTGCGGTTGGCGTGAAACTCCGGCGGCACCTCGCGCGCGGCGCGCACGACGATCTCTTCCGGCAGATAGGCATTGAGCGCTTTGACGACGCGGATCTCCGGCAGCCGCGACCAGGTATCGAAGTGCACGACCTGGCCGAGCGCGTGCACGCCGGTGTCGGTGCGGCCGCTGCCGATCATCGTCGCCGATTCAGCGCTGACTGCCGCCCAGGCGTCTTCCAGCTCGGACTGGATCGTGGGAAAGCCGTGCTGACGCTGGTAGCCGTGAAAGGGACGCCCGTCGTAAGCCACGAGCAGAGCCAGGCGGCGGGGAGAGCTCATCCCTCGGGGCCGCCGCTGGCCTCGAGCGGCCCCCCATCCTCGGCGCAGGCGCGTCGTCCGCGGAAGGCTTCGGCCAGGATCTCGCCGTGCAGGTACTCCAGCCGTGTCCCGACCGGAAGCCCGCGGGCGAGGCGGGTGATCTGCACCGGCAGATCGCGCAGCGCTTCCACCACCAGCATGGCGGCGCCTTCGCCTTCGCGATCGGGCGCGGTCGCCAGCACGACCTCGCGCACTTCGCCCTGCTCGACGCGCTCGCGCAGCCGTCGGATCGCCGCGCCCTCGGGTTGCGCGCCCTCGCGCGGAGCGAAGCCCTCGAGCAGAACGTGATAGGTGCCCGCGTAGACGCCCGCGCTTTCCATCTTCTCGACCTCGCGCGGTCCTTCCACCACGCAGACCAAGCCGGCGTCGCGCTCGGCGTCGCTGCAGATGGGGCAACGGGTCTGCAGCGCGACGTTGCCGCATTGCTCGCAGCGCATCGTCTCGATGCGCGCGTCACGCAAGGCCATCGCGAGCTCGGCGACTTCTTCGCGCGGCGAGCGCAGCACGTGGAGCGCCATGCGCTCGGCGCTGCGCGCCCCCACCCCAGGGAACTTCTCCAGGGCGCGGATCAGGCGCTCGAGCGGTTCAGGAAAGGCCACGGACCGCCGGCTACATCATGCCGGGAAGGCCGAGCCCGCCGGTGACGCCGCTCATCGCCTCTTCGCTGGCCTTCTCGGCCTGCGCCAGGGCGTCGCGCATCGCGCTGGCCACCAGGTCTTCGAGAATCTCGGCGTCTTCCGGATCGATCACCTGCGGATCGATCTTGATCGACTGGAACTCGCGCTTGCCGTTGACCACGACCCGCACCATGCCCCCGCCGGCGCGCCCTTCGAAGGTCTTCTTGCCCAGCTCCTCCTGGAGCTCGGCGACCTGACGCTGCATCTTTTGGGCCTGCTTCAGCAGCCCCCCGAGATCACCAAGGCTTCCTGCCATGCTTCTATGGTAACTCCTCGACCGCGTCGAAGTGCTCGCGAAGCGCGTCCCCGACCGGATCCTCGCGCTGAATGGGCTCTTCAAAGCGCAGAGTCCAGGGTCCGGGGCAATCCGGCAGCCGCTCCAGCCACTTCCGGCTGACCGGATCCTCCAGGATGGCGCGCGAGCTCGCGTCGGGCATGCGCAGCAGGAGCTCGACGCCGCCCTCGTGGACGCGGCCCTCCTTGAACAGGCTGTCGATCAGCGCGCCCAGAGTGGCGCGGCCGACGCGCACCTGCTCGAGCAGGGTTTCCAGCGCGGGCAAAGAAGTGGCGGCGGCTTCGGGCGCGGAAGCCGGTGCGGCCTGGGACGCTGGAGCCGGTGCGGGTGCGGGCGCGGGCACCGCCTGGGGCGCCGGAACGGGTTCAGGCGGAGCGGCGGGCGCCTGGGCGACGGGCGCAGCAGCCTGCGCGGCGGGCGGAGCAGCCGGCGGAGCAGGTGCTGAGCTGCCCCCTCCCGTGCCGGCCGAAGCAGGGGGCTGCGGCTGGGGCCGCGCCGCGAGCGCCGGCCCGGGCGGCGCTTCGCCGGTGCGCATCGCTTGCAGGGTGGCCGCGGTGTTTACGAGCTCACCGAGCCGTGCTGCGCGCAGCAGCGTCCATTCCAGGAGCGCGCGCGATGCCAAGGGCGCGCGCGCCATCCGGCCCTCAAGCGCGAACAGCATGCCGAGCATCGACTCGAGGCGATCGCGCCCCAGGCTGCGGGCGAGCTGCAGGGTGCGGTCGCGCCGTTCGGGGGAGGGCTCGACGCCGATCGCGTCTTCGCCGAGCAGCACGATGTGCAGGAGATCGCGCAGGGCGTCGGCGCCCTGCTGGACGAAGTCACGCTCGGTGCCGCCGCGCTGCAGGAAGCGATCGATCGCGCCTAGCACGCCGGCGGGGTCATCGGCGGCGACTGCCTCGAAGAGATCCAGCCAGCGCTCAGGGCGCGCCAGGCCGGCGATCATCTCGAGGTCGTCGAGGGTCGGCGCGCCTTCGGCGACAGCCAGCACCTGGTCCAGCATGGACTCGGCGTCGCGCAGGCCGCCGCGGCAGCCGCGCGCGATCGCGCCGAGCACATCTTCAGGTGCTTCGACCCCTTCGCGAGCGCAGATATCGACCAGCTTCGCCTGGATGTCGACTTCGCGCAGGCGGCGGAACTCGAAGACCTGACAACGCGACACGATGGTGTCGGGGATCTTGTGCGGATCCGTGGTCGCGAACAGGAACAGCGCGTGATCCGGCGGCTCTTCGAGCGTTTTCAGCAGCGCGTCGAAGGCCGGCCCCGACAGTCGCTGCACTTCGTCGATGATGTAGATCTTGTTGCGGTCGCGCAGCGGGCGGTAGTGCACCCGTTCGCGCAGCGCGCGCACGTCATCGACGCCGTTGTTGGACGCGCCGTCGATTTCGATGACGTCGGCGTCGTTGCCGGTCTCGATTTCGTGGCATGCCTCGCACTCGAGGCAGGGCGATCCCGTGGGGCCCTGGGTGCAGTTGACCGCCTTCGCGAGGATGCGCGCGGTGCTGGTCTTGCCGGTGCCGCGTGGGCCGACCAGCAGATAAGCCTGGCCGAGGCGGTCCTTTTCGATCGCGCGGCTGAGCGCGGTCACGATGTGATCCTGGCCGATCACGTCCGCGAAGCTGCGCGGACGGTACTTGCGGGCCAGGATGCGGTAGCTCATCGTCGCGAGTCTAGCAGCCGAGGGCGTGGCGCCTGCGCGCCAAAGGAAGAGGTGGTGTGGGAGTCGGAGGTCCGGACAGCTGCGGCACCCGGAAAACCATGCTTAGGGCTGCTCCATTCCTGGCCTGACCCGATTCACGCGGTTTCCGCTGCGCAACGCCGAACCCCCGGCACCCACACCACCTCGATTGGCGGAGAGGGAGGGATTCGAACCCTCGGTGACTTGCGCCACACACGCTTTCCAAGCGTGCGCCTTCGGCCACTCGGCCACCTCTCCGTGGACCCCGGAGGGTCGCGGTGGCCCACCCGGATTTGGGTGGAACAAAAAGAACGCGCGCACCTTGCCAGCGAGACAAGGGATGGCGGAGAGGGAGGGATTTGAACCCTCGGTGGCCTTTCAACCACACTGGTTTTCGAAACCAGCCCGTTCAGCCGCTCCGGCACCTCTCCGCGCGGCCGAGTATGGTACCGCTGCCTACGCGGTACGCAAAGGGTGAGCCCTCAGGAGGGCAGCTCGCCTTTCCTGGCCCGGCGCTTGGCCTGGAAGAAGGCGCGGAGGAGCTCGGCCGAGGCCTCGGCCTCGATGCCCCCCACTGCCCCGACCTGGTGATTGAGCCCCTCCAGCTCGAAGCCCCGACACAGCGAGCAGACCCCGCCGAACTTCTCGTCGCGGGCGCCGTAGACCACCCGGGCGATGCGGGCGTGCAGGATCGCCCCCATGCACATCAGGCAGGGCTCGAGGGTGCAGAACAGCTCGGCGCCGACCAGCCGCTTCTCGCCGACGGCCTCGAAGGCCTGGGTCAGCGCGAGCATCTCGGCGTGAGCCGTGGCGTCGCGCAGCTGCTCGACCTGATTGCCGGCGCGGGCCAGCAGACGATTCTCGCGAATCACCACGGCGCCGACGGGGACCTCGTCACGCTGTGCAGCCGCCACCGCTTCGCGCAGAGCGATTTCCATGACGCGCCGGTCCCGTTCTTGGGGATCGTCCGGCGGGCCGAGCGGGAAGAGCAGGCTCATCGGGGGATGCCGAGAGGGCCGCAGGCCGGAGGTGAATGGCGCGCCCGGGAGGATTCGAACCCCCAACCTCCTGATCCGTAGTCAGGTGCTCTATCCAGTTGAGCTACAGGCGCATCGTTCAGGGGGAGGGATTACACCCGCCCCGGCCCTCTCCGTCAAGGGAAAACCCCCTCCGCGGGGTGATTCGACTGTGGAGAACTCGCTGGAATCAGACGCTAGATTGGTCCTGCCCATGGAGCCGTTTGTCCATCTCCACGTCCACACCGAATACTCGCTCCTGGACGGCGCGAACCGCATCCCCGATCTGGTCCAAGCCGCCGTCGAGGACGGCCACGAGGCCATCGCGATCACCGATCACGGCAACCTCTTCGGGGCGATGGAGTTCTACAAGGCCTGCACCAAGGCCAAGGTCAAACCGATCCTCGGCTGCGAGATGTACATCGCGCAGAAGTCGCGCAAGCAGCCGCACAGCCGCAAGGACAACCCCTACACCCACCTCACCCTGCTGGCGCGCAACGCCACCGGCTGGAAAAACCTGCACAAGCTGTCCTCCTTCGGCTACCTCGAGGGCATGCATTTCCGGCCGCGCGTCGACATGGAACTGCTGGCCGAGTACGCCGAGGGCATCACCTGCCTTTCTGGCTGTCTGTCGGGCCCGGTGAACCGCGCGCTGCGCCACGACGACCCGGCCGGCGCCCTGGCCGAGGCCGGCAGGCTGCAGGACATCTTCGGCAAGGATCACTTCTACCTCGAGATCATGCGCAACGGCCTGGACATCCAGGATCGCTGCACCGAAGGCATGGTCAAGATGCGCGATCAGGTCGACGCGCCGCTGGTCGCGACCAACGACATCCACTATCTGCGCCACGAGGACTGCCACGCCCAGGACGCCATGCTGTGCATCGCGACCGGCGCCAAGCTGCACGATCCGGATCGCTGGCGGATGGACACCGACACCCTGTTCTTCCGCACGCGCGAGCAGATGAACCGGATCTTCGGCGATCTGCCCGAAGCCCTGCGCAACACGCTGCAGGTCGCGGAACAGATCAACGTCGAGATCGAATTTGGCAAGTATCGGCTCCCCCACTTCGAGCCGCCGGACGGCCTCAGCACCGACGACTACTTCCGCAAGCTGTGCGAGGAGGGCTTCGCCCGCTACTACCCCGGCAACCCACCCGAAGCGCGTGAACGCCTCGAATATGAGATGCGCGTCATCGGGGAGATGGGCTTCGTCACCTACTTCCTGATCACCTGGGACCTGATCGCGCACGCGCGCCGCGTGGGCATTCCGGTCGGCCCGGGGCGCGGCTCGGCAGCGGGTTCGATCGTGGCCTACGTGCTCGAGATCACGCGGCTCGACCCGCTCAAGTATGACCTGATCTTCGAACGCTTCCTCAACCCGGGGCGCGTGTCGATGCCCGATATCGATATCGACTTCTGCAAGGATCGTCGCGAAGAGATGATTCAGTACACCCGGCAGAAGTACGGCGACGATCGCGTCTGCCAGATCATCACCTTCGGAAAGATGAAGGCGCGCGCGGCGCTGCGCGACGTGGCGCGGGTCATGGACATCCCGCTCAGCGAGGTCGATCAGCTGGTCAAGAAGGTCCCGGAAGGTCCGGGCGTCAAGCTGAAGGAGGCCTTCGACGGCGACCCCGAGCTGCAAGAGCTGCGCGACTCCACCGAGCAGTATCAGCAGTGGGTCGGCCTGGCCACCAAGATCGAGGGCATGGCGCGGCACACCTCGGTGCACGCCGCGGGCGTCATCATCGGCGATGAGCCGCTCATCGAGATCGCGCCGCTGGCCAAGCAGGACGACATCATCACCACGCAGTGGGATATGAAGTACTCCGAGGAGTACGGCCTGCTGAAGATGGACTTCCTGGGCCTGCGCACGCTGTCGATTCTCGCCGAGGCGGTGCGCCTCGTGAAGAAGCGCCACGGGGTCGAGATCGACCTCGAGGCCCTGCCGCTCGACGACGAAGCCACCTACGCGTTGCTGCAGGCGGGCGACACCGAGGGCGTCTTCCAGCTGGAATCGGGCGGCATGCGCCGGCTGCTCGCCAACCTCAAGCCTTCGGCCTACGAAGACGTGGTCGCGGTCCTGGCGCTGTACCGCCCGGGTCCGCTGGGCTCGGGCCTGCACGACGTCTACGCCAACCGCAAGCATGGCCGCGAGAAGGTGAGCTTCCCGCACCCGCTGCTCGAGGAGATCCTCCAGGAGACCTACGGGGTGCTCATCTATCAGGAGCAGATCATGCGCGTGGCGCAGCGGATGGGCGGCTTCTCCCTCCCGGAAGCCGACGCGCTGCGCAAGGCGATGGGCAAGAAGGACGCCAAGCTCATGTCGAAGTTCGAGCCCAAGTTCATCGAGGGTGCGGTCGAACGCGAGGTCCCCCAGCAAGTCGCTCAGGACATCTGGGACATGATGGCCAAGTTCGCCGAGTACGGCTTCAACAAGTCGCACTCAGCCGCCTACGCGCTGGTCACCTACCAGGCCGCGTGGATGAAGGCGCACTATCCCGAGGAGTTCTTCGCCTCCAACTTCACCTACGAGGCTTCGGACACTGACAAGCTGGCCACGCTTATCGAAGACGCCAAGGGCCACGAGCTCACGGTGCTGCCGCCGTGCGTGCAGGAGAGCGAGGTCCGCTTTGCGGTCACCCAGGGCGGGCGCATCCGATTCGGCCTGGAAGCGATTCGTGGCGTCGGCACCGGCGCCGCCGAGGCGGTGGTCGCCGCGCGCGAGGCGCGCGAGGAAGACGACAAGCGCTTCCCCAACCCAGACGAGTTCTACACGGACTGCATGATCCAGGGCGTCAATCGGACCACCATCGAGTCCCTGGTCAAGGCCGGGGCCCTCGAGGGCTTCGCCGAGCACCGCCTCGACCAGCTGGACGAGCTGCCCACGGCGCTGGCCCAGGCTCAATCGGTCGCCAAGGATCGCGCGCGTGGGCAGTCCCTGCTCTTCGACGCCGCCCCGGCGGCGCCGACGGGCGGGTCCGCGGTCACCAAGACCACGGATGATCTGCGCCCCCTCAGCGACGAGGAGCTGCGCTTCACGATGACCCTCGAGAAGGACGCGCTCGGCCTCTATCTGACCAAGCATCCGCTCGACCCTTACCGCGACGTGCTGCGCGGGGTCACGCCCTGGGATTCGCGCAATCTGAAGGAGGTCGGTGACGGCGCCAAGGTGACTCTGGCCGGAATCGCGACCCATGTCCAGGTCCGCCCCACCCGCAAGGACCCCAGCAAGAAGATGGGCTGGCTCCGGGTCGAGGACCTCTACGGTTCCACTTCAACCATCGTCTGGCCAAGCACGCTGGAGACCTGCCGCGACTGCGTCGAGGAGGATTTCATCGGTCTGTTCCACGGCACCCTCGCCCTCGACGGCGAAGAGCCGACGCTCAAGGTCGACAAGATCGAACCCTTGGGCGAGCGCGGTGAAATCCGGCTGTCCGGCAGCCTCGACGTGCTGCTGCCTCCTGGCGAGCCACCGATCGCGCACATGCAGGAAATCCTGCGCGCCCATCACGGCAACGCCCCGGTCCGCTTCCTCTATCACGACCAGGACGGCAAGCGCGTGGGCATGCGCGCGGGCCCGGCCTGGCGGGTGCGCCTGAGCGCCAGCCTGTTCGACGAACTCAACCAGCTGCTCGGCCCGGATGGCCGCGCCATCGCGGTCGGCGAACAGAAGCAGATTGAGCGCGAGGAAGGCCCGCACTGGAAGCGGCGAGCGGATTAGGCCTCGGCCCAGGGCTGCGCTGAGGATGCCCACGCTGCGGCAAGGCGCAGCGGCCAAAGGAGAACGGGCCACCTCCGCGCGGAGGTGGCCCGTCTAGACTTCGGCCTCGAGGGACCGGGCCGCACTCTAGTCGAGCGCGAGAGCGTCTTCCGCGGCGCTCCGCTCGACGAACTCGAAGTAGGCGCGCGGGGCCTTGTCGCCCAGGCGCGGCTTCTCGAGCTTCAGGATACGGGTGTAGCCACCCGGACGATCCTTGAAGCGCGGGCCCAGCACATCGAAGAGCTTGGCGACCGCAGCCTTGTCGTTGCCGAGCAGCGACAGAGCACGACGGTAGTTCGCCAGGTTCTTCTCCTTGGCCAGGGTGACCAGCTTCTCGGCGAAGGGACGGTGAGCCTTGGCCTTGGCCAGGGTCGTCTCGATGCGCTCGTGCTCGATCAGGGCCGAGACCAGGTTGCGGGCCAGGGCCTTGCGATGCGAGGCGGTGCGGGAAAGCTTCTTCTTCTTGACGCGGTGACGCATGGCTCCGCTCCTAGTTGGTCTCGAGGGTCATGCCGATCGCCAGATCCAGCTCGCTGAGCTTCTTCTCGATCTCGGTGAGGACAGTTTGACCCAGGTTCTTGATTTGCAGCAGGTCGTCGGCGCTGAGCACGACGAGCTGACCCAGCGTGGCCACGCCGGCGCCATCCAGGCAGTTACGCGCACGCGTCGACAGGTCGAGGCGTTCGATGGGCTCGGCCAGCAGGCTTTGCAGGCGGTCACGACGGCGCTCGGCGGCAGCGTCGATCGCCTTGACTTCGTCCGAAACCGGCACGCCGTGCAGCGCATTGGAGAACTGGACGAAGGGGTTGAGGTGCTTGCGGTAGATCTTCGCGGCCTCGACCAGCGCCATCTCGGGCGCCACCGTGCCATCGGTCCAGACCTCGAGCACCAGACGGTCGTAGTTAGTGAACTTACCGACGCGGGTGGCTTCGACGCCGTAGCGCACGCGCAGCACCGGGCTGTACGCGGCATCCAGCGGGATCAGGCCGATCTGATCGGTGGATTCGCCGGTCTCGTCCGCAGCCACGTAACCGCGACCGCGACGGGCCGTGAGCGTGACCTGGAACGGCCGCTTATCGGTAACGGTCGCGATGTGCAGATCCGGGTTGAGGATCGTCACGCCGGTGGGCACCTCGATGTCGGCGGCCGTGACTTCGCACGGGCCCTGACGATCGATGGTGAGGGTCACGGCCTCGTCCGAGGCGAGCTGCACACGCAGCGCCTTGAAGGCCAGGACCAGGTCCACCACGTCTTCAATGACACCCGGCACGGCCTTGAACTCGTGCTCGGCGTCGCTGATCTCGACAGCGGTGACCGCAGCCCCCTCGATCGCCCCCAGCAGCACTCGGCGCAGACCGTTTCCAATCGTGTGGCCGAAACCCTGCTCGAAGGGCTCGATGATGAACTTGCCATAGGTTTCGGTGGCCGTCGCCCGATCGTGGGTGACGCCCGAGGGCAGTTCGAATTCGCGCCAGCGGATACGCATGCGATGTAGTCGGGGGTACGGGGGTTACTTCGAGCAGAGCTCGACGATGAACTGCTCTTGGATGTCCTGGAAGCGGACGTCCTCGCGCGTGGGCAGCGAGTTAATCGTGACCTTGCTGGCCGCGCGATCCAGGCCGATCCAGTTGGGGACCGACTTGTCGTTGTTGAGCTCGAGGAACTCGGAGACGATCTTCTTGGAGCGCTCCTTGCCCACCGGCTCGACCACGTCGCCAGCACGAACCATGTAGCTCGCGATGTCGACCTTGCGGCCGTTGACCATGAAGTGGCCGTGGTTGATCAGCTGGCGAGCGTGAGCACGCGAGGTGGCGAGGCCGGCGGCGTCGACCACGTTGTCGAGGCGACGCTCGAGGATGGACAGCAGGTTCTCACCGGTGTTGCCCTTCATGCGCTCGGCAATCTTGAAGTAGCGCAGGAACTGACGCTCCAGCACACCGTAGATGCGCTTGACCTTCTGCTTCTCGCGGAGGTGCACACCGTAGTCCGAGAGGCGACGCGGACGCGAGCGCAGGTTCGAACCCGGCGGCACGTTGCGACGGTCGACCGAGCACTTCTCGCTTTCGCAGCGACGGCCCTTGAGGAAGAGCTTGTGGCCTTCGCGACGGCAAAGGCGGCAGACGTTTCCGTTGTAACGAGCCATGATCAGACGCGACGCTTCTTGGAGGGACGGCAGCCGTTGTGCGGCAGCGGGGTGACGTCTTCGATCATCGAGACGCGCAGACCGGCCTGGGAGAGGCCGCGGACCGCGCTTTCGCGGCCCGAGCCCGGGCCCTTGACCCGGACGACGATTTCGCGGAGGCCCATCTTGTAGGCCGCTTCGCCGGCGCGGATCGCGGCCTGCTGTGCGGCAAAGGGAGTGGACTTGCGCGAGCCCTTGTAACCCACGGCGCCCGGGGAGCCCCAGGCGATCACGTTGCCCTGCGGATCGCAGAGGGTGACCAGGGTGTTGTTGAAGGTGGACTTCACGTAGGCAATGCCTTTCGATCCGACCTTCTTCGCGCGACGCTTGGACTTGGCGGCACTCATCGCTTACTTCATCGACTTGATGGACTTCTTGCCGGCCACGGTCTTCTTCGGGCCTTTGCGGGTACGGGAGTTGTTCTTGGTGCCCTGACCACGAACCGGAAGGCCGCGGCGGTGACGCAGGCCGCGATAGCAGCCGATGTCGCGCAGGCGGTTGATGTTCATCATCGTCCGCCGACGGAGGTCGCCCTCGACCTCAAAGTTCTGCTCACAGTAGCCTGCGATCGCACCGATCTGTTCGTCGGTGAGATCCTTGGCGGGCATCTCCGGGTCCAGCGAAAGGGACTCGCAGATTTGGGAAGCACGGGTCGGACCGACGCCAAAGACGTAAGTCAGCGAAACGACCAGGTGCTTGTCGTTGGGAATGTCTACACCGAAGAGACGAGGCATCTTGCTAAAGGGAAGATCGAGACGCGAGTAGGACTTAGCCCTGACGCTGCTTGTGACGAGGGTCGCGGCTGCAGATGACACGCACCTTGCCGTGACGACGGATGACCTTGCAGGACTCGCAAATGCGACGGACGCTGGCTCGGACCTTCATGAGACTTTCTTAACTGGGGCCGCTGAACGGCCGTGGATCATCGACGACGAGGACCCCCGCCTGGACGCCGCCTTCCGCCCCCACCCGGGCGCCGTCGGCCCCCGGCAGGGCGCGGCCGCCGTTCGCCTCGGTAGACGATTCGGCAGCGGGTCAGGTCGTAGGGAGACATCTCGACGGTGATGGTGTCGCCGGGAGTAATGCGGATGTAGTGCTTGCGCATCCGCCCCGACATGTGAGCGTGGACCTGCTGGCCATTTTCGAGCTCGACCTTGAAAGTCGCGCCGGGAAGGGCTTCCTTCACGACTGCGATCAAAGTCAGCGGCTCTTCTTTCGCCATGCAGGGTGGTTATTGGTTGTGGGTCTGGCCCAGGGCCTGCTCGACCACGCGGGTCATTTCGGCCTGGATTTCGGGGATGTCGCGATCGGCGTCGATCTCGACGAGGATGCCCTGCTCGCGGTAGTACCGCTCGAGCGGGGCGGTCGTCTCGCGGTAGACCGTGAGACGATGGGCGATGACCTGTTCGGTGTCATCTGCACGGCCTCGACCCATCAAACGAGCGGTCAGGACCGAATCGGGAGCCGTGAAGTATAGCGAAAGCCGGACGGCTCCGCTAGACGCCTTGGCCGCCAAGGCTTCCGCCTGCGGCAGGGTGCGCGGGAAGCCGTCGAGGAGCAGAACCTCGTCGTCGGCGACTTGAGCGATCCGACCGGCCACCATTTCGAGCATCAGCTCATCGGGGACCAGGTCGCCGCGGCTCATGAACTCGTCGGCCTGCTTGCCCAGCGCCGAACCCGCCGCGACTTCCTCGCGGAGGAGGTCGCCGGTCGAGAGGTGCTGCCAGCCGTTCGCCTGAGCGGCGAGCGATGCCTGGGTGCCTTTGCCGACACCGGGAGGGCCAAGAAGGATGGCGATCATCTACTTCCGCGAGGCCCAGCCGGACCCACCCCCCTTCATGAAGCCTTCGTAGTTGCGCATCAGCAGGTGGCTGTTGAGCTTATCGACGAGGTCCAGCGCCACACCCACAACAATCAGAATCGAGGTGCCGCCCAGGAAGTAGGCAACCATCGGCAGCACGTTGAGGTTGGCCGTGACGATGGTCGGGATGACGGCGATCACCGCGAGGAAGGCCGAGCCGGCCAGCGTGACGCGGTTGAGGACGAAGTCCAGGTAATCAGCCGTGGCCTTGCCCGGACGGATGCCCGGCACGAAGGAGCCGTGCTCCTTCAGGTTGTTCGCGATTTCCGAGGGCTGGAACATCAGGCGAACCCAGAAGAAGCTGAAGAAGAAGATCAGCGCCGTGTACATCGAGAGGTACAGGAAGCCGTCCTGACGGAAGGCCTGCCCGAACCAACCCATGCCCGGCAGCGAGCCGATGACGTTCGGCACGATGAACAGCGCGCCGGCGAAGATGATCGGCATGACGCCCGCCTGGTTGACGCGCAGCGGCAGGTAGTGCTTGCTGCCCCCCATTACCTTGCGACCACGCATGAGCTTGGCCTGGTGGATGGGAATGCGGCGCTGGCCACGGGTGATGTAGACGACCACCAGCACGGTGGCGATCCACATCGCGCTGAGGGTCACGACCAGCTGATGCGGGTTCTCGGCGACGGACAGCGTCTGGTTCATCGCAGCCGGCATGCTCGAGATGATCCCGCACATAATGATGATCGAGATGCCGTTGCCGATCCCGTGCTCGGTGATCTGCTCACCGAGCCACATGATGAACATCGTGCCCGCGGTGAGCGCGATGACCATGGTGAGGCTGTAAAGGAACGAAGCCCCGCCCGGCATCAGACCGAAGTCCGGGTTGTAAACCACGCCGACCAGCACGAAGATCGCCTGCAGGATGCAGATGGGAATCGTGGCCAGACGGGTGTATTGGTTGATCTTGCGCTGGCCCGCGGCGCCTTCCTTGGAGAGCGCCTCCAGCTGCGGCACGACCTTGACCAGCAGGCTGAAGATGATCGACGCCGAGATGTACGGCATCACCCCCAGCGAGAACAGCACAGCGCTGCCGATGCCCGCCCCGGTAAAGGCGTTCATGATGCCGAACAGACCGCCGAGCTGGCTGCCCGCGATCTTGTCCGCCGCTTCCTGAATAGCCGCCAGGTTGAGGCCCGGCAGCGGAATCTGGAACCCCAGTCGATAGACCGCCAACAACCCGAAGGTCGTCAGGATCCGCTTGCGCAACTCGGGGATGCGGAGAACGTTCAGGGCCTGAAGCATGAGGTTCGCTCTAGCCGAGGATCTCGGCGGTGCCGCCGGCTGCCTCGATCTTCGATTGGGCGCTGGCGGAGAACTTGTGAGCCTTGACGGTCAGCGACTTGGAGATCTCACCGTTGCCGAGGACCTTGAGCAGGTCGCCGGTCTTCCGGGTGAGGCCCGCGTCGAGCACCGCTTCGAGCGTGACTTCGGCGCCGGCGTCGAAGACCTCGAGGTCCTTGACGTTGACCAGCGTGAAGTGCTTCTTGAAGCGTGCGTTGGTGAACCCACGCTTGGGGATCCGGCGGTACAGAGGCATCTGACCACCTTCGAAGCCGAGGCGCGGGTGATCGCCCGAGCGCGAACGCTGACCCTTGTGGCCGCGGCCGGCAGTCTTGCCGGTGCCGGAGCCCTGGCCACGACCGAGACGCTTGCGCGCCTTGTGCTTGACCCCTTTGGCAGTGACGTCGTGAATCTGCATTAGAGTTCCACCCCGCGGACTTCGGCGATTTGCTCCTTGGTCCGCAGCTGGGCGAGGCCGTCCATCGTGGCCTTCACCAGGTTCATCGGGTTGGTCGAGCCGAAGGACTTCGAAAGGACGTCCTTCACCCCGGCCAGTTCGAGCACGGCGCGCACGGTACCACCGGCGATGATGCCGGTACCGGGCGACGCCGGAATCAGACGCACGTGCGAGGAGCAGTAGCGTCCCTCGACCTCGTGCGGAATGGTCGTGCCGACGCGCGGCACGCGAATCAGGTGCTTGCGGCCGTCCTTAAATGCCTTCTGCATGGCGGCCGGGATTTCCTTGGCCTTGCCGAAGCCGTAACCGACGATCCCGTCTTGATTGCCCACGACGGTCAGCGCCGAGAACGCGAAGCGGCGGCCACCCTTGACCACTTTGGCCGAACGGTTGACCTTGACGCGCTCTTCCTTGAGCTCGCCGAGAGCTTCGGCCGCGGTGCGGTCCAGGAACTGGTAGTTCTGCTTGCCCATGTGATCTGTCTCGGCTCTAGAACTGAAGACCGCCTTCCCGGGCGGCTTCGGCGAGCGCTTTGACGCGCCCGTGGAAGGGGTAGTAGCCGCGATCGAAGGCGACTTGCTCGACGCCAGCAGCCTTGGCCCGCTCGGCAATGGTGGTGCCGATCAGAACCGCTTGCTCCGACTTGGTCTTGCCGGCCATCTGGCCGCGCAGGTCCTTTTCGAGCGAGCTGGCTGCCGCGAGAGTGCGACCCGTGGCATCGTCGATGAGTTGCACCGCGATGTTCTTGGTCGAGCGGTAGACGCTGAGACGCGGACGCGTGGAGGCCGCGCGCAGACGACGACGCACGCCCATCTGCTTGCGCGCACGGCGCTTCCATTTCCTTTTCTGTTGCAGGTGATCCATCTTTCCGCTTCCGATTAACCGAGCGACTTACCAGCCTTGCGACGCACGTGCTCGCCCTTGTAACGAATGCCTTTGCCCTTGTAGGGCTCCGGCGGACGCACGCGGCGGATGTTCGCCGCGAACTGACCGACAGCTTGCTTGTCGATGCCCTTGACCAAAATCTCGGTCTGCGAGGGGCACTCGACGGTGACGCCATCCGGAGGGGTGCATTCGACCAGATGGCAGAAGCCGATCTGCATCTCAATGCCTTGGCCCTTGGGCTTGACGTTCCAACCGGTGCCGTGGATCTCGAGGGACTTCTCGTAGCCCTCGGTGACCCCCGTCACCATGTTCTGGACGTGAGCGCGCACCAGACCGTGCAGCGCAGCCGCCTTCTTGTTGCCGCCGCTGCCGGTGCGCGAGATGACGACCTTGCCGTCCTCGACTGCAACCGCAACCTCGGGGAAGAGCGGGAAGCTGAGCTGGCCCTTCGGCCCCTTGACCGCGACTTCGCTCGAGCTCGCGTTGACCTCGACGCCGGACGGCAGGGTAACCGGGGTGTTTCCGATACGGGACATGGTTCGATTCCTCCTTAGAAGACAGTGCAGAGGACTTCGCCCCCCACCCCGGCCTCGGCGGCCTTGCGGCCACTCATGACGCCCTTCGAGGTGGTGAGGATGGAGATGCCGAGCCCGCCGCGCACCTTCGGCGCGTGGGTGGAGTCGGCGTAGACGCGGCAGCCCGGCTTCGAAACCCGCTTCAGTTCGCGGATGACGGGGGCGCCGTCCTGGTCGTACTTGAGGTGCAGGCGCAGAACCGAGTGGTTGCGCTCGTTCTGCACGCTCTCGACATCGTTGAGGTAGCCCTCGTCCTTAAGCACCAGAGCGATGTTGCTCTTGATGCGCGAGGACGGGACGTCGACGAAACGCTTCTGGACCTGGAGGCCATTGCGCACCCGGGTCAGCATGTCGGCGATGGGATCGGTCATGGTCATGGCAGTTTCCTCGCGATTACCAGGAGGACTTGCGGACACCCGGCAGATGGCCGGCGTGAGCGAGACGGCGGAACACGAGACGCGACACGCCGAACTTGCGGTAGTAGGCCTTGGGACGGCCGGTGAGCGAGCAGCGGTTGTGCAGACGAACCGGGCTGGCATCGCGCGGCATCAGACGAAGGCGCTTGTACGCCTCGGCCTTGTCTTCGAGCGAGGCCTCGGCGTCCTTGATCACCTTCACCAGCTCGGCACGCCGCTCGGCGTGACGGGCGACGAGCGTCTGGCGCTTCTTTTCGCGGTAGATTGCGCTGGTCTTAGCCATCTCTAGTTCTCTTCAGTCTCGTTCTTGGGACGACGGAAGGGCATGCCGAAGCCGTTGAGCAGGGCGCGGCCCTCCTCGTCGGTCCGGGCCGAGGTCACGATCGTGATGTTCATGCCCTGGGTGTGCTCGACGCGATCCAGATCGATCTCCGGGAACAGCGACTGCTCGTTGAGGCCGATGCTGAAGTTGCCGCGGCCATCAAAGTTGTCCTTCAGACCGCGGAAGTCGCGGATCCGAGGAAAGACGACCGCGATCAGGCGATCGAGGAACTCGTACATGCGCTCGCGGCGCAGCGTGGTCATGCAGCCAATCGGCATGCCCTCGCGCAGACGGAATCCTGCGACCGACTTGCGGGCCTTGGTGATCACCGCCTTCTGGCCGGTGATCATGGTGAGATCACGCGCAGCGGAGTCGACCTTGCTGCGGCTTTCGACCGCACCTTCGACCCCCATGCTGACCACGATCTTGGTGACCGCGGGCACTTCGTGCTTGTTCTGGTACTCGAACTGCTCTTGCAGCTTCGGGATGATCTCGTTGGTGTAGATCTCGGCGAGACGTGCCATGGTGCCTGGTGATCTAGTCAAACTTGGTGCCACAGGAGCCGACGCGAACCTTGTCGCGACCGGAGCCTTCGATTCGAGTGCGCACGCCCTTCTTTGCCTTGTCGCTCCAGAGCAGCACGTTCGAGATGTGAATCGAGAACTCGCGTTCGACGGTGCCGCCTTGCGGGTTCTGCTGAGTGCGGGCGAGATTCTTCTCGCGCACATTGACGCCTTCGACGAAGACTCGGTCTTCGTCCTTGAGGATGCGCAGGACCTTGCCGCGCATGCCCTTGTGGTTGCCACTCGTGACGACCACTTCGTCTCCGGTCTTGATATGCATCAGACCACCTCCTGAGCGAGCGAAACGATCTTCATGTACTTGCGGTCGCGCAGCTCACGCGCCACCGCCCCGAAGATGCGGGTGCCCTTCGGGTTGCCTTCGCCATCGACGATGACCAGGGCGTTGCCGTCGAAACGGACGTAGCTGCCGTCAGCGCGGCGCGTCTTCTGCTTCGTGCGGACGATCACGCCCTTGACGACCGTGCCGGGCTTCAGGTCACTGCCAGGCAGCGACTTCTTGACCGAGGCGACCACAACGTCGCCGAGGCCGGCGAACTGTCGGCCCGAGCCACCCAGCACCTTGATGCACATGACTTCCTTCGCGCCGCTGTTGTCGGCGACGTCGAGGCGGGATTGCATCTGGATCATGGTTCTATTCTCCTAACGGATTCAGGCTCGGAACTAAGCGACCGGGGCCACTTCGATGATGCGGACCAGACGCCAGCGCTTCAGCTTGCTGAGCGGGCGCGTGCCCATGATTTCGACCTTGTCCCCGACCTTGGCCTGGTTGGCTTCGTCGTGGACGTGGTACTTCTTCCGCTTACGGATGATCTTGTGGTAAAGCGGATGACGGGTCGTGCGCTCGACTTGGACGACGATGGTCTTCTCGCCCTTGTCCGACACCACGGTGCCCTCCATCGACTTCCGGGTGCCGCGCACGGTGACTTCTTGGTTCTCTTCGGTCATGACGTTGCTCCGGAATCTCAGCGGGACTGTTGACCGCGCACGCCGATCTGGCGCTCGCGCAGGATGGTCTTCATGCGGGCGATGTCCTTGCGGAGCTCACCCAGACGCGACGGGTTTTGGTTGCCCTCGGTCAAGGAACGGAAGCGCATCTCGAAGTACTCCTTCTCCGCCTGAGCGATGTCGAACTCGATCTCGCTGTCGTCCTTGCCGCGAATTTCTTCGGTCTTCATTTCGAGTCTCCGACTAGATGGGCTTCTTGGTGATCATCCGGCACTTGACCGGCATCTTGTGCGAGACGCGGTTCAGCGCCTTGCGGGCGACGGCCTCTTCGACGCCGCCGATTTCGTAGAGCACGGTGCCCGGCTTGACCACAGCGACCCAGCGGTCGACGTCGCCCTTACCGTTACCCATGCGCACCTCGAGGGGCTTGGCGGTCACCGGCTTGTGCGGGAAGACCCGAATCCAGATCTTGCCCTCACCGGCGGCACGGCTCGCGGCGACACGACCGGCTTCGATCGTGCGCGAGCTAAGCCAGCACCAGTCCAGCGCCTGCAGGCCGAAATCCCCGAAGGAGACACGGTTGCCGCGGGTGGCCTTGGCGGTCGCCGCAGCCGGACGGACAGTGGGACGGCCCTTGCGGTGCTGGTTGCGCGCGGCCGGACCGCGACCCTGAGGCAGCGAGCACTTGTAGGTGCCCTTGATCTTGCCCCGCTGGGTCTTGCGGTACTTGGTTCGCTTCGGCATCAACATCGTTCTTTCTCCTCAGCTGCTCCTAGAAACGCATGCCCTCGCCGGCATAGATCCACACCTTGATGCCGAGCACCCCGTAGGTGGTGTGCGCCTCGGCGAATCCGTAGTCGCAGCGCGCATCCAGGGTTTGGAGCGGGATCCGACCGGTGTGCTGTTTGATGGTGCGCGACATCTCCTTGCCGTCGATGCGACCCGAAACCTGGATCTTCACGCCCTTGGCGCCGGCGTTCATGGTGTTCTCCATGATCCGCTTGATCTGGTGACGAGGCGACACGCGGCGCTCGATGGCACCGGCCAGGTTCTCGGCGACGGTGACGGCGTCGAGGTCCCAGTGGCCGACTTCCTGAATGTCGAGCTTCACTTCCATGCCGCTGAGCTTCTCGAGGTCAGCGACGAGGGCGTCGCGCGTCGAGTAGCCGCGGCCGATGACTTCGCCCTTCCGGGTGGCGAAGATGGTGATGCTCATGCGGTCGCCGCGCTGCTGAATGTCGACGCGCGAGATCACTCCCTTGCGGAAGCGCTTCTTGATGAGCTCGCGGACCTTGTAGTCCAGCTCAAGCTTCTTGCCGTACTCGCGGCCACGGGCGTACCAACGCGAGCGCCACGGCTCGGTGACACCAATGCGGAAGCCGATCGGGTGAATCTTCTGTCCCATCTTTAGTTGTCCTCCAGCTCGGCGACCGTGAGCTTCAGGTGTGCGGTACGACGACGAATCGGCATGGCGCGACCCATGGCACCCGGGCGGAAGCGCGGGCGGCCGTGGATAAGCGGCCCCTCGTCGACGCGAGCCTCGCGCACGATGAGGTTGTTGACGTCGACGGCGTCGCTCTGCGCCGCGTTGGCGATCGCCGAAGCGAGCACCTTGCGGAACATGGCGGCACCGCGGGTTTGATTGACCCGCAGCACCTCGAGGGCGCTGTTGACGCCCAGGCCACGAATGAGGTCCGCCGCCGGGCGGGCCTTCTTGGCCGAGATGTGCGCGTAACGGTGCGAAGCGCGGAATTCCATGATTCAGTCCCCTCTTGCGTTACTTCTTCTCGTGGCCACGGAAGGTCCGGGTGGGCGCGAATTCGCCCAGGCGGTGACCGACCATGTCTTCGGTGACGTAGACCTTTAGGAAGTCCTTGCCGTTATGAACCATGAAGGTCATCCCGACATATTCCGGAAGGATGGTGCTGGCGCGGGCCCAGGTACGGATCGGGCGACGGTTGCCCGACTCGATCACCTTGTCGACCTTGCGCTGGAGGCTGGGGTCGATCCAGGGTCCTTTCTTGAGACTACGGCTCATGCTTCAGTCCTGTTACTTGGCCCCCTTGCGGCGGCGGACGATGAACTTGCTGGTCGTCTTGCGACGGTTACGAGTCTTCTGACCCTTGGCAGGCTTGCCCCACGGCGAGACCGGGTGCTTACCTTTGGTGCGACCCTCACCACCACCGTGCGGGTGAGCGGCCGGGTACATCGCGACACCGCGGACGTGCGGGCGCTTGCCCTTGTGGCGGTTACGGCCAGCCTTGCCCAACTTGACGTTCTGGTGATCGGCGTTGCCGACCTCGCCAATGGTGGCGCGGCAGCGGACGTGCACGCGGCGCAGTTCGCCGCTGGGCAGCGCCAGCAGCGCATACTCGCCCTCGCGGGCAGCCAGGCGCGCCGAGGCGCCGGCCGAGCGGACCATCTTGGCACCCTGGCCAGGACGCAGCTCGACGTTGTGCACTTCCATGCCCAGCGGGATGTGACGCAGTTCCATCGCGCAGCCCGTCTTCGGCTCGGCGTTCTCGCCGGACGAAATCGTGGTGCCCTGCTTCAGGCCCTTGGGCCAGATGATGTAGCGCTTCTCGCCGTCGGCGTAGTGCAGCAGCGCAATGTAAGCGGTGCGGTTGGGGTCGTACTCGATGTGAGCGACCTTGGCCGGCACGCCGTCCTTGTTGCGCTTGAAGTCAATGATGCGGTAGCGCCGCTTCGCTCCACCCCCGCGGTGACGCGCGGTGACGGTGCCGTGGTTGTTGCGGCCACCCGTCTTCTTGAGCGGAGCGAGCAGGCTCTTCTCCGGCTTCTGGCGGGTGAGCTCGGCGCGGTCCAGCACAGAGCCACCGCGGCGGCCCGGCGAAGTCGGCTTGTAGTACTTGATGCCCATCGTGATTCTCCGGTATCTCTCCTACAGCAGCTCGATCTTGTCGCCGTCCTGCAGCTGGACGATGGCGATCTTCCGGGAGGGCGTCCGGAACCAGCTGGCACCACGACGGCGCAGCTTGCCCGGACGAAGCATGGTGTTGACGCGCGAGACCTTGACGTCGAACAGGGCCTGGACCGCGTTCTTGATCTCGATCTTGTTGGCGCCGCCCGCGACTTCGAAGCGGTACTCGTTGAGCTCCTCGGTGTGGTCGGTCGACTTCTCGGTGAGGACCGGCTTGATGAGGATCTGGTAGTGGTCAGTCATGCTGCTCATGACGACGCCTCCTTGCTGGTGCGCGCCTTGGCGCAGCGTTCGGTCAGCACGTCGAGTGCGCCTTCCTGGCAGAGCACCCACTTGTGCGCGAGCAGGTCGTAGGCGTTGGCGTCTGAAGCGGCGCGCACCGAGACCTGGGGGAAGTTACGGAACGACAGCCAGGCGGCTTCGTTCGGCTCGCTCAGCAGAACGAGCACCGTGCCCTGCGGCGCGCAGTCGGCCAGCACCTTGCGGGCGGCCTTGGCCGAGGGCTGATCAAACTCGAGGCCGGCCAGTTCGACCACCTCGTTGTCCTGGACCTTGCCGAGCAGAGCGCTGCGCAGAGCGACCAAACGCTGCTTCTTCGGCAGGTGGTAGCCCCAGCGGCGCGTGTTGCGCGGACCGAAGACGGTCGCACCACCACGCCAGAGCGGGCTGCGACGGTCGCCCGCGCGCGCGCGGCCGGTCTTCTTCTGCTTCCAGGGCTTCTTCTTGTGCCCGGCCAGTTCCGTGCGCACCTTGGTGTGGGCGTCGCCCTGGCGCTGGTTGGCCTGGTACTGGACGATGACGTCCTTCATCGTCCGGTAGAGGAGCTGCTCGCCGAGGTCGGCGCTGAGGTCTTTCTGACCGGTGCTGCCGCTCGAGACGTCGTAGGTTCCGATGCTGGCCATGGTTTACTTCGCTCCCCCGGTCTTGGCGGTTTGAATCTGCACGAGGCTGGTCGGGTGACCCGGCACGCCGCCGCGGACCAGGATCAGGCCGCGCTCGGCGTCGACGCCTTCGACGACCAGGTTCTTGACGGTGATGCGCTCGTTGCCGTAGTGCTTCGGCATGCGCTGGCCCTTGAAGACGCGCGACGGCGTGGCGCACTGACCGATCGAGCCGGGCTGGCGCACGTTGTGACAGCCGTGGGTCTCGCTACCGCGAGCGAAGCCGTGCGCCTTGATGGTGCCGGCGAAGCCGCGGCCCTTCGAGCGACCGGCCACGTCGACGACGTCGCCGACTTCAAAGGTCTCGGCCGTCAGCTCTTGACCGATCTCATAGCCGTCGGTGGCATCAACGCGGAACTCGCGCAGGACGCGGAAGGGCTTGACGCCCGCCTTTTCCGCGGCGACCCGCTGCGGCTTGGCGACGTGCTTGTCGCGAGCCGGGGTGAGGCCGAGTTGGACGGCACGATAGCCGTCGCGCTGCTTGTCGCGCAGGCCCGTCACAGTGCAGGGACCCGCCTGGAGAACCGTCACCGGAACAACGGTGCCGTCTTCTCGGAAGACTTGGGTCATGCCGCGCTTGCGGGCGAGGAGGAACTTCTTGGTCATCGTGATCTCGGTATCCAGCCGAGGGTGTCACAGAGGTCCGGGGCAGGAGCCGCGGACATGCGGGAGAAGAAAGGAGTCGAGGCCTAAGCCTTGATGCGGACGTCGACTCCAGCCGACAGGACGAGGCGGTTGAGCGCATCGACCGTTTGCGGCGTGGGATCGAGCAGATACATGAGCCGCTTGTGAGTGCGGATCTCGAACTGCTCGCGGGCCTTCTTGTTGACGTGCGGCGAACGCAGGACGGTGTAGCGCTCGCATCGCGTCGGCAGCGGGATCGGACCCGAGACCGCGACGCCGGTGAGGCGGGCGGCTTCGATGATCGACTCCGTGGCCTGGTCAATGGCCTCGTGGTCGTATGCCTCGAGACGGATCTTGATTTTCTGTGCCATGACTATGCAACGCTAGCCCCGGGTCCTCTATCCGAGCGGCTTACCTGGGGGGTCTCGCCGACTGCGGCCCGGATTTGCCGGGGCTCTCCCGTAAAAGGGGCCAAGTATTCTATGGACGGACCTCAGGAGGTCAAGGCCCGCGCTCTGATTCCCGGTCGGAAATCCCCAATTTGGCAGATAGTTCGGTCTTTCGGGCTCCTTGAGGAGCGGCATAGCCGCCGAGCTGCATCGAGAACTCGCCTTTGCCTTGAGTTTGAGATCTCAAGTGCGTCGAGTAGGCGAACATCTCGGCCAGCGGGGCCCGGGCCCGGATCTCCCCCGCAGCGGGATCGACGGCCCGAATCTCGGCGTGGCGGGAGTTCAGATCGGCGATGACGGCCGAGGTGGCGCTCTCCGGGGCCCGCACCACCAGATCCATCCAGGGCTCCTGGACCTCGGTCGCTCCTTCCAGGCCCAGCCGCAGCGCCCGGGTCAGCGCGCCCAGGGCCGCGCTGGCCGGCGGCTGGGCCTCGCCGGCGACGCGGAGCGCCTGGAGCTCCACCTCCACCCCGGTCAGCGGAAGCCCCCAAGCCCCGGACTCGCCGCGCAGGAGATCGAGCGGGAACTCCTGGGCGCGGAGGCCCAGGCCTTCAAGCAGCTCAGGGCGAACGCGCAGGAGGACGCCGGCGCTCTCGACCGGCCGGAGCTCCACCTGCGCCTCGACGCGCTGGAGCTGGTCCTCAACCGGCCATTCGGCCGCCCCTACTGCTGTCACCGCGCGCGTCAGCGCCTCGCGATACGAGACCTGCGGGGCGCCGATCCGGGCATCCACGCCGAACTCCTTCTCCAGCCGCCGCAGCACGACCTCGAGATGGAGCTCCCCCATCCCGGCCAGAATGTGCTGGCCCGACTCTTCGTCGAGTTCGGTCTGCAGGGTCGGGTCTTCCCGATCGAGGCAGGCGAGCGCCTGCAGCAGCGCCTCGGCCCCACCCGGCTCGCGCGGCTCGACCGTGACCCGGAGCACCGGCTGCGGGAACTCCATGCCCTCCAGCGCAAGCTCGGAACCCGGCTCGCACAGGGTGTCCCCCGTCGCGGCGAACTTCAGCCCGCTGATCGCGACGATCTCGCCGGGCCCGGCCTCCTCGATGGCGGTGCGGTCGTCGGCGTGGATGCGCAGCAGGCGCCCGACGCGCTCCTTGCGCCCGGTCCGCGCCACGACCAGCTTGGCGCCGGTCCGCAGTCGGCCGGCAAAGACCCGCGCAAAATGCAGGTCGCCGAAGGACTCGTGGTAGATCTTGAAGACCAGAGCCGTGAGCGGCTCGTCTTCCCGCGGCTCGCGCTCGGCGGCGCTGCCATCGGCCCGCTCGCCGCGCACCGGCGGCCGCTCAAGCGGCGAAGGCAACCAGTCCACGACCGCGTCGAGCACCGGCTGGATGCCCTTGTTGCGCAGCGCCGCTCCGGCCAGCACCGGGGCCATCCGCCGCGCCTGCACGGCCTCGCGGATCGCGGCCCGCAGCTCGTCGGCCGTCAGCCGGCCCTGTTCGAGGTAGCGGTCCGCCCAGGCCTCGTCGAGCTCCGCGACCCGGCTGCACAGCTGATCGCGCGCCTCGGCGACGCGCGCCCGATCCTCCTCGGGGATCGGACCGCGCACCAGCTCGCGCCCCAGCTCGTCGGTCCAGTCCAGCGACTCTTCGCGCAGCAGGTCGTAGACCCCGGCGAAGCTCTCGCCCTCGCCACGCGGGAGTTGCACCGGCACCGCCAGCACTCCGAGCCGCTCCTGCACGCTGGCGACTGCGGCCTCATAGTCGGCGCCGAGGCGATCCATCTTGTTGATCAGGAAGATCAGCGGGACCTGGTGCCGCTTGGCCTGGCGCAGCACGGTCTCGGTCTGGGGCTGCACCCCCGCGACCGCATCTACCACCACCACCGCGCCATCCAGCACCCGCAGGGAGCGCTCGACCTCGACGGTGAAGTCGACGTGACCCGGAGTATCGATCAGCTGCAGGTGGTGCTCACGCCAGTCGCAGGCCGTGACGGCCGCCGTGATCGTGATGCCGCGCTCGCGCTCCTGCTCCATCCAGTCGAGCGTCGCCGTGCCATCGTGCACCTCGCCCATGCGGTGCTCGATCCCGGTGTAGAACAGGATCCGCTCCGAGACCGTGGTCTTGCCCGCATCAATGTGGGCGACGATGCCGAAGTTGCGCAGCCGCGCCAGGTCCATGGCGCGATTCTAGGCCCCGGCCTCGAGCAGCGCAGCGTTGCGCTCGAGGTATTGCTCGGCCCAGTAGTAGCCCTCGAGCAGGCGGTCGTCGCGCTGCCCCAGCATGGCGATCGCGGCGTGCAGAGCCTCGATGCTTGCCAGGCCGGTCTCGGGATCCTCGAAGTAGTTCGACTTGCGCGGGTAGGCCGTCACCAGCCCCTTGGGCAGGCTGCGCTTGTGCAGCGTGCCTTGAACCCCGCGCAGAACCCGCGGCAGGTCGCGCCAGCTGGAATCGATCAGCAGAAGCGGACGACTTGCGTCTTCGGGGCCCAGCGGCTCGCCGTCCGGGTGCAGCAGCGTGACCTCGCCCACCTCGACCTCGTCGCCGAGCGCGCAGTGAATCCAGCGGATCGGCCACTCCTCGCGCCCGCGCAACGGGGTGAGCGAGCACTTCTTGGGCGACTCCTTGTTGAGGCGCAGCAGGATGATCTCGGCGGACATGGCGGGCGGAATTGCGAACGGGCGACCGTGAACCGGCCGCCCGCGCGCTGGAGACGCTGCAGCGTCTAGAAGTTGAAGTGGCTGTAAGCCTTGTTGGCTTCGGCCATCTTGTGGACGTTCTCCTTCCACTGGACCGAGGCGCCGGTGTTGTTGCAAGCGTCCACGAACTCCGTGGAGAGGCGCCGCGCCATGGGCATGCCCTTTTTCTTGCGGGCGTTGCCGACGATCCAGCGGATCGCCAGAGCCTGGGCGCGCTTCGGCGAAACTTCGCGCGGGACCTGGTAGTTCGAGCCGCCGACGCGCTTCGAACGGACCTCGACGCTGGGGCGCACGTTTTCGAGCGCGGTCAGGAAGACCTGTTCGGCCGGAACCTCGTCGAGCTTCTTGGCCGCCATCTCGCAGGCATCGTAGAACACAGCCATGGCCGTGGACTTCTTGCCGTCCTGCATGAGCTGGTTGATGAACTTGGTCGCAACCATCGAGCCGAACTTCGGATCCGGCTGCTGGAACTTCGCGGTGGACTTGTAGTTACGCGGCATGACTGAACCTCTGCCTAGCTGCGGCGGGCGCCGTACTTGGAACGGCCCTGCTTGCGGTCATCGACACCCGCGCAGTCGAGGGTGCCACGGACGATGTGATAGCGAACACCCGGCAGGTCGCGGACTCGGCCGCCGCGAACCAGCACGATCGAGTGCTCCTGCAGGTTGTGCCCCTCGCCGCCGATGTAGGCCGTGACCTCTTTGCCGTTCGAAAGGCGCACACGCGCGACCTTACGAAGAGCCGAGTTCGGCTTCTTCGGGGTCATGGTCTTGACCTGCGTGCAGACACCCCGCTTCTGCGGGCACTTGTCGAGCACCGGGCTCTTCGACTTCTTCCGAATGGGCTTGCGGCCCTTGCGGACGAGTTGGTTGATGGTCGGCATCTTTGCGAATGCTTGCCCGGATTCGGGCGAGAAAGGGCGTCAAATCGTACGGGATTCGACGAAAAAGTCAAGCATCCCGGCGGGTGAAGCCCGCCGGGACGCCGGGGATCAGGCTTCTCCCTCCGCTTCGGCGGAGACCTCGGCAGGCTCGGCTGCCGGCGGCGCGGGGAAGTCTTCGAACTGCGAGAAGTCGACGTTCTTCTGGACCCGAGTCCGGAGCAGGCCACGGAAGCCGGTGCCCGCCGGGATCAGGTTGCCCAGAATCACGTTCTCCTTCAGACCGCGCAGCTCGTCGGTCTTGCCGCGCAGAGCGGCCTCGGTGAGCACCTTGGTGGTCTCCTGGAAGGACGCCGCCGAGATGAAGGACTCGGACTGGACCGAGGCCTTGGTGATACCCATCAGCACCGGGCTGTGGGACGGCGGGTTCTTGCCGTCGTCCATCAGCGCCTCGCGCATCTTGCGGTAGTTGTGGCGGTCGACCAGCGAGTTCGGCAGCAGCGGCGAATCGCCAGGATCGTCGATCTGAACCTTGCGCATCATCTGGCTGACGATGATCTCGATGTGCTTGTCATCGATCGTCACGCCCTGCGCGCGGTAGACGTTCTGGATCTCTTCGGCCAGGTACTCCTGGACCTTCTCTTCGCCGAGAACCGAAAGAATCTCGTGCGGCGGCAGCGGACCCTCGACCAGCTTGTCCCCGCAGCGAACACGGTCGCCCGTGTGCACGCGCAGGTGCTTGGTGAGAGGCACGACGTGCTCGCGCTCGAGCTCGCCTTCTTCGGAGCGAACCACGATCACTCGCTTGCCGCGACGCTTATCCCCCAGCTCGACGATGCCGTCGATCTCGGCCATCACCGAGGGCTCCTTCGGAGTCCGGGCTTCGAACAGCTCGGTGACACGCGGCAGACCACCGGTGATGTCGGCGGTACCTGCAGCGGTCCGCGGCGACTTGGCGATCAGCGTGCCGGCGGTGACCTTCTGGCCCTCCTTGACGTCGAGGTAGGCGTTCTCGGGCAGAGTGGCGTAGTAGAGCACTTCGCCGTCCTTGCCGAGGATGTGCACCTGCGGGTGCAGCTCGCCACGCGACTCGATGATCTTGACGCGCTTGTAGCCGGTCGCCGGGTCCTCTTCGATCTTCATCGTCTTGCCGTCGATGACGTCTTCGAAGTGCACCTTGCCGTCGTGCTCGGCGAGGATCGGCAGGAAGTGAGCGTCCCAATCGACGACCTTTCCGCCCTTCTTGATCTTGTCACCGTTCGCAACGTGGACTCGGGCGCCCAGCGGAACGTCGTAACGATCCAGCTCGCGACCCTTGGCGTCACGCACGATCAACGCGCCGTTCCGGGACAAGGCAACCATGTCGCCATCCGGGTTGGTCACGGTGCGCAGCTCGTAGTATTCGACGGTGCCGCCCCGCTTCGCCTTGGTCGACGAGATCTCGGCGGTGTGACTTGCCGTACCACCGATGTGGAAGGTACGCATGGTCAGCTGCGTGCCCGGTTCGCCGATCGACTGCGCGGCGATGATGCCGACGGCCAGACCGAGCTCGACCAGGTGGCCGCGCGAGAGGTCTTCGCCGTAGCAGTTCGCGCAGACACCGGCGCCCGCCTCGCAGGTGAGCGGGCTGCGCACCCGGATCTTGGTGTAGCCCATCTTCTCGATGCGCGCCGCGATCTCGGGGGTGATCAGCTGGTTCTCTTCGACCACCAGCTCGTCGGTGATGCGGTCGCGGATCGTGTCGCGGGCGACACGGCCACGGATGGCACGGCCGAGCGGCAGGACCAGCTTCTCGCCGTGGTACACGGCCTGCTTGGTCACCGAACCCAGGGTGCCGCAATCCGGGCGGGCCACCACGACGTTCTGCGCCACGTCGGCCAGCTTGCGGGTGAGGTATCCCGAGTCGGCGGTCTTCAGCGCGGTATCGGCCAGACCCTTACGCGCACCGTGCGTCGAGGAGAAGTACTCCAGCACGTGCAGGCCTTCGCGGAAGTTCGCGCGGATCGGCGTCTCGATGATCTCGCCCGAGGGCTTGGCCATCAGACCGCGCATGCCCGAGAGCTGACGAATCTGGTCGACACCACCACGCGCACCGGAGTGCGCCATGACGTAGACCGGGTTCAAATACGGGCGACCATCGCGGCGCTCGTTCTTCAGCTGATCCAGCAGTTCGCCCGAGATCTGATCTCGCGCGGAAGTCCAGAGGTCGAGCACGTGGGCGTAGCGCTCGGCGTCGGTGATGCGGCCTTCCTGGAAGTCGGACTGGGCGCGGTCGACCTGTTCCTGGGTCTCGCCGATGATGTCCCACTTCTTGTCCGGGATCAGCATGTCGTCCTTCGCGAAGGACAGACCCGAACGCGTCGCCGACTTGAAGCCCATCGACTTCAGCAGGTCCAGCAGGTCCAGCGTGGCCTCGCGGCCGACCAGACGATGGCAATCCTTGATCAGGTCGTAGATCGCCTTCTTGTCCTGCGGATAGTTGTAGTACGGCATGCCGTCCGGGAAGCAATCGTTGACGATTGCCCGGCCCGGGGTGGTCGCGATCAGCTCGTCCCCCTTGAGGGTGCGGAAGGGCGAACCATGCTTCTCGGCGAGCACCGAACCCTCGGGGAAGCGCACCAGCACGCGCGAGTGCGTCTCAAGGTGACCGTGCGCGTAGGCGAGCAGCACCTCGTCGATCGAGGTGTAAACCGCCCCCAGGCCCTGCGAACCGTCCTCTTTCCACTCGTTGCGCGACTCGGCGCGGTCGGTGGTCATGTAGAACAGGCCCAGAATGATGTCCTGATGCGGCGAGATGATCGGGTTGCCGCTCTGCGGGCTGAAGACGTTGTTCGGGGACAGCATCAGCGTGCAGGCCTCGATCTGCGCCTCGAAGGACAGCGGCAGGTGGACCGCCATCTGGTCACCGTCAAAGTCGGCGTTGTAGCCCTGGCAGACCAGCGGGTGAATCTGAATCGCGTTGCCCTCGATGAGCACCGGCTCGAAGGCCTGGATACCCATACGGTGCAGGGTCGGAGCGCGGTTCAGCAGCACCGGGTGGTTCTGAATCACCTCTTCGAGGATGTCCCAGACCGCCTCTTCGCGGCGCTCGAGCATCTTCTTGGCCGCCTTGATGGTCTCGGCCAGACGCAGCTCCTTGAGGCGGCGAATGATGAAGGGCTGGAACAGCTCCAGCGCGATGACCTTGGGCAGACCGCACTGGTGCAGGTTCAGCTCGGGGCCGACCACGATCACCGAACGCGCCGAGTAATCGACGCGCTTACCGAGCAGGTTCAAGCGGAAGCGACCCTGCTTGCCCTTGATCATGTCGGTCAGCGACTTGAGCGGCTGGTTCGAGGTGCTCATCACCTGCCGCTTGCAGCGCCCGTTGTCAAACAGGGCGTCGACCGACTGCTGCAGCATCCGCTTCTCGTTGCGGATGATGACCTCCGGAGCGTTCAGCTCAATGAGGCGCTTCAGACGGTTGTTGCGGTTGATCAGACGACGGTAGAGGTCGTTCAGATCGGAGCTCGCGAAGTTGCCGCTGTCGAGGCGCACCAGCGGGCGCAGCTCCGGCGGGATCACCGGGATCACGTCGAGGATCATCCACGACGGATCGTTCGGCGAATCGCGCAGCATCTCGACGGTACGCAGGCGCTTGATGATGTCCGCCATGCGCTGCTTCGAGTTGCAGTTCTTCATCTCCTCGCGGAGCTCGGCTGCAACCGAATCGAGGTTGAGACCGCGCAGCAGCTCGGCCACGGCCTCGGCGCCCATGCCGGCCACGAAGGAGCTGCCGTACTGGGCCCGCGCGCGGCGGCACTCGTCTTCGGTGACGAGCTGGGCCTTCTTGAACTCGGACTCACCCGGGTCGATGACCACGTAGTCCTGGAAGTAGATCACGCGCTCCAGCTCGGTCTTCTTCATCCCGAGCAGGTTGCCGATTCGACTCGGAGTGACCGAGAAGAACCAGATGTGCGCGACCGGGGCCGCCAGGTTGATGTGGCCCATGCGCTTGCGACGCTCGCGCGAGGTCGTGACCATGACCCCGCACTTGTCGCACACGATGCCCATGTGCTTCTGGCCGCGGTACTTGCCGCAGGCGCACTCGTAATCCCGCTCGGGACCGAAGATGCGCTCGCAGAACAGGCCGTCCTTCTCCGGACGGAAGGTGCGGTAGTTGATGGTCTCGGGCTTCTTGACCTCGCCGAAGGACGCCGAACGGAAGTCCTCGGGAGAAGCCAGACGGATCGAGACCGCCAGCTGATCACGCTGATCAAGCGGCGAGGTCGCCGGCGGGGCCGGCGGCGCAGGGGTCGGAGTCGCGGTGTCGGTGGGCTGGTCCATCATTTGGTTTGCCAGGTGTGGGCGTTGGCCGGAAGGGCCTATTGGTCGGAGTTCTCGAGCTTGATGTTCAAGCCGAGGCCGCGGATCTCGTTCATCAACACCTCGAAGCTGACGGGCGTGCCCGATTCGAGGATGTTCTTGCCCTTCACCATGGACTCGTAAATCTTGGTCCGGCCGTCGACGTCGTCGGACTTCACGGTGAGGAGCTCCTGCAGGAGGTAGGCGGCGCCGTATGCCTCGAGCGCCCACACCTCCATTTCGCCGAATCGCTGACCACCGAAGCGCGCCTTACCACCCAGCGGCTGCTGCGTGATGAGGCTGTACGGGCCGGTCGAACGCGCGTGCACCTTCTCGTCGACGAGGTGGTGCAGCTTCAGCATGTACATGTAACCGACGCAGACCTTCTGTTCGAAGGGCGAGCCGGTGCGGCCATCGAAGACCGTGTGGGTGCCGCTCTCGGGCATGCCCGAGTCCTTCAGCGCCTCTTCGATCTGCGCTTCCGAGGCGCCGTCGAAGGCCCCGGTCATGGCACGGAAACCACCGTTCATGGCCGCGAGGCCGAGGTGGGTTTCGAGGATCTGGCCGACGTTCATACGGCTGGGCACGCCCAGCGGGTTGAGGATGATGTCGACCGGAGTGCCGTCGTCGAGGAACGGCATGTCCTCTTCGGGCAGGATCTTCGAGATCACGCCCTTGTTGCCGTGGCGGCCGGCCATCTTGTCGCCGACCGACAGGTTGCGCTTGGTCGCGATGTAGACCTTGACCATCTCGAGCACGCCGTTCGGCAGGTCATCCCCGCGCGACAGACGGCTGGCCATCTTGGTCTTCCAGGCTTCCTTGTCCTCGATGCGGTCGAGGTGCGAGCGCACGATCTCTTCGGCCTTGGTGCGGCGCGAAGGATGATCCAGGCCTTCCGAGAAGGTCTTCAGGTACTCCTGGATGGTCATCAGATCGCCGAACAGCGTGGCCTCGGTGATCTCGATCGGCTTGCGGGCCTTCGGCAGCTTGAGCGGCTCGCCGATGTACTCGCTGAGCTCGTTGACGCAGGCCTGCAGCTCGCGGCGGAGCACGTCGTCGTACTCGTTCTCGATCTGACGGATCTGCTCGTGGGCAGCGCGGCGCTCGCCTGCGGTCATGTTGACCTTGCGGCTGAAGCGCTGGGCGCCGATCACGACTCCGTGCACACCGGCCGGCAGCTTCAGCGAGACGTTCTTCACGTCTTCTCCGGCGCGACCGAAGATGGCGTGCAGCAGACGCTCTTCCGGAGTGAGCTCGGTCTTCGACTTCGGCGCGATCTTGCCGACCAGGATGTCGTTCGGGCCGACCCGGGTGCCGATCCGGACGATGCCGTTGTCATCCAGGTTGCGCAGCGCGCGCTCGCCCGCGTTGGGGATATCGCGGGTGAACTCTTCCTTGCCCAGGGTCGTCTCGCGGATCTCCGCCTCGAAGCTGTGGATGTGAATCGAGGTGAAGGTGTCGGTCTTGACCAGGCGCTCCGAGACGACAATCGCGTCCTCGTAGTTGTAGCCTTCCCAGGACATGAAGGCGACGAGCAGGTTCTTGCCGATGGCCAGCTCGCCCTGGTGGGTCGAGGGACCGTCCGCGATCAGCTGCCCGCGCGACACCTTGTCCCCCACCTTGACCAGCGGCTTCTGGTTGAGGGTCGTGTGCTCGTTGGTGCCCTGGAACTTGCGCAGGTAGTAGGGCTCGGTCTCTTCCTTGAGCTTGATCTTGGTGGCGTCCACGTGCTCGACCGTGCCGGCGCGACGCGCCTTGACGACCCAGCCCGAGTTGTAGGCCACCGCCTTCTCCATGCCGGTTCCGACGAGCGGCGGCTCGGTGCGGATCAGCGGCACAGCCTGACGCTGCATGTTCGAGCCCATCAGCGCGCGGTTCGCGTCGTCGTGCTCGAGGAAGGGAATCAGCGCAGCCGAGATACCCAGGATCTGACCCGGGTCGATGTCGATGTACTGCACTTCGTCGACCGGCTTCAGCGTGAATTCGCCGTGGTGGCGGCACATCACGTAGCCGTTGTCGTCGGGCACCAGCTTGCTCTTGGCGACCGCCGAGTCGGCAGGCGCGAAGACCACGTCGTACTCTTCGTCGGCGCGCAGGAAAGCGACCTCGTCGGTGACCTTACCCTTGGTGACCACGCGGTACGGCGTGGTGAGGAAGCCGTAGTCGTCGACCACCGCGTACAGCGACAGCGACGAGATCAGGCCGATGTTCGCGCCTTCCGGCGTTTCGATCGGGCACAGGCGACCGTAGTGCGAGATGTGGACGTCTCGCTCCTGGAAGCCGGCGCGCTTGCGGTTGAGACCACCCGGGCCGAGAGCCGACAGACGGCGCTCGTGCGCGAGCTGCGACAGCGGGTTGGTCTGGTCGACCACCTGCGAGAGCTCACCGCGGGCAAAGAACTGCTCGACCGCGGTCGAGAAAGCCTTGGCGTTGACCAGCGCGCGCGGGGTCAGGGTCTCGGTGTCGCTCTGCTGCGACATCCGATCGACGGCGGCGCGTGCGACCTTGAGCAGCCCCTTGCGGAACTCCTCGCTGGCCAGCTCGGCCAGGGTGCGCACGCGGCGGTTGCCGAGGTGGTCAATGTCGTCGATCTCGCCGATGTTGGCGCGCAGACCCAGCAGGTAGCGGACGGCATCGTAGATGTCCTCCGGCAGCAGCGTGGTCGGGCCGCGGTCGGCCTCCGAGGGACGACGGAACTTCCGGCTGATCCGGAAGCGGCCGACGCGACCCAGGCTGTAGCGCTTCTCGTCAAAGAAGCGGTCGTGGATCAGCTCGCGCGCCTTCTCCAGCTGAATCGGGTTGCCCGGACGCAGCTTGGCGTAGATCGCGGCGAGGGCCTCTTCGTGCGAGGAGGCGGTGTCTTCCTTGAGCGAGTCGAGGATGAGCGTGTCGTCCATCCACGGGAAGTCGGCGGCGTACTTGGCGTCGCTCGCGAGGACCTCGATCTCCTTGAGGTCCGAACCGGCGATCCGCTCGGCGGCTTCGGCGCCGATCTCCTGACCGGCTTCGACCCAGACTTCGCCGGTGCGAGTATCGCGCACCTGGCCCAGCGAGCGCATGCCCTCGAGCTTGGCGGCGTACTTGGCCTTGGTCTCCTTGCCACGCTTCAGCGTGTCAACCGGATAGAACAGGCGCAGGATCGCGTCGTCGGTGCCCCACTCCGGCTTGAGCGCGCGGAGGAAGGTCAGCGCCGAGAACTTGCCCTGCTGGTCAATGCGCACCTGCAGCGAGCCCTTGCCCGAGACCAGCAGCTCGACCCACGAACCGCGCTCGGGGATGACGCGCGCGCTGTGCAGCTTCTTGTCGCCGGTGTGGATCTCGGCAGAGAAGTCGATGCCCGGCGAGCGGTGCAGCTGCGAGACGATGACGCGCTCGGAGCCGTTGACGATGAACTCGCCCCCGCCCATCATCACCGGGATCTCACCGAGGTAAATCTCTTCCTCGATGGACTCCTCGCCCTTGCGCAGGGCCACGCGCACCCGCAGCGGGTAGGCGTAGCTGTACTTCAGCTCGCGGCACTCTTCCGGCGTGTACCGCGGACGGCCCAGCTCGTACCCGATGTACTCAAGAGCCATCGACTTATCGTGGCTCTCGATCGGGAATGCGCCCTGGAACAGGGCTTCCACCCCCAGTTCCTTACGACGCTTGGCCGGCACTCCGATCTGCAGGAATTCGTTGTACGAACGAACTTGCAGATCCGAGAGACCGGGGAGGATGGATTCGTCCCGGAATTGGAAGGAACGGAAATCCCGAACTTCGAAGTCGGAGATCGACTTGGCTTCGACGGACATGGGCTGGGTCCCGGCGTGGGTGAGAAGTGGTGCGGTCAACGACCGCGCCTGGAAAAGAACGGCGCCCCGTTCTTCCAGACTAGCAAATGGCCCGTCCCGGCCCGATCAGGGCAGGGCGAGGCAGAAGCGACCCATGAGGGCCACCCGCCGCGCGGCGGGCGCCCCCCATGGGGATCGCTCGATCCAGAGTCAGTGGATGGGCCAGGATCAACCCAGCTTGACGGAAGCGCCAGCTTCCTCGAGCTGCTTCTTGATGTCCTCGGCTTCGTCCTTGGACACGCCTTCCTTGACGGCCTTCGGGGCCGACTCGACCATCTCCTTGGCCTCCTTGAGGCCGAGGCCGGTGATCGCACGGACGACCTTGATCACGTTGATCTTCTTGTCGCCAGCGCCATCCAGGATGACGTCGAAAGAGGTCTTCTCTTCGGCAGCTTCGCCGGCGTCGCCACCGCCACCGCCAGCAGCGGCAACGGCCACCGGAGCAGCAGCGCTCACGCCCCAACGCTCTTCCATGGCCTTGACGAGGGTCGCGGCCTTACCGAGGGGGAGAGCATCGAGCTGCTTGAACAGCTCCTCGAGATCCGCGTCGAGTTCGACGGTTTGGGTCTCTTCGGTCATGGTTCTAATTTGATTGCTTGGTTTCGCGGGATGCGGGAATCGGGTCGCAACTGGATCGAGCGATCAGGCAGCGTCCCCCTGGTCCGCCCGTGCTTGCATGCAGCGGGCGGTGGATGCCCCGACCTCGTTGAGGACGGTGGCGAGCTTGCGAGCCGGGGCGGAGATGACACCGACCATCATGGCGCGCAGGGTTTGACGGTCCGGCATGCCGGCGATGGAGGCAGCCTCCGTCGCGTTCATGACGGTTCCGTCGAAGAAGGCGCCGCGGTACGTGACCTTGCGATCGTCCTTGGCCTTCTTGTAGATCTTCTCGATCGCCTTGGCGGCCGAGATCGTCGCCTCGGTGTCGCCCACCAGCAGCGCAGCGCTGCCCATGCTCCAGGCGTCTTCTTCCAGCTCGATGCCGACTTCGCGCAGGGCGACGCGCACCAGGCGCTTCTTGCCGAGTACGAGCTGAGCACCCGTCTCGCGGACTTCGTTGCGCAGGCTCTGCGCCTCTTCGACCGAGAGGGACTCGACGCCGAGCAGGACGACTCCGTCCTGATCCTTCACGAGTTCGGAGTACTCGCGGACGATCCATTCATTGATGTAGCTGACCATCTGGTTGTCCTCCGTTACTGCTGGATGTAATCGACCTTGAGGCCGGGGCCCATCGTGGTCGAGACGCTGATGTTGCGGATGTACGCCCCCTTGGCCGTTGCCGGACGCAAGGTCATGACGTAATCGAGGAAGGCGCGCGTGTTGTCGGTGAGCTGCTCGCTGGAGAACGAGGCCTTGCCGACCGGCACGTGCAGGTTCGAGCCGCTGTCAACGCGGAACTCGATCTTGCCGGCGCAGAAGTCGGAGACGGCCTGCGCGGCGTTCGGGGTAACCGTGCCGGACTTCGGCGAGGGCATCTTGCCCTGCGGACCGAGAACCCGACCCAGCTTGCCAACCACCCGCATCATGCTGGGGTGGGCGATCACCACGTCGAAGTCGGTCCAGCCGCCTTCGATCTTGGCGGCCAGTTCGTCGGAACCGACCTCGATGGCACCGGCCTCTTTGCAGGCATCGGCGATCTCGCCTTCTGCGAAGGCGACGACGCGCACCTGCTTGCCCAAACCATGGGGCAGGCTGACCGCGCCGCGGACCATCTGGTCCGACTTCTTGGGATCGACACCCAGGCGCACGACGACCTCGACGGTCTCATCGAACTTGGCCTTCCGGAAACCCTTCAGGGTGTCGAATGCCTCGTTCATGTCGTAGACCTTGGTGCGGTCGACCTTTTCCGCGTTCTCGCGGGCACGACGGCTCTTGTTCGCCATGATCGTTCTCCTTAGCCCTTGACCTCGATGCCCATGGAACGCGCGGTTCCAGCGATGATGCGAGCTGCCGCTTCCGCGGAGGCCGCGTTCAGGTCGTTCTTCTTGACCTCGGCGATCTCGTCGACCTGGGCGGCGGTGATCGCTCCCACGATCTCCGAGCCGACCACGCCCGAGCCCTTCTCGAGGCCAGCCGCCTTCAGGATGAGCACGGCCGCCGGCGGCGACTTGTACTCGATCTCGAAGCTACGGTCCTTGAAGACCGTGATGACGACCGGGATGATCATCCCGCGCTTGTCCGCCGTCGCGTCGTTGAACTGCTTGACGAACTCGCCGATCGGGACACCGTGCGCACCCAGGGCCGGACCGACCGGCGGAGCCGGGGTCGCAGCGCCTGCGGGGCACTGGAGCTTGATTTTTGCGGTGACTTCTTTTGCCATGTTTTTCCCTCCCACCGTGGTGGTTCAAACGGGGTGAGAGCCGCGCGAACGCGCCCCTCGGGGCAGGTCTAGACGGGCTCGACCTGCCAGTGGTCGATCTCGACGCTGGTGTTGCGACCGAAGATCGTGACAGCGATGCTGAGGATTCCTTTGGATTCGTCGACTTCCTCGACCGAACCATCGAAACCTTCGAAGGGCCCCTCGGTGATGCGCACCAGATCGCCGCGCTTGATCTTGACGGCCATGCGCGGGCTCTCTTCGCTGTCGTTCATGCGCGAGAGGATGCCGTCGACTTCGTCCGGGGTCATCGGGGTGGGCTCTTCTCCCCCGCCGACGAAATCGCCGAAGCCTTGGGTCTCGTGCAGCGCGAACCAGACCGACTGGTCTTCTTTGTCTTCGCTGCCCGGCTTGCCGAGATCCGCCTGGAGCATGAGGTAGCCCGGGTAGATCTTGCGGCTGACGACCTTCTTCTTGCCGTTCTTGACCTCGGTGAAACGCTCAACCGGCACCAGGATCTGCGGGATCCGGTGCTCGAGGTTGTCCGCCTTGATGCGCTGCACCAGCTTCTCGCGCACCGAGTCTTCTCGGTTCGTCGCGACGCGGACTACGTACCACTCGAGGCTCATGACTAGCTCCAGAGAATGACGTCGAAGACTCGACCGAACACGAAGTCGATCAGAGCCAGGAAGGCCATCAGGATGACCACCGTCACGAGGACGACGATCGAGGAGTTGCTGGCCTCTTTGAAGGAAGGCCAGGTGACTTTGTTGATTTCGGCTTCGACCTCGATGAGGTGTTGAGCCGTCTTTTCCTTGGCCAGGAACTGCACCCAGACAAAGGTGAGAACCAGGAAGAGCGCCAGCCCCAGGGCGAAGGAGCCGGTGAGACCGACACCGAAGACCGGAACCTTCGGCATGGATTCGATCAACGGACCGCGCAAGCTGACCCAGCGGTCAAGCAGCCCGGCAAAGGCCGTGCAACCGAAGGCGATCGCCGCCTCGCCGAACCAGAATGCAATCTGGCGGGCGTTGCGACCATCATCCGGCTTGTAGCGGAACAGCATGGTGATCTGGGGATCCGGGGATCAGAGCTTCTTCTCGCGGTGGACCTTGTGACCGCCGCAGAACTTGCAGAACTTCTTCTTCTCGAGCTTGTACTCAGCGCGCAGCTTCTTGCCGGTCGTGTAATTCCGGTTGCGGCACTCTGTGCACTCGAGGAAGACGTAGCGTTCCTTGTTCTTCATGATTCTGGTGAGTCAGGGCGCCGAAGCGCCGGCCCGCCCGAAGGCGGAAGCCTGTTGCTGGCGCAACAGACAGAAAGCGGCCGGGGCCGCGCGAGCGACCCCGGCCTGGAGACCCTTATTCGTGGATCTTGGCGACGACACCCGCACCGACGGTGCGGCCACCCTCACGAATCGCGAAGCGCAGTTGCTCGTGCATCGCGATCGGGGTGAGCAGGGTGACGGTCATCTTGACGTTGTCACCAGGCATGACCATCTCGACGCCGTCGGCCAGCTCGATGGTGCCGGTCACGTCAGTCGTACGGAAGTAGAACTGCGGACGGTAACCCGAGAAGAACGGCTTGTGACGGCCACCTTCGTCCTTGCTGAGGATGTAGACCTCGGCCTCGAACTTGGTGTGCGGGGTGATGGTGCCCGGCTTCGCGAGGACCTGGCCGCGCTCGACCTCGTCCTTCTTGACGCCACGGAGCAGCACACCGACGTTGTCGCCCGCCTGACCTTCATCGAGAGTCTTCTGGAACATCTCGACACCGGTGCAGGTGGTCTTCGCGGTGGCGGTGATGCCGACGATTTCGATTTCCTCGCCGACCTTGATGATGCCGGTCTCGACACGGCCGGTCACCACGGTGCCACGACCTTCGATCGAGAACACGTCTTCAACAGGCATCAGGAAAGGCTTGTCGATTTCGCGCTCCGGCTCGGGGATGTAAGCATCCACCGCGTCCATCAGGGCCTTCATCGAAGCGAAGCGATCGTCATCGACGCCGGCGCCCTCTTGGGCAGCCTCGAGAGCCTTCAGAGCCGAACCCTGGATGACAGGAATGTCATCGCCCGGGAAGTCGTACTCGCTCAGGAGCTCGCGGATTTCCATTTCGACGAGCTCGAGGAGCTCCTCGTCGTCGACCATGTCGCACTTGTTCATGAAGACGACCATGGCCGGCACGTTCACCTGCTTCGCAAGGAGGATGTGCTCCTTGGTCTGCGGCATCGGGCCGTCGGTCGCGGCAACCACCAGGATTGCGCCGTCCATCTGGGCGGCACCGGTGATCATGTTCTTCACGTAGTCGGCGTGGCCGGGGCAGTCCACGTGAGCGTAGTGACGAGCTTCCGTCTCGTACTCAACGTGGGCGGTCGAGATCGTGATGCCTCGAGCCTTTTCTTCGGGGGCCTTGTCAATCTCGTCGAATGCCTTGGCCTTGGAGCCGGTGGCAATTGCGAGATAACCGGTGATGGCCGCGGTGAGCGTGGTCTTCCCGTGGTCGACGTGACCAATGGTGCCCACGTTCACGTGCGGTTTGGTGCGTTCAAAGACTTCCTTCGCCATTGGTCTGAACCCCATTCAAGGGGTGCGCGGATGTCGTCGTGGTCGGTGTGGTTAGGGGTGAGGACCGGCAAGAGCCGGATGAGAACCCACTGGGAAGCCCAGCGAGCATTCTGGAGCTGCTGTCGGGATTTGAACCCGAGACCTCTTCCTTACCAAGGAAGTGCTCTACCCCTGAGCTACAGCAGCGCGCTCGACACGAAGTCGAACGGAGGGAGAAAGATTTGCGCTTGTTGCCGTGAAACGACGGAGCGGGTGGAGCGGGTGATGGGAATCGAACCCACGCAACCAGCTTGGAAGGCTGGGGCTCTACCACTGAGCTACACCCGCTGATTGCCGAGTGATGGTGGTGGGGAGAAGAGGATTCGAACCTCTGAAGGCTGAGCCAACGGATTTACAGTCCGTCCCGTTTGGCCACTTCGGTATCTCCCCGCGAAGCCCGAAGGCTTCGGTTTTCAAGGCGCGCGAAAGAACGGAAGCCCCTCCAACCGCTGGAGCTAGCGAAGGGACTCGAACCCTTGACCGTCCGCTTACAAGGCGGAAGCTCTACCAACTGAGCTACGCTAGCTGAATGCGGCTTGGGACAAAGGGCCAAACAGTTTACGAACCGTCTGCGCCGCGTCAACTCAGGGGAGGCCTAAATTCGGCCGCAGAGCGGATTTCCCGGCATCCGGGCGCGCGGCTCGTCCGCCGAGAAGCGCTTCTCATCCCCTAGCCGCGGCCGCTGAGGTCCTCGGGCCAGTCGGAGAGGCGCTCCTCCCCTCCCAGGCGCTCGAAGCGCTCGCGCATCTCGGCCAGGGTGAATCCCCCCAGCCGGGCCCGCAGCGCCGAGGCGAGCTCGAGGCAGACCACGATCTCGCCGACCACCGAGGCCGGCTCGACGCTGCAGACGTCGCTGCGCTCGTAGGTGGCCCGGGAGGCCTCGAGATCGGCCAGGCGGACCGAATCGGCGCCGCGCCGCATCGTCGGGATCGGCTTCATGACCGCGCGCAGCTCGATGGTCTGACCGTTGCTGAGGCCGCCCTCGATCCCACCGCAGCGGTTCGAGCTGCGGCCGACGCCCGCCCAGCCGGCCGGATCCGGCTGGATGCCGTCGTGATACTCGCTGCCGGGCGTCCCGGCCCCGCCGAAGCCCAGCCCGATCTCGACCCCGCGAATCGCCGGGATCGAGGCCAGCGCGGCCATCAGGCGCGCGTCCAGGCGGTCGACCGGCTGCTCCAGTCCGCCGAGGCCCGGCGGACAGCCCTCGACCCGCACAGTGAAGACGCCCCCGAGGCTGTCCCCGCGCTCGTGAGCCGCGCGGATGGTCTCGTTCCAGGCCGGAGTTTCCGGGTCATCGCCGCGCGGGGTGCCGCCGATCTCGAGCGTCTCGGCCTGCACCGTGATGCCGAACTGCCCCAGCAGCTGGCGCGCCACCTCGCCGAGGGCCGTGCGCGCAGCCGTCTCGCGGGCGCTGGCGCGCTCGAGCACCGCGCGCAGGTCGCGCGTCTTGGAGCGGAAGGCCCCCGCCAGATCGGCGTGCCCCGGGCGCGGCGCCTTCAGATTGGGCAGGGTGTCAATCCGGGTGTCCGAGTTGCCGACCGAGACCGCCAGCGGCGTCCCCAGGGTGACCCCGTTCTTCATCCCGCCGAGCACTTCGAGCACGTCCTTCTCGAACTTGGCCCGCGGCCCGCGGCCGAAGCCCTTCCAGCGCCGGCGCATGCCTTCGCGCACCGCCTCCCAGTCGACGGGCATCGCGGCGGGCAGGCCCTCGAGAATGGCGACCAAGCAGGGGCCGTGTGATTCGCCGGCCGTGGTCCAGCGCAGACCGTGCACCGCAGGGGAGGAGGAATGACTCATGACTCGGGAAGGGCCTCGACGCGGGACAGCAGTTCGTCGATCAGAAAGGGCTTGCCCAGGACGCCGCGAAACAGCGCCTCGCCCTCGAGCTGCGCGAGCGACGCGTCCTCCGGCGTGCCGGTGACGACCAGAAAGGGCGCCAGCCGCCCGCTGCCGCGCCAGCGCTCGACCACCGATACCCCGGAGTGCCCGCCCCCCAGGTGCAGGTCCAGCAGCATGCCGTCGACCGCGCCGGCGGCATCCAGCGCGGCGTCGGCTTCGTCGACGCTGCCCGCCTGCAGCACCTGATGCCCGCCGCGCTCGACCGCCAGGGCAAGCAGGCCGCGCATCGAACGATCATTGTCGAGCACCAGGAATCGTGCCACGGATGCAGTTTACGACTCGCCGGGCGGCGGTTCGACCCAGGTCAGATCGCGCCAGCCCAGCTCGACCTCGAGATTGCCGTGGCGCAGCTTGGCGGTCTGGCGCCCCTTGTGAATCTTCAGGACCTGCAGCCGGTCACGAAAACGCGGCACGTAGACCACGTCGCCCTTCTTCAGCCCCTGCATGAAGCGCTCCCAGCGCTCGGCCAGTTCGCACTGCCTGAGCTCGGCCTCGAGCGCATCGAGATAGCTCTGGACCGCGTCCTTCTCGCCGCCCTTGAGGCGCTGCAGCACAGGCGCGAGCTGCTCGCGACGCAGCGCATCCAAGCGCCGGGCATGTTCCCGGAAGGCCTCCTCGGCCTCGGCTTCGCGCAGCTCGGCGCGCGAGCGGGCGACCTCCTCGTCCTGCTCGATGCGTTCCTTGGTCGCGCGCGCCTCGGCCTCGAGCCCCCGGGCCCGCTCACGCAACAGCTCCGCGTCACGGCGCACCCGGCCGACATCGGCGATCAGGCGCTCGGCGCCGCCTTCACGTTCGGCCAGCGCGCGGGCCCGCCCCAGGATCGCCGGGGGCAACCCCAGCCGTTCGGCGACCTCGACGGCATGCGAAGCCCCGGGGACCCCGACCAGCAGCCGGTAACGCGGAGCCAGGCTCTCCGGGTCAAACTCCATGCTCGCGTTCTCGGCGCGCTCCACGCCGGTCGAGAACAGCTTGAGCTGGCCGAGGTGCGTGTTGGCGATGGTCAACGCCCCGGCGCGCAGCAGGTGTTCCAGCACGGCCTGGCCGATCGCCGCGCCTTCCTCGGGGTCCGTTCCGGTGCCCAGCTCGTCGAGCAGCACCAGCGCACCCGGCTCGATCGCCCGCAGGATCTCGAGCGTCCGGGACAGGTGGCCGGAGAAGGTCGACAGCGAGGATTCGAGTGACTGCGCGTCGCCGATGTCGGCGTGGAGCCCGGGCAGCTCCGGCACCCGCGAGCCCGGCTCGGCGAGGATCGGCAGCCCGCACAGCGCCAGCGCGCAGGAGATGCCGACCGTCTTCAGCACCACGGTCTTGCCGCCGGTGTTCGGCCCGGTCACGACCAGCAGCTCGAACTCGCGCCCCAGCTCTAGGGTGAGCGGCACCAGCTCCTCGCGTTCCATCTGCTGCTGCAGCAGCGGATGGCGCGCCTGCCGCAGCTCCAGGACGCCGCCGTCCATTTCGGGGTAATCGGCGTCGGTCTCGAGCGCCCAGCGCCCCGCGGTGAAGGCGACGTCGGCCTGGCCCAGCCGGTGCTCGGCCTCGGCCAGCGCGGGCGCCGAGCGCAAGAGAGCACGGGTCAGCTCGGTCAGGACTTCCTGCACCAGGCGGCGCTCCTGCGCCTTGGTCTCGGTCAGCCGGTTGGACAGCTCGAGCACCGGCCCCGGCTCGATGAACAGCGTGTCCCCGGACTGCGAGCGATCATGCACGACCCCGCGCGCCCGCCCGGAATCGGTCGCCTTGACCGCGAGCAGCAGCCGATCCCCGCGCTGCACCGGCTGGCGCTGACGCAGGACCCCGCGCTTCTGCAGCCCTTCGGCGATCTCCTCCATCTTGCGGCCCCGCTGATCGAAGAGCTGGCGGATCTGCTGGCGCGTCTTGCCCAGCATCGGGTGAGCCTCGTCGAGCACCTCACCGCGGCGGCCGAGCGCGGCGCGCAGCTGCTCGCGCAGGTCGCGCTCCAGCGGCGCGTCGCCGAGGCAGCGACGCAGCGCGGGGTAGTCCGGGTGCTGGGCCGACCACAGCGCGAGGGTGCGGACCAGGTCGAGGGCATCGGCCACGGCGAGCAGCTCCTCCCCTTCGAGCACCCGCTTCTTGGCCGCCTCAAGGATGCCGGCGAGGTCGCCCATCCCGGAGATGCCCGGCGCATGCTCGGCCCGGACCGCGGCCAGGCCTTCGATGCCCCGCGCGCGGCGCCCGCGACGGCCGTCGGCGTCCTGGGCCGGGTGTGATTGCCGCAGCATGCGCGCGCCCACCGGCGAAGCCGCACGTCGGGCCAGGCTCTCGAGCACCTTGTCGAGCTCAAGACAGGCAAGCGTCTCGGCGGGGAACGCGACGGAATCGGACACGGATCTCGCGGCTTCGGTCTGCCGCCTCGGCCCGATAGAATACGCCGCGCGCGGCCGCATCCCACGATCGGGCGCGAATTGCCCGATGGAAACCCCGCTGACGCGCCCTCCCCGCACCTCGCAGATCTACACCAACGTCCTCGACACGATCGGCGGCACTCCGCTGATCCGACTCCCCGAGGGCTTTGATCCCGAGGTCCGCTGCGAGGTCCTGCTGAAGCTCGAGGCCATGAACGCCAGCGGCTGCGTGAAGTCGCGGATCGCGCTGCGCCTGGTCGAGGCCGCCGAGGCGTCGGGGGCGCTGCAGCCGGGCGGCACGATCGTCGAGTGCACCTCGGGCAACACCGGGGTCGGTCTGTGCATGGCGGCCGCGGTCAAGGGCTATCGCGCGGTCATCATCATGCCGGACAAGATGAGCCGCGAGAAGGTCGACATGCTCAAGGCCTTCGGCGCGGAGGTGATCCTGACCAAGACCGGCGTGCCGCCGGAGCACCCTGATCACTATCTCAACGTCGCGCAGCGGGTCGCCGCATCGATCCCCGGTGCCTGGCACGCGGATCAGTTCGAGAACCCCGAGAACCCGAACGCGCATTACCTCGCGACCGGCCCCGAGATCATTCAGGCCTGCGACGGTCGGCTCGATGCTTTCGTCGGCGGCTGCGGCACCGGAGGCACGGTGCACGGCACGGCGCGCGCATTGAAGGAGCACGATCCCAGCATTCAGATCATCGGCGTGGATCCGCCCGGCTCGGTCTATGCCCACTACTGGAAGACCGGCGAGCTGCCCGAGACCGGCCCCTATGCCGTCGAAGGTGTCGGCGACGACATGATCCCCGGCACCTGGAATCGCGAGCTCATCGACGCCTACGAGGTCGTCGAGGATCCCGAGTCCTTCGCCATGACCCGCCGCCTCGCCGCCGAGTGCGGTCTGTTTGTCGGCGGCTCCTCGGGCATGGCGCTCACGGCCGCGTTGCGCCACGCGCGACGCATGGGTCCGGAGCAGCGCATGGTGGTGCTGCTGCCCGATTCGGGCAGTCGCTACCTCTCCAAGATTTACTCCGATGACTGGATGAAGGATGGCGGCTTCGTGCCGCGCGTCTCCGCCGAGACTGCCACGGTCGCCGACCTCGCGCGCGACCGCCCGCGCGCCACGCTGCGCGGCAGCGACGATCTCGCGAGCGCCTACAAGCACATCGCCGACCGCGATGTGGACCCGGTGCCGGTCGTCGCCGGCGACCCGGACGACCCGCGCACCGAATTGCTGGGCGTCATCGACGCCGAGAAGCTGGCGCGTCATCTGGCCGCTGGGCTGGATCTGGAGGCCCTGCAGGCGGATTCCTGCCTTGCCCCCGCCCCGCCGGTGATTGACCCGGCTGCCCCCTGGACGGCGCTGCAGGAAGCGCTCCAGGACAGCCCCGCCGTCCTCATTCAGGACGAACGCGGCTATGTCGGCTGCACGCGCCGCGATCTGCTGCGCAGTCTCGCCCGCCTGTCACACGATCAAGATGTCTAAATCATCCCACCACGGACTCGGCACCAAGGCCGTTCACGCCGGCTGGGAGCCGGAAGAGCTCACGGGCGCGGTCATGCCGCCGATCTACATGACCAGCACTTATGTGCAGGACGGTCCCGGCAAGCCCCGGCGCGGCTTTGAGTACTCGCGTACCCAGAACATCACGCGCTACGCGCTGCAGGATGCGCTGGCCGAGCTCGAGGGCGGCGCCTGCGGCTTCACCTTCACCTCGGGGATGGCGGCGATCCACACCCTGATGCTGATGATGAAGCCCGGCGACCACATCGTCGCCGCGCACGATCTCTACGGCGGCACCCACCGACTGTTCCGCAAGATCGAAGAGCGCTTTGGCCTGCGCTTCAGCTTCATCGATGCGCGCAAGCCGGAGCTGCTGGACGAGCTGCCCGAGGACACGCGCCTGCTCTACCTCGAGACCCCTTCCAACCCGATGCTCAACATCACGCCGCTCGAGCGCGCGGTCGCCGGAGCACGTCGGGTCGGGGCCGAGATCGCCGTGGACAACACCTTCGCCACGCCGATCCTGCAGAGCCCGATCGCCTTCGGCGTCGACTACGTGATTCACTCGACGACCAAGTACGTCGCCGGGCATAGCGATGTGGTCGGCGGCGCGCTGATCGCCCGCGAGGAATCCAAGAAGGAAGACATCTGGTTCCACCAGAACTCGGCCGGCACGGTCAACTCGCCTTTCGACGCCTTCCTTACGCTGCGCGGCCTGCGCACGCTGCATCTGCGGATGCAGCGCCATTGCGAGAACGCGCGGATGCTGGCCGAATACCTCGAGCAGCACCCGCAGGTCTCGAAGGTGGTCTACCCCGGCCTGCCTTCGCACCCGCAGCACGCCATCGCCAAGCAGCAGATGCGCGACTTCGGCGGCATGCTCAGCTTCGAAGTCCGCGGCGGCGCCGAGATGGCCGACCGCGTGGTCCGCGAGACCAAGCTGTTCGCGCTCGCCGAATCCCTCGGCGGGGTCGAATCGCTCATCGAGCTGCCGGCCCCGATGACGCACGCTTCGGTCCCGGCCGAGGAGCGCGCCAAGATCGGCATCACCGATGGCCTGATCCGGCTCTCGGTCGGCATCGAGGACGGCGAGGATCTGCGCGCCGATCTCGAAGCGGCGCTGTCGTAGCCGCCGAAGCGCAGTCTGCGCCGGGACTAGGCCATGCCCCCGCCTGCAGGCGGGGCACCCGGCGCAGGCGGCGCCGGCGCGGGGGCCTCGGGCACCGTCTCAACGCGCTTCTTCAGCACGTTGCCCACCTTGAACTTCACGACCCGCTTCGAGGGCACCACGACCTTCTCGAGGGTCTTCGGGTTCTGCGCCACGCGGCCGGGGCGCAGGCGGACCTCAAAGACGCCGAACTTGCGGAATTCCAAGCGGTTGCCGCGAATCAGCTCCTCGGAGACCTCGTCCAAAAAGCGCTGCAGGATGTCACGGACGAGGACCTTGGTCTGACCCGTTTGGTCCGCGATGCGCTGCACCAGGTCGCGCTTGGTGATGGTCTCAGGGGCGTTCGATTCCATTTCGGAGGAGGGCTGGAGGGGCCGGGCAGCGACGCAAACCTAGGCCGCTGCGCGTGATGGGGAGATACCTTAGCCTACCTCAAGGAGATAGGTTGCGGGTCCGTGGTTCGTGAGTTCGACCAACATTTCGGCGCCGAAGACGCCTTCTGCGACCACGAGGCCCTGCTCCCGGAGCCGGGCGATGAAGGCTCGTACTAGCTCTGTGGCCTGTTCTGGCGCGAGCGCGGTGGAAAAGGAAGGGCGGTTCCCCTTCCGCGTATCGGCGGCCAAGGTGAACTGCGGCACAACCAGCGCCGCGCCGTGCGCCTGGCTCACGTTCAGGTTGGTCTTCCCTTCTTCGTCGGGAAAGACCCGGTAGCGCGCCACCCGATCCGCCAGCCGCACGGCTTCCTCTACTCCGTCGCCGCGACTGCAGCCCAGGAAGATCAGCAGGCCGCGGCCGATGCGCGCGACCTCTTGGGCCTCGACGTGCACGGCGGCTCGATCCACGCGCTGCAGCAGAGCCTTCATCCCTCGTCCTCTTCCGAGAGCTCCGCGCTCTGGGCGCGCGGGTTCTGGTGCTGCCAGAGCCACACCTGCGCCTGCAGCACCCGAAACTCGTCCACCTGTTCGCCGCGCGCACGCCGCGCTTCCATGAGCTGAAGGAAGCGCTCGAACTCGACCGCCGCCCGCGCAGGCTGGGCCAGGTAGTCGCGCGCGAGCAGGCCAAGATTGAAGCTGAGGATCGCGTCCTGCGGGCTCTGCTGCTGCATCGCGAGCAGCAGCTCCCAGGCCTCCGGCGCACGCCCGGTCTCGGCCAGCGCGGAGGCGCGCAGCAACTGCGCAGCCCGGCCCTCGAGACGATAGGCGTCGAGCTTCTCCAAGGCACGACGCGCGCGCCCCGCCGCCAAACAGGTGCGCACCTGGTCCAGCTGCGCGGCGCGCGGGTCTTCCTGCGGGCACCAGGGTTCGAGCTCGGCTGCGAGCACCGCCAGATCCGGCTGGCCGTAGCGCGGCCCCAGCTCGCGCAGCAGCCGCCAGCCCTCCGCCAACCCCGGCTCGCGGTCGAGCAGCTTGACCAGCCGTTCGATGACGGTCTTGTCCCCGACGCGGAAGGGCTCGTTCGCCAGAATCTCGACGCGCACCAGCAGCAGCTCAGGATCCGACTTCTTGGCTTCGTCCAAGAGCCGACGCCGCACCGGCAGTTCTTCGGTCACTCGGGCAAGCAGCAGCGCCGAGACCGCGTCACCGCTGGCGAGATAGCGCCGGTCATAGTGCTCGACGAGCTGGGCGCGCTCCCATTCCTGCTGACGCAGATCCTGCAGCAGAATCTCCTCGCGCACGCTCGGCTCCTGGCCGTTCAGCAGGAAGACCTCGGTCGATTCCAGCCCCTGCTCGGTGTACAGCGCGAGCGCCTCGCCCAGCCTCTGCCAGCCGGCGGCATCGGCCGCCTTGGCCCGGAGCGCGCGCTCCAACGTCGGCGGCTCGGGGTCAAAACTGAGCAGACCGCAACCGCCGAGAGCCGCCAGAGTGGCCGCCGCGAGCAGAGTCCTTCTCGACACCCCTCCAGCCTAGCCGCTCGTACCGAAACTCAGCCACCGCGCGCGTTTAGAATCCCGCGATGGCCCGGCTCCTCGGTTCGATTGTGCTGCTGCTCCTGACCGGGAGCGGCTGCGCTTCACCGAGTTCCGAGATCAACCTGGCGCCGCTCTACCTGCGGTCGACGGTGCCGGGCGTGCAGCGCACCGAAGCCCTCGGCGGCCTCGCGCGCTTTGAGGAAGCGGGCGGTCACACGCGGTGGGCGCTCAACCCGCTGCTGTGGCGGGAACGGCGACCGGACGGAAGTCTGCAGGCCGACTTTGCCGTCCTGCTGGGGCGCTATGAACACGACCCCGAGCGCAACCGCACCCGAACGCGGATCTTCCCGCTCTACCTCTTCGAGACCGAACGGCGTCCCGATGGTGTGCAGGACACCGACTGGCTGCTGCTGCCCTTCTTTGCCGGCGGCTCGTCAAGCGACAAGGAAGAGGACTACTTCGCCTTCTTCCCCCTCTGGGGCAGACTGAAGAACGTGCTGGCCTGGGAGGAAGTCAACTTCGTGATGTTCCCGCTGTGGGCGCATACCCGCAAGCAGACCGGCACCCAGACCACGCACTGGTTCTGGCCCTTCTTTGGCTACTCACGCGGACGCGGCGAGGGCTGGCACCTCTGGCCCTTCTTCGGCGAATGGGAGGTGCCGGGGCGCGAGCGCAGCTCCTATCTGCTTTGGCCCTTCTGGAATCAGAGCGAGACGGATCTCGACAAGCCGCACCCGCGCAAGAGCTGGTTCCTGTTCCCCTTCTACGGCCGGATCGAACAAGACGACTACACCGCTTCGACCTGGTTGTGGCCCTTCCTCGGTCGCGCGGAACGCCCGAGCACCGGTTACTACTCGTGGTCCTTCTGGCCCTTCCTGAAGTTCGAGGAAGGCGGCCGCGGCGAACTCGGCGACACCGACCCGCGCAAGCTGCAGCGGATCCTGCCGTTCTACATGCACTTCGAGGACGAAGCGACCGAGTGGAGTGCGCTGCTGTTTCCGCTGTTCTGGAAACGCCACGATCACTTCGGCGACATCGACCGCGAGGCTCACTACGCGCTGCCGCTCTGGTGGTCCTGGACCACCAAGCGCTACGACGCCCCTGCGAGCGACCCCGATCGGCAGCTCATTCAGGTCGAAGAGGTGCGCCGACTGTGGCCCTTCGCCGCCTGGCGCCGGATTCAGCCGGTCGACCCGGATCGACCGCCGATCGCCCCGGAGGACGCCTTGCGGCCCGAGGACGTCGAAGGGGATCAGCTGGAAGTCCCCTACCTGGGTGAGCAGATTGCCCGCAATCTCACCCGCCCGCTGGCCCTCTGGCAGCGTCGCGAATATGCCCCGCGTGGGCCACGCCTGGAACGCGCCTTCCTGGGTCTCTACCATTCCCTGAAGGCGGAAGGTCACCACCGCTGGTCGATGCCGATCATCGGCGGGCAGTGGACCGAGCCGGACGGCACTCGCCACCATGCCTATCTGTTCGGACTGCTCCGTTGGAGCTCCGGGCGAGACGGGCGGACGTGGCAGGCGCCGGCATTCCCGGGGCCGGGCTGGCCCGAACTCCACCGCACGACCTCGGTCGAGCCGGCGGATCAACCATGAACCTCATCACGCGGGTCGGCGCCACCTGGTTGCGCCCCACCATCGAATCTGCAGGCTTTGCGGTTTCGATCGGTCTGCAGTCGCTGCTAACGCTGCCGCACCTGCCGCGGCGAATGCGCGCGACCCTGGACCAGATGCATCTGGTCGGGGTCAAGACCATGCCCGTGGTGCTGATGGTCGGCTTCTTCGTCGGCATGATCCTCTCGCTGCAGGTCGGCCAGCAGCTCGCGACCTTCAGCCAGCAGGAGTCGATCGGCCTGATCGTCGCCCCGCTGATGGCGCTCGAGATGTCGCCGCTGATCACGGCGATTCTGCTCGCGGCGAGCGTGGGCTCGGCGATGGCCGCCGAACTCGGCACGATGAAGGTGCAAGAGGAACTGACCGCGCTCAACGTGCTGTCGGTCAACGTCATCAGCTACCTGGTGCTGCCGCGGGTGATCGCGCTCACTCTGATGGCTCCGCTCCTCTCGCTGCTCGTGACCTGGGTGGCGACCCTGGGCGGCGGCATCATCGCGGTCTCGCAGCTGGGGCTGAGCTTCGAGGGCTACATCAACAACTCGCTCGATTCGATGCGCGTGATTCGCGAGACGATTCCGGTGCCGAAGTACCTCTTCGACGGCCTGCTGAAGGCGACCATCTTCGGCTTCGTCACCGCGGTGGTGGGCTGCGCCTCCGGCATGACGGCCAGCAACGGCGCGCAGGGCGTCGGTCAGACCACCCGCTCGGCGGTCCGCAACGCGATCGTGCTGATCATCGTCCTCGACTTCTTCCTCGGCAAGGTGCTGATGTGAGCGAGGGGCCGGTCATTCGCGTGCAGGATGTGCACAAGGCCTTCGGGCCGCAGAAGGTGCTCCAAGGCCTCTGCTTTGAGGTCGCCCGGGGCGAGTCTTTGGTCATCATGGGCCCCTCTGGCTCGGGCAAGAGCGTCATCCTGAAGCACCTGATCGGCCTGCTGCGACCGGACTCCGGTTCGATCGAGGTCGCCGGGCGCGAAGTGCCGCGGCTGCGCCCCGCGGGCCTGGCCGAGCTGCGCCGCGACATGGGCTATCTGTTCCAGCATGCGGCGCTGATCAACTGGCTGAGCGTCTACGACAACGTGGCGCTCCCGCTGCGCGAGACGACCTCGAAGAGCGAATCAGAGATCGAGTCGAAGGTTTACTCGGTGCTGGAGCTCGTCCGTCTACTGGATGCCCGCAGCAAGTTCCCCGGCGAGATCAGCGGCGGGATGCAGAAGCGCGTCGGCCTGGCGCGCGCGCTGGTCACCGACCCGGAGATCATCCTCTACGACGAGCCGGAAGCCGGCCTCGACCCCGAAATGTCAGCCAGCGTCAGCCGGATGATGGTCAAGCTGCGCCACGAGCTGGGCATGACCTCGGTTACGGTGACTCACAGCTGGCCCTGCGCGGAGGCCGTCGGAGATCGCGTGGCGTTCTTCGAGCATGGCAAGCTGGTGATCGACGCCGCCCCCGCCGAGGTCCTCGCCAGCGACAATCCGCGCGTGCAAGAGTTCTTCGCCGTTCCCAAGTAGCCCCTACCTCGATGGACAGCAACCCCACCCGCCGTGACTTCACCCTGGGCGTCGTTTTCTTCGGCGCTCTGGCGATGCTGCTCTACTACACGATCGTGTTGACGGGCTTCTCGCTGCAGGAGAAGACCTATCTCGAAGCGTGGTTCTCGGACGGCGCCGGCCTCAAGCAGGGCGACGCCGTGCTGGTGGCCGGGCTGCAGGCGGGCACCGTCAAGGAGGTCGGCTACGTCGATGACCGCGCCGAAGATCGCCGCGTCCGCGTGATGATGGAGTTCGAGGTGCCGGTCACGCTGCGGGATGGCTACGCGCTGCAGATCAGTGAGTTCACGCTGCTGGGCGGGCGCGTGGTCGAGATCGACCCGGGCCCGAGCGCGGCCCGTGCGATCGGCGCTGACACCGAGCTGATCGGCGTCGTCGAGCCCTCAGCGATCGAGGCTCTGGGCGAGCTCGTCACCACCAACCGCGACAAGGTCGACGAGATCATCGAGAACCTGCGCGTCTCCAGCGACGCGCTGGCCAACGGCGAAGGGCCGCTCGGCGCGCTCCTGATGGACCAGGAGCTGCGCGGCGAGGTCGAGTCCTTCATCAACGCGGCCGGGAAGATTGCCGACGACCTCGAGGCCGGAGCCGGCGTGCTGGGCCTGCTGACCTCCGACCAGGAGGCCCGCGACCGGGTCGAGTCGATGATCAGCAGCGCCACCACCGCGGTAGCCAGCATCGAGGAGATCGCCACTCACATCGCGGCCGGCGAGGGCCTGGCGGGCTCGATCGTCTACGACGACCAGCTCGAGGCCGATGCTCTGGCCCTGGTCGCCGACCTGCGCGTCTCGGCCGGCGAGCTGCGCAACGCCCTGGAACGCGCCAATTCCGGGGACGGCCTGCTCGGGGCGATCCTGACGGATCCGAGCCTGGCAGAAGATGCCTCAGCATTTCTGGCCAATCTGCGCCAAGTCAGCGACAATCTTGCCCAGGGTGAAGGCACCCTCGGCAAGCTGCTCAACGAAGAAGTCGCCTACGACGAACTGGTCCGGGCGCTCTCGCTGTTGACCGCCACGCTCGAGGACCTGCGCGAAGCCCAGCCGGTGTCCTCCTTCGCCGGCCTGCTGTTCGGGACTTCGTTCTAAGTCCGCCCTCTGCATCCCCATTCGCCTGTGACCGCTCCCGCGATTCGCAACGTGGCTATCGTTGCGCACGTTGACCATGGCAAGACCAGCCTGGTCGACTGTCTGTTCCGCACCGCCGGTGCGCTGAAACGCACTGATGAGGGCGCCGACCGGCTGCTCGATTCGGATGCGCTCGAGCGCGAACGCGGCATCACGATTCTGTCGAAGAACGCCGCCATCGAATGGCGCGGGGTGCACGTCAACCTAATCGACACGCCAGGCCACGCCGACTTCGGCGGCCAGGTGGAGCGGGTGCTGTCGATGGCCGACGGCGTGCTGCTGGTGGTCGACGCCTTCGAGGGGCCGATGCCGCAGACGCGCTTCGTGCTCGAGAAGGCCTTCGCCCAGGGGCTCTCCCCGCTCGTGGTGGTCAACAAGATGGACCGCAAGGACGCCCGCGCGGACGCGGTGCTCGGCGAGGTCTTCGATCTCTTCGTCGAACTGGGCGCCGAAGAGCTCGCGCTCGATTTCCCGGTGGCTTACGCCAGCGCGCGGGACGGCTGGGCGACGCTCGACTCCGAGCAGACTGGCAGCGATATGCAGCCGCTGCTCGACGAGATCCTCCAAGTCATCCCGGCCCCGACCCTCGACCCGCAGCAGCCGGTCCGGCTCCAGGTCTCGACCCTCGACTGGGATGACTTCGTCGGGCGGATCGGCATCGGTCGCGTCGAGCGCGGCGTGCTGCGCAAAGGCACCGATGTGACCTGCGTCGGCAACGACGGCAAGCGCCGCCGCGGCCGGATCAAGGAGCTCTACCGCTTCGACGGCATGGCGCGGATCGCCGCCGATGAGGTCGTCGCCGGTGACATCGCCTGCCTGGCCGGCATCGATGAACTGGGCCTCGGCGACACCCTGTGCGACCCGGAGGCGGTCGAGCCGCTCGAGCCGCTGGTCCTCGAGGAACCCACCATTGAGATGGAGTTCCTGCCCAATGACAGCCCCTTTGCCGGCAGCGAAGGCACCTTCGTCACCTCGCGCCAGGTCGCCGAGCGCCTCGAACGCGCCGCCTGGATGGATCCGGCGCTGCGCGTCCGCCCCGGCGAGTCGCACGGCAAGCTGGTCGCCGGCCGGGGCGTCCTGCACCTAGGCATCCTGACCGAGAACATGCGCCGTGAAGGCTACGAGTTCCAGGTCGGCAAGCCGCGCGTGCTGATCAAGGAGGTCGACGGCAAGAAGAGCGAGCCCTACGAGCGCGCCCGCGTTGACCTGCCCGAGGACACCATGGGCAAGGTCATCGAGTTCTTCAGCCGTCGCGGCGCCGAGATCTCCGACATGGAGCGGCGCGGCGATCGCGCGGCGCTGCACTTCCGCATCCCCACGCGCGGGCTGATCGGCGCCCGCTCGCCGCTGCTCTCGCTGACCCGCGGCGAGGGCGTGCTGTCCTCGCTGACCGACGGCTATGACGCCTGGCACGGCGAGCTCTCCGGACGCCACCAGGGCGTGCTGGTCAGCAGCCATCAGGGCAAGGTCACCGGCTACGCCCTGCGCGCGCTCGAAGACCGCGGCGAGTTCTTCGTCGAGCCCGGCGATCAGGTCTACATGGGCATGGTGGTCGGCGAGAACAACAAGGACGAGGACATCACGCTCAACGTCTCGCGCGAGCGCAAGCTGACCAACGTGCGCAGCTCGAACAAGGACGTGGTCGAGTCGATCCGGGTGGCGCGCAAGATGAGCCTCGAGGCCTACCTCGAGTATCTGGGCGATGACGAGCTGCTCGAGGTCACGCCGGCTTCCTTGCGGCTGCGCAAGCGCAAGCTCGACGAGAAGTCGCGGCTGCGCGAGAAGCAGCGCACGACCTAGAATCGGGTTCCGTGCGCTTTCTGACCCGCCCCCGCCGCGTCGGCCGTCTGCTCGGGGTCCCGGTCCTGGTCTCCCCGCTGGTGGTCGCGCTGCTGGCGGTGATCCTGGTCCAGGTCGCCCACCGCGCCGGGCTGGCTGCGCTGGGCGAGGTCACCGGCTGGCTGGCGCTCGCCCTGGCCTCGCTGCTGGCGCACGAATTCGCCCATGCCTGGGCGGCCCGACGGCTCGGCGTGCGGGTCTTTGACGTGCGCATCGGTCCGCTCGGCGGCATGGCGCGCATGGAGGGTGTCAGCACCCGCCCAGAGATCGAGCTGCGGGTCGCGGCGGCGGGGCCCGCGGTCAATCTGCTGCTGGCGGGCCTGTTTCTGCTCGTCCCCGGTCACATCGGGACAGGCGGCACGCTGATCAACCTGGTGTTCGGTCTGGGCAACTTGATCCCGGCCTTTCCGCTGGACGGCGGCCGCGTGCTGCGTGCCTGGCTGGCGATGCGCGCGCCGCTGCTGGCGGCGACCCGCGCGGCGATCCGGGTGAGCCACCTCGTCCTGGTGATTCTGCTGGGTGTCGCCGGCTGGTACGGCGAGTTTCCGATCGCGCTGCTGCTGGTCGGCTTCCTCTATCTGGCGGGCCGTGAAGAGCTGGTGCAGGTCCTGCTGCACAGCGGCACCGATTCGACGCTCGACACCGGGGAAGTCGTGCGCCGGGCCTTTCGTCGCCAGGATCACACCGAGTGCTAAGATTTCGCCATGTGCGGCTCCACCCCTCGGATTGCGATCCTCGCGCTCGTGCTGTGCCTGTTCGCGGCGCCGGCTTCGGCCCAGCGCGGCAAGAAGCCCCCGGTGCTGATCCCGCCCGGCCAGGGCGCTGAAGAGACCCAGGAGCCCGCGGCCGAGACGCCTCCTCCGCCGGCCGCGCAGCCGGGCGCAGGCCAACTCAGCACGACCGGTGCACCGGCCGTCGAGGACCCGAAGCAGCCGCGTACCCTGCCCGGCAATCTGAAGCTGCCCTACACCAGCAATCGGCCGCTGATTCAGATCGACGGCAACCCCCTCTACACCGCGGAGCTCAACCAGCTGGTCGCCTACTACCAGAGCTTTCGCCCGGGTTCGGTCGATCTGCAGCTCCGCGACGCAGTGTCTGCGCTGCTGCCGTCCAAGCTGATGGCGGTCCGCTACAAGGACGACCTGCCCGCGATGCGCGAGCGGATCGATGAAGCGCTCGACCGCATCCGCAACGGGGAGCTCAGCTGGGCGGACGCCGTCGCGGAGTACAGCGACGACACCGACGAAGAGAATCCGGAAGGCAAGTACGTCTTCGGGCGCGAGCGCGCGGTGCAGCCCTTCGATCGCCTGGCGCACTCCGGGCGAGTGGGCCAGATCCACGGTCCTTTCCTGACCGTTTACGGCTACCACTTCCTTGAGATTCTCGACTACGAGCGCGGCGCGGCCGCCAACCAAGATCAGACCACGGTTCGCCACGTGCTCGTGATGTATCCGGATCTCAAGAAGCGTGACGCCGCCGGCGAGGACATCCGCGCCTACATCAAGAAATCGGTGCGCGAAGCGGACATTCAGGTCCTCGAGCGCGGCGCACAGAATCTGCTCGCGCCGCCGCCGCTGCCCAAAACGGACGAAGCCAAGAACTAGGCTTCTTCCTCGAGCGGCGCGAGCTTGACCAGCAGCTGATTGCCGGCCACGCTCTCGCCGGCTTCGACCAGGATCTCCTGGACGATGCCGCCGTGCTCGCTGCAGATCTCATTCTGCATCTTCATCGCTTCGAGGACCAGCACCGGATCGCCCGGCTCGAGCGTCTGACCCAGCTCGACCCGCAGCCCGACGACGATTCCCGGCATCGAGGCCATGATGGTCTCGGCCTTCGGGCGCGAGGCCGCGAGCTCGCCGGCCGCACGCTCGCGTTCGTCGACGGCGGTCACGGCGAAGCTCTCGCCGGCCAGCGTCACCACGAGCTGCGTGTCACTGCGCGCCTCGATCGAAGCCGCGTAACTGCGCCCGTCAAGCCCCACCGCGTACTGCCCCAAGCGGTCGACATCGAGAAAGTCGGCCGCGACCTCGCGACCATCGACCAGCAGGCGCGCCGTGCCCGGCCCCTGCTCGAGCACTTCCAGTTCGACCTCGCGGCCGGAAGACAGGCTGAGGTAATACTTCATCGATTGGCCCTCCCGGCGAGACGGCGCTGACGTCCCACGGCCACCCAGGGCGATAGCCCGCCGCCCGCGGCGCTCTCGCGGCGGAGCGGCGCCGCGCCCTGATGGATGCGGTGCAGAGCCGCGACGATCGCCGCCACCTCTTCGAGGTCGTCGGCAAACTCGCGCTGCGGCGCACGCCCTTCCTCGAGGTAACGCTCGACGAAGTTGGTGTCGGCCCGCGCGGCGCAGAACTCTTCGGTCTGCAGGATCTGCATCGCCAGGCCGGCGCTGGTCGTGACCCCGCCGATGTGCAGCTCCTGGAGCATGCGCATCATGCGTCGCCGCGCCTGCTCGCGATCCGCGCCGCTGGCGATCAGCTTGGCGATCATCGCGTCGTAGTAGGGCGTGATCTCCATGCCGTGATAGACCGCCCCATCGACCCGCGCCCCGGGGCCGAAGGGCATCCGCAGCCCGCTGACCGTGCCCAGCGAAGGCATGAAGTTGTTGGCCGCATCTTCGGCGTTGATCCGCACTTCGATCGCGTGGCCGCGCGGCTCGAGCGCGCTCAGATCCTCCAGTTCCTCGCCGCCGGCAACCCGGATCATCAGCTCGACCAGATCGACCCCGTAGACCTCCTCGGTGACCGGGTGCTCGACCTGCAGGCGCGTGTTCATCTCGAGGAAATAGAACTCGCCGCGTGAGTAGAGAAACTCGACTGTGCCCGCGGAGAAGTAGTCCACGGCCTTGGCCGCGGCGACCGCCGCTTCCTGGATGCGCTCGCTGACGCCATCCGCCAGGTTGACCGCCGGCGCTTCCTCGATCAGCTTCTGGTGGCGACGCTGAATCGAGCACTCGCGGGTGCCGATCGCGTAGCAGTTGCCGTGGCGATCGCCGACCACCTGCACCTCAATGTGGCGCGGCTCGACCACCATCTTCTCGACGTACATCCGGCCGTCGCCGAAGGCGCTCGCGGCCTCGCCGCTGGCGGTGGAAAAGGCCGACTCCATCTCGCTGGGCTCACGCACCACGCGAATCCCCTTGCCACCGCCCCCGGCTGAAGCCTTGAGCATGACCGGGTAGCCAATGTCCTCCGCGGCGGCCAGCGCCTCGTCGACGTCGGCCGCCGGATCGGTGGTCCCCGGCACCACCGGGACCCCCGCCTCGATCATGGCGCGCCGCGAAGCCAGCTTGTCGCCCATGATCTCCATGGCGCGCACCGGCGGACCGATGAAGGCGACCCCGGCCTCTTCACAGGCCGCGACCAACGCCGGGTTCTCGGCCAGGAAGCCGAAGCCCGGGTGAATCCCATCCGCCCCGGTCTTGCGGGCGATCTCCATGATGCGATCCAGGCGCAGGTAGCTGTCGGCGGGCGCCGGCCCCCCGAGCAGATAGGCCTCATTGGCAAAGCGCACGTGCAGCGCCTCCCGGTCGGCTTCCGAATAGACGGCGACCGTATCCACCCCCATCTCGCGACAGGTGCGCAGAATCCGCAGCGCGATTTCGCCGCGGTTGGCGATCAGTACCTTGCGTAGCGGTGGCATCGATCAGAGCGGGACGTTGCCGTGCTTCTTGGCGGGCATCGCATCCCGCTTGGTGGCGTGGAGGTCGAGCGCCTTGATCAGCTGCCGGCGGGTGTCGGCCGGCTCGATCACAGCATCGACGAATCCGCGGGAAGCGGCATCAAAGGGGTTGTTGAACCGATCCTCGTACTCGGCGACCTTGCGCGCCTCTTCGGCGACGGGGTCGTCGGCGGCCTGAATCTCGCGACGGAAGATGATCTTGGCCGCGCCTTCGGCGCCCATCACCGCGATCTGCGCGCTGGGCCATGCCACGTTCCAGTCGCCCCCGGTCGACTTCGAGGACATCACGCAGTAGGCGCCGCCGTAGGCCTTGCGGGTGATCACCGTGAGCTTCGGCACCGTCGCTTCGCAGTAGGCGTAGAGCAGCTTCGCGCCGCGGCGGATGATGCCGCCGAGCTCCTGCTGAGTTCCGGGAAGGAAGCCCGGCACGTCTTCGAAGGTGACGATCGGGATGTTGAAGGCGTCGCAGAAGCGCACAAAGCGCGCGCCCTTCTCGCTGGCGTCGATGTCGAGCACGCCCGCCATCGCCGCGGGCTGATTGGCGACGATGCCCACCGGCCGCCCGCCCAGGCGGGCGAAGCCGATCAGCAGGTTGCGGGCAAAGTCGGCCTGCACCTCGAAGAAGTCTGCCTCGTCGACGACCGCCTCGATCACCTTGCGCATGTCGTAAGGCTGATTGGCCGACTCGGGGATGATGTCGTTCAGCTCTTCGGCGCGCCGCTCGACCGGATCATCCGTCTCCTGGCGCGGCGGATCCTCGGCGTTGTTCTGCGGCAGGAAGGACAGCAGCCGGCGCACCCGCACCAGGCACTCGCCGTCGTCATTGCAGGTGAAGTGCGACACGCCGCTGACGCTCGCGTGGACGCGCGCGCCGCCCAGGTCCTCGGAGGTGACCTCTTCGTGGGTCACCGTCTTCACCACATCCGGGCCGGTGATGTGCATATAGCTCGTGCCCTCGACCATGAAGATGAAGTCGGTCAGCGCCGGCGAGTAGACCGCGCCGCCCGCGCAGGGCCCGAGGATCGCCGAGATCTGCGGGACCACTCCACTCGCCTGCACATTGCGCAGGAACAGGCTGGAGTAGCCGGCCAGCGACACCACGCCCTCCTGAATGCGCGCGCCGCCGGAATCATTCAGGCCGACGACCGGGATCCCCAGCCGCATCGCGGTATCCATCAGCCGCGCGATCTTGCGCGCGTGCTCTTCAGACAGCGAGCCGCCGAAGACGGTGAAGTCCTGGCTGAAGACCGCGACCGGTCGGCCATCGATCAGCCCGGTTCCCGTGACCACCCCGTCGCCCGGGATGCGCTGATCCGCCATGCCGAAGTTGTCGGAGCGATGCGTGACCAGCTGACCGATCTCTTCGAAGGAGCCTTGGTCGAGTAGCAGGTCGATGCGCTCGCGCGCGGTCAGCTTGCCTTTGGCGTGCTGGGCATCGATGCGCTTCTGGCCACCGCCGAGGCGCGCGGCCTCCTGCATGGCGGCCAATCGGGTCGGGACGTCTTGACTCATGGTTCAGGGGAAAGTGGAGCGGCTACGACTGCCAGGGACCCTCGCCGCCTTCGACGAGCTCGGTCAGGACCCCGCCCGCCGACTTGGGGTGGACGAAGGCGATCCGCGTGTTGTGGGCCCCGCCGCGCGGCTCGGGGTCGATCATGCGACCGCCCGCTGCGGCCACCTGTTCGATGGCGCCGGCGCAGTCGGCGACCGAGAGCGCGAGATGATGCAGGCCTGGGCCGCGCTTTTCGAGGAAGCCCGCCATCGGAGAATCCGGGCGGATCGGGCAGACCAGCTCGATCCGCGTCTCGCCGGCGTACATCATCTGCACCTCGACGCCCTGATCTTCGACGATCTCGCGGGCGCCTTCGCGCAGGCCCAGCCGATCGCGCCAGATGGCGGTGGCCTCGTCGAGGTCCTCGACGGCGATGGCCAGATGGTCGACACCCTGGATTTCCGGCATGGGCGCATTCTAGGTCCGCGCCGGGTAGCCGCGTACACTCCGAGAGCCATGCTGACGGCTCCCCAGATCCCGGCGGAGAGCGAGTTTCGCTTCCGCGCACGCCTGTTCACGCGCTGGTCCGACGAGGACATGCAGGGCGTGCTCAACAACGCGGTCTATCTGAGCCTGTGCGAGGAAGCGCGCTACCGCTACTTCGATGAGCTGGGGCTGGTGGGCGGCGATCGCCACTTTCCTTTCGTGCTGCTGCAGAGCAACGTGCGCTTTCTGGCGCCCGGCCGCGGCCCCGCCGAGGTCGAGGTCGCGCTGCGCACCACCCACCTCGGCGGCAAGAGCTTTCAGCAGGCCTATCGCATCCGCCCCGTCGAAGGCGAGGAGGTCTGGGCCGAGGCGGAAGCCGTGCTGGTCTGCTGGGATCCGGTCCGGCGCGGCAGCGCGCCGGTCCCCGAGGAGCTGCGCGAAGCCGTGGCCCGTTTCGAGGGGATCCCGGCCCGCGGCGACGGCGACTAGGCCGCCCGCCGCCGCTGCCCTTCAAAGTGCAGCTGGCGGTCGGAGTGCAGGAAGGGAATCGGCGTCGGCGCGGGCCCGGGACGGCGCACGCCTTCTCCCCAGAGCCGCAGCGCGAGTTCGACCCAGGCCGGATCAAACTGGCTGCCGGCGCCGCTCGCCAGCACCTTGAGCGCTTCGCGACGGCCGCTTGGGCGTCGATATGCGGTGTGCATGCTGAGCGCGTCCAGGGTGTCAGCGATCAGCACGATGCGCGCGGTAGGCGGGATGTCGTCGGCCCGCAGACCATCCGGCGAGCCAGTGCCGTCCCAGTGCTCGCGCGCATTGCGAATCGCCTCGACCAGCGGATCACCGGGCGGAAAGTAGGGCCTCAGCAGCGATTCGCCGCAGGTCGTCGCCATGTGCACGATCTCCCACTCCTGGCGGTCGAGCGGTCCCGGCTTCTCGAGGATGGACACAGGCACCACCAGCTTGCCGAGGTCGTGCAGGTAGCCGGCCAGAAAGACCTGTTCGAGCTCTGGCCGCGCCAGGCGGTGTGAGAACTCGGCCAGCTGCAGGGCCAGAGTGGCGACACGGCGCCCGTGGGCGGCCGTCGCGGGATTGCGCTCCTCAAGCGCCTGGACCAGGGCCTGGACCGGTGCTGGAAGGAGCCGCAGACATGGAGAAATCGGGGCAGATCGCATAAAGGTGCGGCTCTCCCTCCTCGGCTGCCCCGGGCCGCACTTAAGGCGCGGCTCAGCGCGGCGGCAGCTTCTCGCGCAGAAAGCGGGCGAGGCCCTCGAAATCCGGCGGCGGATCCGAGCGGAAGGTGACGGTTTCGCCGCTGACCGGGTGCTCAAAGCGCAGCGCGTAGGCGTGGAGCAGGGTGCGCTGGACCTCTGGGTGGCCGTCCGGGAGCATTCCCAGGCCATAGTTCTTCGCCCGGTAGATCGGGTCGCCGACGATCGGGTGGTCGATCGAGCGCAGATGGGCGCGGATCTGGTGCTTGCGACCGGTCTTGGGCCGCAGCCGCAGCGCCGCGTAGCCGTGGAAGCGCTCGATCACCTGCCAGAAGGTGGCCGCGTCGCGGGTGCCGGCGTCCCAGGAGCGGGTGATCCGCACGCGGTTGGGGCGGCGCGGGTCGGACATCAGCCGCTTCTCGATCCAGTCGGACTCGAAGCGCGGCTCCCCGTAGACGAGGGCGCGGTACTCCTTGGCCACGCTGCGGTCAGCGAACTGCTGCATCAGATCCTCGAAGACGCGCGGCTGGAAAGCGACCACGCAAACCCCGCTGGTATCGCGGTCGAGGCGATGGACCACTCCCGGACGGTTGGCGCCCTGGGCAATCGGCAGCTTGCTGCCGTAACGCTGGACCAGCCAGGAAGCCACGCTGGGCTGCGGGTCCCCCGCCGAGGTCCCGTGCATCACCAAGCCTGCAGGCTTGTCCAGAATCGCCAGCGCCTCGTCTTCGTACAAGATGCCGGGCTCGAGTGGCGATCCCGGCTCGACCAGCTGCTGCCGGGGCGGCGTCAGGGCCAGTTCCTGGCCTTCCGCGACCAGCTCGCCGGGAGTGGCGACGACCTTGCCGTCGACCCGGAGGCGCCCGTCCCGGATCCATGTTCCCAATCGGGAACGGGACACCTCGGCTGGCAGCAATTCCAGGGCGACGAGATCCAAGCGGGTCCCGGCAAGAGCCTCGGGAACGGTCGCGCGCAGCGTATCGGAGTCGTCGGACATGTTGGGAAACCGGCCTCGCTCATCAGTCTAGAGCAACGGTCCCCGAGATTCTCGCTTGATGGTCGAACGAGCTTGATCGGGTAAACTGAACGGCCGTCTTCTCGACGCCCCCTGCACGAGATCACGATGCTGAGCACCCTAGTTCTTCTCGCTGTCCCCACCCCCTGCGCGCTTCAGGCCGCGGGTTCCGATGCTGCGCCGCAAGGCCTGGTCGAAATCCCCGCCGGTCGCGTGCAACTTGGCCTCAAGCAATCCGAGGCCGAGGAGCTGATCAACGAGCACCCGAACAGCGCGGCGCAGATCGGCGCCCAGGTGGGCAACCATCGCCCCTCGCTGGAGCGCTTCTGGATCGCCCCGACCGAGGTCACCAACGAGATGTACCTCCGCTTCGTCGAGGACACCGGCGCGATGCCCCCGGCTTCCTGGGTGCAGCTCGATCGCGATCAGCGACTCGCCATCATCGAAGAGCTGAAGAAGGACGACCCCGCTGCCAAGCTCGACGCCAACACCCTCGGCCTGTGGTGGGAAGACAACTGGCAGTCCGGTGAGTACAAGTGGGAAGTGCCGCCCGCCGAAGCCACCATGCCGGTCGGTTACATCAGCCACGAAGATGCGCGCGCCTACTGCAAGTGGGCCGGTCTGCGTCTGCCCACCGAAGAAGAGTGGGTACGCGCCGCGCGCGGTGACGAAGCCGAGCAGCACTACCCGATGGGAGAGTTTGACGCCGCCCTGGTCGCGCACGAAGCCACCAAGCCGCGCGATCTGGCGTACAAGCCGCTGCCCGTTTCGGCGCTCAACAACGCTTCGCCCTTCGGCCTCTACGACATGTCGGGCAACCTCTGGGAATGGACCGACAGCCGCTTCCAGCCGCTTCCGAAGTTCAAGGCCTTCAGCGTCAAGACCGAGAAAGCCGGCAAGGTGGACGTGGCCCCCGCATTCGATGGCGCGGCCTTCGTGATCAAAGGCGGCAGCTACATGAACCCGGGCTACGTCTGCAACGTCACGGTGCGCCCGGGCCTGCGCGGCCAGTTCCGCGCGCCGATCCTCGGCTTCCGCGTCGCCTCGAGCGGTGTCCCGGGTCGCGACTTCGCGGCTTACTGCCTCGACGAGATCAGTGGCTCGATGGTCGGCGGCATGCCTTCGACGGTGCTCGACCTCGACAAGGTGATCGCCGTCCAGAAGCACCGCATCGTCGCCGCCTCCGAGCTTGAGTCGCGCCGCGCCGAGCCGCAGAAGCCGCTGCCCGCCAGCAAGCTGCCCAACAACTACGCGGTCTTTGACCGCGCCGACGCGCTGGCCGTCGTGCCGATGCGCGAGCTCGGTGTGAAGAAAGGCCGCCTGGCCCGCACCATCGAAGACGAGGGCCCGATCGCGGTCGCCACGCTGTTTAGCACTGTCGCCCTGGAGTCGGCCAATGTTCTGCCGGGCTCGTATGTGCTGATGTACGCGGCCCCGCAGGACGCCAAGACCTTGCTCGAGCTGGGGATCACCCTGTCCGAGGAAGACACGCCGAAGAACTGGAAGCCCAAGAAGCTGAAGGAAGGCGAAGTGTCGATTCGCGAGATCTGGCCCAACGTCGAGGGCCTCGCGCTGCAGATCAACACCCCGTACATGCTGGTTGTCGACAAGGACCGCACCGCGGTCGGCGCCATCGCGCTACCGCGCGAGCCGCGCGAAGAGCGGATCAAGACTGCGAACAGCAGCATCACCTTCAACCTCGACAAGGACTTCGTCGACTTCCAGGTCGCGGTACCGGCTTCGGGGGCAAGGGACGCCTTCATCTTCAACCTGCCGCTGCGTCCGCGCGATGCGAACGGCACGATGATGACTCCCGGCGACTGGAACGAAGGGCCGTACGCGGTGATCGAGAAGAAGAAGGACTAGGTCCCCCGCTTCACGGCAACGGGCCCGCCTGGCAGCTGCCAGGCGGGCCCGTTCTTCGTTTCAGGCGAGGCATCTAGAGTGCCGCCAGGTTGGCCTCGAGCATGCCGGCTTCCTGCTGCAGCTCCGCAAGTCGTTCGCGCTCGGACTGCACCACTTCGGCATCGGCGTTTTGCAGGAAGCGCTCGTTGCCGAGCTTCTTCTCGATGCCGCCGATCCCCTTCTGGACCTTGTCGAGCTTCTTCTGCAGCGAAGCCTGCAGCTTGGCCGGCTCGGTATCGGCGGCGAAGGGCAGGAAGACTGCGCCTGCCAGGGTCACGTCGGTCCCCGACTGCGCCGGCCGCTCGCCGCCGCGCTGCACCTGCAGGCCGTCCAACTTGGCCAGCCACAGGACCAGCTCCTGATTCTGCTTGAGGAGCTCAGCCGTCGTCGCTTCTTCCGCGAGCAGCTGACCCGCGGGCTGATCGCCCGCCGGAATCTCGAGCAGGGCGCGCACGTTGCGGAAGCCGCGGACCACATCCTGGAGCAGGGCGAAGCCCTGTTCGGCGGCCTCGTCGGCGGCCCCGGCCTGGGTCGGCCAGGCGGCGCGGATCAGCAGCTCTTCCTCGCCGCGGACTGCAGCCGGCAGTTCGGACCAGAGGGCCTCCGTGAGGTACGGCGTGAAGGGATGAAGCAGTTTCAGGAGGGCGTGCAGGACCTCCGCCAGCGTGCGGCGCACGCGCGCGGCTTCGGCGGCCTCGGCGCTGCCTGGGCCGGCATCCTCGCCCGCGCGCAAGCGGCGCTTGGCGGCCTCGAGATACCAGTCGCAGAAGTCATCCCAGGTGAAGCGATACAGCGCGGTCGCCGCGTCGTGGAAGTCGTAGGCATCCAGCGCCCGGCTGACCTCGGCGGTGGTGGCCGCAAGGCGCGCGCGGATCCAGCGATCCTCGAGCGCATCCGCTCCGGCGCCGGCGATCTCGCCCTCGAGATGTCCGAGGACAAAGCGCGCTGCGTTCCAGATCTTGTTGCAGAAGCGCTGGCCAAGCTCGAAACGATTCGCCGCCAGCTTCACATCCTGCCCCTCGCGGGTGAGGATCATCAGCGAATAGCGAACCGCATCGGCCCCGTACTGCTCGATCATTTCGACTGGATCGATGCCATTGCCGGCCGACTTCGACATCCGCTTGCCCTGCGCGTCGAGCACATTGGCGTGGATGTAGCAGGTCGAGAAGCACAGCTGCGGGTCGTCGTTGTCGTAACCCGTCGGGCCGTCCTCGTCGGTGAACGCGTAGCCGGCCATGATCATGCGCGCCACCCACAGGTAGATGATGTCGCGCGCGGTCGACAGGAACTGCGTCGGGTAGAAGCGACGGTAGTCCTCGGTCGACTCCGGCCAGCCCAGCGTGGCGAAAGGCCACAGCCAGGATGAAGCCCAGGTGTCCATGACGTCGTCATCCTGGCGCACGATGGGCTTACCGGTCTGCGGGTGCGGATCGCCGAGCGACAGCTCTTCGACCGAAGCGACGGGGACTTCGTCCTCGTCGTACCACACCGGGATGCGGTGCCCCCACCACAGCTGGCGCGAGATGCACCAGTCACGAACGTTCTCGAGCCAGTCGAGGTAGACCTTCTCCCAGCGCGCTGGCTTGAACTTGAGCTTGCCGGACTTCGCCGCCGCGATGGCCGGCTCGGCCAGCTTCTCCATGGCGACGAACCACTGCTCGGAGACCAGCGGCTCGATGGCCGTCTTCGAGCGATCCGAGATCGTGACGTTGTGGGTGTGGTCCTCGACCTTTTCGAGCAGACCCAGCTCGTCCATGGCAGCCACCACGGCCTCACGCGCCTGCTCGCGGCTCATGCCGGCGAATCGCCCGCCGTTCTCGTTGATCGAGCCGTCCTTGCCGAGCACGATGATGATCGGCAGCCCCGCGCGCGCGCCGCGCTCGTAGTCGGCCGGGTCGTGGCCCGGAGTCAGCTTGACCGCGCCGGTGCCAAACTCGGCCTCGACGGTGTCGGCGGCGACGATCGGGATCTCGCGATCGACCAGCGGCAGCATCAGCTTCTTGCCGACCCAATCCTTGTAGCGGGGATCGTCCGGGTGCACCGCCACGCCGGTATCGCCCAGCATGGTCTCGGGCCGGGTGGTCGCGACCGTCAGATGGCCGCTGCCATCGGCCAGCGGATAGCGCAGATGCCAAAGATGGCCCTTCCGGGTGACGTACTCGATCTCGTCGTCCGAGACCGCGGTCTGCAGCTTGCAGTCCCAGTTGACGATCCGCGCGCCGCGGTAGACCAGGCCCTGCTCCCACAGGCGCACGAAGCTGACCCGCACCGCGTGCGACATGTCGTCGTCCAGGGTGAACTTGGTGCGCTTCCAGTCGCAGCTGGCGCCGAGCCGGCGCAGCTGGCCCAGGATCGTGTTGCCGTGGTGCTCTTTCCAGTCCCACACCTCCTGCAGGAAGGCCTCGCGGCCGAGGTCCTTGCGGGTGGTGTTCTTCTCCTGGAACAGCTTCTTCTCGACGACCGCCTGGGTCGCGATGCCGGCGTGGTCGGTGCCGGGCAGCCACAGCGCGTCGAAGCCCTGCATTCGCCGGTGCCGGATCACGATGTCCTGAATCGTGTTGTTCAGCGCGTGGCCCATGTGCAGCACGCCGGTGACGTTCGGCGGCGGCATCATGATGGTGAAGGTCTCGCGGCCGGACGCTTCGGCCGGTGGCGCGAAGCAGTCGTGGGCTTCCCAGCGCGCGTAGATCGCGTCCTCGAACTCCGCCGGCGTGTAGCGGGTCGGCAGCGTCGGTGCGGTGCTTTCGGTCATCGTCAGGTCTCCTGGCCGCGCCTGCCCTGCGAGGCGGCTGCAGCCGATCGAGCCAAGGATTGTCGCAGATCCGGCGGCTCAAAGCCCAGATCTCTGATCGCCAACTCGCAGCGCAGGATGAGCCGCGGCGGCCGCGGATCGCCCTGCCACGCGGCCAGCCGCGCGCGACGATGCACGAACTCGACGCCCGCAGCTGCGCACGCCGCCTGCCCCAGGTGGTAGCGATCGATCGCGTCGGCCCCGGCGAGGTGGTAGATCGGCTCGGGCGGACGCATCGCCGGGTCCGCCGCGGCGAGCCGCTCGAGCAGCTTGCCCAGCGGCGCGCAGAGGTCGGCGGCGTCGGCAGGAGCCCGCCACTCGTCCTCGAACAAATCCCAGGGCTGAGCCTTGCGCGCGGCTTCGACCAGGACCGCGTCCGCCCCCATCCGCGCAGGCCGCCCGGGCACCGCCGGCCCCAAGAGCAGCGGCAGCCGCACCACCACGCCCCCGCCGGCCAGACAGGCGCGCTCGCCTTCCGCCTTGCTGCGTCCGTAGGCGTGAATCGGCGCCGGCTCGGCGTCCTCGGCGAGCTCCTTCGCCTGACCGTCAAAGACCTGGTCCGTGCTGAGGAAGATCACCCGTCCGGGGCAGGCTGCGAGGAACTCCTCGACCACCTGCACGTGCATCCGGTGTGCCAGCTCGGGCTGGCGCTCGCAGGCGTCGATCCGCGAGACCGCCGCCGCGTGCAGTACGGCGCGCGGCTGCAGCGCGTCGACGAGCCGGCGTGCGGCGCCGGGCTGGCTGAGATCGCAGCAAACAAAAGGGGCGGCCCGCCAGGCCTCGGGCGCCTCCCGCCCGGCGACGACTACCCCCGGCCACTGCTCGACGGCGCCGCCGCGCGCCAGCCCGGCACCCAGTACGCCACCCATCCCGGTCAGGAGGACGGGCGCTTCCGGCTGCGTGGGGTCCATCACGCCGCTAGGCTACTCGCTCGCATGCGAGTCGCCCTGCTCGCCAATCCGTGGTCTGGCCGCGGGGTCGGCCCGACCCGCGCGCGGGCCATCGCCGCCGCGCTGCAAGAGCACGGCTGGGACGCCGACGTCCACGTAGGCGATTCGCGCTCGGCCACGGTCGATTGGGGTGCGCGCCTCCCCGAGGTAGCGGATCGGGCTGTGGTCGTCGGCGGGGACGGCACGCTCAATGCGGTCGTGGAAGGCATGCTGACGCTTGGCGCCGCCGACAGCGGGCTCCCCCCGGTGCTGCAGGTCGGCCTGGGCACCGCCAATCTGCTCACTCATGAACTGGGACTGCCACGCCGCAATCGGCGCCTGGCCCAGCTCGTCGAGCGCGGCACCGTGCAGGCCTTCGACCTGGGCGAACTGAGCCTCGCCACGGCCGAGGACGCGCCGCCCTCGCCGCGCCCGAGCCTGCTCTGCTGGGACTTCGGCCTGGGCGGAGCGCTGATGAAGGCGATGGACGAGGTGCGCACCGGCCCGATCCGCAAGAGCGACTACATGGGGCTGCTGTGGCGTTTGTTCCGCGAGTACAAACCCGTACCCCAGCGCGTGATCGCCGACGGCGAGGACTTGGGCGAGTTTGAGTACGGCATCGTCACCGGCATCCGCACCTATGCCTCCTCGGCCTTCAAGTTCCCCCGCTGCCAGTACGACGACGGCCTCTGGGAGCTCTACCTGATCCCGAAGGTCAACAAGCGCCGCCTGGCCAGCCTCGCCGGGCGCTCGCTGATCCGCCGGCTGGCCACGATGCCCGGGCTGGTGCACCGCACCGCGCGCCAGGTCGAGGTCAGCGGCCCGGCCCCGGCGCCGGTCCAGATCGACGGCGACTACTACGGACACACTCCCGTATCATTCGGGCTCACAGGACGGCAACTGCCGATCCTTCGCCCTGCGCGCTCATGAGCCCTTCTCCCGTCGAGTTCCTGCCCGGCCGCCACGTCGGGCCCGGTCATGCCCCTCTGCTTATCGCTGGCCCCTGCGCCATCGAGGGGCCGCAGACCGTCGACTACGCCCACGCCATTCAGGAGGCCATCGACGGCCTCGCGGTGCAGTGGGTGTTCAAGGCTTCCTTCGACAAGGCCAATCGCACCTCGGTCGGCGGCGGCCGAGGGGTCGGCCTGGACAACGGGTTGGCGATCCTGCGCCAGATCCGCGACGAGCTGAAGGTCCCGGTGCTGACCGACGTGCACCTGCCCGAGCAGTGCTCTCCGGTCGCCGAGGTCTGTGATGTGCTGCAGATTCCGGCCTTCCTCTGTCGGCAGACCGATCTGCTTCAGGCTGCCGGCGCGACCGGTAAGACGGTCAACATCAAGAAGGGGCAGTTCCTGGCGCCGGAAGGCATGGCCAAGGCGGCCGACAAGGTGCGGGCCACCGGCAACGAGAAGGTCCTGCTGACCGAGCGCGGCACCTTCTTCGGCTACGGTCGCCTGGTCGTCGATTTCTCCGGCTTCGCCGCGATGCGCGAGGCGGCACCGCTGATCTTCGACGCGACGCATTCGGTGCAGCAGCCCGGCGGTCTCGGCGATCGCACCGGCGGCGACTGGGAAATGGCGCCGGTCCTGTTGCGCGCGGCCGCGGCCGTGGGCTGCGACGGCTGGTTCGTCGAGACGCACCCGCGCCCGCTGGAGTCGCCCTCGGACGGGCCCAACATGATCCCGCTCGAACACCTGCGGGAGACGCTCGAGCGCGCCCTCGCGGTGCGCGCGGCGAGCGCCTAGGCCTTTTCGCTGAAGCGTTCCTGCAGGCGCTCGACGATGCGGTGCAGGATCTTCGAGACGCGCGACTGCGAGATGCTCATCTCGTCGCCGATCTCTTTGAGCGTGCGACCCTCGAAGAAGCGCTTGTAGAGAATCTCGCGATTCTCGATCGACAGCGTGGCCGCGATCTGCTCGAGCAGCTCGCGACGGTGCACGTCTTCGCTGGGGCCTTCGGCGCGGACATCCTCGAGGAAGTCAAGGCCGGCTTCGCTTTCGCCGTCTTCCGAGACCGGCTTGCCACCTGCGAGGACGGGAGCTTCGTGGTCCTTGCCGAAGCGCTTGTGGTACTCCTCGAGGTTGAGGCCCAGCTCGGCGGCGATCTCCTGATCGACCGGGGCGCGCCCCAGCTCGCCGCGGAGGTTCTCGATGACCTCCTTCTTCTGGTTGAGGCGGTGGCGCATCGGCCGCGGCAGCCAGTCATGACGGCGCAGTTCGTCGAGAATCGCGCCGTGGACCCGGTGCTCGCAGAATGCCTCAAAGGGCACGCCGCGGGCAGGGTCGAAGTTCTGAATGGCCTGGATCAGACCGACATCCCCCGCTGCCTCGAGATCGGCCATTTCGACGGTGCGCGGCAGGCGCGCTTTGACCCGTCGCGCAACACGCGCGGCATGTGGCCGGTAGTACTCGACCAGAGCGTTGCGCGCGTTCAGACATTCCCCGGACCGGTAGTCCTCCCAGAGACGAACTAGGGCAGGATTCTCGGTGCGAGGGCGACGCGCTCGTTTGACCATGAGGTGTTTTTCGGGGGGAGAGATCGCGGGGTTCCCCGCGACTCGAAAAATTCCACCGAAAACTTGCGCGCGATGCAAGCAACTGCTTGCAAAAAATATCGCGAGCTACACACCCAGTGCTTGCATCACGCGTACTTCGGCAGCGCGCATTTCAGCACGATCGGCATCGGTGTGGTCGTCATATCCCAACAAATGCAAGCAACCGTGCACGACGTAGAGCGTGCATTCCTGCTCTGCAGTTTGCCCGTGTTCGGCGGCAACACGCGCTGCCATCTCGACGTTGACAAGCAATTCTCCGAAGCAATCCTCTTCGCCGTACGGGAATGCCATCACGTCGGTCGCGCTGGGATCATGCAAGAACTCACCGTGCAGCTGCGAGTGCTCTTCCTCGTCCATCAGCACCACTTCGACCCGCGCTGCGGGGCCGCTTTCCAGCTCCCACACTTTGCGCACCGCCTCGCGCACCTGTTGCACGTTCAACAAGGCGTCCTGCGTGGCGCGGATCGTGACCGCCACGGTCACGCCGGCGCTACTCATCGTCGCCGTAGGCTTCGACGATCCGCTGCACCAGAGCACTACGCTGCACGTCCGCCTTCGAAAACTCGATCCAGCTGACACCCGGAGTTCCCTGCAGGCGATCGATCGCATCGGCGAGTCCGCCCTTCTGCTCCTGCGGCAGGTCCGACTGAGTGCGGTCGCCGGTGACCACTGCCCGCGTGCCTTCGCCCAGACGCGTCAGGAACATCTTGAGCTGGCCCGTCGTGGCGTTCTGCGCCTCGTCCAGAATGACGTAGGAACGCGCCAGCGTGCGCCCGCGCATGAAGGCCAGCGGGGCGATCTCGACGATGTCCAGCTCGCGCATACGGCGGGCCTGCGCCGGCCCCAGCAGGTCGCTCATCGCGTCGAACAGCGGGCGCAGATAAGGGTCGATCTTGTCTTCCAGATCGCCCGGAAGAAAGCCCAGCCGCTCGCCAGCTTCGACGACGGGCCGCGTCAGCACGAGTCGCTTCACCTCGCCGCGGCGCAGCGCCTGCAGAGCCGCCGCCACCGCGAGGTAAGTCTTGCCCGTACCCGCCGGACCGGTCGCAAGGATGAGGTCGTCACGCTGCAGTGCTTCGAGGTAGACCCGCTGCGCTTCGGTACGCGCGGTGGGCATCCGGCGCGGCTGCGTTTCATCCGGCAGCGCTTCGCCGAAGACGCTGCGCGCGCGTTCGGCGCTGGGGTCCATGCTGCCCAGCAGCGCCGTCTCGACTTCCAGCGGCCCCAGCTTGTCGCCGCGGCGCATGCGCGTGAGCAGATCTTCGACCCGCGGGACCAGCGCCTGCACGGCGTCGTCCGGGCCTTGGAAGCGAAGCTCTCCCCCGCGTGAACTGAGCCGCACACCGAGGCGGCGGCTGACCTGCTTCACGTGGCGGTCGTAAGGACCCAGAATCAGCTTCTCCTCGTCTAGCGAGAGCAAGGGAAGGCGGGTTTCCATGCGACGGCGAGAGGAGACGGAGGGGACGGAGCGCGAGGCGTGTTGCTTCAGGCGGGCGCGTTTCAATTCGCGAAGTAAGCCAAGTAGAGGTGCAACGCGGGGGCGGCGAGCAGGAAGGAATCGACGAGGTCGAAGGTACCGCCAAAGGCAGGCAAAAGCCCAGCCGAATCCTTGGTCCGGAAGCTGCGCTTCAACAGACTTTCCGATAGATCACCGAACTGCGCGCCGATATTGGCGACCAGCGCGGCGGGCAGCCAGAGCTGCCAGCCCGGGTTCTGGTCGAAGCAGGTCGACGCGACGATCCACCCGGCCAGCGCGGCTCCGCCCAGCGAGGCCACCGCCCCTTCCCAGGACTTGTTCGGGCTGACCTCGGGGATCAGCTTGTGCCGCCCGAAGGCCGAGCCGACGAAGAAGGCCATGCTGTCGCCGGTCTTGGCGACGGCCACCACGAAGATCAGCCAGGCCCAGCCCTCGGGGAGTTCGCGCAGCGCGATCAGCTGAGCGAGCAGAAAGGGCACGGCCAGGAAGCCGAGCAGGGTGATGCCGAGGCGGTCGGAAGCCCCCTCCGGCTTGCGACCGAGCACCGAGATCAGCAACAGCGCCATCAGCAGGCCGGCCAGCAGATCGGCCGAGGCCCAGCCCAGCGCGGTGGCGAGCAGCCAGACGGCCCCCATCCCCAGCCCGATCGGGATCGACGGCGCCCGCCCATCCGAGCGCGCCATCATGTAGAACTCAGCCTGGGCAGCCAAGGCGAGCAGGCCGATGACCAGCGCCGAGGGGATGCCCTCGAAGAGATGCTTGTCGCTCCAGAACAGCCCGGTGACCACCGCAACCAGAATGCTGCCGTAGCGCAGGCGGGTCGCGACGACGCTGCTCATGCCGAGGACTGCGGGGCCTGGGCGGCCGGATCGTTGTCGATCACCCGGCCGAATCGTCGGACGCGCTGGGCGTAGGCTTCGCAGCCGGCGGCGAGTTCGGCGCGACGGAACTCGGGCCACAGCACCTCGGTGAACCAGAACTCTGCGTAGCTGGCTTCCCAGAGCAGGAAGTTGGAGAGGCGCAGCTCTCCGGCCGAGCGGATCACCAGGTCCGGGTCGGGCATGCTCGGATCGTACAGCTCGCGGGCGATCGCGGCAGCGTCGATCTGCTCTGGGTCGAGCTCGCCGCGCACGGCCTTGCGAGCCAGCTCTTGGGCGGCGTCGGCGATCTCCTGGCGGCCGCCGTAGGAAAGCGCGAGGCGCAGGGTCATCCGATCTCCGTGCGCGGTCTGCTGCTCGATCTCGCGCAGCACCTCGAGCACGTCGTCGGGCAGATCATCGAGCCGTCCCAGGCCGCGTAGCCGGATGCCGTTCTGAAGCAGCGTCGGCAGCTCGTCGCGCAGGAAGCGCTTGAGAAAGCGCATCAGCCCGCGGACTTCGGCCGCCGGCCGCTTCCAGTTCTCGACCGAGAAAGCGTACAGCGTGAGGTGCTCGATGCCCCATTCCGCCGCCGCCGTGGTGACATCGCGGACCGAATCCACGCCGGCTTCGTGCCCGCGCAGCCGCAGCATGCCGCCGCGTCGTGCCCAGCGGCCGTTGCCGTCCATGATGATCGCCACGTGTCGCGGCACGATCGACGGGGCCGGCGTGCTCATGTCCAGAGGCAGTCGCGGCCGTTCTCGCCGCGGAAGATCTGATCCCGTCCGGGACCCACGGAAATACGTTCGATGGGAGCGCCCATTTGCTGCTCCAGAAAACGCACGTAGTTCTGACACGTTTCGGGAAGATCCTCAAAACGTCGCACCGCGGTGATGTCCTCCTGCCAGCCGGGCAACACTTCCTGGACCGGCTCGAGCCGCTCGAGCACCGCGCCGTCGGCGGGGAACTCGGTCAGAACCTGGTCGCCGTCGCGGTAGCCGACCGTGACCGGAACCTCCTCGAAGCCCGACAGCACGTCGAGGTTGGTGAGGAAGATGCCGTCCAGCCCGTTCAGCGCGCTGGCGTAACGAGCGACGACCGCATCAAACCAGCCGCAGCGGCGCGGGCGACCCGTGGTCGCGCCGTACTCGTTGCCGGCTGCACGCAGCCGCTCCCCCATCTCGCCGTGCAGCTCGGAGGGGAATGGACCTTCGCCGACCCGGGTGGTGTAGGCCTTGGTCACCGCATAGGCGCGGTTCAGCGAACGCGCCGGGAAGCCGGTGCCGCCGGCGATCCCGGCGACGCCCGTCCACGACGAGGTCACGAAGGGATAGGTGCCGGCGTCCAGGTCGAGCATCGCGCCCTGCGCACCTTCAAACAGGATGCGCTTGCCGTCGGCTTCAGCCTGACGCAACAGCGCGCCGCCGTCGACGACCAGACCGCGCAGCCGTTCAGCGCACTCCAGCGCCTGATCGGCGAGGCTCTCATCGAACTCCGGCTTCTGGCCGTAGACACGCTCAATCATCGCGTTCTTCTCGGCCAGCGCCGCGTGCAGCCGGCGACGGAAGTAGTCCGGGTCGAGCAGGTCTGCGACCCGAATGCCGGTGCGCGCCACCTTGTCAGCGTAGGCCGGGCCGATGCCGCGGCCGGTCGTGCCGATGCGGCCCTCGCCGCGCCAGACTTCGGCCAGGCCGTCAAGCTGCTGGTGATACGGCAGGATGACGTGCGCGCGGCCGTCAATCCGCAGCCGCTCTTCGATCGGTACGCCGCGCGCCACCAGGCCGTCCATTTCCTCGAGCAGAGCCGCCGGGTTCACCACCACGCCGCGACCGATCAGATTGATCTTGCCCTCGTGCAGGATGCCACCCGGGATCAGGTGCAGCACGTACTTCTCTTCGCCGACGATGACGGTGTGGCCGGCGTTGTTGCCGCCGGCGTAGCGCGCGACGACATCCGCGTCGCTGGCCAGCCCGTCGATCACCTTGCCCTTGCCCTCGTCTCCCCACTGGAGACCGATGACGGCGGTGGAACTCATTCTGGGACGTTTCGATTGCGGGGGATGGCGTCGAGACGCCGAAGGAGAGATTGTCCCATCGCCCCAGGGGAGTGCAAGCGAAGCCGGTCGGCCGGCCTAGTACTCGGGCGGGAAATAGGCCCCGAGCTCGTTCTGGAAGTCCGGGATGCGCCAGCGCGTCTGCGTGACCTCGTGCCAGGGCTCGATGAACACGAACTTGGCCCCGTCCTCGCCCTGGCGGCGCCAGACCACGGCCTTCAGCCGCAGCACCGGCCCCGGGGGCTCCTCGTAGTGGGCCTTCTGCTCCCAGCCCTCGTCCGGGATTCGGCACCAGAGGTAGACCGAGAAAATGTCCGATTGCACCCCGACGAGCGCCTCGAAGGCCTCCCGCTGCTCGGCCTCGAGCCGCTCCTCCCAGCCCTCGATGTTGGCGAGGTCTTCGAGGTTGCGGAAGTAGCGATACGGGATCTTGTCGTCCTCGCGGAAGATCGCGCGCTGCAACTCGACCTCCTCGAACTCGCGCTGCTCGCCCTCCATTTCGGCCAGGGCTTCCTCGTCGACTTCGTTGCGATAACGCAGGATCTGATCGACAAAGAAGGACGGAAACAGCTCGGGAGGGAGCAGCCCTTCGATCACCGCCGGATGCGCGGTATTGATGTTGATCAGCGTGCCGATCGCCGCCGGCGCTTCGAGAATGTCGTCGAGGCCGCCGATGGGCTCGGTGAGAGAGGAATCCGAGTCCTCGTCCTCAAGCCCGGCATCCGCTTCCTCTTCGCCGGCGCCCGGGTCGACATCCGAAAGGTCGTTGGCCGTGCCATCGCCCACCTGCCCCAACTCGTCGGCGCTCGGCGGATCCAGGTCGATCGTGGTGTACACGGTGAACACCGTCTCGATGCCCGGCGCGATGCGATCGCGCGCCCGGACCTGGTCGTAGAACAGCTCCTCGGTCACCGACTCGAGCAGCAGCAGCTCTTCGAGCGAGTACGGCAGAAACAGCTCGCGTACTTCCTGCGCGGCCTGCCCCCCGCCTTCGCCCCCGCCCGATCCAGCGAGCTCTTCGGCAGCCCCGGCGGAGGAACCGCTCAGCTGCGCCTCGTTCTCGAGCTGGGCGAGCAGCATGGTCGAATGACGCTGCGGGACGGGATACTCAAGATCGCGCAGGTCGCCTTCGACCCACTCGACGAACTCCTCGAGGATCCGCGCGGCTTCGCGGGAATCGAGGTCGTCCTCGAAGTCCTCGCGCATGAAGTCGAGGATGCGCACGAAGCGCTCGCGGTGCGCTTCGCGCTCCTCTTCGTCGGGATGGAAGACCTGCAGGATGTTGAACTTGCCGTTCTCGTCCTGGACGTAGCCGTGGACCTCCATTTCGCCGATCGGGAAGCGAGTCGGTCGCCACCAGTCGTCGTTGCGCGAATCCGAGTTGGAACCGTCGTCCTCTTCTTCTTCGCCGCCCTCTTCGCCTGCAGCCGGATCCTGCCCAAAGCCACCGGTCAGGCTATCGGCGGCCGCAGCGGCCTCTTCCTCCGCGCCGCCGGGCATGTCGTCCGCCAGCATGCGGAGCAGTTCATCGGCCGAGACGTCGGTGGCCGCCCGCTGCATGCGCACGCGGTTGGCCGAGTTCTCGGCGACCTGATACGACACCGAAGTGCCGATCGTGAGCTGCGCCACCAGGGCGTAGGTGATCAGAATCACGAACAGGGTCAGCAGCAGGATGACGCCGCCTTCCTTCCGCCGCGCTGGCCTCAGCCTCATTCTTCGTCGAACGGATTGAAGATGTCGGCATACGGCTCGATCGAGGCGGCCCGTGTCTTGATGATCGGCGTGATCACAAAGAAGACCTCCGAGGTCGTCGTCTCGGTCGAACGGTAGCTAAACAGCCAGCCCAAGAGCGGAATCGCGCCCAGGAGCGGCACCCGCGACTCGAGCTCGCGCGTTTCGTTCAGCATCAGACCGCCGATCACCACCGATTGCCCATCCCGCACCGCGACCTCGGTCTTGGCCGAGCGGTCCGTGGTCACGGGCATGAAGACATCAGGAGCGATCGCCACCAGGCGACCGGCGCGCGAGACCTGCGCGTCGATGGCGAGGTGAATCGTGTCGGCGCCCAGCAAGGTCGGCAGCACCCGCAGGTTGACGCCGACATCGAGGAAGCCCACCGTGGCCGCGGTGTTGCCGTTGGTGTTGATGTTCTTGAACTGCTGATACGGCACCTTCTCCTTGGACGACAGCTGCGCCGCCGTGGAGTTGCGCGTCACCACGCGCGGGCGCGACACGATGTCGGCCCCTTCGATGGTGCGGACCAGCTTCAAGAAGGCATCGAGGATGTAGGACTTGTTGATAATCGCCAATTCAAACCCACCCCCGGCCGAGGGGTAAGGGAAGTCCGTGTTAAATCCTCGTAAGAATGGCCCCGGCACCGAGACATCGGTGGGGTTGTCCCACAGCCCAGTGTTGGGATCGACGATCGGATTGCCGTTGGCGTCCAGGCGCGGATAGACGAAGGGGTTGCCGTCCTGGAGGTTCTGGAAGGTGAGCTCCTGAATGCCGCGCTCAAAGGCATCGGTGTTCGAGACCTCGACGATCTGCGCCTGGATCTCGATCTGCGGCGCGGAGTTGAAGTAGACATCCATGAAGTCGAGAACTTCGCGGATGTCTTCCTCGGTGCCCGTCAGCAGGATGACGTCCTCGCGCGGCTTGTAGGTCGGAGCCGACTGCTCGGGAGTTGCCGCCGGATTGCCGGACACGCCGTAGCCCTGCTCCACCCCGATCACCGCCGGATCCTCCGGGCGGTTGAGGCTGGGGCACCTGTCCATCAGCACCGGCACGATCACGCTCTCGGCCGAGCCGATCGGCACCGGAATCATGGCCTGTAGCTTGCCGTCGGTCTGCAGCAGAAAACGGATGAAGGGGAACTCCTCCGAGACGTGCTGCTTGCGGACCGGCGCGTTGTCGACCGCTCGCTCTTCCGCCTCTTCCTCGGCGATGGCTACGGCCTCGGGACCAGGCTGCTCAAAGGCCGGCCCAAAAGTCGAACAGCTTCCCCCTGCCAAAAGCAGGAGGAAGCTGCACAGGATCGGCCAGAGGGCCGATGGAGCGGGCGAAGGGGCAGACCGCATCGTGAAGCTGAGAGCTCCGCCCGGGAAACCAGCCCAGGCCTTAGAGCGCTTCGATGATAGCGTCGGTGAGCTCCGAGGTCTTCACCCCAGAAACGCCGCCGGTTTCGACGATGAGCTTGATGCTCTTGTCTTGGGCCACCTTCTCGAGGGTGGAGCGATAGACGGCCGTGGCTTCTTCCATCAGCTGGATGTAGCGCGCCGAGCCCTTCTCGATCTTGTCCTTGACGATGGTCTTGTAGGCCGGGATCTCGAGGTAGACCTTCTTGGAGTTGACGACTCCGATCTTGTCCTTGGCGAGGTCCACGTCGGCCAGCTTGCCGTAACGGACCTTCGACGAATCCACCTTGGGCTCTTCGTCCTGGACGAGAGCCGTGACCGGCAAAATAACGGAACTCGCCTGCCAGGCCGGAGCGATGGCGGCGAGTGCCCAGGCGGCGAGCACGGTAGCTGTTGTGCGAAGCATTTTTCGATTCCCCCAGAGGTAGTCTAAAAAGACAACGCCTGAATGGAAGGTGATATGAGGCAAAAAACGGGGGTTCTCCCCGATTCTCGGCTGTTTCTCGGCTCGACATGAGCCGACTACAAGATGTAGTGCGAAATTGTCGCAGGGTGACCCGATTCCGGGCCACCCTGCAGAGAGGAAACGCTGTTTCCTCACGAAAAACGACGAAAATCAGTCGGCGAAAGCCGAGCCCGCGCGGTCGCCGCGGCCCCGACGGCCTCCTCGGTCGTCGTCACGGTCGCGTCCGCGGCCGCCGCGGTCGTCACGATCCCGGCCCCGGCCGCCACGATCATCGCGATCGCGGCCCCGGCCTCCGCGGTCCCGGCCACCTCGGCCGCGATCGCGGTCCCGGCCGCCCCCGGAGGGACGCTGGGCCGATTCGATGGCTTCGGCGCGCTCCTCCTCGGGCAGCAGGGCCACCCGGCGGCTGAGGCGGATCTTGCCCGAACGAGCGTCGATGTTGACCACGACCACCGCGATCACGTCGCCCTCAGAGCAGACATCCGAGACTTCTTCCACCCGGCCGGCGTCCAGCTCGGAGATGTGGACCATGCCTTCACGGCCCCCACCCAGGTCGACGAAGCAGCCGAAGTCCTTGACCGAGGTCACCTTGCCTTCGATGTACTCGCCGATCTCGATGTCGCGGGTCTGCTGACGGATCTGCTCCAGGCAGGCGTCGACCTGCTCTTCGGGCGAGCCCGAAACCTGGACGTTGCCGTCGTCGTCGAGGATGTTGACGTTGACGCCGAAGTCCTCTTGCAGCTGACGGATGTTGGCACCCTTCGGGCCGATCAGGAAGCCGATCTTCTCGGGGTTGATCTTGATCGACTTGTTGCACGGCGCGTAGGGCGACAGGCTCTCGCGCGGGCCCGGCAGCGCCTTGGCCATCTCGTCGAGGATGTGCAGTCGACCCTGACGAGCCTGCTCGAGCGCCTCGTTGAGGATCTCGGGGTTGAGGCCCTGCAGCTTGATGTCCATCTGCAGCGCGGTGATGCCATCGCGGGTACCGGCGACTTTGAAGTCCATGTCGCCATGGTGGTCTTCCGAGCCGAGGATGTCGGTGAGCACAGCGTACTCCTCGCCTTCCTGGATCAGACCCATCGCGATGCCCGCCACCGGCGCCTTGACCGGCACGCCGGCGTCCATCAGCGACAGCGAACCGCCGCAGACCGAGGCCATCGACGAGGAACCGTTCGACTCGGTGATGTCCGAGACGATGCGGATGGTGTACGGGAAGTCCTCGTGATCCGGCATCATCGGGCGCAGCGCGCGCTCGGCCAGAGCACCGTGTCCCAGTTCACGACGCGAGGTGCCGCGCAGCGGCTTGGCCTCTCCGGTGCAGAACGGCGGGAAGTTGTAGTGCAGGTAGAACTTGGACTTGACGGTCTCCTCGTTGAGGCCGTCGAGGAACTGCTCGTCGTCGGTCGAACCCAGCGTCGAGGTGACGATGGCCTGGGTCTCACCGCGGGTGAACAGCGCCGCGCCGTGCACGCGGGGCAGGAACTGCGTCTCGATCTCGATCGGGCGCACCGTCTTGGTGTCGCGACCATCGACGCGGGTGCCGCGCAGGGTCATCAGGCGCTCGACGCGGTTCATGGCCGCCTTGGCCATGCTCTTGGCCTCGGAGGCCGCAGCCGCGAACTCTTCGCTCTCGGCTTCCATGCCCGCGGTGGCATCCGCCACGGCCTGCGAGACCCAGGCGTCGATCGCGGCGTAGCGCTCGTGCTTGCCCTGCGTGAGCAGGACGTCCTTGATGCTGTCGAAGCCGTACTTCTCGATGACTGCCTCGATCGCTGCCGACTTGTCGACCGGAGCTTCCACTGCGGTCTTGGCCTTGCCGACCTTCTCGCGCAGCTCTTCGCACATGCCACAGATCTCGCGGATCACTTCGTGGCCGGCCGCCAGCGCGCTGACGACTTCGCTGTCCGGGAGCTCCTGGGCGCCCGCCTCGACCATGCAGACCGAATCCATGTTGCCCGACATCATCAGGTCGAGCTTGTTCTGATCCGACTCGACGATCGAGCGCGTCGGGTTGACCAGAATGTTGCCGTCGATCCAGCCGAGGCGGATCGCCGACATCGGACCCTCAAAGGGGATGTCCGAGATGTGCAGTGCCGCCATGCCGCCGATCATCGACAGCACTTCCGGCTCGTTCTCCTGGTCGTAGGAGAGCACCGCGCCCATGATCTGCACCTCATTGCCGTAGCCTTCGGTGAACATCGGGCGCACCGAGCGGTCGAGCAGACGCATGGCCAGCACTTCCTTGGTGCTGGGACGTGCTTCGCGCTTGAAGAAGCCGCCCGGAATCTTGCCGGCAGCGTAGGTCTTCTCGCGGTAGTCGACCGTCAGAGGGAAGAAAGGCAGGTCGCGCGGACCGCCGTCGACGGCCGTGGACATGACCACAGTCTCGCCGTAGGTAACGAGCACCGAGCCAGACGCCTGCTTGGCGACCCAACCGGACTCGAGGGTGAGGGTGCGGCCACCGATCTCACGGGAGACCGAGACCACGTTCTTGTTTTTCGAAAGAGTCATTTTCCGCTTTCCGCAGTGTGTTCCGATTCCTGAATGCAACGTTGCCGCAGGTTCGGTGAGACGGTTTGCCTTCACCTTGAGCGCGAAGAGGGCCCGGAACGCAGCCCCAGCGCATGTCGTGAGCCCCCTGGCCCACAACGAACACGGGCACCGCAGTACGCGGTGCCCGTGATGGTCCTAGTGACGGATGCCGAGCTTCTGGACGATTGCCTGATAGCGCCCGGTGTCCTGGCGACGCAAGTAGTTGAGAAGCTTGCGGCGCTTGGCGACCATCGCCACCAGGCCGCGCGTCGTCGACTTGTCCTTGCGGTGCTTCTTGAGGTGTGTGGTGAGGTTGGAGATGCGCGTCGTGAGGACGGCGACCTGGACCTCGACCGAGCCGGTGTCGCCCTGGTTTTGGGCGTTCTCGGCGATGACGGCGGTTTTTTCCGCTTTGCTGACAGACATGTTCTTGTGCTTCCTTGAAGGTCTTGAGTGGCCGCAGAGCCCCATCAGGAGGGTGCGGACCTACGCCTCTCGCCCAGACTCAAGGACGTCCAGGACCGAGGTCGAAGCCGGGATTGTAGCAATCCGGGCGCAGACGGGCTAGGGAGCGTCCAGATCCGGCGGCGGAGGCAGCTGCCCCACCAGCTCGGCCGCAAAGCGCCGCCGCAAGGCCGTCAGCTGGCCCGCCGAGTCGGCCGCCATGGCCAGGGAATCACTGCGCAGATCCACCCGGTACTGGTAGTCGGCCAGGAGTTCGCCTTGCTGATAGAGGCTCAGATGGACCCGCCCGCGCAGCCGCGCCGGTGGTCCCGCCTCGGGCTCCCAGTCGAGGAGACGGACCCGCAGCACCCCGGCCTCGCCGAGGGCAGGCACGTCCAGATCGATCTCCGCCCGATCCACGTAACCGCGCCCCAGCGGGCTGAAGCCGCGCTCGACGGCGGCCGCAGCGATGGCCTCGCGCAAGGCCTCCGCCTGAGTCGCCGGGTGCCGCTGACGATCCTCGACCGGGAGAATGGCAAGCTCGGCCGGAGCCACCTCGACCCGGACGATCTCCTGGCGCTCGGGCGGCGGCCCGGCGCAGGCGCCGAGCAGAGCCGCCATCAGGCAGCCCCCCGCCGCAGCCAACCGGGCCATCCCCACTAGTTCGTCACCGTGCGATCGCCCGAGCGAGTGCGTGCGTTCCAGTCGCGCTCCAGCTCGCGGAAGAAGAAGCCCTGCTCGCTGAAGCCGGCCGGCATATGGAAGGCCTCGACCAGCATGGTCCAGACCGCGTCCACGTTGTCATCCAGCGGCGAGCTGTCGAGCGTCGGGAAGGGCGGGTTCCCGGCGGCGCGTTCGCTGGCCGGGACCCACAGATCCCATTGCACCGTGCCGTCGTCGAGCACCACGATGTAGTAGCCGGCGTCGCCATCGAGCGAGAGCGAGTCGCGGAAGCCGAGCGGCGTGCCGTAGTAGGCCTGTGGATCCACGCCCGCGGTCTGGACCGTGGGGACGTTGCTGGGCCAGGCCAGGTTGTTCGGCCCGGCTGCGGAGGCGTCGCGCACGCGCGCGGTGAGCCGCGCGCCGTTGGCGAAGTCGGCTTCCGCCATCAGGTCGACTTCCAGGTCGGCGAAGGCCGTACCGGCGTAGTCGGCGGCTGCCTGACGCACCGCGTCGACCACCGTGATGGTCGAGGAGGTCGCGCCCGAACCCGCGCCCAGCTCTTCGCCGGCGGCGATCGTCACCGGGCCCATCAGGCCGGGCAGCGTCGCCAGCGCAGCGGTGCGGAGTGCATCTTCGCCAGCCAGCGCCGGGAAGTTGAGCGGGAAGTTGACCCGCGCCGCGGCGGCAATCTCGATCATGTCGAGACTCGGCGAAGCGGCGATGGTGCTGGCGCTGAAGGGGTCGACCACAACCCGCGGATCGAGCGCATACTGCGTGAAGGGGTCGGTCGTGCTGAGGCGGAAGAAGCCGCCGAACCAGCCCGGGCGATCGGCGAACACCGGGGCGCCGCCGAACTCAAAACCGAAGGGCACGGTGGCATCGCTGGTCGCATCGGCGATCGAGCGGCCGTCGGCGTCCGTCAGCAGCGGGCTGGCCATGCGCAGCTCCCCGCCGTTGGCGTTGGCCAGGCTGACCAGCGGCGAGACCACCTGCGTGCCCCCTACCGTGGGGCGCAGCGGCAGCGACACGGTCGTGCTCTGCAGCCCGTAGAAGGTCGCGCTGTGGTACCCCGCCGCCTGGATGGTGACGTGGTAGGCGCGGCCCGCCAGGCCGGTGAAGGTCGTCTGTCCGGTCACCGAGTTGACCGCGGCGCGGAAGTCGCTGCCATCGGCGGCTTCGATCTGCATGATGCAGCCGAAGATCGGTGCCAGCGTGCGCGCATCGATCGCCTGGACAGTCATCGAGTCGGCGCTGGCGACGTCGCCGACGAAGCCGCGGAAGCCGACCCGGCCGGTCACGGTTTCGACCATCGGGTTCCCCGCCGCATCATCGAGTGAGAGCTCGAAGGGCGTGGTGCCGAGCGAGTAGCGGTTGGCGTCGGTGACCCCGGGGGTGTCGGCGCCGAGGAAGAAGTTGTTGGCGCTGGGCGAGGCCGCCGCTTGCGCCGCGAAGCCACCGCCGTTGACGCTGGCTTCGGCCAGCCCGATCGGCTCGTTGGCGCTGCCGTACGGACGCAGCTCGGGGAGGTCGGTCAGGAAGGTGCCGGCGCTGCTCGCGAAGGGCGGACCGAAGCGCGTGAGCGAAGGCGGAACGGTGTCTTGGACCAGCCCGTCGAGCCCGCGCACCAGGCTGCGGCGAGTGCCGCGCTGCGACCAGGCGTGGACCGCGAGCGGGCCTTCCCGCAGCTTGGACAGCGCCGGGAACATCGGATCGGCCTGGAAGTCGAAGCTGAACACGACCTCGGCGCCGGCCGCCTGAGCCGTGGTGAGCACGGTCGAGCGCTGTTCGAAGGCGACCCCGTTGGCGGCGCTGGCTGCAACGGTCTCGCCGATGCGAGTGAACAGCACATCCCCCGCGACCACTCCCGAGCCGGTCATAGCGACCCGCAAGGGATAAGCCGGCAGCAGCGCAAGGTTGAGGTTCTGATCCTCGCCCCCCATCGTCGACGCCGTCGACAGCGTCGTGGGCGGCCCAAAGTCAATCGTGTCCCAGGCAGCTTGGTAAGCGGTCAGCAGCGTGTTGGGATTGAACTCGGTGTCTTCCACGCCCGGGTCCACCGACACCGCCAAGCGCGCGCCCAGGTCGAGCGCGCCGGCCCCCTCGGTGCGGGTGTAAGGGAAGACGCGACCGTTCAGCTCGGCTGCAGCCGGCGCATCGACGGCCGCGAAACCGAGCGGGTTGCCTCCCGCATCGACCTGCTCGACGCGGATGTTGGCGACCGCCGTTTCGTAGCTGACCGGCTTTGAAAACACGACCAGCACATCGCCATCGTGCGGTTCATCGTCGGCTCCGGCAGGCGGAAAACTGCCCACGACTTGCGGCGCCAGCCCGCTCGTCGCGCTGGCGGTCGTGAAGCGGGCGAGCACTCCGCTCGCAGGAGGGCTCAACCGACTGCCGCTGAGATCATGGACGCCATCGCTGGCAAAAATCTCATACTCGGTGCTCGCGCTGAGCGGCGAGGTCGGCGTGAGGACCACGCAGCGGTTGCCGTTGAAGAAGCTCGTCGTGCGGTTGATCCCGCCGCCGCCATCGGCGCGACGCACACCGAGGCTGCCGAGATCAATCGAACTCTGAGCGATCGTCTCCGAGAACCAGACCACGATCGGCGTGCGCACATCGACGCCCGTGGCACCGTTGCGGGGCCCGAAGGCCTCGGCGCGCGGCGCGGCCGCCAGGACGAGCGCCCCATCAAACAACGCCTGCGGCGGTGCCGGCGGATTGGGCGGCTCGCCGCCGTTTCCCCCACCGCCGCCGCCTTCGCCACCGCTGCTGCCGCCGTTGTTGCCACTGAACACCTTGCCCGCGTTCGAGGTACAGGTACCACCGAACAGGCTGAAGGAAAGGATCAGGGCGACGGCGAGCAGGCCGCGGACCCAGGTCTCGGAGCGTCCTTGCGTCATGAACCCCCTCTATAATGCCGTCGATGCTGGCCAGTTTCCCCTCCAGTTTGGTCAACCCGGGTTCACACGCGCGCCTGCTGCTCCTTTTGGGCCTGCTGGCGGCGGCGCCGAGCTGCACCCAGAACTACCCCGAGCCGGTCGCGGGCGGCCCGCTCGACCCCACGCCGGGAGCGCAGACGGATCCTCAGGAGGGCCCCAGCCTGGAGTCCTTCCTCGAGCGCGCCCAACAGCCCGAGGCCGATCTGAACGCGCTGCTCGTCGAGCTCGAACGCGAGGAAGAGCGATTCGCCCAGGAGCCGCTCTACTGGAAGGCCTTCGGCGGGGTCAGCCTGGCCTTCGCCCAGCAGCAGGAGGCGCGCGGCGAGGTCGATGCCCTGGACGTCATGTTCAACGACGCGGAATGGGCCTACGGCAAGGCGATCGAGCTCGACGCCAACGATCTGGAGGCGCGCCGCGGGCTGGTCTATGCGCGCCGCATGCTGGGTGATTTTGAGGGCGCCTGGGAGGCCGTCCTCCCCGCCGTCGACGCCGGCAAGGAAGCCAGCCAGCCGGCCTGGGACGAAGAGCTCGGCCGCGTCGGCCTCGCTCTGGTGATCGAGGCGATGCAGGCATCCCAGCCGGTGCCGCCTGCCGCGCTGCCAGCCGAGAACGCGCTCGGCCGCGCGATTGAGGCCGGCAGCGCCAGCGCCTCGATCGCGCTCGCTGATCTGCTCGCCTGGCAAGGCCGCGGCGCCGAAGGCCGCGAGATCCTCGTCGAAGCGCTCCTGCGCGACCCGAACCACGCCGACGCGGTCGGCCGTCTGCAAAACCTCACCCCCAGCGACGCGCAGGTCGTGGCCTGGGAGCGCATCCGCCGGGCCCACCCGGACGCCCCGGTCGTGCAGTGGCGCCTCGGCGAGGCGCTGTGGAATCTGCACTGGCTCCACCGCCAAAACCGCAACTGGTTCGGCGCGCACGACGCGCTGGATCGTGCGGAGTCGCTGTTCCTGGCCGCGCAGGCCGGCGAGCCGAGCTACCTCGAGAGCTGCGGCCAGTGGCTGCACCTGGTGCGGACCGCCCACGGCTGGATCTACTGGAGCCAGAGCCTGGTCGACGATGCGGCGGACGCTTTCCTGGCTGCCCTCGAAGCCGACCCGGACCGCCTCGAGGCCGAGCCGGTCGCCGAATCGCTGCGGCTCGGCATCTACTCGGTGGAAGGGCACTACTTCGCCCAGAACCGTCTGGATAAGGCGCGGACCTTCCACCGCCGCCTGTTCGACACCTACCGCGACAACCCGGACTGGACCAACAACTACGCCTTCGCCTGCCGCGAGGTGGGCCTGGCGCTGGCCGCGCAGGACGAACTTGAGGACGCCCAGGCGGTCTGGCAGGAGTCCTGGCGCGCCTACACCCGCACCGTCGAGCTGGCCCCCGAAGACGTCCGGCTGGTCAATGACCGCGCCCTGATCGCCGTCTACTACCTCGAGGACGAGACGCACCTGCCGCTCGCGGAACAGGAGTTGCACAGAGCAACCCAGTTGGGCCAGCAACAGCTGGCTGAACTACCCGGAGATGTTCCCGCCAGGGAACGTCGGGATCTCGACGAAGCTGTCGGTGACGCCTGGGAAAACTTGGCCTATCTGGACGTGATGCGCAGGCAGCGTCTCGACCGGGCGGAGGACTTCCTGACCCAAGCCGTCAAGCACTTCCCCTTCGAGAGCCGCCCGGGCGTCGTCGCGATTCGCTCCGAAATCGAGCGCTTGCGCTCCGAGAACCCCTGAACCCCATCATGATCCTCTCGACTCTGCTCCTGCTCCTGCCCCAGGCGGGCGACCTGAAGGCCGCCCTGACCGAGGCCAAGGCCCAAGCCGAGCGCGGCCAGTTCGCGGCCGCCGTGACCACCCTCGAGGACGCGGGCGCGCTCGACTCGAAGAACGCCGACGCGCTCACTGCGCTGGGCACCTACATGCTGCGCAACACCGAAGCGCAGATCGCTGCCGGCACCTTGCGCGGGCTCGCCATCAACGATGGCTTTTTGCAGGCCGGCTACGTGCTTGAAGAAGCGGCGCAGCTCGGCGGCGCCCCGATCGGCGCCTTCGAGAACTGGTCGGAAGCGCTGCTGAACGGGGGTGACAAGCGCAACGCGCTGCGCGCCGCGGAAGCCGCGATTGACAAGTTCCCCAAGGACCCGCGCGGCCTGATGCAGCGCGGTCGCGTGCTGGTGGCGATGGCCAACGACAGCACCGAAGTCAGCGATAAGGTCGACGCCTTCGATCAGGCCATCGCCGATTACCGCGCGGCCATGAAGCTCGATAAGAAGGACACCGCGGCCTGCCTGAAGCTGGGTGAGACCCTGATCCTGGCGAGCTACGCCGACCCGGAAGGCGGCAAGCCCGCCGAAGCGCGCAAGGAAGCGGCGCAGGCCTGGCAGGAAGCGCTCGACCGCAATGCCGCGGCCGTCGACCTCTCGACCATGTGCCAATGGCTGCACGGCGAGGCCGTCCCGCTGCTGCAGAAGCTCGACAAGTCGAAGGGCAAGGACGCCACCATGGCCTGGTACATGGGCTTCGCCGAGTACAACGGCCAGCCGCGTGACTGGGAAGAGGTGCGCAAGCACTTCGAGAAGGCGCTCGAGCTCTCGCCCGAGATGTACAACTGCCACTTCTTCCTGGCGCAGGGCGCCTTCGATCGCGGGGCGCAGCTGCAGGCCGAGAACAACAACGAGATGTCGCAGGCCTCGCGCAACGCCTATCTCTATTCGGCGATTCAGTGGGGCAAGTACCTCGAGACCCAAGGCCCAGTTCACCGCAACGCCACGCTGGCCGCCGCCGATGGCGGCGCCTCGGCGATCGCCACCCTGAAGTGGATCGCGGGCCAGGCCGTGGGCAGCGGTCGCTTCGAACCGGCGATTCAGATCTCGAAGTGGATCACCGAGACCACGCCGAACGACGTCGAAGCCTGGAATAACTTGGCCTTCCTTTACCGCGACTCGGGTCAGGCTGAGAAGTCGCTGGCCGCCTACGCCAAGTCGGCCGAGCTCGCCCCGGAGGATCCGCAGGTCCTGAACGACTGGGCCGTGATCTACCACTACTACCTCAAGACCGAGGACGAGAAGGCCAAGGGCCTCTATCGCAAGGCGATCGAGCTCGCCGAGGAGATCCTGGCCGATGACACCGGCCTGTCGACCGACGACAAGCAGCGGATTCAGATCGGCCTCCGCGACGCACGGAACAACCTTCGCAAGCTCGAGGCAGGCAACCGCCGCAACGGCTAGGCTCCGCGCCTTCTGGCCGTTTCCAAGCGACCCGGCAACGGGGCGCTTTCTTTTTTCCTCCACGCAGGCCTAGAATCCGCTTCATGCGTGTGCTGATCGGCGGGGAAGACGAGCTTGCGGTCTCGCTTGCCGAGGTGCTGATGCAAGACCACGACGTCACGGTGCTGGCCCCATCGTCGATGCGTGGCAGCAGCCTCGACCGACTCGACGTCGAAGTGCGCTGGGGGTCGTGCTCCTCCTCCACGGCGCTGCAGTCGGCCAACGTCGACCAGGCTGAGTTCTTCATCGCCTGCACTCCAGCCGACGAGCGCAACCTGGTGGCCGCCGCGGCCGCCAAGCGACTGGGCGCCAAGCAGGCGATCTGCTTCCTGCGTCGTCACGAAGTGCAGGCCAACGAACGCGAGGCCGAACGGCTGGCGCTGTCGCTGGGCATCGACCAGGTCATTCTGCCGGCCGAGCGCCTGGCCCGCGAGATTCTGCGCATCGTCATGGTGCCCGGCGCGCTCGACGTAGTCGCCTTCGAAGGCGGTCGGGTGCGTCTGGTGCGCAAGGAGATTCCGGAAGGCTCGCACCTCACCACGGGAACGCTGCGCGAGATCGGCGTTCCGCAGGGCGTGGTTCTGGTGACATGCCGCCGCGATGAAGAGCTGTTCATCCCCAAGGGGGACACGCGCTTCCGCCCCGGTGATCAGGTCACCGCGATGGGCGATCAGAAGGGCATCAACAAGTTCATGACGCGCTTTCTGGGCGACCGCCAACGGCGCGACCTCCGACGCGCGACCGTGGTCGGCGGCGGGGTCGTGGGCCTGACGGTGGCCAAAGGCCTGGAGAGCGCCGGTTGGACAGTCAAGGTGGTCGAGAGCAATGAGCGGCGAGCCAATGAGATCGCGCAGCAGCTCAAGTCGATGGTCCTGCATGGCGATGGCACCGACCTCGAGCTGCTTGCGGAGGAACACATCGGCGAGGATCCGGTGCTGATCGCGGTCACCAGTCGCGACGAGGTCAACCTGCTGGTCTCGCTGCTCGCCAAACAGGAAGGCGTGCCGCGCATTATCACCCGCGCCGACCGCATGACCAACGAGCGACTGTTCGAGAAGGTCGGCATCGATGTGGTGCGTTCGGCCCAGGGCGCGGCGATTCACTCGGTGCTGCGCAAGATCTCGCGCAGCCGCGACGAGCCGATCGCAGAACTCGAACATGGCGATCTGAAGGTGCTGCGCCTGCCGGTGCGCGAGGACTTCCCGCCCACTCCGCTGGCGCAGATGCGCGCGCCGGTGTTCGCGATCGTCGGAGCGGTTTCCCGCGGCGGGAACGTGCTGATTCCGCAGGGCGACACCGTCATTGAGGCCGGCGACACGCTGCTGACCATCTGCACCGCCGAGGACGAGGAGGAAGCCCGCAACTTCTTCTCCAACTTCTCCGGGGCCTCCGCCGACTGAGTCGATGCGCATCTCCCGAGTGCTCGGAGTGATCGGACGCCTGCTGCGGGTGTTCTGCCTGGGCTTCCTGCCGCCGCTGGCACTTTGCCTCTGGGATGGCTACCAGGGTGTCGCCGGCCAGTACCAGGCCGCGGGTCAGTTTGCGCTGGCCCTCGCCATCACCTGGCTGGCGGGCACGGTCTTCGCGCATGGCTTCATCCCGCGCCCCGACGTCCGCCGCGCGGAAGCGTTGGGTGTGGTCGCGGGCTCGTGGCTGGTGATCTCCGCCTTCTCAGGCATCCCCTACCTGTTCGCCGGCCTGTCCTGGGACGACGCGCTGTTCGAGTCGATGTCCGGCTTCACCACGACCGGCGCGACCATCCTGCGCGACTTCGACGCCTACGGGCGCGGCTTCTTCCTGTGGCGCTCGATGACTCAGTGGTTCGGCGGCTTGGGAGTCATCGCGCTATTCGTGGTCGTCCTGCCGCAGCTCGGGATCGCCGGTCGCCAGCTCTTCTTCGCCGAGACTTCGACGGCGCCCAGCGAAGTGGTGGGATCGCGCGTCCGTGAGAGCGCGCGGCGGCTGTGGTTTCTCTACGTCACGCTGACGGCGGCGCTCGTCGCAGCGCTCATGCTGGGCGCAGGTTTTCCGCTCTATGAATCGGTCTGCCACGCGCTCACGACGATGTCGGCGGGCGGCTTCTCGCCGAACGGCGAGTCGATCGCAGGCTACGCCAACCCGGCGGCCGAGTGGATCCTGGTCGTCTTCATGCTGATCGCCGGCACCAGCTTCCCGCTGCTCTGGGTGGGCATGACGCGCAACCCGCTCGAGGTCTGGAAGGACGGCGAGTTCCGCTTCTACCTGCTCGCTGCGGCCCTGGGCTGCGGCATGCTGGCCTTCCTGCTGGCGCCGAGCCTGCCCGGCGAGGCCGAGCTGCGCGCGGGCGCCTTCCAGGCGGCATCGCTGATCTCCAGTACCGGCTTTGCCAGCACCAACTACGACCTGTGGGGTGACGCCGCCAAGGCGGTGCTGATCATGGTCATGCTGGTCGGGGGCTGCGCCGGCTCAGCCGCCGGTGGCCCCAAGGCGATCCGCAATCTGTTCGCGCTGAAGTTCGTGTGGCGCGAGATCACGCGCTCGCTGCACCCGCGCGCGGTGCTGCCGCTGCGCCACAAAGGCAAGGCCGTGCCCGATCCGATCGTGCGCGCGGTCCTCAACCTGATCTTCCTCTACCTGATCGGGCACTTCGTCATCGGCCTGCTGCTCACGCTCACCGGCGAGAGCCTGGTGACCAGCTTCACCGCGGCGCTGGCCTGCCTGGGCAACATCGGCCCTGGCTTCGAGGCGGTCGGCCCGATGGGTAACTTCGCCGACTTCTCCACTCCGGCCAAGCTGCTGCTCACGTTCGCGATGTGGCTGGGCCGACTCGAAGTCGTCACCGTGCTCGCGCTGCTGCACCCGGACGTCTTGCGCCGGCTGCGCTGGAAGGACGAGCAGACCAACCGCGCGGCCTCCTAGCCGCGTCACTGGAGTCATGACTCAGGACCCCGTCTCGCCCTGCAGCGGCGTCTGCTTGCTCGACGCCCGCTTTGGCTGGTGCGCCGGCTGCTTCCGCCGCCCCACCGAGATCCGCGATTGGCCGACCGCCAGCGCGGAGCAGAAGCAGGCGATTCTGGACCGGCTCGATGAGCGCGAAGCCGAGGCGCAGGCGACGGACCAGGGCGAATAAATAAAAGTCCTTGTCGAATATTTATTCGACCCTATCCTGGCGGCTTGCCCACCGCCCAAGCACGCCGTCGCGCCCTGGTCGAGATTCTCGAACAGGGCGACGCCCAGAGCCAGGCCGAGATCCTCGACGCCCTGGCTGACGCGGGCCATCCCACGACGCAGCCGGTCGTCAGTCGCGACCTGCGCGCGCTCGGCGCGATGAAGGCGGATGGGCGCTACCTGCTGCCGCAGGAAGAGCGGGTCACCCCGCTCGAGTCGCTCGCCACGCTGCTGCGCGACGCCCGCGCTGCTGGCTCGAACATGGTGGTCGTGGTCTGCGAGCCGGGCGCCGCCAGCGCGATCGCCCGTGCCCTCGAAGCCGAAGGTGATCTGCCGATCCTCGGGACGGTCGCCGGGGACGACACCGTGTTCGTCGCCACCGCCAGCCGCCGTGAGGGCGACCGCGTCCGCAACCGGGTCCTCGCCCTCGTCTAGGCTCTCTTCCCCCTGCTGATTCCCATGCGCATTCTGCTCGCCTACTCTGGCGGTCTCGACACCTCCTATCTCGTTGCCAAGCTGAGCCGGGAAGGTCATGAGGTCGTCGCCTGCACCATCGACTGCGGCGGCTTCGATGAGGCGGAACGTCTCACGATCGCCGAACGCGCCCAGCTCTACGGTGCGAAGCAGCACCTGTTTCTGGAGGCGCGCGCGATCATGTTCGAACGGGTGCTGCGCTGGCTGATCGCCGCCAACGTCTTGCGCGGACGGGTCTACCCGCTGTCGGTCGGCGCCGAGCGCGGCCTGCAGGCGGAGCTGCTCGCTGCGCACGCCGTGGAGCACGGCTTCGACGCCCTCGCCCATGGCTGCACGGCTGCCGGCAACGACCAGGTCCGCTTCGACGCCGCGCTGCGCGTGATCGCCCCGCAGGTTCAGGTGCTCGCCCCGATTCGCGACGAAGCGCCGAGCCGCGAGGAGCAGACCGCCTGGCTGGAGGCGCAGGGCCTGCCGCTTCCCCAATCGGGTGGGCGGTTCTCGATCAACGCCGGCCTGTGGGGGCTCACCCTCGGCGGCGGCCCGCTGCTTCAAGAGGACGGCGAGTTTCCCGAGGATGGCTGGGTCTGGACGCAGCCTCAGGCAGACGCACCGCAGTCCGTCACGGTCAGCTTCGAAGGCGGCGTCCCCTGCGCGCTCGACGGTGTACCGATGGATCCGGTCGCGCTGATCGAAACGCTGAATGAACGCGCCGGTGCGGCCGGGGTCGGTCGCGGCTTCCACCTCGGCGACACGGTGCTGGGCATCAAGGGCCGCATCGCTTTCGAGGCTCCGGCCGCGATGGTCCTGCTCGAAGCGCACCGCGAACTTGAGAAGCTGGTGCTGACCGAGGATCAGCGCTTCTGGAAGGACCACCTCGGCGAGGTCTACGGCCGCCATCTGCACCAGGGCCGCTTCCATGATCCGCTGCTGCGTGATCTTGAGGCGATGTTCCGCAGCAGCCAGAGCCGGGTCAGCGGCTGGGCCAAGCTCAGCCTCGTCGGCGGCCAGGCCCAGGTCGTGGCCATGCAGTCGCCGCACTCGATGATGCGCGCCAGCGACGCGGCCTACGGCGAACGCGCCGCGACCGATGCCGACGCCGCGGGCCTGCGCACCTTCGCCCGTGTCCTGGCTGAACCCGCTGCGCTGCACGCCCGGGCCGGCCAACTGCAAGAGCATGAGGCGCTGACATGAGGCGCGTCACCGTCAACAAGATCGCTTCGATCGCCCAACGGCTGGCCCTGCGCAAGCAGGTCGTGCTGGGGCCGGACATCCCGGCTCAGACCGGCACGGTGGTGGTCGGTCGCGTGCTGACCAGCAAGACCACCTACAACAAGCTGGAGGACATCACCGGCCGCATGACTGAACTGCGGCCCGGCGATCTGATCGTCGGCGCGCTCGGCGCGCGTCACGCCCTGCACGGCTACTCCGGTCGCGTGCCGGAGCGGGTCCAGGTGGGCGACCGCCTGCAGCTGCTCAACATCGGCGGTGTCCTGGGCGTGGGCGCCAGCCCGGCCCCGGGCTTAGGCGCGCCGCACGAGGTCGAGGTGCTGGGCTGCGTCCAGCAGTTTCATGGCCTCGACCGCGGGGTCGGGCGACCTGCGAACATCGCAGATGCCGCCCTGGAGAAACTGCCTCTGCCGGCCCAGCTGCCGCCGGTTCTGACGCTGCTCGGCACCTCGATGGACGCCGGCAAGACCACGGCCGCCGCCGTGATCGTCGGCGGGCTGACGCGCCGCGGCCTGCGGGTTGCAGGCGGCAAGCTGACCGGCGTTTCACTGCGCCGCGACATCCTGCAGATGGCCGATGCCGGCGCCGATCCGGTCAGCCTGTTCACCGATTTTGGCGTGGTGACCTCCAGCCCGGAGAACGCTCCGCCGACCGCGCGCGCCATCCTCGCGCACCTGGCTGAATCGGAGCCTGATCTGATCGTGCTGGAAATGGGCGACGGCCTGCTGGGCACCTATGGCGTGCAGGCCATCCTTGACGCGCCGGACCTGCGGGCGGCGACGACTGCGATCGTGCTCTGCGCCCAGGATCCGGTCGGCGCATGGGGCGCACAGCAGCTGCTGGCCGATCGTCACGAGGCCCGCGCCTCGCTCGTCTCCGGACCGGTCACGGACAACCCGGTGGGCCGCGAGTTCTGCGAGAAGCAGCTGGGCCTCCCGGCGTACAACGCGCTGCTCGCTCCCGCCGAGCTGGTGGACGGCTGCCTCGATGCCCTGGAACTCCCGCGCGGCGCGGTCGCCGTGCCCTCCCCATGAGCAGCGCGGCGCACCCGCTGTTCCTGCTCGGAGCACGCGGCCTGCTGGCCGGCGAGTTTCTGCGCCTGCTGGATGGTCACCCCTGCCTGCGTTTGGCTGGCGCCTACGCGCGCTCGGCCGAGGGCGCTCTCGGCCAATCGCATCCGCACCTGGCGGGAGCTCTAGCCGCGACCCCGCTCGAGGAAGCGAGCGCGCTCGCGGATGCGCTGAAGACGACCGCGCAGGCCGGCGGCCCGGCCCCGGTCCTGCTGCTCGCGCTGCCGCACGGAGCGTCGGCGCCCTGGTGGGCGGAACACCGCGCCGCCCTGCAGGCCGCCTGCCCGGCGCTGGTCGTCGTCGATCTGTCCGCCGACTTCCGACTCGAATCGGCCGAGGCCTACCAGGCCAGCTACGCGCTGCAGCACCCCTGCCCGGATGAGTTTGGCCAGTGGATCTACGGTCTACCTGAACTGCACCCGGTCCCGGAGGGCAGCAAACGGATCGCGGTCCCCGGCTGCTTCGCCACGGCGATGCAGCTCGCGGTCGTGCCGATGGCCCGCGCGGCGCAGATCGAAGCGACCGAGCCCATCATCGTGCACGGCGTCACCGGCTCGAGTGGCAGCGGTGCCCAGGCCAAGGCCGGGACGCACCACCCGCACCGGGCGATGAACTTCCATGCCTACGGCCTGCAGGGGCATCGCCACGAAGCTGAGCTGCTGAGCCCGCGCAATGCCCTTCCGCAGGGCTGCGCGCTCGACTTCACCCCCCACTCCGCGCCGCTCAGTCGCGGCATCCACCTGCACGCGGTCATGCAGGCCAGCGCGCAGGCCGACGAGCAGCCGCAGGCCGTGCTCGAGACCTTCTGCGCCGATAAGCCCTTCCTCGAAGCGGTTCGCCAGGCCCCGCAGCTGCGCCACATCGCCGGCAGCCAACGCGTGCAGCTGCACGCCTACCGGCGCGGCAGGCTGCTGCACGTCCTGGTGGCTCTGGACAACACCATCAAAGGCGGCGCCGGCCAGGCGCTGCAGGCTCTCAACCTCGCTCTCGGACTCCCCGAAACGACTGCGCTTCCAAGCCACGGGCTTGGCTACTGATCATGCCGACTCTTCAGGAATATCCCGCGTACGCCCGGCTGCAGGGCAGCCTGCTCGGTGCCAGCGAAAGCCTGCTGTCCTGGAGCGACGGCCGCGAGCTGCTGGATCTCTACGGCGGCCACTGCGTCAACGCGCTCGGCGCCGGCGACCTCGGATTGGGCCGCGCGCTGGAGCGCCAATGGCAGCAGCTCAGCTTCGCGACCAATCTGGTGGATCATCCCGGCCGCGCCCCCTTCTACGAGGCCTGGCAGAAGCTGATGCCGGAGGGCGACTGGCAGGTCTTCGCCAGCAACAGCGGCGCCGAAGCCAATGAGAACCTGCTCAAGATGGCGCTGGCGGCCACCGGCCGCAGCCGAGTCGTCTGCTTCGAGGGCGGCTTCCACGGCCGCACCGCGGCGGCCGCCGCCGTCAGCGATGGAGCGAACGGCTTCCCGCTGACCCCTTTCGATGTGCTTCGTCTGCCGTGGGGCACGACGGCGGGCATCGACTCCAGCGTCGGCGCGGTGATCCTCGAGCCGATCCAGTCACTCGGCGGCGTGGTCGAGCCCCCGGCCGGCTTCCTCGAGGAGCTGCGCGCGCTTTGCGATGCCACAGGCGCCTGGCTGATTTTCGACGAGGTGCAGACCGGCCCGGGTCGCCTCGGAACGCCTTGGGCCTCGCAGCACTACGGCGTGATTCCGGATGCCTTCAGCTCGGCCAAGGGATGCGCAGGCGGCTTCCCGCTTGGCCTCAGCTTCGCCCAGAGCGAGCGGGCCGCGAGCGTGCCCGCCGGCTTGTGCGGCTCGACCTTCGGCGGCGCGCCGCTCGCCTTAGCGGCGGCGACCCATGTCGCACAGCGCGTGGCGCAGCCGGAGTTCCTCGATCACGTCAGCAAGCTCGGCCGCGCCTTCCACGGCCTCGTCGGCACCGGGCCGGTGGTCGGAGTCCGCGGCGTGGGCCTCTTGATTGGGCTCGAGCTCGCTCCGGGCCTCAGCGCCAAGGAAGCGCGCGACGCGCTGCTCGAACAGGGCATCCTGACCGCGACCTGCTGGAACCCGCAGGTGCTGCGCATCAGTCCGCCGCTGACGCTTGCCGGCTCGGCAGTGGGTCAGCTTGCTCAGGCGCTCTGTCATCTGCCCTACCCCAGCCCGGCAGGTTCCTGATGAGCACGACCACTCCTCTCGCCCCCGGGCTGGACCATCTCGGCAACTTGCCTGCCGCGGAGATTCAGCGGCTTGCCGATCGCGCCAACGCCCTGCGCACGGGCGCGGCCCCGCAGCGCTTCGCCGGCAAGGCGCTCGGTCTGTTCTTCCTCAATCCCTCGCTGCGCACCTCCGCGTCCTTCCAGCGCGCCGCGGCGCGCCTGGGCCTCGAGTTGGTCCAGCTCCGCGGAGATGGCGTCTGGGGGCTCGAGCATCAGGACGGCGTCGTCATGGATGGCACCACCGCCGAGCACCTGCGCGAGGCGGCCCCGGTCCTGGGGCGCTACGTGGATCTGCTGGCGGTGCGCGCCTTTCACGGAGCCGGCAGCTTCGAGGAGTGCCGTCAGGATCCGATCATGCAGGGCTTCCGCCGCTGGGCGGGGGTTCCGGTCATCAACATGGAATCCGCGCGCTGGCACCCCTGCCAAGCGCTGGCCGACTGGGCGACGCTGGATCAGCACGCGATCCCGAAGCGGGCCAAGTTCGTGCTGAGCTGGGCCTGGCACCCGAAGCCGCTGCCCCACGCGGTGCCCAACTCGACCCTTTGCATGGCGGCACAGCGCGGGATGGACGTCGTCCTGCTTTGCCCGCCTGGGCTGGAGCTGCACGACGAGGTGCTGGCCGAGGCCGAACAGCTGGCGACCACGCACGGCGGCAGCCTGACGGTCACGCATGATCGCGAGGAAGCCTTGCACGGCGCCGCCGCCGTCTACGCTAAGTCCTGGGGCAGCCAGCAGCACTGGGGTGACCTGGAGAGCGAGACGGCGTTCCGCGCCGCACTGCGCGACTGGTGCGTCACGCCCGCGTGGCTCGGCGATTCCGCGCGCTTCATGCACTGCCTGCCCATCCGCCGCAACGTGGTGGCGAGCGACGCCGTTCTGGACGGCCCGCAGTCGATTGTCCTGGATCAGGCGGAGCACCGCCTGCACGCTCAGACCGCCCTCTTGGAGAGCCTCCTGTCATGAAAGAACTCGTTCGCGCAGCCGCCCACGTGCGGTATCACCAGGGTGCCGTGATGGTGCTGAAAATCGGCGGGGCCTGCCTGCGCAAGCCGCGCTTCCAGCGCGCGCTCGCCGAGCAGATCGCCACCGTGCAGGCGCTCGGCGGCCGACCGGTCATCGTCCATGGCGGCGGCCCGCAGATTGACGTGGTGCAACGCAGCCTCGGCGAAGAACCGCGGATGGTCGACGGCCGCCGCGTGACCTCGCCGGTCGCGCTGCGCGCGCTGCGCATGGCCACCGCCGGCGAGCTGAACGGCGAGCTCGCCGCCGCGATCACCACCGCCGGCGCCAAGGCCGTGGGCGTCTGCGCCGCCGACGCCGGGATCGTGACCGCGCGCAAGCGGCCGCCGCGCGAGACCAGCGAGGGCGAGGTCGACTTCGGCGCGGTCGGCGACGTCGCCAGCGTTGATCCGGCGCCGCTGCTGGGCCTGATCGAGCAGGGCGTGACCCCGGTGGTCTGCCCGCCGGTCGGCGACGGCGCCGGCGGCTTCCTCAACCTCAACGCCGATACGCTGGCCGCCGCGCTGGCCTGTGCACTCGACGCCGCCAAGCTGGTGCTGCTGACGGGCGAAGCGGGGATCCTGGCCGACCCGGCTGATCCCGAGTCGGTGCTGTCGGTGCTGGGCCTCGCCACGCTCGACGCGCTCGAGCAGGAAGGCGCGCTGCAGAAGGGCATGAAGGTCAAGGCGGCTGCGGTGCGCGCGGCGCTGACCGGCGGCGTGCCCAAGGTGCACATCGTTTCGGGCGTGGACCCGGAAGCGCTGCTCGTCGAGCTCTACACCAACCACGGCTCGGGCACGCTGGTCACTGCCGACGAGCCGGCCCAGGCCCCGGCCCACGCATGAGCCTGCCCCACCTCGACGAGGCCGCGCAGCTGCTCGCCGAGCTGGTGCGGATCCCGAGCATCTCGGGCGACGAAGCCGCGGCCGCCGACCACGCCCAGGCCTGGCTGAGCGCGCGCGGCGTGGACAGCGAGCGCCTGGGGCACACCGTCGTCGCGCGTGTCGAGGGCAGTCAGCCCGGCCCGACCCTGCTGCTCAACTCGCACCTCGACACCGTGCCGGCCGGCAATCAGTGGACCGTCGACCCGCACGCGGGCGTCTGGCAGGACGGTCGGCTGACCGGCCTCGGCGCCAACGACGCCGGCGGCTGCGTGGTCGCGATGATGACGGCGACCGCGCGGCTCGCAGCCCAGCCGGATTTCGCTGGCACGCTGCTGCTGTCGCTGCACGCCGAGGAGGAAACCAACAACCGGGGTATGGGCGACTTCCTGGCTGCCTATGGCGCGCCGGACGCGGCGATCACCGGCGAACCCACCGGCCTGGACGTCGTGCGCAGCCAAGCCGGCCTGGCCGTCTTCACGCTGCAGTGGCACGGCAAGAGCTGCCACGCCGCGCACGTCGCGCGGGTCGAGCACGACAACGCGCTGCTGCGCGCCGCGCGCGAGCTGGCGACGCTGCCGGACTGGCTCCACCCCGGCGAGGAACATCCGCTGCTTGGGAAGTCGACCCTCGCCGTCACCGCACTGCACGCCGGCGGCCCGCACAACAAGGTGCCGGACCTCGCGGAAGCGCTCGTGGATGGCCGGCTGGTCCCGCCGACCACAGCGGCTGATTGCCTGGCGCAGCTGCAGGAGAAGCTGCCGAGCGCCGAGGTCGCGATCCGTTCGGAACGACTGGGCCCGATCGACACGCCGGAAGTCGATCAGCTGGTGCAGGTCGCGCTGGAAGCGGCCGGACGCTCGGAAGCGGTGGGCTCGACCACGCTTTCCGACATGGCGCTGCTCCCGCCCGGCGTGCCGGCGGTCAAGGTCGGCCCTGGGCAGACCGCGCGTTCGCACACTCCAGACGAGTACCTGCTCCTCGACGAGCTGGCCGCCGGCATCGCCTTCTACGAGGCCGTCGTCCCCGCCTGGTTCCAGGCCCTCCACCCGCAATCGATCTCGAGCTGATGACCGAACACCACCGCCCCATCTGGGATCGCGGCGAAGCGATCGACCCCGAGATGCTGTCCTACACCATCGGCGACGATTGGCTGCAGGATCAGCGCCTGGTCGAGCACGATATCGCCGGTTCTCTGGCTCACGTGGCCGGGCTGGTGCACGCCGGTCTGCTTGAGGACGAGGCCGGGCAACGCATCTCGAAGGGGCTGCGCGAGCTGCTGGACGAGTATCGGGCCGGGTCCTGGCAGCTCACCCCGGCCGACGAGGACGTGCACTCGGCGGTGGAGCGGTTGCTGACCGCCAAGATCGGCGAGGACGGCGGCCGCATGCACCTCGGCCGTTCGCGCAACGATCAGGTCACCGTCGACGTCCGGCTGTGGCTGCGCGCGGCGAGCGCCGACGCCATCGCGGCCACCGAGCAGCTCATCGCTTCGCTGCAGGAGCTGGAGTCAGCGCACGGCAGCCTGCCGCTGCCGGGCTACACCCACCTGCGCCGCGCCATGCCGTCCTCAATCGGCGATTGGCTGGGCGCGCACCGGGCCTCCTTCGCGGCCGACCTGGACGCGCTGCGGGACGCGCAGAAACGCGGCCGCTTCTGCCCGCTGGGTAGCGGCTCCGGCTACGGCATCCCGCTTCCGCTAGACCGCGGCTTCGTCGCCGAGCAGCTCGGCTTTGACGGCCCGGAGGAGCCCGTCACCGCGGTGCAGCATGGCCGCGGCCGCCCCGAGCTGGCCTACCTGAGCGCGCTCGAAGGCCTGGCGATCTCGCTGGGCAAGCTGGCCGCCGACCTGTGGCTTTATTCCAGCGCCGAGTTCGGCTTCGTCGTGCTGCCGACCGAGTTCACGACCGGCAGCAGTCTGATGCCGCAGAAGCGCAACCCGGACCTAATCGAACTCCTGCGCGCGCAGTGCCGCCAGGTCCTGGCCGACCGCGCCGCTCTGCTGGCCGTGATCCAAGATCTGCCCAGCGGCTACCACCGCGACTTCCAGCTGATCAAGCCGCCGCTCTTCCGCGGCCACGACCGCGCGCTGGCCTCGGTGCGGATCACCGCGCGCCTCGTGCCAGCACTACAGTTCGATACCGAGACCCTGCAGCAGGCCGCCGCCGACCCGCAGCTCGCCGCCACCGCCAAGGCTCTGCAAGCCGCCGCCGAAGGCGGCCAAAGCTTCCGCTCTGCCTATCGCGAAGAGGCTGGCTCCGAAAACTAGGGCAGCGCTCTAGCGAGCACGCTGAGAGCGCTGGAAAGCAAAGACTCCATCGCGAATTGCATGGAGCTGAGCAACTGCAGCGGAGCGCGCCCATGCAATGCGCTTCGTACTAGGCTTGCCTTCGTAGGGTCGAAACGAGCTTGCGAGTTCTTCCCAACTCGACTCGACCGCCATGCGATTTCGAGGACTCAACTCCAATCGATCGATGGAGTACCGGAATCTCCGAAGCTCTCCTAACTCATCGCGCCCGAGCCCTTCTGGCAGAGCCTCCACCTGCACAATCAACCAGTCCAGCGCGGCCAGGGGGTCAACAAGAGCCCAGAGGCCCCAAAGCTCGCCACAGCGACGCCCCCCCAGCACACTTGCATGAGCGGGCCCAAAGAGATCGACAAGGACCTGGGGATGCAACCCACGAAGGGAGTCCCGAAAGAACTGCCATTCCTCCGGCAATCGACAATCGTCAGCTTCCGGCAAGAATACATGGACAGCCTCCTGTCGAAGCTCGGGCACATGAAGGAGACCGACCAGCCAGTAGAACTCGCGTAAAAGCACCTCATCCCGTTGTCGCGGCCCCGAGCCTTCGCGGAGGGCGCCCCAGTCCTGAATTGCTTTGCGGTAGAGCGGCAAATGCTCGACCGACTTGGTTCCGTAGTGGAGACCAATCGTGGTCCAGCGGCCTCGGCGCTTCTCCAGAAATACCAGGCGCGACTCTCCCGGCTGATAGTCGGGGGGTTGCGGGCAGATGATGTTGAAGCTCGCAAGCACCGAGATGCGATCCCCTTCCGGATCACCGCGCAGGACTTCGAGAACACGCAGGTCCACCTGCGCGTCGCTAGGCCCCCATGGCCCGCCCCGTTCCTTCTTTCCATTGATGGACTCCACATCCACCACAGCGACCAAATCAGCGGTGTGCAACAACTCAAGCAGTGGAACCGGCGCAATCGGATAGACCAAAACTTCCTCTCCGTTGGCGTGAAGAGAAGCGCAATGCGCCAGAACGAAAACCGAGAGCAGACTTGCCATCTCCTTGGTCTAACGCCGAGCGTTAGGCCTGCATTTCACTTTTTGCGCCGTGAATTCTCTGTAGCACAGCCTGCGTAGGGAGAGAGGCTGCCGCTGCGACGCCGCTCCCGGCCGACTCGGAAGGCTAGGAAATCACGCCGTGCTTCTTGCCGACCTTGACGAAGGCGGCGACGGCGCGTTCGAGGTGTTCCTGCTCGTGGCCGGCGGAGATTTGGACGCGGATGCGGGCCTGGCCGCGCGGCACGACCGGGAAGCTGAAGCCGATCACGTAGATGCCTTCGTCGAGCATGTCGCGGGCCACGTCGGCGGCCAGCTTGGCGTCGCCGAGCATGATCGGCACGATGGCGTGCACGCCCTCCTTGATGGCGAAGCCGGCCTCGGTCATGGCCTGGCGGAACCACATCGTGTTGCGCTCCAGCTTGTCGCGCAGCTCGGTCGTGGCCGAAAGGCGATCGAAGACCGCGATGCTGGCGGCCACGATCGGCGGCGCGACCGAGTTCGAGAACAGATAGGGCCGCGAGCGGTTGCGCAGGGTGTCGACGATCACCTTGGAGGCGCTGGTGTAGCCGCCGGAAGCGCCGCCCAGCGCCTTGCCGAGCGTCGAGGTGATGATGTGCACCCGCCCCATCACGCCGCAGTGCTCGTGGGTGCCGCGACCGGTCGCGCCCATGAAGCCGCTCGAGTGACTGTCGTCGACGTGGACGATCGCGCCGTACTTCTCGGCCAGATCGCAGATCTCGCCCAGCTTGGCGACGTAGCCGTCCATCGAGAACACCCCGTCGGTGGTAATCATGATCCGGCGCGCGTTGCCCTCGACCGCTTCCTTCAGGCAGTTCTCCAGCTCGGCCATGTCCGAGTTGGCGTAACGGAAGCGCTTGGCCTTGCACAGCCGCACGCCGTCGATGATCGAGGCGTGGTTGAGCGCATCGGAGATGATCGCGTCTTCCGGGCCGAGCAGGGTCTCGAACAGACCGGCGTTGGCGTCGAAGCAGCTGGTGTAGAGGATCGTGTCCTCAAAGCCGAGGAACTCCGAGATCTTGGCCTCGAGCTGCTTGTGGATGTCCTGCGTGCCGCAGATGAAGCGCACCGAGGACATGCCGAAGCCATGGGTATCCAGGCTCTTGCGCGCGGCTTCGATCAGCGCCGGGTCGTCGGACAGGCCCAGGTAGTTATTGGCGCAGAAGTTGAGCACCTCCTGGCCGGTGGACACCTTGATCAGAGCGTCCTGCGGCGTGACGATCACGCGCTCTTCCTTGTAGAGGCCCGCTTCGCGGATCTCGTCGAGTTCGGCGGCAAGTTGCGCTTCGAAGGGCGTCTGCACGGCTTCGGTCATGCGACCGATTCTAGCAGCGCCCCGGCCCGGCCTAGCCGGCGGACGGATCCAGGACCACCTTGTGCGCCTCGCCCTTGTCGAGCAGCGCGATGCCCTCCTCGAAGGAGGACAGCGGCAGCTGGTGGGTGACGATGTGGTCGAGGTCGAGGCCCAGCTTGAGCATCGACAGCATCTCGTCCCAGGTGTCGAACATGCGCCGACCGACCACCCCCTTGAGGGTGAGTCCTTTGAAGATGACCCGCTCGCTGAAGCGATCGATCAGCAGATCGCGGCCGGCAGGAATGCCCAGCATGACCATCTCGCCGCCCGGGTAGAGCACCTCGAGGCCATCGTTGATCGCCGGCACCGCGCCGCTCATTTCGAGCACCACGTCGACGCCGCCGCCGCTGAACTCGCGGACCTTGCCGGCGAAGTCCGGCTCGCTGAGCGGATTGACGATGTGAATCGGCACGCGGTCGCCCATGCGGGCCGCCCACTCGTGGGCGCGCTCGAGGTGCCCGGGCGAGACCTCGGAGATTGTCAGCGACGCGGCACCCTTGAACTGCACCACCGCCGCGGCCATCGCGCCGATGGCGCCGTAACCGGACAGCAGCACGTGGCGCCCTTCGACCGTGTTGGCTGCCTGCACGGTGTGCACCGCATTGCCCAGCGCGTCAAGCAGAGCGCCGATGTGCGGCGGCACCGTTTCCGGGTCGAGCCGCACCAGGTTGGAAGCCGGTACCACGACCGACTCGGCGAAGCAGCCGTTCTGCTGCAGGCCGGCGATCTTGGTGTGCTCGCAGACGTGGAAATCGCCGCGCAGGCAGGCGCGACAGTGGCCGCAGACGATGTGCATCTCGGCGGAGACGTAGTCGCCTTCCGACCAGGTCTCGACACCATCACCCACGGCGTCGATGTAACCGCAGAACTCGTGGCCGATCGTGACCGGCGGCCGCACCAGATGCGAGATCGACTCGTCCCAGTGGTAGATGTGGCGGTCGGTGCCACAGATCGCCGTGCGCGCCACGCGCACACGGACCTCGCCCGGCCCCGGTGTGGGAACCTCGACATCATCGCCGTAGGAGACCCCGCGGGCCTCCGGGCGCACCATCTGGATTGCACGCATGCGCTTTCGATTCTACCGCCGGCGGCGGCTTAGCTTCTAATCATCGTCCCCGTAGGCCCGCCTTTCAAATAGCGGCGCGGGCGCGGCCCCGGCCGAGAGCGCGACCCCCAGCAGCAGGCCCGAGACCGCCATCGAGCTGCCGCCCCAGGACACCATCGGCAGCGGCAGCCCCGTGGTCGGCCAGGCGCCGCTGGATACCCCCACGTTGAGGCAGAGGTGGGTCGCGAAGTGCACCCCGATCCCCGCCACGACCAGCCGGGTGAAGGGGTCGCGGTATCGGCTGGCCCGCACGAAGGCCGTGACCGGCAGCAGCGAGTACAGAAACAGGAAGGCGAGCGAGCCGAGGAAGCCAAACTCCTCGGCGATCACCGGGAAGATGAAGTCGTTGTGGCGCTCGGGGAGTCGGTCCAGCCGGTTCTCCGGCCCCTGCCCCCAGCCATGCCCGGTCCATCCGCCCGACCCGATGGCCAGCTTGGCATGCCAGAGGTGATAACCGGCGTCGGCGATCTCTTCTTCGCTGAGATGATCCTGCCGCCACCAGGTCTCGATTCGCTCGCGTTGATAATCCTGAATCGCCAGGAAGGCGAATGGGGCCAGCAGCACCGGCAGGATGAAGAACCAGCGCATCACGCGGCCCGGCGTGCCGGCCAACCAGGCGAGCGCCAAGAACAGCGGGACGGTGCTGAGCGCGGTACCCAGATCCGGCTGGATCAGGATCAGACCGAAGGGGACGACGGTGAGCAGCGCCGGGGTGGTGAGCTCGGTCATCCGGCGCGGGCGCGGCCGCGAGGCGAACCAACGCGCCAGCGCCAGAATGATGCCGAGCTTGGCAAACTCACTAGGCTGCAGCTTGAAGCCGCCGCCGAGGTCAATCCAGCGCCGGGCGTTGTTGGTCGAGTCGCCGATGACGAAGACCGAGAGCAGGAATCCGATGCAGCCGGCGTAGACCAGCCAGGCCTGACTGCGCCACAGCCGCGCGGGGATCGAGGCGCCGATCGCGCAGGTCACCCCGACCGCCGCCATCCGCACCATATGCCCCTTCGGCAGCGCGTCGGCGCCGCCGATGCTCCACTGCATGATCAGCCCAGCCAGCAGGATCATCCCCGTGACCGGCAGCAGCGGCCAGTCGGTGCGCTTCAGGAAGCGCCAGACTCGAACCGGGGGGGAACCGCTTGCCGCCATCGCCGGCTATTCGCCTTCGAGAATCAGCGTGAAAGGCGAAGGCAGATTGGAGGCGTTGTGGGTCCAGCGCATTTCCACTTCGGAAACGCCGGCCGTCTTCGGCTCGTAGATGACCGTGAACTCCAGCGCGTCGCCCGGATTGAGGCGCAACGGGCTAAGGCAGGAGTCATCGGCGACGCGCCGCATGACCGTCGCGATGTAGGGCTCGAAGTCGGGGTCGATCCGATTCAAGCCGCCGACGCAGGTGTGGCAATAACTCAGGATGGTGCCTTTGACGCAATCCCGCTGAGTCTGGCAGACCCCGAAGGCCTGCGAGCACTCATCGAAGGGCGGGCAATAGTCGTGGGTGTGCGCGGTCCCGAAGTTGTGACCGATCTCGTGCGCGACGACGACGAAATCCCAGTAGCCGACGGCGCGGTCAAAGTCGAAGCTCGACCAGACGGCGCCGGTCGTGATCCCGGTGCTGACCCCAAAGCCGCCGGTGCGGCTGCACAGAGTGCCGCTCTCGGAGTAGTAGGCGATCCCACCTTCGTTCATGCCGTTGCACAGCAGATGCCCCAGGTCCGCATCTGCGGCGGCACCCGGCCAGTTATTGCCCCAGTGATCAGCAAACTCCTCGAGCAGGTCCTCGGCGGAGCCGGCGGTATCCGGAGCTACCCAGGGATCCGACTCGGTGTCGTAGAGCCGCAGGTAGACCATCTCGAGCTGCGTCTGAATGCGCTGCTGATAGCGATGCCCCACGGCCGCGACGAGCTGGGCGACGTAGGTCGTGGCCGCCGCGTTGTCGCCGAACTGGTCGAAGAAGTCCTCGTCGGTCTCGAAGCCAAGCTGGCAACGGCGCACCGCACCCACGCTCGCGGCGAGGCCCTCGGAGTCGCCGTCACCGTCAGAGCCGGGCGACTGCAGGATGTCATCGCCCTCGGTGCCGCCGGTCCAGCCCGGCTCACGCACCGGCGGCGGAACGAGCCCGCATCGGAAGTCGCGCGCCGATTGCGGCTCGACCGCCTGCAGGCTACTCAGCCTCCAGATGCGCTGGCGTGCCGCATCCCAACCCTGCACCGGATCCGGCTCGGTGCCCAGCAGGATGACCTCATCGTCGGTGTGCATCCAACCACGACTTCCGCGCGGCGAGAAGCTGAGGAAGACGGTGCTACCGGGATCTCCTACGACTTCGCCGGTCCAGGCGCTGAACCCCGCGAGCACTTCCGTGACGGCGTCAGCCCAGACCTGGCCGTCGACCACCACCTGCGCGCCCGCGGCGAAGGGCGAGGGCAGCGGCCGCAGGATGAGGTCCGCGGTCTCGCCGTCCGGCATCGGAAAGGACGGGATCAGCCGCGGGCGGGCGTCGCGTTGCGCGGCCGCCGCCCACTGGCCGATGCTCGCAGCATCGGGCAGGAAGACCTCGCCAAAGACCGGGTCGCTGCTGAGCGGCGCGCCGGGGAAGCGCAGCTCACTCTCCGGCGGCGGCGAACCCGCGGTGAGGCTGGAGTAGTTGGACTCCGACAGCAGTTCGAAGTCGCGGACATCGAGTTCGTCGGTGGCCTCAAACAGCACCGGGTCCAGCCGCACCGAATCCGAACCGGAGTTCATGAAGCGGATGTTCAGCTCCTGGCCCGGCTGAATCCCTGTGATCCGATCGCCCGAGGAGTAGCCGCTGCCGCCAATCTCAATGTCGAGACTGGCGTTGGGGTTCTTCTTGCTGCCCCCGCCCCCACAGGCGGCCAAGCTGGCCGCGACAAGAAGGAAGGCGAACAATCGTGGCGGAGAACTCTGCATGTCAATCCTGGATCTCGTGGAAGTACGCACGAGCTTCTTCGGACGCGAGGAACTGATGGACAACCAAGTTGGCGATTTCCCCCCCGTGCAGCTGGACATTCTCGCACAAGACCGCGAAGGCGTATCGAGGCTCGTCCCACGGGAAGTAGCCGGCAAACCAGGCATGGGTCGGGTGAATCCGGCTGGGTTGTGAGGTCCCCGTTTTGCCCGCGACGCGAAACAGGTCAAGCCGGTAGCGTTCATCGAAGGCGGTTCCGGCCGGGTCCTCGGTGACAGCACGCAGCGCGCCCTGAATCTGTCGCTGGAAAACCGGGTCGAGGGGGACGCGGGCGGGCTCGGGCAGGGCCGGCGCCCCCCCGCCGCTGCGCAGGACCAGCCGCGGCGTGACCAGCTCGCCGGTGGCGAGCCAGCCATAGAAGCGCGCCATCTGGAGCGGGCTCGCGTGCACCGAGACCTGACCGATCCCGAAGCGCGCCAGGGTGAAGCCGTTGAAGTTCTCGTGCCGGGAGGCGAGGTAGTTCGCACCGGTCTCAAGCAGGCGATTCGGCCCGCTGGCGAGCCGGAATCGCTCGCCGTCGTCGTAAGGACCTTCGCGATCCTCCTCGTCGAGATGATCGTGATCGATCGGCACGATCTCGATGCCGCTCGGCGCGCCGAATCCCAGCTCGTGCGCGCGCGTCCACATCGGCTCCCAGCCGAGCTCGTGCGCTAGCGTGTAAAAGTAGGTATTGCACGAGAGCTTGAGCGCCTCGTGCATATCGAGCGAACGCGCCGAGTGATTGCGGCACTTGAGCGGGCGGATCCGCTCGCTCGCCTGCATGCCCGGCGGCAACCACTGATTGCCGCAGTAGATCTCGCGGTTCCAGGCCTGCGGATCGCGCTCGAGCGCAAGCAGTGCGATCAGCGGCTTGAAGGTCGAGCCAGGGTACGGCGTCTGCCAGCCGCTGGCGTTACCGCCCAGTCCGCGGTGGCGGAAGACCGCATTGGCGACATCATCACGGAGGACCTCGAAGTCGGTGCGATACTCCTCGCGGGTGTAGCTGGGCACGGTAGCCAGCACCGGAATCGAGCCGTCGCGCAGATCGATGATGGCCAGACCGGCGCGCGGCTGACGCAGATCCTCGCGCAGCGCAGCCTGGCTGGCGTCGAGGCGATCGCGCGCGATCGCATAGGCCTGCGCGATCGCCCGTTCGGCCACTGCGTTCAGCTCGGCCGAGAGGCTGAGCTGCACATCCTGGCCCGGGCGCGGCGGCACAAACTCGAGCTCGCGGGGCGCGCCTTCGTCCTCGACGCCGACCAACTCGCGCAGATAGCCGCGTTCCCCACGCAGGACCTCCTCGAAGGCCCATTCGACGCCGCTGCGCCCGACCACATCCCCCGGCCGCATCGTGCTGCGCAGAAACTCACGGCGCAGCTCACGGTAGAGCTCTTCCTCTGCGGGGGTGCGCACCAGCTTGCCCGCCAGCTCCTGCAGAACCCGGCGCTGGGCATAGTAATCCTCGATGTCGTCGTTCGAGGTGATCCGCACGTTGCCGACCAGGTGCGGGGCGACATCCTGCGGGTAGAGACGGTCCGCTGCGGCTTCGATCTGCAGGCCGGCGAAGGCTTCGGGATCCTGGCCGATCCGATCAACGATCTCGTAGTCCACTCCGCGCACCAGGCGGGCCACGCGGTCGCGGTGAATGCGCGCCACCAGTTCGCGCCGCAGCCCGGCGACGTCGTCCTGGGCGACGGCTTCGATCCGCCCCAGCAGCTCGCCCAGCTGCTCGGCGCTCGGCCCGGTCTGCGGCGGCGGAGCGATGGCCGCGGCGAGCTCTTCCAGCTCGCCAGTCCACTGCCAGCGGCGGGCGAGATCCTGCAGGGCGAACAGGCGCTCGACCTGCCACTCCAGGCGCGCCTTCTCGCCTTCGGGCTCACGATGCAAGCCCAGCGCACCCACCACTTCCCACTCGCCGATACCGAGGGCTTCGGCCGCTGCGCTGCGCACCGCCTGCTGACGAATCCGACGCTCCAGTCCGCGCCGCTCGTCCTCGAGACGGACGAGCAAAGGCTCTTCAAAGCCGAGACCCAGGAGTCGCTCGATCTCGCGCAGACGCTCGAAGCAGCTCGCCATGCCGTCGCGCAGCGTGTCCTCCGCCTCCGGGAATGCCTCGCCGAAGGCCGGACCCTCGGTGCGCAGCCAGGCCTCGATCGCTTCGCCTTCGCTGCGCGAGAAACCGACCAGCTGACGCAGATAGAAGATCGCGTCACCCTGGCGGCGACTGCCCAGGCCGGCGAAGTCGGTGGGCTGCAGCGCCAGCACTCGGAGGATCAGCTGCTCCACCTGCTGCGGCACCGCATCCAGGCCGGTGCAGGGGATGCCCAGCAGCAGACAAAGCTCGAAGAGCTGCGCGACCGGTTGCCCGCGCCGGAACGCGCGGTACTCGAGCATCAGATCGAAGGAGCGCCGGTCCTCGGCCAGCACGACGCCGGCGCGATCCAGGATGCGGCCACGTTCCGCCGGGATCGTGCGCTTCTCCAGCCGCGATCGCCGCGCGCGCTCCGCCCACTCTTCGTGCTCGACGACCTGCAACTGGAACATGCGCGCCGCGAGGATGACCTGCACGGCGGCGAGAACCAGAATCAGGTGACGCAGCCTGCGTTTTCTCATCGGTCGAGCCGCAGTCGTCTGGGTCCAGGACGGCGCACCACGGCCCAGAACGAACCCACCCAAACTACCCCGAGCAGCGACTCGGTCCAAGCACGCTCCAGGCCAAGTCGCTGCGCCTCGAGCGAGTCCAGCAGGACAGGCGCCAGCGCCGCCAGCGCCCCCACCAGAAAGCGCAGCAGAAAGGACTCTTCGCTGAGGTGCCGGTGGACGCGCTCGCGCACGAACAGCGCGGCGGCGAGGCCCGCCCAGCAGCTCCAGGGCGAGACGGCGCTCACGGAAGCGCGCAGCACCCCCAACACCAGAACCACCTCGACCGCATAGCGCAGGCGATCACTGGCGCGGGCCGGCACGCAGCCGATCGCCAGCAGCAGCCAGGGGTCCGGGAGCGCCTGCCCGAGGGAGCTCGCGCGCAGCGCCGGCGCCACCACCGTGATCAGCAGGGCGACCGGCAGCAGCACCCGCCAACGCACCCACTTCATCGCTCGGCCTCCGGCTCTTCGAGCGGGACGCGCCCGAGCACCTGCAGCGCTCCGACCGGGCGCGGGGCCGGGTCGCTCTGTGCGCCGAGAAACAGCCCGCGGGGCACCCCGCTGCCCCCGCGCGTGAAGAGAAGCTCCGCTTCTTCGCGGGTCGCGACGTTCTGATCCAGGCCCACCCAGCTCGAGGCCGGCCACTGGGCCGGCGCGCGCAGGCTGCACCAGAGCAGTTCCCCGCGCTGCGCCACCACTCGGCCGAGCACGCGATCGTCGACAGTTGCCACGGCGGCGCGCACCCCGGCCGCCGCGCGGAGAGCACACAGCCGCGCGCCGAACACGCCGTCGGCGCGCAGCGCCAGCTGGGTGGCGCCGCTGCGAACCTGGGGCTCCGCCACCACCGACTCACTCACGGCGCCCGCGGCGACAAAGACGCGCCCCTCCGCGCCGGCCGGCAGATCGAAGTCGACCTCCCAGGCGGCTGAATCGCGATCCGGATCCCCGACACGGATCACCGAACCGATCCGCAGATCCAGCCCGGCATAGGGCGGTGGATCATCCGAACCGCGGCGATAGCGCACTAGGCTGCCGACCACCGGCTCGCCTTTGGGCTCGGGCCAGCGGATCAGCGGACGATGATCACCGCCCCGCCCCTCGAGCACCGCGCGCAGCAGCTGATCCCGATCGCCCGGGACGACCACCGCCGTCCTCCGCGCTGCGCCGCTGGCCAGCAGGACTTCGGCGGTGCTGGGCCCGGTGGCGCCGATCCGACCCAGCCAGCGGTTGCCGTAGACCACCGGCATCCCGGGCGCGAGGCCGAAGTCGGCCCCTGCCGCCAGCAGCAGGCAATGGCGGTCCAGCTCCATCCGCCCGACCGGCACCTCCAGCCAGGCCACGCCAGGAACCGCCTCGGGACGCCCCGCTTCGCGTTCGGCGGCGATCAGCGCTTCGGAGGCCAGACTGGGCGCCAGGCCTTCCTGCGCGCCAGGAGAGACGCGCTCGACGACCCAGGCCGCCAGCGGCATCGTGAACTCGGCGACCGGTGCGGTCAGCGCGCGGCCGGCGGATTCGAGCGGCGCCAGCCGCAGCACCGCCTGCGCCAGCAGCGCCAGCACCCCGACCGTCAACAGAACGGCGCGGCGGTGCCGCTCGGCGACCGAGGGCAGGAACACGACTACTGCAAGTCGTCGCCCTCGGAGAGGAAGCTCGCGTAGAGGTCGAGATCCTCGAGGAAGCGTGCCGTGCCCCGTGCTACCGCGGTGAGCGGTTCGTCGTCGATCCGGCAGGGCAGGCCGGTGTTCTCTTTGATGTACTGGTCGAGGCCGGGCAGCAGCGCACCGCCGCCTACCACCACGATGCCGACTTCCAGCAGGTCGGAGCCGATCTCGGGCGGGGCAGCCTCGAGGCAATCCAGGATCGCGCGCAGAATGCCGCGCAGCGTTTCCTGCAGCGCTTCGCGAATCTCCTCAGAGTTCAAGACCGCCTTGCGCGGCATGAGGTTGAGGGTGTCGCGACCTGCGATCTCGAGGGACTTCTCCTGCTCGAGCGGGTAGGCCGAACCGATCGTCTTCTTCAGCATCTCGGCCGTCTGCGGGCCGATCTGCAGGTTATGGTTCTTGCGGACGTAGTTGAGGATCGCCTCGTCGAGGTCATCGCCGGCCACCTTGACCGACTTGACCACGACCGGACCACCCAGCGCGAGCACCGCGACTTCGGTGGTACCGCCGCCGATGTCGACGATCATCGAACCCTCGGCTTCGGTGATGGGCAGATCCACGCCCAGGCCGCCGGCCATCGGCTCGTCGACCAGGTAGACCTTGCGCGCACCGGCCCGCTCGGCCGAGTTGATCACCGCGCGGCGCTCGACCGTGGTGATGCCCGAGGGCACCGCGATGACCACGCGCGGACGCACCATCGAGCGCCCCTCGTTGGCCTTGCGCAGGAAGTAGCGCAGCAGCTTCTCGGTGACCTCGAAGTCGGCGATGACGCCGCCCTTCAGCGGGCGGATGGCCTCGATGTTCTTCGGCGTCTTGCCGAGCATGTCGTAGGCCTCGAGACCGACGCCCATGCCCTCGAGGATGACCTCGTTGGTGCCCTTGTAGACCGCCACCACCGAGGGCTCGTCCAAGATGATGCCCCGCTCACGCGACGCGATGAGCGTGTTGGCGGTGCCGAGGTCGATGCCGAGGTCCTCCGACAGGGAGAACCGACTCGTGAGCCACTGGAACAAGGGCGGGTTGGGGTTCGAAGTTCGGGGAAGCGATGCCCTGCGGCAGTATAGAGAGCGCGGGGGCGGAAAAGAAGCGCGGCCGACCCCGAAGCGGGATCGACCGCGAAAAGCCTGAGAGAGGCCGTGAGGCTACTCGGCGGTGGCTTCGTAGCTGTCCTTGAAGAACATACCCTCGCCGTAGTTCTTCCCTTTCACGTAGTCCATCATCACGAGTGCAGTGAGCAGGAGCAGGCCCGTGACCAGGATCATCACGCTCTCGACCGGCGGGCCGGGCTTGATTTCCTTCGGTTCCTTCTCCTTCTTCTGCTTGGCCGGCTTATTGGCCTTGCCCTTGGCGGGCTTGGCCGCTTTCTTCTTGCGCTTGGCTGCCATCAGAAGGCCTCCTTACAGACGGGTGACAACGGCGTCGCCGGCAGCAATTTCGCCCTGGCCGGCCATCTGGATGGTGGCGGCGGACTGGCTGGCGTTGACGGTTTCGACGTAGATCTTGCCCTTGTAGACCCCACCGGCGTAGACGTCGAAGGTGTGGCCCGGCTTGACGCCGTCGTTCTTACCGAGGTTGATGACGACGACGGTGGTGCCGTGGCTGCCATCGACCGCGGTGACGCGACCGGCGAGCTCGGGCTGATCGTTGAGGTTGTTGAGGTCGATCTTGTAGGTCGAGGCGACCGCGGCCAGCACGGCTTCCTTCGACTGGATCTCCTCGTTGGCGCGACCCAGAGCGATCTGGAGTTCGTCGCGCTCGCGCTCGAAGGCGGTCGCGTTGCGCTCGGCGTCGGCGCGGGCGGACTCGGCTTCGTCGCGCGCGTCCAGCGCATCGTCGCGCTCGGTGCGCAGGTTGTTGGCGTTCTCCGTCAGATCGTTGATCTGAGCAAGCTGCTGACGGTTGGTGCCTTCGAGGTCGCCGAGCTTGCCGTCGATGCTGGTGAGACGCTCACGCAGATCGGCGTTTTGCTCGCGCTCGGTGTTGAGCTCATCCTCCAGCGCAGCCTTCTGGCTTTCGAGCGAGGCCTTTTCCGAAGCGAAGCGATCCTTTTCGGCGGTGATCGCGTTCTTCTCGGCGGTCAGCGTGGCCTCGGTTGCGGCCGAGGTGGTGACCAGCTCGTCGTATTGCTGAGTCTTCGCCTCAAGCTGAGTGCGGTACTCCTGACCAGTGTTGATCAGGGCAGCAGCCGAGCCGACGAACAGTGCCGCGAGGGCCAGGTTGATGACGGTGAAAACCTTTCCGATGGGACTCATCGAAGTTGATCCTGCAGGAGGGGGGTTCTGACGTGAGGGGGGACGGCCGCGGGACGTTCGTCAGCATCTGGGTGAGCCCAGAGGCTCGAGGGATGACGGACGCAACCGCAGCGTTGTGAGGTGAACACTCTAGCGTGCTCCGACCAGCCGGTTTCGCCTGATCGTGATGCGAAAGCCTACCGGTGGCCTGGGGAGGGGTCAAGTGAGGGCCCGGAGCCTTCTTTCGCCCCCGCCGAGGCTTGCGTCTGCCGACGCAGCAGAGTGCCGGCGATCGCGCCGAGCAGAGCCAGCCAGGCGAGCACCGGCTGGAGTCGCCAGCCCCAGCGCAGATAAGGAGTGCGGAAATCCCCGTCGATGCGGTGCAGATCCGCTCCCATCCAGCCGCGTACCCCGCGCGGGAGCTCGCCCAGCAGTTCGCCGCGGCGATCAAACAGAGCCGTGACGCCGGTATTGGTGGCGCGCAGGATCGGCCGGCCGGTCTCGGCAGCGCGCCAGCGGGTGGCGGTCACCATCTGGTCCATCTCGATCGAGAGCCGGTACCAGTTCTCGTTGGAGAGGATCACGAAGGCCTCTGCCCCGGCGTCGGCCTGGCGGCGAAAAGGGGCTTCAAACACGTTTTCCCAGCAAATTGCGCCGCCCAACTGCCAGTCACCCACCTCCACCGGCCCCTCGCGGCCCGAGTGGGCAAAGCGCGGGTAGAGCCCGGTCGAGCGCAGGACCTCGAGCGCGAACCACTCGCCGCCCGGGAAGTGACCGCGGAACGGGAGGCGCTCGCCGAAGGGCACCAGCTCAGTCTTTGAGAAGTGATCCTCAAGTCTCCCGTCCGGACCGAAGACCAGGAACTCCGAGGTCCGCGGGCTCCAGGTCTCGGGTTCGCGCGGCTCGCCCTCGCGCCAATCCTCCTTGTCCGGCACGCCCAGGTAGAAGTGCGCGCCGGCGACGAAGCGGCGGCCGGTGGCAGCCCCATCGATCAGGGTGCTGATGTTCTTCTGGTTGGCGTCGCGCAGGGACTGGGTGCTGCGCTTTTCCTCGCGGGTCGGCCAGGGCCGGATCATGAAGCCATCGGCGCGCTCGCTGCCCTCCGGCGGCGTCACCGGGATCGGGTACATGGTCTCGGGCCAGATCACCCAGGCCGCCTCCGGCTCTTCGGCCAGGCCGGCGTAGGTCACCGCCGCCTGCCGACCGAAGACCTCGCGCACCCCCCATCGACCGTGCTTCTCTTCGATCGAGAGATTGCCTTGGATCGAAAGGGTGCGCACTGCATCGCGGAGCTCCGCGCGCGGCTCGACGGCGAGCGCGACGACCAGGATCAGAAGCGGCGCCGGCAACAGCTCGATCAGGTGCTCGCGACGGCTGCGGCGCGGACCGAACCAGGAGTAGAGCGCGGCCCCGCAGAGCGCCAGCAGCACGATCCAGCCCGACTCGCCCAGCACACTGCCCCAGTCACGCGCGAGCGGACGCTCGCCCATGCCCAGCGCCAGCGTGCCCCAAGGAACCCCGCCCATCGGCCATTGCCCGCGGAACCAGTCCACCGCGACCACCGCGCTGGCGCCCGCCAGCGCCTGCGGGATCCACGGCCGCACGCCGAAGTAGATCGCCCGCTCGGCCAACCACCACAGGCCCAGAATCAGCGCGACCGGGATGGGCAGGAAGGGCGCGGTCTGCTGCAGGAAGCTGAAGTACAGCAGGACGTGCAGGATGCCTCCCGCGTAGTCGCCCCAGCGCCCGCCCCCCTTTTCCCAGTACAGGATGCGCAGCGGGATCGCGAGGATCACGCACTCCGGAGGCAGAAACCAGCCCGGCAGCGAGAAGCCACGCAGTGCCGCGGCCGCGAGGGGCAACAGGATCAGCACTCGAGGGGAAGATAGTGGGCGGCGGCGCCGGCAGCCAATTCGGTGTGCGGCGGAACGCGCAGCAATGCGTTCATCCGCGCGAGCACGGTCCAGTCCCCGGATCCGCGCCCGGCTTGCGGGCTGAGCTGCGGGCGGCCTTCGGCGTCAAGGCTGCACTGGGCAGGGAAGTAACGCTCGCGGCCGCGCGTACGCACGCCGTCGGTGATCGTGCAGGCTTGCAGCGGCAGGTCCGGGCGCGGGCGGGCACCGGCCAGCGCGCGCACCAGATCGCGCACCAGCAGCTCGGTCATGACGAATGAGGAGACAGGATTGCCCGGCAACCCGACGACCCAGCGACCGGCGCGCGCGCCGACCCAGATCGGCTTGCCGGGCTGCACAGCCACGCCGTGGAACAGCCTCTCCACTCCGAGCGAGGCGAAGACCTCCGGAAGGTGATCCTTCTTGCCCATGCTGACGCCGCCGATCGTCACGACGAGCTCGGAGGCATCCAGCGCCGCGGCGACCGCTTCGCGCAGCCGGTCGGGCTCGTCGGCGACGCGCCGGGTGGCCAGCACCTGAGCGCCCGCCGTCTGCAGCTGCAGCGCCGTCGCCAGGCGATTGGCATCCCGCACCTGGTGCGCTTCCGGAGTCTCGGTCCAGGCGACGACTTCATCGCCGGTCGAGAGGACGGTCGCCCGAGGGCGTGGGCGCACGGCGACAGGATCCGCGCCGCAGCTCGCGGCGGCGGCCAGCGCGGCGGTGGTCAGGACGGTGCCTTCCGGCACGACCACCTGGCCGGGTTCCCCCATCTCGCCGGCGCGGCGGACGTGCTGCCCGGCCTGCACCGCGGCCAGGATCTTCAACTGCCCCTCCACGACCTCCGTTTGCTCGACCGGAATGACCGCATCCGCGCCCGCCGCGACGGTGCCCCCGGTCATCACCTCGATCGCCTGGCCGGGCGCGAGCTCGGACTGGCCGGCGGTTCCGGCGTAGACCACCCCCAGCAGCTCGCGCGGGGCGAGGCCATCGGCGCTGCGCAGCGCGAAGCCGTCCATCGCGGAGCGCGGCACCGGCGGCTCGGCCCGGTCCAGGCAGATCGGCGCGGCGAGCACCCGCCCCAGCGCCTGATCCAGGGCCAACGGCTCGGAATCACGGGCCAGCGGCTGGACCGCGGCCAGCAAACGGGAGCGCGCCTCGTCGAGAGGCAGCAGCGGCCGGCCGTTTCGGCCCTGATCACACGGATCCGCAGACATGGCAAGTCTTGGCAGGAAAGGAGGTTCCCCGCAAAGGCTTGCCATCATAGGAGGGCCGGGCCCGTACGCTGCCTGTCGACGCCCCACGTCGGCCTCTCCCATGTCGATCTTCACTCCCCTCTTGCGTCTGATCGTCCTGCTCACAGCGTCCGGGCTCAGTCTGGCCGGATTCAGCTGCGAGCGCCCGCCTGCCGCCGCCGAAGAAGGCGGCGAGGAAGGCTCGGCCGAAGCCGAGGCCGCTTCCTCCACCGAGGACGAGGTCCCCGCCGAGCGCGTGCGCACCGCCCCGGTGCTGCGCCAGTCCATCGAGCAGGCGCTCGATGCGGTCGCCAACGTCGAGTCGCTGGATGTGGTCGACGTCGTCCCCGAGCGCGCCGAGCCGGTGCTCGAAGTCCTGGTCGAGGAAGGCGAACGCGTCGAAGCCGACCAGGTGCTGGCCCGGATGCGCGATCGGATCGCGCAGCTTGAGGTGCGCCAGGCCGAGGTGCGGGTCACCGAGGCCGAGAACGAGTTTGCCCGGGCCGAGCGGGACTACAAGCGCAACAAGCAGCTCGCCGAACAGCCCGACGGAGCCTCCTTGCTGTCGGACCGCGATCTCGAGACTTCGCAGCAGGCCATGCTCGCCGCCGAGACCGCGCTGGAGTCTGCCCGGGTCGCGCTGGATCAGGCCCAGCTTGAGGTCGACCGCTGCACGCTGCGCGCCCCGATCCGCGGCACCGTCACGGCGCGCGACATCAGCGTAGGTGACCAGGCCACTCTCGGCATGCGCGCCTTCGAGGTGACCGACCTCGACCATCCGCGCGTGATCTTCTATCGCCCGCAGAGTGAACTCGCGCTGCTGCGCGTCGGGCAGCGGCTCAACGCCACCGCCGAGGCCTTCGCCGGCCGCTCCATCGAGGGCCGCATCGAGCGCATCGCGCCGGTGGTCGATTCCGAGAGCGGCACGATCAAGGTGACGGCGATTCTCACCCCGCCCGAGGGCGTCACGCTGCCGACCGGTCTGCTGCTGCGCCTGCGCCTGGTCCTGGACGAGCACGAAGATGCGCTGCTGGTGCCCAAGCGCGCCCTGATCTACGAAGAGGATCGCATCCTGGCCTTCGCGGTGCGCGAGGGCAAAGCCGTGCAGATCGAAATCGAACCAGGTTTCGAGAATCCCACGCACCTCGAGCATCTGGGCGAAGGCCTGGAGGCTGAGGATGTCGTCGTCACGACTGGCCAGGATCGCCTCGAAGACGGCGAGAAGGTCGAAGTTCTCCCCGAGTAAGCGAGGCGGATCGCGGTGCGCACAGGCTTCCTCGGATTCGGCATCCACCGCCCGGTGGGCATGCTGATGGTCGTGCTCGCGGGTGTGGTCTTCGGGCTGGTGTCGCTGTCCAAGCTGCCGGTCGATCTGCTCCCGCCGATCGATTACCCCTCGCTGACCGTGCGCACCACCTATCCAGGGGCCGCGCCGGAGGACGTCGAGGAGCGCGTCACCGAGCAGCTCGAGGATGTGCTGTCGACGGTGGGCAATCTGGTGCGGATCCGTTCCAGCTCGCGCGCCGAGGTCAGCGAGATCCTGATGGAGTTCGAGTGGGGCTCGAACCTCCCCTTTCTCGTGCAAGATGTGCGCGAGCGGATCGACCGGGTGTTCCTGTCCCAGGGCGTCGAGCGCCCGCTGATCCTGCGCTACGACCCCAGCCTCGACCCGATCCTGCGGGTGGCTGTCGCCGGCGGCGAAGACCTGGTCCGCTTGCGCGACCTCGCGGAACAGGAGCTGGAACGCGAACTGGAAGGTCTGCCCGGGGTCGCCGCGGTGCGCGTCAGCGGCGGGCTGGAAGACGAGATTCAGGTGCAGGTCGATCCGCAGCGCCTGGCCAATCTGCGCATCCCGGCCGAGCTGATTCGTCAGCGCCTCACCGAAGAGAACCTGAACGTTCCGGGCGGCACCCTGGAAGAGGGCGCGACCGAGTACGTGGTCCGCACGCTCAATGAGTTCCGCTCGCTGGAGCAGATCGAGGAGCTGCCCATTCTGCGTCGCGGCGGCGCCACCATCCTGCTGCGCGATGTGGCGCGCGTCGAGCGCACGCACAAAGACCGCGACGTGATTCTGCGCACCGCCGGCCGCGAGGCGGTCGAGGTCGAGGTCTTCCGCGAGGACGGCGCCAACATCGTCGAAGTGGCCCAGCGGGTGCGCGAGAAGATCTACGGCAAGAAGGTCTCGCCGCAGGCCGCGCGCCGCGGTGCGCTGGGCCCGCCGCCGATCGTCAAGAAGCTGCCGAGCGATGTCAGCCTCACGGTGCTCAGCGATCAATCGCGGTTCGTCAGCAACGCGATCTCCGAGGTACGCAACGCCGCGCTGATGGGCGGCCTGATGGCGATCGCCGTCTGCTTCCTGTTCCTGCGTCGCCTCGCCGTGACCGTCATCATCGGCCTGTCGGTGCCGATTTCGGTGATCGCCGCCTTCGGCGCGATGTACGGCTCGGGAGTGACGCTCAACGTGATGTCTCTCGGCGGACTCGCGCTCGGCATCGGCATGCTGGTCGACAACTCGATCGTGGTGCTGGAGTCGATCACCCGCTGCCGCGAGGAAGGCGACTCCCCGCTCGACGCCGCGCTGCGCGGGGTGCGCGAAGTCGGCAGCGCGGTCACCGCTTCGACGCTCACGACGATCGCAGTCTTTGCGCCGATCGTGTTCGTCGAAGGCGTGGCCGGACAGACCTTCGGCGATCAGTCGCTGACCGTCGTCGCATCGCTGCTGATCTCCCTCGCGGTCGCGCTGTTCTTCATTCCCGGACTGGCTGCGCGCACCCGCCTGGGAGTCGCCGGCGAGGAGCAGGCGGGCGGCCCGAAAGCCTGGTGGAAGACCTACCGCCAGAACTTCCGCCGCCCGGACTTCTCGCGGGTGCCGCGGCGCTGGTGGATCTGGCTGATTGGCCTGGTCGGTCTGGCAGCCGGCGGCTATCTGATGGGCCCGCTCACCCAGGCTGCCCTCGCCCCCTTCCTGGCCGAAGCCGGCCCGGGCAAGAAGCCGGATCTGCCTATCGAGGTGCAGGGACAGCTGGCCATGTACCGCTACGTGGCGCTGGTGGTGATGCTGCCCGGCCTGTGGACCGTCGGCCAGATCCTGGTCGCGCTGGCGACCTGGCTGCTGACCATCGCGCTGGCCACCGCGGTGCTGGTCCTGCGCGCTGTGCTGGCCGTGGTGCTGCTCGCCCTCATGGCGATCCTGTGGCTGCCGGGTCAGGTCGTGCGCGTGGTCCTGGGCGTGATCGAACGGGTCTACCGTCCCTTCCTCGCCGGAGCGCTGCGCGTTCCGCTGCTGGTCGGGATCGTCGTCGGTCTGGTCGCGTTCGGCTCCTGGCAGACTGCCAAAGGCCTGGGCCGCGAGCTGCTGCCGGAAGTGCTGCAGGGTGAACTCACCGCCGAGCTGTTCTTCCCGGCGGGTTCGCCGCTCACCGAGACTGACGCGGTCGCGACTCGCCTCGAGTCGGCGGTCCGCGAGATCGAAGGCGTCGAAGAAACCGCGATCGTGTCGGGCTCGGATCGCGAGTCGATCTCGTCAGAAGAAGAAGGCCCGCACACCGCCCGCATCCTGTTGCGGACCGCCGGCGGCGCCTCCGCGCGCACGACCGAACTGCGCGTCGAACGAGAACTGCGCGCGCTGCTCGACCGCGAGCCCGCGCTGGCTCGCTACAACCTGCGCCGCCCCACGCTGCTCGCGCTCAACGCTCCGCTCGAAATCGAGATCCTCGGCGATGACCTCGACGGGATCGCCGAGACCGCGCAGCAGGTGCAACGCGCCGTCGCCGGCACGCCCGGTATCGTCGATCTGCGCAGCTCGCTGCGCCGCGGCAATCCGGAGGTGCGCGTGACGCTCGATCGCGAGCAGCTGGCGCGCCACAACCTGACGGTCGCCCAGGTCGCGGAGCGACTGCGTCTCGCGGTCGAGGGTCAGGTCTCTTCGACCTTCCCCGGCAAGGACGAGCGGATCGATATTCGCGTGCGCGCCGATCTCTCGACGATGCGCCACGTCGAGCAGCTGGCCTCGCTGCCGGTCAACCCAGACGCCGAGCGCCCGCTCACCCTGGGCTCGGTCGCGACTCTGACGGTGGCCGACGGCCCCAGCGAGATTCGCCACATCGGCGGCCGCCGCGCCGCGGTGCTGTCCGCTTCGCTCTCCGGCTTCGACCTCGGCGCGACCGGCGAGGAAGTCGAACGACGCCTCAGCGAGCTCGAGCTTCCGGTCGATCGCAGCATTTCGCTAGGCGGACAGACCAGCGAGATGGAGTCCGCGCTGGGTTCGCTGACCTTCGCGCTGCTGCTGGCGATCTTCCTGGTCTACGCGGTCATGGCCGCCCAGTTTGAGTCGCTGCTGCAGCCGCTGCTGATCATGTTCTCGGTGCCGCTCGCCGCGGTCGGCGCGGTTGTTGCGCTGGCCCTGACGGGCACGCCGCTCTCGGTCGTCGCGCTGCTCGGCGCGGTGGTGCTCGCCGGCATCGTGGTCAACAACGCGATCGTGCTGGTCGACCGGATCAACCGCAACCGAGCCGCGGGCCTGGCCCTCGACGAGGCCATCCTGGAAGCAGGCAACACCCGCCTCCGCCCCATCCTGATGACCACGGTCACCACGGTGCTTGGCATGCTGCCGCTCACCGGCTGGTTCGGCGCCGCCGAAGGCACCGAGCTGCGCGCCCCGATGGCCTTGGTCGTCATCGCCGGCCTGACCGCCTCCACCTTCCTCACCTTGATCGTGATCCCGGTCGGCTACCGGGTGCTCGCGGTCGCCGCCCGCCATGACCGAGCCTGATCCCACGCTGGTCCGCTTCTTCCGTGCGCTGATTCAACGCCCGGTCGCGGTGTCCATGCTGGTGCTGGCGCTGCTCGGCGCCGCGGGGATTGCCGCGCTGCGCATCCCGATCGAGATGTTCCCGGCCAACCTGGCCTCGACGACCATCTTCGTGCAGGTGCCGTGGGCGGGCGCCAACCCCACCGAGGTGGAGACGCGGGTGGTGCGCCCGCTCGAGGACGAACTGCGCACTCTGTCCGGGGTCAAGGAGACCCTCGCCGTGGCCTCCTCCGGCTCCGGTTACGTCGTGCTCTCCTACCCGGGCGACACCGATATGGACCAGGCGCAGGCCGAGGTGGCCGACCGGGTCGAACGGGTGCGCCCGCTGCTGCCGAGCGACGCCGACCGGGTCTCCGTGCGGCGCTTTCAGTCCTCCGACCTGCCGATCATGTGGGTCGGCATCATCTACGAAGAGGACACCTTCGAGCGCTCGCAGGATCTGATCGGCAACGTGCTCTCGCCGCGGCTCGAGGCCGTCGACGGCGTCGCCGCCGTCACGGCGAATGGAGTGCTGCCGCAGTCGGTACGCATCCTCCTCGACGAGGACAAGGTGGTGGCCAATCGGGTCGACATCGGTTCGCTGGTGGCGCGGCTGCAGGCCGACAACCAGTCGGCGCCGATCGGCGACCTCGACGACGCCGGCTCGCGCTACATCGTGCGGGTCGACGCGCGCTTCCGCTCGCTGCAAGAGATCGAGGACTTCCCGGTGCAGTCCGGCCTCACGCTGGGCGACATCGGCCACGTCGAGATCGTGCGCTCGGCGCCGGAACGCTACTTCAAGGTGAACGGCGAGTTTGCCGTCGGAATGAGCATCCAGAAGGAGACCTCGGCCAACACCTTTGAGGTCTGCCAGGAGCTGAAACGGGTCATCGAACAGGAGATCCCGCGTGACCCGACCTTCGCCGGGATGGAGTTCTCGATCTTCTGGAACCAGGGCGAGAACGTCCGCCAGGCACTCGAGGGCCTGGTCCGCGACGCGCTGCTGGGCGGCCTGATCGCCAGCCTGGTCCTGATGCTGTTCCTGCGCCGCGTGCGCTACACCATCCTGGTCGCGGCATCGATCCCGTTCTCGGTGCTGATCACGCTGGCCTTCCTGTACTTCACCGGCGACACCTTCAACATTCTGACGATGACCGGCATCACGGTCTCGATCGGCATGTTGGTCGACAACTCGGTGGTGATCGTCGAGAGCATCTTCGCCCGGCGCGAGCGCGGCGAACCGCTGCGCGAGTCCTGCGCGCACGGTCCTTCGGAGGTGATGCTGGCGGTGGTGACCGCCACGCTCACGACGGTCGTGGTCTTCGTGCCGCTGATCTTCATGGGCGAGGACCAAAACGCGCGCGTGCTCACCGGCGCGGTGGGCATCCCGCTGTGCATCTCGCTGATCGCCGCGCTGCTGCTGGCGATCGTGATCGTACCGGTGGTCTGCTACCGGCTGGGTGGTCACGCCGACGAAGGGCAACAGGATGCCCCCTCGCGTCGCCTGCTGACGCCGCTGCGCCGCGCGCTGGCCTGGATCGCCCGGCCGTTCGCCTTCCTGGTCCGGATCCTTGATCGGCTCTCGCCGCTGGCCTTCCTGCGCCACTGGCTGCCGCGCCTCGTCGGCTGGAGCATCGATCACCCGCTGCGCGCCGCCACCCTCGCGCTCCTGGTGCTGATGTCCGGCAGCATCGCCGATTACGGCGGCCAGGTCAGCAACGATCTGTCGATGGGCAGTCAACTGGAAGCGCGCTTCCGGATTCGTGGCGCCGCCAACCTGGGCGAGGCGCACGACGCGATCCTCAAAATGGAGGAAGCGCTCGCTCAGGAAGACCTGCTGCGCGAGATCGGCTCGCCGGACATCGGCGTGCAGTTTGACCGCGACGGCGGCCAGATCAACATCTGGCACGAGGAGCGGCCGACGCCCGAAGAAGAAAAGGCCATCCTCGACACACTGCAGGAGCGGCTGCCGAGAATGGCTGCGCTGGAGTACCGCTTCGGCGAGGATTTCAACGAACGCGCGACGGAAGACCAGAAGGGCTGGACGCGGATCCAGTTGGAAGGACCGGACAGCCGCGTGCTGCACGAGATCCTCGAGGATGTCCGCAAGCGCGCAGAGGCCTCCGGCAAGTTCGAGGCCGTCTCGGAAGCTGCCGAGACCTCGCGCGAAATCCTGGTGCAGCTCGACCGCGAGCAGATGGCCCAGGTCGGCCTGAACAGTCAGGCGATGGTCGGCAACATCGAGTGGAACCTGCGCGGCTTCATGGTCTCGCGGTACCAGATGCCGAACGAGGACGTGCCGCTGATTCTCGAGTACGACCGTCCCGAGAACCCGGATCGCAGCGACCTCACCGATATGTCCATCTGGACCGGCAGCGCTTCGGTCCCGCTGTCGACCTTCGCCCGCTTCGAAGCCAGTCGCGGCCCGGCATCGATCGCGCGGCGCGATGGCCGCACGGTTGCCTCGCTCGGACTCAAGACCAAGACCGAGGATCTCAAGGAAGCCGCCCGCCAGGCGCGGCTGTTCATGGCCGAGATCGACCTGCCCGAGGGCTATCACTGGACCCCGGTCGGCGGCCTGCAGGACTTTAATGAGGGCCTCGCCGACATTCAGCGCGCGCTGATGCTGTCGATCGCGCTGGTCTTCCTGCTGATGGGCCTGCTGTTCAACTCGCTGATCCTGCCCTTCTCGGTGCTGATCACCGTGCCTTTCGCCTGGGTGGGCTTCAAGTGGGCCTTCCGCATCTCCGGGGTCCCGATCGACCTGCTTGCCTGGGTCGGCATGATCGTGCTGGCCGGCGTCGTGGTGAACAACGGCATCGTGCTGGTCGACCGCATCCTGCAGCTGGAGCTGCGCGGCTACGGTCGCCGCGAGGCGATCCTGGACGGTGTCCGCGATCGCCTGCGCCCGGTCCTGATGACCGCCTTCACGACGATCTGCGGCCTGCTGCCGATCGCCATGTCCGAAGCAGCGACCGGCGGCTTCAGCTTCCGCGGCCTCGCGGTGGGCGTCTCGGGCGGCCTCGCGATCAGCACCTTGTGCACGCTGTGGACGGTGCCGCTGGTCTACGCGCAGCTGCGGCGCGCGGCCGACTGGGGCGGAGATCTGGTGCGGGTGCGGCGGGCGGCCGCCGCGAGCGCCTGAGCAGCGCCCGACCGGGGCGGGCCATGCAAATCGGCGCGCGACCGTACTTCGCGACGATTTCACAGATGCACGCTTGCCCCATTGCCGGGGATGCAGGAAAATCCTGGCTTCCCGACCGATGGTCCAGCTCATTCAACCCTCCACCAAGTCGGCCAGCGACCGCCGCTTCGGCATCGTCGCAGCCCGCTTCAACGCCGAGATCACCGAAGCCATGCTCGACGGCGCGGTGCAGGTCCTGCAGGACGCCGGCGTTTCCGAGTCGGCCATCGAAGTCGCGCGCGTTCCGGGGGCTTTTGAGCTGCCGATTGCGTGCCGCAGCATGGCCCGTTCCGGTCGCTTCGATGCGGTCATCGCGCTGGGTTGCGTGATCCGCGGGGAAACCCCCCACTTCGATTTCGTCGCCGCCGAAGCAGCCCGCGGCTGCATGCAGCTGGGATTGGAAACCGGGGTCCCGGTGGTGTTCGGGGTTCTGACCACCGACACGCTGCCCCAGGCACGTCACCGCGCGGTCCCCGAGCTGCGCTCCGGCAGCGACGGCGGCACCGAGGGTGACGCCGAGAAGATCACCCCTCGCTCCAATAAGGGTGCCGAGGCCGCCGCCGTGGCACTGGAGATGAGCGCCCTGCTGGAGGAGATTCGATGATGGCTACCCCCGTCCGCCGCCGTACCCGCGCACGCGAACTCGCGCTGCAGTTTCTCTACTCCTATGAGATGCGCGGCGAAGAGTCGATGGCCGACCTCGACTCCTTCGTCGAGCACCACACCAAGACCGGCGAAGCGGCCACCAACGAGCCGCCGACCAAGGACCGGATTGAGATCGCCGACTACGCGCGCGATCTGGTCCGCGGCGTGCACGATCACCTCGACGAGGTCAATCGTTGGATCGAGCACATCGCCCGCAACTGGCGCCTGGATCGGATGGCCTATCTGGACCGCAACATCCTGCGGATCGCGCTCTACGAGCTGCTGCACCAGTCGGAGATCCCCTTCAAGGTGGTGATCAACGAGGCGATCGATATCGCCAAGCGCTTCTCGACCGCCCAGTCCGGCTCCTTCGTCAACGGCATCCTGGACCGTGCCCGAATCCTGATCGAGCAGGCGCGCGAAGAGTCCGGTGAGCAGATCCCGAAGGCTCCCGCAGCAGGCTCGGCCGGTCTGGGCGCCGCCCCGCCGGACGCCGAGGCAGCTTCCTCCACCGGTTTGCCCCCGGGAGCTCCGGTTTCACGGCCGAGCGCGCGCAAGCCGGAGGCGGCAGGCGCCGAGGCCGGCAGCGACGAAGAGGCCATGCCGAGCAGCGGCGAGTTTCCCGCCCAGGGCGAGACCGAGTTCCCCGCCGCCGCGACCCCGGCCGAGGCAGATGAGGATCTCGCCGATCCGGCCGCGCTGCCGCGGCCGCGCCGTCGTCGCCGCCGTCGCCCGGGAAGCCAGGAAGGCCCGCGCCGGCCCGATTCTGACCAGGACTGAGCCTCGCACAAACCGATTCACGACTAATGGTGTTCGCTCGACTGCGTGCCGGCTTGAGCCGGACCCGAAACAAGATCCGCCACGCGCTGCGGAGCCTCGGCGGAGATCGCACCACCGCCGAGACGCTGGAGGCGCTCGAGGAGATCCTCTACACCGCCGACGTCGGCCCGCTCGCCACCGAGCTGCTCGACGCGGCCGAAGCCGAGCTCAAAGCCGGTCGCCTCGCGGGCCCCGGCGAGATGGAGGCCTGGCTGCGCACCCAGTTGCTGGAAGCGGTCCAGGGACCGGACGGCGATCCCCTGCCGCTGGTCGAAAGCGGCCCGACCGTCGTGCTGGTAGTCGGCGTCAACGGCGCCGGCAAGACGACCTCGATCGCCAAGCTGGTGCATTGGCTGCAGCAGCAGCAGCGCAAGGTGCTGGTCGCCGCCGGCGACACCTTTCGGGCGGCGGCCGTGGAACAGCTCACGATCTGGTGTGATCGCCTGGGCGCCGACCTGATCAAGAGTCAGCAGGGCGCCGATCCGGCTGCCGTCGCCCACGACGGCGCGGAGGCCGCCGTGGCACGCCATGCCGACGTCCTGATCGTCGACACCGCGGGCCGCCTCCACACGCAGAAGAACCTGATGTCCGAGCTCGAAAAGATCTCGCGCGTGCTCGGCCGCAAGATCGAAGGCGCGCCGCATCACACCCTGCTGGTGCTCGATGCGACGACCGGCCAGAACGCCGTGCAGCAAGCCAAGCTGTTCGGCGAGCGCGTGCCGCTCAGCGGGGTGATCCTCTCGAAGCTCGACGGGACGGCCAAGGGCGGCGCGGTGATCTCGATTGGCCGGCAGCTTGGCCTGCCGGTCTGCTACGTCGGTCTCGGGGAGCAAGTCGAGGACTTTGAGGTCTTTGACCCCCAGGAGTTTCTCGAGGCTCTGTTCGCGCCAGGCGATTGATCGCGGTCCTGCTCGCGGCTTGGGTCCTGGCACCCCTCTTGGCCTACGGGCCGCGGGTGCTGGATGACACGCGGCTGGATGCCGGAGTCCTGGGGCTGCTCGCGATCGCCCTGGTCGCCGCCTTCTGGCCGCAGCGGCATGGGCTGCGCACGCTGCCCGGACTGAAGCTCTGGCTCGGCGCGGCCGTCGTCGCGCTGCTCGCGCTGCTGTTTCAGGACCGCGCCTGGAGCGAAGTGGTCAGCGGGCTCGCAGATCGCGCCGTCTGGCTGAGCGCGGGCGCGGTGCTGCTCGTCGCCGCCCATGCCAGGAAGGAAGATGCCGGCCGCGCGCTGCACTTCGTCTTCGTCGGCATCGCCGCGATCAGTTATCTCGCCCTGGTGCAGTGGCTGGGCCTGGACCTGCTCGGCCTGAAGCCGGCGCCGAACGCGCCGCCCACGGCCTTCCTGTCCAACCGGCCGCAGGCCGCCGAGCTGCTGAGCGTGTTCATCCTGGCCTGGCTCGGCTCACGGCAATTCGCGACGCCGGCGGCGACCCTGCTGCTGCTCGGTCCGGCCGCGCTGATGACCGGCTTCTACGATTCGAACGCGGCGCGACTCGCCCTGCTTGCCGGCCTGGGCTGGCTGTGCTGGCGGGAACGCGAGCGCCTGCTCGTCCCCGCCGCGCTGGTGCTGGGCTGCTTCGTGATCGGCGAAACGGCGCGCGTGGTGATCCCGCCCCCCTTCGCGACTCAGGAACAGGGCGAGGCCGGCCTGAAACCCTGGGCTTCGGTCGAAGGACGCAGCCACCTCTACGCGGCCAGCCTGGCGCAGGCCGCGAGCTCGCCGCTGGGGATGGGCTTCGGTCGCTTCGAGGTCGATTATCCCGAGTGGCGCCCGCTCGCTGAACAACGACTGTCGGCTTCGGACTACCAGAACGTCGCCACGCGACGGCCGAAGACTCCGCACTCCGAGCCGCTGCTGATCCTGCTCGAGTTCGGCTGGCTGGGCGCCGCGCTGATGGCGGCCGGGCTGTGGCGTCTGCTGCGCGACCCGCAGCGGGCACGCTGGACCGATGCTGCGCTGATCGGGCTCGGCATCCACGCGCTGGTGCGCTCGCCGCTGAGCGATCACGGCCCCTTGCTAGCGCTGGGCATCCTGCTGCTCGCGGCGCGGCGCGACCCCGGGAGCGCGCCGCTCGCAGCCTCCGCCGCGCGCTCCGGCAAGTCGGGCTCGGGCAGGCTCCCCACCGCCTGGGCGCTCGCGGCGCTGGTCGCCGCTGCTGCAGCTTTGCCCGCCCCCCGCCAGATCGGCGGCGAGCTCTACGTCGCGCAGCGTCTGCCGCTCGACGTCGAGAAGCCCGCGTCGATCATGGAGAAGGCCGTGGCCTGGCGCCCCTGGGACGCCCGGGCGCTCGGCATCCTCAGCGTCGACCGCAGCCGCGAGCCCGATCCACAGCTCGAGCGCGTCCGCGGCCCGCTGCTCGAAGCCCTGCGTCACGATCCCAGCGACCTCTTCGCGCTGAATCAGCTGTTCATCCTCGACACCAAGCGCGGCCAAAGCGACCTCGGGCTGATCTGGCTGATGCGCTCGGAGCAGATCGCGCCCGAGCACCCGGCGGTGCGCACCAACCGCACCTTGCTGCAGCGCGAAGTCGCCGACTTCCACCGCATCAGCGGCACGCAGATGCTGGCCGAGCAGCTGCCGGGCGCTCATCAGCACCTGCTGCTGTCGCAGCTGTGGACGGCGATGGCCGAGATGCGCGAGGGCGAGGTGCTGAAAGCGCAAAAGGCGCTGCGCGCGGCCGCCGTCTACTCGCAGAGTGACCGGGCGCTGCTCGAGCGCGTGGCCCGCGACCCCGAGCTAAGCGAGCAAAAAGTGAGGGCCACGCTTGAACGCGTGGCCCCGGTGGATGAGCACCGCTATCTAGGGCGGGTGCTCGATGCCGCAGCGCCGAACGACTAGTTGGCCGCGACGACGCGCTCGAGGTTGTAGTTGCGCGCCATCGCCTCGAAGGAGAGCTGATCCGCGCGGAAGGTCTGCGAACCCTGGAAGGCCAGCGTCGCGCGCAGCGAAGCCAGCTCTTGCGGCCAGATGCGCTCGGTGCTGGGCTCGCGCGTGCCGACGAGGCGCGCCACGACGACAAAGCGGTCTTCGACGAAGGTGTTCTCGAGCGGGCCGATGATCTGCCCTTCGACGAGGTCATCGAGCTGACGGTTGATCTGACCGCGCAGCCAATCGCTGACATCGTCCTCTGCGTCCCAGACCGGATCCTCGCCCGAACGGCGGTTGCGCGAGATCCAGCCCAGCGTCGAAGCGCTGAGACCGGCATCGGTCGCTGCCTGGGTGAAGGCCGCGGAGTCGACCACGACGGCGTCGCCCTCGACCTCGGGCTGCGGGAAGGTGGCGATCAGCGCCTCGGCAGCCTCGGTGGCGAGCTCGGGCATGCGGCCCTCGCGCCAGTAATCGACGACCGAATCGCGGATCTCTTCGAGCGGCGGCAGCTCGCGCGGCAGCTGCTGAATGGCGCGGGCAATCACCGCGTAGCCATCGCCCAGCACCGGGCTGGCCAGGAACACGCCTTCATCGACGCGCAGCAGCTGCGCCAGGCGATCGTTGCCGATCCGCTCGAGTTCGGGGAGCTGCGAAGCCGGCACCGGCTCTTCGAAGGTGAGGACTTCGACGCCCTTCTCGGCCGCGAAGGCCGTCAGATCACCGGATTCCGCGGCATCGCCCTGCAGCGCCTGGGCTGCGCGCTGCAGCATCCAGTCCTGCTTGAGGCGCTCGTCGCCGACCTCCTCGCGCGAGAGGTACGGACCCAGCTCGGGATCCTGCTCGCTGCCGTCTTCCGGCAGCGGACGCTCGTACAGGAAGCGACGGTTGAACTCGTAGAAGGAGCCCAGCATCTCTTCGGTGGGCTCTTCGGCCGGCATCCAAGCCTGCACGGCCTCGGTGGCCAGCGCATCGGCGGTGATCAGCACCGCCTCGAAGGCGACGGCCTCTTCGTTCTCGAGGTCGCGGCGTTGGGTGAAGCTGAGGCCTTCGTCGTAGAAGGTCTGCAGCTCTTCCTCGGTGGGCTCCAGAGCCTGCGAAGCGGTCTCGAACTCGGCGGCGCGCCAGACCATGTACTCGACCTGGAACTCCTCGTAGCGCTCATTGAAGAGCTCGAGGACCTCGGCTTCGGTCGGGACCTGACTGCTGGCCAGCATCTCTTCGAGCATCGGCACACGCAGCACATCGCGCAGCAGCATCTCGAACTGCAGCGCCGAGGTGAAGCCCATGTTGCGGACCAGCTGCATGTAGTCGCCGCCCTGGCCCAGCATGCCGGCCAGGAAATCGCGCACGGTGGCGTCCGGGACGATCAGACCGATGTCCTCGGCCAGCTTGCGCATGAGGGCGTAGACCAGCTCGTCTTCCGCGTCATCACCGCGGTAAGCCGGGCCGAAGAAGCGCTCCTCCCATTGCATGAGCTGCGCCGCGCGGACCGTCTGCTCTTCGGTGATTTCGAACTTGCCGCTGGGCAGATCCGCGGTGGCGACCAGGGCCGGGCCGCCGCCGAACATCTTGTCGAAGGCCGACAGCATGGGGCCGGTGACGCTGAAGATCACCAAGCAGAAGATCGCCACTCCGATGAGGAAGAGGCGACGCCGCTGGGACATCGGCTTCGGGGTCAGATCCTCGTCTTCGGGGATCGTGGTGGTACGAGACTCTTTCTGGGACTTGCTCATCGTGGACGAACGGCCTCCGCAGGGGAACGGGAGAGTCTACCCGCGCGCCCCGGACTCGCCTACCACGCTTGGCCGGAAGCCCCTAAGAGGCCGCGCTTTCCGCCGCCGGGGCCGCGGCCTGCGCATCCGTTTGGTCCGCCTGCTGCTCGGGCTGAGGGGCCGCCTGCTCGGACTCGCTGGGCGGCGCCTCGGCGGGGCTGGCCAGCCGTCCGGCCTCGGGCAGATCCTTCAGGTCATTGAGCCCGAAGCGATCCAGGAACTCGCGGGTGGTGCCGTACAGGAAAGGACGGCCGGGCAGATCCGCGCGGCCCAGGATGCGGACCAGCCGCATGTCCAGCAGATGGCGCAGGTGCGGCCCGGACTTGACGCCGCGCACCGCGTCGATGTCGGCCTTGAGGATCGGCTGGCGGTAGGCCACCAGCGAGAGCACCTCGAGGGCGGCCGGCCCCATGCGCTCCTTGTGGACCTTCTTGCGGACGGTCGCGAGATCTTCGGCGACGTCCTCGGAGGTGAGCAGGCGCCAGGCCCGCCCCACCTTGTGCACCATCAGCGGCAGCTCGCGCTGATCGATCCAGGCCTGCAGCGCGTCGAGGTGCTCGCGGGGGCTGGCGCCCTCGTCGACGACCTCGCCGCCTTCGCCGTCCGGGGTCGCCGGGTAGAGCACTTCGCGCACCCGGTCGAGGGTGACCGGTTCCGGCGAGGAGAACAGCAGCGCAAAGAGCAGGCGCAGCTTGTCTTCCGGGACGGTCGGCGAGTCCGAGGACTCGGGCGTGGGCTCAGCGGAGGCGCGGTCGGACAAAGGACTGAACAGGGGTTTCGAAGGCCGGAAGACCCTCGCGGGCATTGTAGCGAGCAGTCATGGCCGCAAACCAGGCGCGCTCCTCGAGGGGGCCGACCGGCTCCTCGGCCAGGGCCTCGAGCAGGGTCGCGCGGGGTGGCGCCGTCTGGACCGGCTCGGCCAGCTCGAGGACGACGAAGACCCGCCAGACGCGCTCGTCCGGCAGGCGCAGCGGGCCGAGGACCTGCCCGGGGCTCAGCTCCTGGGGCCAGTCCGCCGCCGGCTCGAAGATCGGCAGCCGCGCCGGGAGCCAGGGCAGCGTGCCGTCGCCGCGCGGCCCCGGGTCGAGCGAGGACTCGACCAGCGCCGCGGCGGAAGCCCCGTTGCGCACCCGGCGCACCCAGGCCTCGGCCAGCTCGCGGTCGAGGGTGGCGAGGCCGCGCAGCTTGACGCGGCCCTGCTGCAGGCTCCAGGCCCGCGCACAGAGCTGAAAGCGCTGATTGTCCTCGAGGCGAGCGCGGATGCCCTCCTCCACCTGCGCCCAGCTCCGTCCGTAGCGGCTCTCGGCCCAGCTCTGCAGGTCGCCCCCGGGCGCGCCGGCCTCCAGCGCGGCGCGACTGGCGGCGAGCGCGGCGTCGACCTCACGGGAATCGACATCCAGGCCCAGCCGCGCCCCTTCCCGGCGCGCGAACTCGGCGCGCAGCAGCGCGTGGCCGAGCGCCCGGGCCTCCTCAGGGAACAGAAACGAAGCCTCGGCCGCGAACGCGCGGGCATCGAGCTGCTCGTCGCCGAGAGCCACCCCGGGCAGGGTGCTCGCCCCGCCCGCATGGCTGCGCGGACCGGCCGCTTCCGGCAGCGGACCCGCGACCGGAGCCTGCCCGCAGGCAAAGCTCAGCAGCAGGATGCCGCAAGCGGGCCGCACTCGCTGGATCAACGGAAGAAGATCGAGCGGCGCACCGTCACGCCCTGGCAGGTCGGGCACTTCTTGCGCTGCGGGCGGTTATCGCCGCCCACCTCGAGGATCTCGACCGAACCGTCGCCGTTGCAGGTGGTGCACTGAGCGAACATCACGCGCACCAGCTCGAAGTCACCGGAGTACTCCGCGTAGAAGGCCAGCAACCACTGGAAGCGCGACGAGGCCGACGAGTTCGACCACCAGTCTTCCGGGGTCTGCTCGGTGTCGGTGCCGGCGGCACGACGGCTGCGCTCGAGGTTGTCGAGGTAGCGCTTGTAGCGATCCTGCAGCTCCTTCTCGGCGGCGCTGCGGCCGTCTTCCTCTTCGGCTTCTTCTTCCTTGAGGCCGGCACGCGCACGCGCCTCGCCCAAGATCCAGGTGCCGTTGCCAAAGCCGGCCTGGTGGCGCTTCGGCTTGGTCTCGAGGCGCGCTTCCCAGAGACGCCCGACCTCGGAGGGAGTGAGATCCTCCTTCATCGGAGCGAGCTCTTCGGCCATCGTCTCGCGCATCAGCTCGGGCAGCTCGCCGGTCGCAAACTGCTGCAGCTGCTCGACGTTCGCCTTGCGGTCGAGCGACTTCTTCTTCAGGAGCGAGGCCGCGCGCTTGTACCAGTTGCGCTCGAGATAGCGCACCATCGCCTCTTCGCGCTGGCCCTCGAACTTCTCGGCGACCTTGATGTACTCCTCGAAGACCGGCGAGTCGCTGTGCTCGGTGGCGAACTCTTGCAGCAGCTGCTCCGCCTCGGCGAAGCGCTCGCGGTAGATCAGCGTGCGGATGTCGCGCAGCTTCTCGGTCTCGACCCGGTGTTCGATGGCCGTCTGGATGCGCGGGATCGCGCCGTCGACGCGACTGAGAAGGGCCTGATCGTCTTCGCTCTGCGCCAGCGCCTGGGCCAGCTGCAGGTGCACCAGCGCCTGCTCGTAGGCGGCGACCGCTTCCAGCTCCTGGGCGAAGTCAAACTGGGCCATGCCCGTCTCGCCGACCTGCGGCAGACGTTCGGCGTAGAACTGCTCCGGGGTCAGCACCTGGTCGGCATCGACCACCACCTTCTCCGGAGGTGCCGCCAGACGCACCGTGGGCACGAGGGTCGTGACCCCGCGCGAGCGGATCTCGATCTCGGCCGAATCGCGACGCAGGATCCGACCGGTGATCTGCTGACCGTTGACCAGCAGCAGGCGATCGGCGGAAACCGTGGGCGTCTCGAAGCTGGTGCGGTAGCCGAAGCCCGTCTTGAGGCGCTCGGCTTCGCCGGGAAACAGATCCCCCCAGCTGAGGCGATAGGTGCCTCCGTTGCGGGCGGACTGCACCACCAGACCGTCGAGGTCGTGCTCGAGAATCTCGCCGACCAAAAGGCGGCCGTCGATCACGCGGATCACTTCGTAATCCGTGTCGGGTTGCTGCGGCGCAACAGGCAGCAGCAGAGAAGCGGCGAGCAGGAAGTTCAACATGGCTCAGCGGGTCGTCGCGGACAGGCGCCGTTCGGTCGGCACGCGTCGGGGCAGAAGGAAGGAAACCGTGGCCTCGATCTGTTCAGGATCGCGGCGGTAGAAATGCAGTTCGGCCAGCGGCAGATCCGGGTCCACTCCCCCCGTGCGCACATCGAGAGCGTACCGGAAACCGGGCACCCCGGGCACGGGCTCGTCGAAGTAGACCTTGAGCTCGCTGGGCTGGCCAAAGGAGTCGAGCAGCCAGGCCTCCTCGCGGATTTGCTCGATCAACGGCTCGATCGCCGGAGCCAGCTCGGCGTGGGTGCGGGCCGAACCCTCGAATCCTCCGCCGATCTGGAACATGCCGAGGAGGGCGGAAATGCCGAACAGGAACAGGCCCATCGCGAGCAGGACCTCGACAATGGTGAAGCCGGCGCGGCGGCGGGCGCGGATCACAGGCTGACCCTCCTGCCGCCGGCAGCCAGCGCCGCGGTCGCGGTGTAGGACTCGGGAGCGAGCACCGTGTCGCCGCGGGCGTGGTCGGAGATGGCCGTGTTGCGCGCGCCGTGTTCGACCACGCTCAGGCGCGGGAAGCTCCCGTTGACCTCGATCCACTCCTGGCTGATCAGCACGAAGGAGGGAGTCTGCAGCGGCGGGTTCCCGCGCACCGTGATCGTGGTCGCCGAGGGGCTCACCGCATCGTCAAGCAGCAGCGGCCGACGCAGCGCGTCCTGGCCGATCCGTTCGATCGCCAGCTCGAGCTGAGCCGGGAAATCGGTCGGCGATTCCGCGGGCACGCGATGCTGCGTGAAGCGCTGCTGATCGCTGGCGACCAGGGTGAAGTCGGCCCACAGCACGCCATCGAGCATCGGCGTGCCGCTGGCTTCGCGCAGGTAGGCGCCGAAGCTGCGTTCGTTATCGAAGATCGGATTGCCGTCTTCCACGCGGGCGTAGCGCATCAGGCGCGCGGCGCGCGAGTCGCCGCTGAGATCGGCCGGCACCAGCAGCCACGCGACCTCGACCGCATTGCGCCCGGTCGGGTCGTCGGCCGGCAGAGAACCTCCGTGCGCCAGGAAACGCAGCCGCGGCAGACGCCACGGCGGCTGATCGCCTTCGCTTCCGCGGGCCTCGTAGTCGTCGAGGATCATCCAGCCGCGCGGGCCGGTGTGCATCGCCCCCAGATCGCCGCGCAGCCGCTCGACCACCGCGGCGAAGGAGAGATCGCCGCTGCCGCGACGCTCGCCGGTCTGCCACAGCCCCAGCACCGAGTTGATGATGCTGAACACGAACAGCGAGAGCATGCCGAACAGCGCGAGCGCCAGCATGACCTCGATCAGAGTCATTCCGCGGCGCCGGCTCATTCGTGCACCTCCTCGCTGCGGATGACCCGCGACTCGGCGAGATACTCCAGGCGCAGGTGACGCAGGCGGGGCGCGATGGTCCAGCCGGTCGACAGGAAGCTCGTGGGGTCAAAGGCCCCCACCGTCCAATCGAAGAGCACGCGCAGCTCCAGCGAGTCGGCGTTCAGGTTGAGCGGGACCGCGCTGCCGTCCGGCATCTGCGGTCGGTCGATCAGCACCAGCCCCGGGGTGGACTCGGGGTCGTCTTCCCAGTTCGCGACGTCGCCGGCTTTGGCCAGAATCATCACATCGTGGGAAGCGTCGGGCTCTTCGGCCTCGAAGTAGACCCCCTGCCAGAACGCGCCCGGCTGCTGCATGCCGAGCTGGAAGTGCGCCGACTCGTGGCTGTTCTGACGCGGCGCGTAGAGGTCCATCCAGCGGGTCGGGAAGGAGTAGACCAGCGCGCCCGTGTCGTGCGAACTGGGCGTGGTGCCGAAGCGACCGCGGAACAGACCGTCGCCGCGCTGGAAGGGGTCGTCCGGGTTATCCGCATCGCGCGGGAAGCGATCCATGATCAGCCGATTGCCGCCCGGCAGCGACGGGGTGTGGATCAGCTCCTGATCGATCAGCAGCAGGCTGTTCGGGCCGAAGCCGCGACCGTTGTCGATCGCAAGCTGCGACTCGCCCGGGCCGATGCCGTTCTGCAGGAAGGCCACCGGCCGCGCATCGGCCGCCCAGACCCGGGTGCCCGCAGCATGCCCGCCCGACTCAGTGCCCAGCAGGCCGCGCCCGTTCGGCGCGATCTCGAGTTCGCCGCCGCCCGCGTTGACGCCGTTGTAAGCGATGCACTCGCCGTCGATCCAGATCAGACCCGCCTGCGGCAGATTGGACAGATAGTCGCCGGAGGACGGCGCGTAGACCTCGCGGCCGTCGATGACAGCGAAGTTCTCGTTGAGCCGGATGACCGCCTCTTCGCCTTCCTCCAGATCTTCGGCCAGGACAAAGGCCGCGCGCGCCAGGTCGCCGCTGGGCCCCATGCCGGAAGGCTCGCCGACGACGATCTCGTCCACCTCCCCGCCGAACACCCCGCCCTGGCCGCTGAGCGAAGAGCCGATCGACAGCGAACGCAGCCCAAGCGGCCGTTCGCCGCTGGGGAACTTGACGAGGCGCAGCCGCTCGCGCGAATCGACTTCGGGATCGTTCGGATCGACCTCGTCTTCGGCGAGCGCATAGGGAATCCCCGGCGACTCGTCGAAGGCGATGTAGGTGTGGCCGCCGAGCACGCGCGGCTCGTTATTTGGGAAGGGCGGCGTCGCCCACTGCACGGTGAACCACAGCGGCGGATCGTCCGTGGTCGGGTCCATGATCGCGACCCGATCCTTGCGCCCGACGAAGCCGACTTCGGGGGTGCCGAACTGCGGGCGCCGGGTGCGGAAGACCGGCACCAGGTCTTCACCGCCCTGATGCTCGTGGTCATAGGTGCCGAGGACCCCGCGGAACTGGTAGCGGGTCATGATGTCGATGATCCGCGCCGGGCGATCCTCGATCGGCTCGCCGATCCGTCGGGTGAACTGATTGTCGAGCACCGGCTCCTGCAGGAAGCTCCACATGCCGCCGCCGATGCCACCGGGGCCTCCCCCGGCACCGCCGCCGGCGCCCACGCCACCATTTCCGGTACCGCCTCCACCGCCGCCGCCACCCGAACCGGGCGGGTCATTGGGCAGCACGCCATCCGGCTGATACTCGCCGTTGAACAGCGGCTGCGAAACCGCGTTAATCATCGCCCCCGGATCATCGCGCAGGAAGTAGCCGTCGAGGATCGAGTCGTAGCGCACCCACTCGGTGTAGGACGCGTCCGCCGTGTTCGTGATCTGCACGAACTCGGAGTGGTTCTCGTTCGGCACCAGATAGCGCAGATCGCTCACCGAATCGCCGGCGATCGAGATGGGCATGATGAACACGCGCAGCGTCTCATCGTCCATGAACAGCGAGCCGTCCTCCCAGGACAGCCACTCCTCCCAGTCGGTGACAAAGCTGACGCCGCTGCCGCCGCGCTGATCATCGTCGTACAGGCTCTGGCTGCGCGGGGTCGCGACCTGGCGCTCGGAGATGGTCAGCGTGGTGCCCTGCCGCGAGGAGTAGCGGATGATCTCGAAGCCGCCCAGGTTGTGGCCGCCGTCGTCCTGGGCGTTGAAGCCGCGCTGCATCATCAGCGCGTAGCCGCCGTTCTCCTGAAAGGCCTCCGCGTAGTACGGGTCGTCGGCTTCGACCGTGGTCAGCTCGATCGGGCCGGTGTAGCTGCCGCTGATGCCGTAGCCGACGCGGAAGCTGCGCCGCAGCGTCGGGAAGAAGACCGAGATCTCCTCTTGGCCTTCGATCACCGCGGCGACCGACCACGGACCGACCGCGCCGTTCATCGTCGCGCCGCCCGGCGGGATGTCGCTGGAGAGGTGGGCGGTGTAGCCATACAGCTCGACGCCGGCGCCCTCCGGGTGCACGGTATCGCGCAGGTTGACCGCGCTATCGGAAGCCTCGCGCGCGGCGCGACCGCCCAGGTAGCCATCTGGGCCCGGGTTGCGCGCTGTGATGAAGCTGTTTTCGGTCTTGGCGCTGTACTCGATGACCTCATCGCCGATCCGGATCGCACCGCGCGACGGGAAGCCCTCGGTGCTCTCAACCGGGATCGCGCCGTCGGTGTCGCCCGGGGCATAGCCCGCCACCGCGCCGGTCAGGCGGGTGAAGCCCTCCATCTCGCCGCGCGGCACGCCATCGATGATGACCTGCACCCCGCCGGCACGCACGGCACGCAGCAGCGCGCCGACGTGGAACCAGCGATTCTCGAGCGGATACTCGGCGGGATCGAGCCGCACCGTGAGCGCCTGCTCGAGGTTGTCTTCATCGCCCGGATCGTCGCCGGCATTGTCGAAGGCGCGCACGACCAGCGCGCCTTCCTCGAAGGCGATCGTCAGGCGCTGACGGTCGACGTAATCGCCGGAGATCTCAAGCAGCACACCATCCGTCGTGCCGAACTCGGGCATCCGGAACCAGCCCTGCAGCGTGAGCGGCGAGTCATCGCTGGCGCCGCTGTCGTCGGTGGGGATGCCCCAGTCCTCGAGCACCTCGGGCCGCGGACCCTGCTCTCCCACGTTCCAGCCCAGCGGCGATGCCTCGGAAGGGAAGTGCTCGACGCGGCCGCGGTTGCCCTGCCAGTGGTCTTCGGCCGGCAAGGGAATGAGCGCCGAAAGCTCGGGGTCGTCCGACTCGGAAGCGAAGGGCGTGGGGCCGTAGGAGCCCACCCGGAAGGTCAGGCCGTCAAAGTTCTGGCCATCCGCGTGCCCGCCCAGGCGATGCCGCGAGTTGGGCAGCGTCACGACCTTGTGCAGCCCGCGCGCGTAGCGCCCGGCCTCTTCAAAATCCTGCTGAGTCTCCCAGACCTGAAGCAGCGGCCCACCCGGCGCGAACTGCACATCCTGGCGCGCGGCGGCGCGCGACAGCGTGCGTCCCAGGCGCGAGCGGTGCGCGGCGTTGACGCGCAAGCGGTAACGGTCGCCGGTGCGGTAGGCGAAGCCCGCGGTGCTGACCGCCAGCGAACCATGGTTAGGATCCAGACCGTTGAGGTGGATCAGCCAGACATCCGCGTGCCCCATGCTGCCCTCGCGCATCATCGGCTGCAGGACGCGGCGCCAGAGGTCGTCGGGCCCCTGAATGGGCCGCGCCTGGATCACCGCGTCGGCAAACATCCGCGCCTTCCCGGCGGAGATGTAGTGATTGCGGCTGAAGCCGCTCGGTGCCTCGGTGGTGTTGAGGTTTGGCCGCCCGCGCCAGCGCAGGCCCAGCACCAGGGCCTCGAGGATCTCGCGGCGACAGGCGTTGATGTCGACCGGATCGCGGCGGTACGGAATGATGCGCGTCTGCCACGCGGGCAGGTCCGCCGGCAGCGGATGCATCAGCACGATCTGGCCGTTGCCCGCCGACAGCACCAGGCTGTCCATCGAGTAGCCGACCTCGGGTGCCTCAATCCGCACCATGGTGCCGGCGGAAACCCCCGAGCCATCCTGCATGCGGATCAGCTCCGGGCGCTCTTCGTTGGGCGGCCCGACTGTCCAGAAGCCGGGCTGCAACTCGGCTTCGCCAAAGGCGCCGGAGGACATCCAGCACAGGTCAGCCAGCTGGCGTCGGTCGGCTTCGGGCAGCAGCGGGGTGCTGGAGTCGCCGAAGTTGAAGGCGAAGAGATCGTCGAAGAACTCGGGCGCGCGCTGCTCGCCAAAGCGGAGCCGCGCCAGCACCAGGTTGACGATCCGCGCGTCGAGCAGCGAAGTGCCCGCGCGGTAGCGGGTCGAATCGAGATCTTCCGGCGGCTCGGAGGCCGGCGAGACCTCCTGGAAGGTGCTCGAGGTCTTGCTCTGGTACTCGACCCATTCCGCGCCGATCAGCAGGAAGCCCGCATCCGGGAAGCCCTCGGTCGAGGTGACCGCCAGCGTCGAGTCGCCGAAGGTGGCGTCTTCGGCCAGGAAGCAGGGATGCAGCAGGTTCTGCAGGAGCTGCGGCGAAGCCGTCGCCAGCGAGACCAGCGACTGCATCGACTCGGCCTCGATGCCCCAGGACTCGTCGAGCTCTTCCCAGGCACCGCCGAGCGCCTGCGGCATCGGCGCGACGCCGCCCATGTTCCGCCACTCGCCCACTGCGTCCCACCAGGGGGTCGGGTCGAGCGCCGGGTGCGTCTCGGCGACCGCCCAGCCGGCGTACTGGCTGGCGGAGGCCACCGCGACGCGGGCGCGGGAACGGTCGAAGGTCTCGCGCGCTGCCTCGGAGCGCATCTGCCCGGTGAACAGGAAAGGCACGCCGAGCGAGAACAGCAGCGTCATCGCGAGCAGCACCACCAGCAGGGCGGCGCCGCGGCGCGGATCCTCGAGCAGTCGGGCGGGCCGGATCATGGTTGGACCTCCTCGGAGAAGATGCCGATGCGGAAGGCGCCCGCTTCGACGCCGCGCGAGGCGATCCGCACTTCCACCGGCTCTTCGTGCACGACCGGGTCGAGCCGTCCGAAACGATCGAAGACGACTTCGAGCGCGCCCAGGAACATCTCCTGTTCGCCGTTCAGCACCGGACCCTGGTCGCGCACCCGGCCCCAGACCACGAACTCGTCGAGCGCGCCGACGAAGCGGCCATCCGGGTCGCCGAGATACGGCGGCTCATCGGTGCTCTCCAGGCTGCCGGCGGCCTCGGCTTCGGCGATGCGTTCGCCGTCCAGGCGCAGCTCCATGCGCCCCTCGATCGCGATCGCGCGCAGATGGTGCCAGGCGCCTTTGCGCACCAGGCCCGGCGGGGCTTTCACTTCCTGCATCGCCGAGGTCGTGCCGTCGGTGTAGACCGCGCTCCACTTCAGGCTGCCGTCGCGCTGCAGCTCGATCTCGCAGAGATCCTCCCAGCGCATCAGCTTGGCGCCGTCGAGTTCATCGGCACGGAAGTCGAACTCGATCTGAAAGCCGCGCGGCGAACGAAACTCGCCACCGCGGCCGATCAGGGTCGCGCCGCCGCCCTGGCGCAGATCCAGCCCGGCGCCGTAACGCCCGGGCTTGCCCAGCTCAGCCGGCGCGACGATCTGCACTTCCTGGCGATCCGAATAGGCCGGCTCAAAGTTGGCTTCGATCGAGCGGCGAAAGACGTCGCGCACCAGCTGCGCCGGCGTGGTCTCGTCGACCGGCAGCATCTTCATGACCACCGGCTGGCCGCTGGAGCGGGCGCGGTCGCGCGCGGACTGAACGAAAGCCTCGACCGACTTCTGCAACCCGCGGGCGCCCGGATCGGCGCGGTCGACCGTGGCGACTCCCAGACCGATCACGACGCCGAGCAGCACCATCACGAGCATCAGCTCGGCGAGGGTGAAGCCGGCGGCGGGCGAACGGCGCATCAGGGCTTGATGATGTCGTCGTCGGTTCCGAACTCACCATCCTCACCGGCTGAGATCAGCTGGAAGTTGTTCGGCTGGCGGTAGGAACCGGTGGTCTCGTTCTTGGCGGCGGCGGCTTCCTGCTCGTAGGGCATGCCATCCGGCCCCGCCATGACCTGCGCGACCTCGCCGTAGTGCAGATGGTGGAAGTAAAGGATCGGCGAACCCCAGGCGTCGCCGATCTCGAACAGCTCGCGACTCTCCAGGAAGGTCAGAGCCTTGCCCGAGGAGTCGCCGTCGGTGTTGACCAGCCACTCTTGATTGGGCCGCTGGCCGCTGTACTTCTCGGCGAAGAGCTCGAGGAAGAGCGCTTCGGGCTTGGCGTTCATCGCGCCCGTGTTGACGCCGCTCGGTAGCCGATCGCTGGGGAACACGCCTTCGATCTGGCGATACTCCCGAATGAGCGTGGCCAGAGTGTCGAGCCGCACCGAGGTCTGCTTCTTCTTCGAGTCGCGGAACAGCGCTCCGCCGCTGGTGAGCAGCGCGCCCATCAGGATGCCGACGATCACGATGACCACCATCAGCTCGAGCAGGGTGAAGCCCGAGCGAGCGGTCGAGGACGAAGGACGAAGGATCACGGCTTGGCGTAGATGACGGAGACGTTGTCGAGCGAGGCGTCGACCGGCAGAGCGTTCGAGGTCTCGACGTAAGCGCCGTAGACCAGCGAACCGGCCGCCGACTTCAGGACGGCCGTGGGCTCGGAGTAGATGACCTCGTCGTTGAGCCGCACGGTGAGCACCGGCGTGGAAGGCTCGCGGTCGAGCTCGAAGGCGACCCGAGCAGGCAGCCCCGGCGTGAGGCGGCGTCCGAGCTGCTGGCGCTCTTCCTTCGCCCCCTGCTTCCAGTGGTAGACCAGATTGCCCTCCCGGTCACGGAAGAGCTTGAAGAACCAGGTCTGACGCCCCTGGCGGGTCTCGATGGCCAGCATCAGGCCGGCATCCCCGCGGTGCTCCTCGCCGACTTCGAGATCGGCGGCGAAGGACTGGAAGTGCAGCGCCGTGACCTCGCGGGTGGCGCGGGTCGTGCCCTGATCATCGTGGGTTCCGGCGATCACCAGCTTGCCATCACGCAGCGTCGGGCCGACGCCGAGGCGGGCCTGCTGCTGGACTTCCCAGCCCGGGCGGAGACGGTTGCCATCGAAGGGATCGACCCAGAGTCGCAGCGCATCGTGCTGCTGAATCCGCTCCTGCCACATCGCCGCGAACTGAGCCTGCGGATCATCCGGTGACTGGCGCAGGTTGTCCTGCAGGTAGCTGAAGTCCGAGACGGCTTGGGTCAGGTCGCCTTCGGCGTAGGCCACCAGAGCCAGACCGTTCTGCGCCGCGTACAGCGTCGGCTGTAGCGACAGCGCCTCGCGGAAGAGGTCACCGGCGCGCTCCCAATCGGAGAGCTCGACCTGGTTCAGCGCACGACGCAGCGCCAGATCGGCCCAGGCCCCGGGCTGCGCCGGGTTGCCGGGCTGCACGGCCACCGCCCGACGGAAGGCCACCTCGGCCGCCTCGAAGGCAGCCTGCTGATGCAGCAGCCAGCCGAGATCGGCGAGCGCCGCCGCGCAGCGCGGGCTGCTTGCGACCAATCCGCGCAGAGTCTCGGAAGACTCTTCGAGCTGACCATCCCGGGCGGCCCAGCGCGCTTCGAGGTAGCGCGCGTAGGGAAGCTCGGGGTCGAGCTCGAGGGCTTCGGCGAGCGTCTCGTCCGCCTCGGTGCCCATGCCCAGCTTGTCGTAATAGAACGCCAACGCGGCCAGCGCCGGAGCGGCGTCAAGCGGAGCCCCTTCGGCGGCGGCGCGCAGGTCGCGGACCAGTTCGGCCGCGGAGCCCCGATCGGCGCCGGTTGCGAGCGCGCGCAGATAGAGCAGCCCCGGCAGCGCGCCGTCCTCGCTGATGGCTTCCTCGGCGAGCTGCAGCGCTTCGCCGAACTCACCCCCCAGGTAGGCGGCCGCGATCTGCCCCTGGCGAGCGATCGCGCCGTGCGGGTCGCTGCCGGCGGCGCGGGCGTTGTCCGAGAAGGCCTTCTTCGCGTCGGCGAAGCGGCCCAGCGCCAAGTAACAGCGGCCCATCTGATAGCCCGCCTCCAGCGCGGTCCGGCTGGAGCGATTGAGCGGCATGGCCGCGACCCGCTCGAGCGGATCCAGAGCCTCAGAAGCCCGGCCCTGATCCAGCAGCAGCACGCCCAGACTGGTCAGCGCGGTGGCATCACCGGGCTGCAGCTTGTCGGCGCGACGCAGGATCGCCTCGGCATCGCCGTCGACGCCGATCCGGCGCAGGATCCGCGCCATCGCGACGCGCATCGCGGCCAGGGTCTCGAAGCGACCGTTCTGAATCGGCAGCCCGAGATCGGGCGCGCTCGACGGCAGCGACTCGCCAGCGAGGCGCGCGTACAGCGTAAAGGCCTCATCGAAACGGAAAGTCCGCTCCCAGACCTTGCCCAGCATCAGCCAGTTGAGGGCCTCGTCGGGCGCGAGCGAGATCAGCTGGCGCGCGTGCTCCTCGGCGTAGCCGAACGCGATCGGCTCCTGCATGCCGCTCTCGAGCAGCCATTCGACGTGATCACGCAGTTCGACCGTGCGACCGGCCGAGGCCTTGCGCATCTCGCGCACCTTCAGCTCGATCTCGTTCCGCAGCGTGTCGGCGAACGCGAAGCTCTGATAGTCCTCGCTGGCAAACTCACGCGGCGCGAAGCGCTCTTCGCCGGTGGTCGGGCGCACTTCCTGGAAGCGAATCGGGTCGCCGACCTTCTTGTCGTAACGGCTCCCCGCATCGTCGTCCAAGATGAAGCCGTAGATCGTGCGGATCGCATCGATCTTGATCGAGTCGTACTGACTCGTGTAGTCGGCATCCGGGTCGACCGGATCCTGGTCGGCGGGATCGAGGCCTTCGTCTTCGGACTCGTCGCTGACCAGCGACACCGTGTCGGTGTCGACCAGATCATCGAGGCTCCCGCGCGGGGCTTCGGCGAACTGATAGAGGTGCGTGCTCCAGTGATCGGCGCCGCTGTCCGGCAGCGGCGGCGGCAGCAGGTCCGGCAGCTCGCCCAGCGGCGGCGCCGGAAGGCTGAGCGGCTCGAGCGGGAAGTCGTCCTGCGGCTTGATGTATGCATCGCGGCCCTCGCCGGCGACCTCCAGATCGACGACCGGATCGCCAGTGCGAAGCGGGTCCAGCTCCAGCGACAGCGAACGCACCCGGGCCGGGCCCTTGGTGAAGTGCTCGGTCGAGATCAAGCGCCAGCTCAGGAAGGCCACCAGCAACAGGGTGACCAGCATCAGGATCTGCTCGCGTTTCACAGCACTTCCTCCTGCTCTTGCGGCAGCGCGCCGGCTGCGAACTCAAGCACCACGCGGCGCTGCTTGCGGCGCGTGTCCTCTGGCATCAGCTCCCAGCGCACCAGCCCCAGCGGGCCGAGGCCGTCGGCGGCGTTGATCACCGCGTCCAGGAAAGCCCGTGGGCTCTGATCCGAGAAGACCACCTCCAGGGTGACCGGCGTCAGGTCGAGGACCGGCGCCGTGTTGCGGCGGCTGGTCCGCGGCACCCGCGAGGCCACGTCGATGTTCTCGACCGAAGCGGCGCCGGTCTGGACCGCCAGACGGCAGACCCGTTCGACCACATCGAGCCCGCGCAGCACGCGCGCGATCTTCTGCGGTTGCGTCGGCGATTGCGGCGGCAGGCCCAGGTTCTCGTCGATCTCGACGTTGCGACGCAGCGCCCAACCGGTCAATTCGGTGCGCAGCCGGCCCGTGAGTTCGATGTAGTGCTGGGTCGCCGACGGCTTGCCGGTGAGGTCGTAGTCCTCGCGCAGCGGCGGCAGCGCATCCTGCGCCAGTTCGACGATGCGCGCGTCCATCTCGTTGCGGCGCGTCGTCAGCTCGTTGAGCTGCGAACGGCTGTAGACCTGAGTCTGCAGCGAGCGCTTGTGCTTGCCGATCGCCGATTTGCGCGCCGCCAGGTCGGCCCCGGCGGTGCTGCCGATGACCGCGAGACCGATCAGGAAGACGACCAGGCCGATCGCGACTCCGGTGATGAAGCGCTTGTGGAGTTGCCAGATGGTGTCGAGGTTCATCCTATTCCCCCTCCTCCACTGGCTGGCCCGGGTCGACCAGATGCATCTCGAGAGTCCATTCGATCTGTTGGCCGACCTGTCGGGTCGACGGGCGAGCAGCCTCTTCGCCGCTCGGAAGCTGCGCCGAGATGCTCTCGGCGAAGTCGTTGAAGGCCTTGCGCGCCGAGACCGAGGCGTCTTCGCCGCGACCGACCACGCGCATCACCGGGATGGAGCGATTTTCGTAGCCCCAGTCCTTGCCGTCGCGCAACTCGGTGCTGACCCCGGTCACCCACAGGTTGCCGGGCAGGCCGCGTTCGAGGAACTCCAGCAGCTGCACCGACGATGCCTGCACGGCGAAGCGCATCTCGAGATCCTGCAGCAGCACCTGCTTGACGGCGATCTCGTCGACCATGGCCGTCGCTTGCCCGTGGCTGGATTGCGAGGTGCGGACCAGGCCGCCCAGTCGCTGGGCCTCCTTCGTCGCCGCTTCGGCCGCGCTGGAAGTCTGCATGAAGTTGAGCCCGAGGTAGGCCACCGCGAGCACCCCGGCCACGACGGCGAAGACGCCGCGTTCGCGGAAGTCGCGTGCCTTGCGCGCCGAACTCGAGAGAATCTCGAGGGCGTAGAGCGAGGAATCTGCAGCGGACAGCGCCAGGCCGAGCGCGATCGCCGCCGCAGGGCCGTCGTCTTCGAGCTGCTCAAACTCGTCTTCGGCGAGCTTGGACGGGTCGACCATATCGGCCGGGTTCCAGACCGAAACCGGCACCCGGAGCCGCGCCGTCAGCATCTGTACCAAGCCCTTTGCCTTGGCGCCGCCGCCGGTCAGCAGCACGCGGTCCAGCGACAGCTCGCGCAGACGCGCCTGCGCCTTGCACAGGGTGATGATGCCCGACAGCAGCGTGGGCAGGGAATCGTAGAGCGGCAGCAGCGGCCGCGTGACGCGATCGGAATCGGTCGACACGCGCTGGCCTTCCGCCAGACACAGGTCGAGATGCTGCTGAATCAGCCCCTCGGCCCGCTTGGCGTCGATGCCCAGCGAACGCGCCAGGGTCTCGTCTCGCTTCTCAAGCGAGGTGGACACCGAACGCGCGAAGTAGAGGTCGGTGCCGCGGACAAGCGCCAGGTCCAGGGTGCCCGCTCCGACGTTGGCAAGCAGGGTGACCGACTGCTCATGGTCGCCCAGCGCCAGGTACGCGTTGTAGAGCGCGACCGCGTTGGGCGTGAATCCGCCGACCTGGATCGGCGCAAGCGTATCGACCCAGCCATCGAGCAGATCCTCGCGGATCACGCCGAGAAGCATCGTGTCCTCGTCGTCGAGCTCGCGCGGAACCGGCAGCAGGTTGTAGCTGGTCGCTAGCCCGGAGCCGGAGCGCGACTCCAGCTCACGGACTTCGAACTCCATGAGCCGCTCGAGACGCCAGTCCTCGACCTCGGGGACCGGCAGATAGCGCAGCATGATGTCGGAGCCGGTGACCCCGGCGCGCACGCCGGAAGGCCGCGGCTTCAAGCTGCCGAAGACCTCGGAGGCGACATCGTGCGGGTTCTCGCCGGCGTCCAGTTCAGCCGAGCGATAGCGCGTGATGGCGGTCACTCCCTTCTTGGATTCGACCGCAGCGAGGCGCACGCGACTGCGCCCCAGATCTAAGCCCATTCCACGGCTCATGACTGTTCCTCCGCGCGGAGCCAAGCCGCAAGCAAGGGGTAGGCATCGGAGAGCGCCGTCGTGAGGCGTTTCCGGTAGGTCGCCGCCTGCACGGCGCGAGCCTCGCGCAGGAAGGCGGCCGAAGCCTGCAGCGCTTCCGCTTCTGCGAGGGCGCGCGGCGCGAGATCCGAGCCGGCATAAGCCTGCGCGAGCGCGCGCGCTTCGGCTTCGAGCGCGACGAGGTCCTCGACCGATTGCAGGAACTCGGCGTCGGCGCGCTCGCGGGCGAGATCGGCCAGCTGGTTGCGGCCGTCCTGCAGCACCGCGCGCGACAGACGCAGCGCCTCAGCGACCGTCTCTTCGTCGAGCGGGTAGTCGCGCAGGATCACGCCGGCCGCGGCGAGCACGCCGGCGACGTCCTCGTCGTTGGCCGCGTTCTTCAGCTGACGCTCGAGCCGGCTGGCCTGCGTCAGGTCCTCGGTCATCTCCCAACGGAGGCGCGCGGGCGCCGTCAGAGCGCACTGCACAAAACCACCCTGCACCGAGATCGAGCAGGGCTCGTCAAAGCGCATCAGGTAGCGCATCGCCCCCTGCCCCATCAGCAAGCCGGGGCTGCCCTCGATGCGGACGCCATCGGCTGCCTGAATGGGCCCGCCCTCGCTGAGGATCAGGATGCCCGTCGCCGCGACGGCTTCGCCGGCAGCGAAGGAGATCGCTCCGCTTCCGGGAGTGAAGTCGAGACCCCCTTCGGCCGTGCTCCAGCTGCCCGAACCGCCGCGCGCCAGCAGCGCCGGGGCGCCGGTGGTGTGGTGCAGGACCAGGTTGCCGGCCGAGGCCATCCAGTTGCGGCCCGCATGCTGCGCCGGGCTGGTCGCCGCCGCTTCCGCGGCTTCGACCCGGAACTCGGAAACGGTCGCGGCGCCGGTGCACAGCAGACTGATCCGGAACCAAGCGGCGTCCGCGGGAAGGGCCAGCGTCTGGGCCGTGGCCGAGAGCGGCGCGGCCTGCCAGACCGTGCCGGCTTCGGCGTTGGCGCCGCCCCATTCAATCCAGGGCACCACCGCGGAGCCGGTGACCTCGGCGCGTAGGCTGAGAGCCGGCACGGCGCCGAAGTCGCGCACCAGAGCCGCACGTCGGACCCCCTGCGGGGCCGTGAGCTTGCCCTCGGCAATGGTCATGCCTTCGGGCAGCGTCCAGGCGATCGCGTCTTCTTCGGCGAAGCGGCCCAGGTCGTCGATCAGGTCGCGCTGCACGGCCGCGCCTGCCGCGGCCGCGCCTCCGGCACCCGCGCCGGCCTCGGTCTCTTCTTCGCTCGCGCCCGAGCGACCGAACATCCAATAGGCTGCGCCCGCGCCGCCGACGGCGACGAGCAGCAGAAGCAGCATGAGCGGCCCGCCTTTGCGCCCGCCCGCCATCGCGGCTTCGCGGGCGCGGGCGTGCATGGCCGCGTCGTCCGCGTCGCCCGCCGCAGCGGCGACCGGCGCGGCCGATTCATCGACCAGCCGCAGCGAAGCGTTGCCGAGGCGCAGCTCCGAACCGGGGAACCACTCGCCTTCCGTGACTTTGACGCCGCCGGAGAAGGTGCCGTTGGTGGAGCCGAGGTCCTTGAAGCGCACGGTGCCATCCGCCGCGACCAGCAACTCGGCATGCCGGCCCGAGACCGACTCGACCGGCAGAGGAAGGTCGCAGGATGGATGCCTGCCGACGACATGGGTTCCTGGCCGGAGCTCGACGACCTTCCCGGCCTCGGAACCGCTGTTGATTTCGATGCGAACCATAGGGGGGGAAACGGAAGCCGTCCCATCCCGGACGAGAGAGGGATCCCGCTGCGCCTGCGGCCTGCAGGACGGAGAATCCCGACACCCTCGTAGGGTCCGGGCAGTCTAGAAGGCCTCCCCGCAGCGAGCAAACCTTGCCCGAGGCGTCTTTTCTAGGAATCTGATCCGCCGCAGTAACCTGAGGCCGCGTGCGATTCTTCTTCCTGGACGAAGCCCCGGACCGACTCGAAGGGAGTTGGAAGGCGCCCGCGGAGCTGCAACACCATCTGAAGGCCCTGCGTTTCGGGCCGGAAGAGCGCTTCCTGCTGCTGCCCCCCGAGGGGCAAGCGATCGCGGCGCGGGTGGCGGGCAAGCGGGAGCTGATTCTGGAAGGCGGCCATACCCGACCGGAGCTTCCGCTCTTGCCGGTCACCCTGGCGACGGCCTGGCCCAAAGGAAAGCGAGCCGAGGATCTGGTCGTGCGCGCCTGTGAGGCCGGGGTAGCGAGAATCCAACCGGTGGTGTTTGAGCGCAGCGTGGCCGGGCGGGAGGCGCTTTCGGGCCACCAGCTCGAGCGCCTGAAGCGGGTCGCCAAAGAGTGTTGCCAGCAGCTGCGCCGCCCCACCCTTCCCGTGCTGGAAGCCGAGCCCTGCCCCCTCGACCAGGTGCAAGCCACGGTCGAAGCCGATCGGGCCTACTGCCTGCACCCGGGCGCCCCTCTGCTGGCCGAGACCTGGCGGGAGGACCAGCCCTCGAGCGCAACCCTGCTGGTGGGGCCCGAAGGCGGGATCGCGGAGGAGGAACTGGCGCGATTGCGCGAGCAGGAATGGAGCTTTGTGGGCCTTCTGCCCACCATTTTGCGCATTGAGGCCGCTGGCCCTCTGGGCGCGGCGCTGTGCCAGCACCTGGCCGAGGTGGCCGTGAGAGGCTCGAGAGCCCCCCACGACCGGTTTGGAAAAGGCCAAGCTGAATAAGAGGACTTGGACACCACCTCCACGGCGTCCTTGTCCGTGCCTTTCGAACTGCGAAACGTCCTTCGGGCATGGACATGAACGCGATCTGGCGCCAGGAGACGCCAAGAAAAATGAAAACTTTCGATCAGGGCCGTGAAACGCCCGTTTGAATCCAGCCGCGCTCGCGGAAGGACACGTAGCTGCCCGCCCCCAGCACCACATGGTCGAGCACCGGGACGCCGAGCAGCCGCCCGACCCGCTCGAGGCGGCGGGTGGTCGAGCGGTCGTCCTGGGAGGGCTCGGGGTCGCCGGAGGGATGGTTGTGGGCGACGATCAGGGAGGCTGCGCTGTGGACCAGCGCGGGCTGAAAGACCTCGCGCGGGTGGACCAGGCTGGAGGTGAGCGTGCCCAGGCTGACGCGGTAGCGATGCAGCAGCCCGCCCTGCGCGTCGAGGGCCAGGCCCCAGAAGGCCTCCTGCTCGAGCCGGCTGGCCTCGGCCAGCAGCCCCCGCGCCACATCGCCCGGGTCGAGCAGGCGCTGCCGGGGCCGGGTGGGCTCGCCCAGGCAGCGGCGCCCAAGCTCGAGGGCGGCCGCCAGCCGATCGGCGGCGTGCGGGTGCAGGCCATCGCGGGCGCGCAGGGTGGCCGCCGTGTCGCCGCTGCGCGGAAGGCGACGAGGCACCTGGCCGGGACAATCACGCAAGAGTGCGCGCATCAAACTGGCGTTGCCACGCTGGGCCCAATCGACCGGGTGCTTCGTCTCCACATGATGGAAGACGTGCTGATCCGCCAAAGGTGACAGAACTAGCGGTTCTCGATCAGCGCCTGGCGGTGCTGCTGCTCGACTTCGGCGAAACCGGCGCCGAAGGAGTTCTGGAACGCACTGCCAAAGGCCTCGTACTCGAGCCCGCGCACGAGCCGCGCCAATGCATCGGCGCCGTAGCGCTCCACCAGCCAGCCGGCCAGGGAAAGCGAATAGGCGTAGGCACCCTGCACCTCGTTGCGATCCGTCCAGCGGGTCCAGTCGCCTTCCAGTCGCGTGCGGGTGGGCATCGAACCAGGCTGATCGCGCAGCGCTGTCCGCGCGCGGTCCACCGACATGCCCTCGACGTATTGCGCCAGCCCTTCATGCAGCCAGGTGGGCACCGCCGGGCCGACGCGGTGCAGCGCGGCGTGGGTGTACTCGTGGCGGAAGGTCGAGCGGAGCCGCTCGGACTGCTGCTGATAGTCCTCGAGCGGAATCCGAATGCGCCCGTCATACAGCCCGTCCGACCAGTTGGGCGCCGCGGCGAAGTACTCGTCCGGCGGCAGCAGCAGCACCAGCACGCGATCGGTCGGCGCCAGGCCCAGCAGCTGATTGACCGCATCCGAGGCGCGCTCCAGGTCGAGCAGCAGGCTCTCGAGGTGCGGCCGGATCTGGGTGTTCTCGGCCGGATACATCGCCTCGAAGCGTGTCGACTGCACGCGCAGATACGTCGCCAGCCGATCGCGCTCGGAACGATAGAACTCGAGGCGTTCGACGATGGCCCGTTCCTTGGGCGCCAGCTCGACGGCGTGCTCGAGCGCCTGCACCGCTTCGTTCAGATTGCCGCGCAGGAAGGCGATCTCCCCGGCAAGGCGCAGCGCGGGAACCGAATCCGGATACTCCTGCAGCGTGGCTTCGAGGACCGATGCCGCCTGATCGCGTCGGCCGACCCGCAGCAGCGCGTACGCCAGCATGCTGCCGTTTTCGCCGCCATCCCGATGCAGCGAGACGGCCTCTTCCAGGTGCTTCAGCGCTTCCTGCAGGCTGCCGTTGCGCAGCTCGGCATCGCCCCATTGCGCGAGCGCACGCGACAGATTGAGCAGCAGGATCTCGTTGCCCGGCTCGAGGTCCAAGGCCAGGCGGAAGTCGCGCACCGCGTCGGCGTAGTTCTTCTCGCGCAGGCTGGCGAGCGCGGCGCGATTGAGGCGCAGGAGTTCGTCCAGATCGGCGGCATCGGCGACCACCACCGAGGACTCCAGCGGCGCCAGTTCGGGGGCGGATGCGCGGCCGCGGCTCAGCGCATCTTCCACGCGGACGCGGGTGCGATCGACCAGCGAAGCCTCTCCCGCCTCCTGGTCGGAACCAAGTCGGTTCCAGACCAGTACACCAGCGACCACGGCCACGACAACCGGGGCAGCGACACGCAGGGCGTGACGGAGATCAGACATCGAGTGGGGAGCGTGCGGACGCGTGCCAGGCTGCTGCCCGGTCGGGGAGAATCACGGTCCAGTCCGCTTTCGACCAAGGGTACCCGACAATCTCCGCGGCGGCCTGAATCTCCCGTTCGAGCCGATACCCCTGTTCTGCCGGCAGGTTACGGCAGATTGCCGGCCGTGCCGCCCCGGCGGTGCAGCGCTCGCCCTGGAGTGCCGGGCAAGGCCCGCCCCGCTCGATGGAAGTCGCCGGAAAGGCCGCCAGGAAGGCGTCCGCCTCGAGGCTGGAGACCGGTCGGGCCCCCGCCGTCTGCACGCAGGGCGCGCGATCCCCCGGATCCGGTCCGGCCTCCGGCAGCCGCGCGGCCAGCGCAGCCAGCCCGGCCCGGTGCGTCTTCGCGTCGGGCAGCTGCTGAATCCCCGGACAGTAGGCCGCCGCGCGCTCGAAGGCACGGGCATCTTCACGCAGCATCGGCCAGTCCGGGAAGTCCCGGCACTGCTGCGGCCGCGCCGCGTAGACGGTGCAGTGACACTGCCCTTCAAGCAGGACGCAACGCCCGTCCTTTCGTTCACGCAGCGACAGCTTGCCCTCCACCTGCACGAGGTGCTGGGCGACAAAGGCCTGCGCACTCATTCCTGCCGCCGCCGCCAGCTCGTCCAGTTCGCCTTCGCGCAACCAGACGCGCCCCGTCCCCACCTTGCAGCAGTTCCCGGAGCGCTGACAGCGGAAGTAGAAGTCGCGCTCTACCACCCCGCCTGCGATTTCATGTGCGCCTCGATGTCTTCGATCAGCGCGGCGGCCGAGGCGTAGCGGGACTCGCGATCCTTGGCCATCATCTTCTCGATGAAGTAGTGCAGCGAAGGCGAGATGTCGCCGCCCTTCAGCGCCGCGCCGCTGAGGCCTTCCAGCACCTGTTTGCGCAGCATCTCCTGGTCGTCGCCGGCCTGAAACGGCAGCTTGCCGATAACCAGGTGATAGAGCGTGGCGCCGAGCGAATAGATATCGGCGCGGGAGTCGAGGTCGTCCTCGCCGCGCGCCTGCTCGGGCGCGAGGTAAGCCGGCGTCCCCAAGGTGGACTCGCTGTCGTGCCGACCTTCCATGCCGGCGCCGGCGAAGCCCAGGTCGATCAGGGTGACCTTGCCTTCCTTGGAGATCATGATGTTGCCGGGTTTCAGATCGCGGTGCACCAGCCCCGCCTCGCGCATGTCCTCGAGCGCGCGCGCCGTCTGCAGCACCACGTCGAGGGCCCGCTTCTCGGCGAAGGTCTCGCCCTCGGCGAGGTACTCCTCGAGCGTGCGCCCGGCCACCCAGTCCATTTCGAGAATGTAGGTACCCAGGAAGCGGAAGACGCGGTGGCCTTTCACCACCGACTTCACCTTCAACTCAGACAGAGTCTTGGCCTCGGCCAGGAAGCGCCGCACCGCGACCGCATCCTGCGCCAGCTTGGGCAGCAGGATCTTCAGCGCCACCCGGGCAAAGTCCTTATCGCGCTTCGCCCCGAAGACCTCGCTGGTGCCGCCCTCGCCCAGCTTGCGCTCGATGGTGTAGCCGGGGATTTCCGGCTCGGCCAGGCCCTTGGTCTTCTGCAGAAAAGCGATCTTCTTGGCATCCCAGCCCGTGACGGCCGCGACGGCGTCCTGAAAGCCCTGCTCGGCCACCCCGCGCAGGATCTGCAGGGCGTGCTCCTTCTCCAGAAACCCGCGGTGCACCAGCATCGCCAGGAACTCTTGTTGGGCCGGGGTCGGGGCCGCGCTCATGCCGCCCAAGATAGCCGGGCGTGGAGGCTCAAGCGCGGTTCGGAAAGCCGCCGATGATCCCATGTCTCCTGGGAATTCTCAGGATTCCCATCCCGGTCGATTCCGACCCACCCATGCAGACCGACCCCGGTTACGTCTTCAAGTACTTTGACCTGTTGGACGGGTTCATCCGCGTCCGCCAAGTCGAAGAGGGTGCTGGCTTGCCCCTACCCCCGGGGCAGCCGATTCCCCCTGACCGACGTCACTACCGGCGGCTGCTGGTCCGCCAGTGCCTGGAGAATCCGGAAGCGATCCTGCAGCGGGTGCACGCCCGCTACCCCGAGGAGACCGAGACCGTCGAAGATCTGCTCTATCGGATCTGCGTCGATGTGAACCCCCACCTGGAGATTCACTCGGTGACCATCCCGGCCCCGGCGCCGGAGGGTGCCGAGGAGACCGGCGCGGCATCCGGCACCATGACCCTCGCGCAGCGTTCGCGCGGGATCCAAGGCCGGCTGCGCCGGCTGGTGTTTGGTCAGGACGACGCGGTCGAAGCCGTCAGCAAGACGCTGGCGCGCGCGGCCGCCGGCCTGAATGATCCGGACCGGCCCGTCGGCTGCTTCCTGTTCGTCGGCCGGACCGGCTGCGGCAAGACCGAGCTGGCCAAGGCGCTGGCGCGCGAGCTGCACCCCAGCCGCCCGCTGCTGCGGATCGACTGCACCGAGTACGGCCACGCGCACGAGACCGCGCGGCTGACCGGGGCCCCTCCCGGCTACGTCGGGCACAACGACGGCGGCGCGCTGACCGAGCCGCTGCGCGAGCACCCCGATACCGTGGTGCTGTTCGACGAGGTCGAGAAGGCGCATGAGCGCCTGCACCATCTGCTGCTGCAGATCCTCGACGAAGGACGCCTGACCGACGGCAAGGGCCGCACGATCGATCTGCGCCAGACGCTGATCATCCTGACTTCGAACATCGGCACCGAGGACTACCGGCGCGCCAGCGACAACCTTGGATTCAGCCGTCGCGAACTGGACGACGCCGACTTCGAGTCGATCACCCAGGAGGCGCTGCTCCGCGGCTTCCGCCCCGAGTTCCTGAACCGCCTGGATCAGGTCTGCACTTTCCGCCCGCTCGACTCAGGCAGCTGCCAGCGGATCGTGCGCAGCCGGCTGGAATCGCTGCGTGCGCGGATCGAGCCGAACGGCGTCGCGCTGCGCTGGACGCCGGCCGCGGTCCGCCGCCTGGCCGAACTCGGCACCCACGATGAGTACGGCGCCCGCGAGATTCGCCGCACCATCGACCGCGAGGTCGAGGAGCCGCTCAGCCACGAGATCCTGAACGGCCCCCGCTCTTCGCCCCCCGCCTTTCTGATCCGCAGCGTGCGCGGTCGGATCCGGATCGACCGCGAAGCAGCATGAGCCGATGGACGTGCAGCAGCGAGCCATCCTGAAAGCGGCGAGGGTCTTCCTCGTCGCTGCTGCGCTTTATCTGCTCGCCCACATGCTGATCCTGACCCACCTGCCCGGCTGGGTGCAGGGGGTCTGCGGCGCCCTGCTGGTCGGGGCGATCGCCAACGCCTCGACCCGCCCGTTCCAGCAGGCGCGCGAACAGGCCGAGGCGGCGATTCAGGCGCGCAGCGCCTTCCTGGCCGCGATGAGCCACGAGATTCGCACCCCGATGAACGGGGTGATCGGCATGACGCAGCTGCTCGCCGAGACCGAGCTGAACGGCGAGCAACGTGAACAGCTTCGCCTGATTCGCGGCTCGGGGGAGTCGCTGCTGGCGATCATCAATGACATCCTCGACTTCTCCAAGATCGAGGCCGGCAAGCTGGAGATCGAGCCGCATCCCTTTGAGCTGGATCACCTCATCGGAGATGTGCTCGAGCTGCTCGCCGCGCGCGCCAAGGAGAACCAGGTCGAGCTGGCGATGGACATGCCGGTGGAGCTCCGCCGCAGCGTGATCGGCGATGCCGGCCGCGTCCGGCAGATCCTGACCAACCTGGTCGGCAACGCGATCAAGTTCACTCACGAGGGTCACGTGCTGGTGCGCGTGCGTGCGGCGAACGCGGACCGGCTCTGCGTCGAAGTCGTCGACACCGGCATCGGGATCTCCACCGAGGTCTGCAAGCGGCTGATGCAGCCCTTCACCCAGGCCAACGCTTCGACCACCCGGAAGTACGGGGGAACCGGACTGGGTCTGGCGATCTCCAAGCAGCTCGTCGAGCTGATGGGCGGCAGCCTGCGCGTGCAGTCGGTCGAAGGTCAGGGCTCGACCTTCGGCTTCGAGCTGCCGCTGCCCGCCGCCGAAGAGGCCGCGCCCCCCGCCCGCGTCGAGGACCTGCAGGGTCTGCGCGTGCTGCTGGTGGATGATCTGGCCGTCAATCGCCAGGTCTACGGCGAGATGATGCGCGCCTGGGGCATCGTCTGCGATGCCGTCGCGGATGCCGATGAGGCACTGCTGCGGTTGCGCGCGGCGGCCGCCGAGCAGCAGCCTTATGCGATCGCGGTGCTGGATGAACTGATGCCCGGCACCGACGGCGAAGGGCTGGGGCGGCAGATTCGCGAGGATCCGCTGCTGAAGTCGATGGACCTCGTGCTGACGACCTCGTCGGGCATGCGCGGCGACCGGCTGCGCTTCGAGAAGGCGGGCTTTCAGGCCTACCTGGTGAAGCCGGTGCGCGCCCAGGTGCTGCGCGGCGTGTTGGCTGCGCTGGCCCACGCCCAGAACGCCGGCCAGCCGATCGGACGCATCCTGACCCGGCAGATCTTCGAGGAACTCGAGCTCAGCACGGCGGCCCCGGCCCCGGTCGAGGCCCCGACCGCGGCCGCGGCCGAGGCGCTCGGCTGGAGGGTCCTGCTCGCCGAGGACAACGAGATCAACCAGAAGGTCGCCAAGCGCATGCTGCGCATGCTCGGCTGTGAGGTCGAGGTCGTGGCCGATGGCGCCCAGGCCGTCGAACGCGCCCAGGCAGAGCGCTTCGATCTGATCTTCATGGACTGCCAGATGCCGGTCCTCGACGGCCTGGAGGCCACCGCGGCGATCCGCGCAGCGGGGCTCCAGCTCCCCATCGTGGCGATGACCGCGCGGGCGATGCGGGGCGACGAGGAGCGCTGCCGCGCGGCCGGGATGGATGACTACCTGCCCAAGCCGGTGCGTCGGGCTGCGCTGGAGGCGCTGCTGCAGCGCTGGCGGCCCGAACTCGAGCGACGGCGTCGGGACGCGGCCTGATCCGGACCCAGAAGCCCTCGAGAGCCGCTTCAGACCGCGTGATCCCCGCCGATAAGGGGACCGGGATGCCCCCGCCCCATCCGGCGCGGCAGGTATCCTCACCGAGGCATGCTGCTGACCGCCGCCCTTGCACTCGCGCCCGTCCTCGGGCCGGCCCAAGACCCGGCCCAGGATCCGACGCCCCCCCTCCCCGCTGGCCTCGTGGCTCAGTGGGAAGGCGGACAGCTATCGGAGAAGAACTTTCAGGAGTTCCTCGGGCGCACCTTCAAGAACAAGCAGTTGGGCAATGACGCGCTGCGTCACCTGCTGCAGATCCAGCTGGTCGAGCTCGAAGCCGACCGGCGCAGCCTGACGGTCCCGCCCGAGCTGCTCGAAGAGCGGATCACCGAGGCGCGCGATGCCGCCGAGGCCGAGGGCTACGACCTGGAAAAGCTGGTCGAGTCACGCGGCCTGAGCATGCAGCGCTTCCGCAAGCTGCTCGGCGACTCCGTGCTGCACGAGATGATGGCGCGCCAGGACCTCGGTCTGAAGCGCGGCCAAGCCGTCAGCGCGGAACAGCTGCAGCAGTGGACGGACGAGCGCCTGGCCAGCCTGATGGAACGCGCCCGGATCGCCCCGGAGGGCTACGCGATCCACGCCTCGCCGTACATCGTCACCACGCCCGAACTGGGCAAAGTGATCTCGGACATCCTCGGGCCGCTGCGCAAGCGGGAGTATCTCGAGCAGTTGGTGCTCGAGTCGTACATGCCGCAGTGGGCCAAGCAGGAAGGAATCATCCTGTCCGACGACGTGCTGGAGGCCGAGATCGACTGGCGCCGCCGCCGCGTGGCCGAGAACCCGGCCTACGGCGGGGCGACTTACGAAGGCCTGCTCCAGACGCAGGGCGCGACGCTGGAAAGTGTGCGCCAGGGTTCGGAGCTGCGCCTGGCCGGCCTATTGCGGCTCTACAGCCGCACGGTCTACGACGAGGAGTGGTTCGCCGCCCTCGACGAGGAAGCGCGCACCCGACTCGAGAACGAGTACGGAGCCAAGCGTCGGGTCTCGTGGATGATGATCCGCGCCGTCGAAGAAAAGCGCACCGAGATCGACCTGGACTACGCCGGCGCGGCCAAGGAACTCGACATCTACGCCGCGCGCGCCCAGAACCCGACTCAGTTCGCGCAGCTCGCCGAGCGGTACAGCGAGCACGAAGAGTCGCGCAAGCGCGCCGGCGAGCTGGGCTGGATCTCCCGCTCTGGAAGCGGCGGCGCGGTCGACCCGGCGCTATCCGAGAACGCCTTCCGCGCCCCGGTCGGCGTGCCCTTTGGCCCCTTCCGCGTGAGTGGTGGCATGGCCCTGGTGTGGGTGCACGAGGAGCGTCAATCGGTCAGCGAGGAAGCCTTCCGTGACGAGGTGCGGCGCGGCCGCCACGTGGAGCTGCGTCAGCGTGTGCTCGAGAAGATTGAGCTGCGGACGGTGTATGACGAGGCTGCCCAGGTCAACGCCAGCGCCCAGGCGATCCCCGTGCGCGACTAACAGAGTCTGACCCCCATGAGTGGGCTCGATTCTCGGGTCGACCCGTAACTTCCGACCTCGCAAAGCGTCCTCTGGGTGAACCCACCTGGAGGACGCTTCTTGTTTCACCCACCCTTCTGCCCGCGCTTCGGCTGCCCCTCTGCCGAGCGGGATCTCGCCTTCCGTTATCGCCGCTCCGGCTCCTATCACC
>PAHY01000043.1 GCA_002705055.1 Planctomycetota bacterium
AACGCGGGCAGAAGGGTGGGTGAAACAAGAAGCGTCCTCCAGGTGGGTTCACCTAGAGGACGCATAGGGAGGTCGAAAGTTACCGGTCGACCTGAGAATCGAGCCCACTCATGGGGGTCAGACTCTTACAGATCGATGTAGTTACTGACGTTGCAGCTGTCCACATCCAGCGCCTGGACGCGGATGCGGCCGCAGGCGTTGGCCGGCACAAAGGCCGTGACCGAGTCCGCGGTGCCAATCGACGCGATGGTCGGGTTGGCGATGTCAAACTCGACGCCCGGGCAGACCGGGCCGGGGTGGGTGTAGCTACCTGGGGTGCCGTAGGTCCAGACGACCAGGCCACCCGGCGTGTTGCCATCGACCTCGAAGGTCATGTTGCCACCGCAGGTGCCCGAGGCGATCCGCAGCGCCAGGCCGCTCGAAACGTCGGTCACGCCGCGAATCGCGAGCGCGTAGTCGGCGTCCATGGCAGCGGTCTCGGTGTGGGTGTCCTGGTTGATCTCGTCGGCGAAGACCTCGACCGTCCAGTTGCCGGCGATCGGGTTCTCGATGATGACGTGCTCGACCGGGTCCTTGGTGTTCGAGACACCGCCGGAGTTGCTGTAGTTGTACGAGCCGCCGTTCAGGCCGTTGTTGCCCCAGTAGATGGTGCCGTTCGGGTCGGTCACCTTCAGCGACAGGTCGTTGATGCGGTGCAGCGACGAGCTCGTGGTGCCGGCGCGGTCCATGTAGACCAGGGTCGCCTTGAACTCGTTGGTTCCGGGCTGCACGGTCATGCTGTACTGCGTCGAATCGTTCTGCTCGAGGACGTCGGATTCATCGACCCAGAACAGCTCGCTCGACAGGTCGTACATCAGGCGCAGGTCGGGACGGCCCCAGCCCTGGCGGGTCCGGGTGATGTCGTTCTGCGTATCCGGGTACTGCCACGCGGTGTTCATCATGATCGCGCGCGCGGTGGTCGAGTGGGGGCGGCTATCGAAGACGGTGCCCGCCGTCGGGTTGTTGAAGAAGCCGTTGTGCCACATCTCGTAGAACAGCGCGAAGTGGCCCGAAACGATCGGCGTGGCGCCCGAAGTGCCGCCGAAGCTGCTGGTGTTGACGCAGTCGATCGAATCGTAGAAGGCGTTCATGTCCGGCTTGATCCGGCCGTCGGCAGCCGGTCCGGTCGATGCGCCGCTGTTCCAGTTGTCGTTGTTGTTGTTGAAGTCGTTGTAGTGGCGAATGCCACCGACGGCGACGATGTTCTTGGCCCAGGCCTGCGGGCGCGAGTCCTGGTTGCCGGCGTTCGACTGCGACTGCGTGATGACGATGTCATTGATCAAAATGATGTCGTCCATCTGCTGCGAGATCGAGGTGTAGGAGCGCGTCCGTGCGTCGCCCCAGCTGTTGGTCTGGTAGACCGCCTTGTACTGAAGCGCCGGGTTGACCAGCTGCGCCGTGTGGTTGTAGCGGTTACCGCCGTAGCTGCCGTAGTCGGCCATGATGCCCTGGGCATCCGGGGCCAGGCCGCGGTCGGTGCCGTTGGTGTCGGCGAAGTTGATGCTGTAGGTCGAGGTGCCGTGCGAGCTGAAGTTGTAGCCGCCGTGGCTGATCGGCGTGTAGCGCCAGGCGCTGTTACCGCCGTCGAAGCCGCTGTCAAAGACCTCGGCGCGCACGCCGGTGCCGTCGAAGCCGGTCAGGCCCTCGACGTAATCGGCGCCCATCAGGTTGCGCACCCGGTCCATATCGTTCTCGGGGGCGCTCCAGCGATCGATGCCGAGCACTTCGCTCTGGCGCAGGACCTGCACGAACTGCTGCGGGTTCAGCGAGGCCTCGAGGATCCAGCCCTCGTCGATCTGCGCTTCCACTTCGCCGCCGATCGCGCGGACGTAATCCGCGATGACGGCCTTCTGGACCGGTCCCCAGTCGCCGACCACGATGCGATAGCGATCGGTCTCGAGGCGTCCGCCCAGGTAGTCCGCCAGCAGCTCCGCTTCGATCTTATAGGCCGGGTGGAACGCACCGACCCAGCGCACGAAGGGCAGATCGCGGACCTGCTCGGCGGTCGCGGCGTCCATCGCCCATATGTTGCCGTGCCAGGCCAGGAAGCGGTGATCCACCGCGCCGAGGCCGCGAATCTCTTCGCGCCACGGCTCGAGGCCCGCGGCGACGTACTGCACGATGTACAGCTCGTGGCCTTCCGGCGCCTGCAGCGCGTCGGGGATAAACGGCTCGCCGTCGGCGAGCGGATCGAAGTCACGATAGGTGAGCTTGATGTCGTAAGAGGTCTGACGATCGCGGCCGAAGCTGAGGCCGCCGTCCAGCGAAGTGCGATACCACGGGACGATCTGGCCCGACTCGTTCGGGGCAGACCAGGTCATGGCCACGGTGTCGCCGTGACGGACGACCTGGGTGTCGTCAGATTGCTGCGGCGCGATCGGCGCCGACGCAAGAAGCAATGTCGAGAGGGAGAGGAGCATGGTTCAGGGAGAAACCGCGATCGAGCGGTGGGTTCTCCAGCCTACCAGTCCAACTCCCTACTCGGGGGCGTGGCGCTCGCAAAACACGGCTAGTTCCGGGCTTCGGCACGGCGGCTGTAATCGCGAGCAAGCGCCGCCAGGCCGTAGGTTTCAAAGGTGCGCGCGAGGAAACCCCAGTTGCGGTGCCGCTTGAGCAGGCGCTGCCCGAAGTGCAGAGTCGCGGCCGAAGTATCGCCGGGGTCCATCGTTGCGACGATCGTGGTATCGCGCAGCAGGTCGCCCATGGTGATCTTGCCCTGGTACAGAACACAGAGCTGGCCTTGTGCGTCCACCAGCAGGCTGGTCGGGAGCGGGGTCCCGGTTGACGTGCCCAGCACCTCGTAGAGCACGGTCTCGAGCGCCTGCATGAAGGTGGGGTGAGTCTCGCCGGCGTTCTGCTCGAGGCCGAACTTGCTCAGCATGGCATGCGCCCGCGCCCGCGCCTCCGGGCCATCGGTGTTCAGGGGCACGATCACCAGCCCGCGCCCGGCGAGCTGGGTCGCGCGACGCTGGAAGGCCGCGAACTCCTTCAGGCAGTTGGCGCAGTTCACGCCCCACAGGTTGATCAGCACCGGGCGGCCGGCAAAGTCGGCCAGGGTGCGCTCCGGGTGCTCCGCGCTCGGAAGCGGCAGGCTGCCGAGCGGGATCTTTTCGATCAGCGGAATGCGCACGACCGGCGTGCCTACCCGCGCGACCGGCGTGGCGGGCGCCGCGCTCAGCTGCTCGTGATGCGAGGCCGGCAGCCGCTCCGCCTGCTCCGCGCCCTGGGTGATGCGATAGCGCGCGCCGGCTTCGACCCCGCGCACGCGCTGCTCGCTGCCGTCCGGCCAGACCACGCGCACCTGCTCGATCTGCTCGGCTTCACCGAGGCCGAAGTGGAGCGTCTTGCTGGACTGGGCGAGGAAGCTGTCCCCGGCCTGCAGCGTCTGGCGCAGCACCCGACCTTCGAGGTGCACAAACACGCGCGCGCCGATGGCATCGCGGTTGCATTGCGTGCCCACGAGCTGCAGGGAGAGGTGGCCCCCGGCGTCCGCCTGGTTCAGCATCAGGCGGAAGCGCGGCGCGGTCCGCGAACGCAGCAGCAGATCGAGACGTCCGTCACCATCCCAGTCGAGGGTCGCGACGGCGCGGCCGTCGTCACTGAAGTCCGCATGGGACACCGCGCTGACGTCGTAGAAAGTCCCCGCGCCGTCATTCAGGAACAGGTGATTCTGTTCACCGCCGCTCCAGGACACTCCCTGGGTGCGGGTGAGCTCCTGAATGCTCGCCCAAGCTTGCTCGTACTCGTCAGTGGCTTCGGTGCCGGTGGGGGATTGCGACGTCACGCGCCGCCAGAAGAAACTTCACAAGTCATCCTTCACCGGGCCGGTCAGGAAACCGTTCGGTGAATAGATGTCGGCATAGCCGTCGTTGTCAAAGTCGACAAACTTCGAGCCCCAGCTCCAGCCGGCGATCGCGATGCGCGCCGATTCGGTGACGTCTGTGAAGTTGCCCTTGCCGTCGTTCGCCAGCAGGGTGTTGCCGCGGGCGTGGCGGACGTACTCGTGCGCCACCTCGCCGTGATCTTCGCCCTGGAACTGCTGCTGCGGCGCGATCCGCAGCCCGGCCGAGCTGAACATATTGGTGATCAGCAGGTCCATATCCCCGTCGAGGTCGAAGTCGGCGGTGGACAGCCCCATGCCGGCCGCGCGGTCTTCGGCGCCGCGCTCGGTCGCAACGTCGCGGAAGCGGCCGCCCTCGTTCAGGAACAGATTGTTGTCGCCAAAGTCATTGGCGACGTAGAGGTCGAGGTCCCCGTCGTCGTCGAAGTCTTCCCAAATCGAAGCCAGCGAGAACTTGCGGTTGTTCCCGTTCAGCCCGACCTCTTCGGTTGCCAGCGTCCACTTGCCGACGCCGTCGTTCCTCCAGTAGAGGTTCGAGGCGCCGTTGTTCGCGTTGTGATACGGGGTCGGGACGCCGCCCATGATTCCGTTGGCGACGTAGCGCACCGCGTACAGGTCGAGGTCGCCATCCCGGTCCGCATCCGCCGCCGAAAGCGAGTAGACATCCTCGAAGCCGATGCCGTTGAGCGGAGTGAACTGGCCAAACTGCCCCCGTCCGCCGTTGTAGGCGACCAGCAGATTGGCTCCGAGCGAGGCGACGAAATCCTGATCGCCGTCGTTATCCAGGTCGAGGAAGAGCGCCGAACGGGTGGACTCCAGGAAGTCGAGGCCGCTCTCCCGGCTGGCATCGCGCAGCGTGCCGTCCGCCGTGTGGATCAGCAGCCGGTTCGGCAGCCCACCCTGATGGCAGAGGTAGAGGTCGTCGCGGCCGTCGCCGTTGACGTCGCCCACCGCCAGACCCTGGGAGCCGATGAACGCCTGTCCGATCAAACGGTCCATCTTCTGGTGGTAGTCATCGACGCCGGTCAGAACCTCCCGTTCCCAGAAGGGCAGATCCTTGGCCACGTGCTCGGTGACTTCACGGAACAGCGGACGCGGCGTCCGCACCTCCTCATAGTCCTTAACCGCGATGCCGCGCAGCACCGGGGCTTCGTCCTCGGTCGCATCCCACTGCGTGATCCAGGTCGCGTTGATCTGAATCTGACTTCCGTCCTCCTGATCGACGGACCAGTGAACCAGAGCTTCTCCAGTGAAAGCATGTTCATCCATCTGGATGTTCACGAACTTCACGAAGGGATGCGCGTGGCCGTGCCCCAAAGCGCTGTGAAGCGACGCGGCGAGCGCCGCCCAATCCTTGTGGGGATCCGTGGCTGGGATGGCCTCGGCGCGCGCGACCTGCATGCCCCGGCGATCCACGGCCATGCTCAGCTTCTCGGGACGCAGCGCCGTGAAGGCGGCGCAGTCTGCAGCGATGCCGTGTTCGGGGAACGGCTTGCTCGGATCGCCGAGGGCCGCGACCAGCTTCTTCAGCGTGGGTTTGGCCGCATCGTGCAGCACCTCGCTGCGCCAGCCGTCATAGCCGGCGTCGACACGACGAAAGCTGTCCTCAGCCCACGCGGGAAGCGTGGCCTGACGCTTTTCGAGCAGAACGTTTGGATCCTCAGCCTGTTGCGCCGGGGAGAAGGCGACAGCGAAGGCAAACGCTCCGAGGGTGCCCACGCCAAGGCGTCGGCTGGAGCCGGGTTGAGTTGTCACAGGGGGAGAGAACGGGGAGACGGCAATAGCGCCGCGAGTGAGAACGACTCTAGCGCCGAAAATCTCCCCGGGGAAGCCCGTTCGGGCTCAGAACTCTCTGCCCCAGCTGTCGAGCCGGCTGGCGAGGAGTGGGTTCCAGGCGCCGGCGCAGGCCTGGCGCAGCAGACCCGGCTGGGCGTCCTGCCAGCGCGAGACGGCCAGGATCACGGCCTGCAGCACCGGGCTTCCGGTATCCGCCTGGTTCAGTAGCGCGCGATAGGCGGTCAAGGTGTCCGCGGTCGGGTACAGGCCGAGCGCCCGCGCAGCGGCGCGCTGCCGCTCAGCGACGCGGTCGTCGAGGCGCTCGATCAGGATGTGGCGCGTCTCCATCCGACCGAGTGCGGCCAAGGCCTCGCCGGTTGCTTCGAGCTGCCAGGGATCGATCTGCCGCGCGTCGAGCGTGGCCAGCAGGTTGCGGGCGTCATCATCCGAGCCGCGCAGTCCCAGCGCCTGCACGGCCTGCGGGTGGGCGGCGCGCCCGCTCTTCTTCAGCGCTTCGCGGCGAATCGCCGGCAGCGCCGCGGGATCGCCGAGGAGCGCCAGCCCGAGCGCGTAGGCCGCCCGCTGATCGGCGTCGCGACTCTGCGCGATGGCATCGAGCAGCTTTCCGCTGATCGCCGCCGGGACGTCAAGCTGGTGTCGCGAGCGGGCCTCGACGGCTGCGATCCCCAAGGCCATCGCCGCCCAGGGGCGGAGGGCCACATCGCCATCGTCGAGCAGCGCGAGTAGCGCGGGCGTGGCGTGCTCTTCGACGGCGGGGGCCTCCCAGCCCAGCTGGCCGATGATCCGCGCGAGGGCAATACTCGCTGCGGGGCGGACCAGCCGCTGGCGATGATGGAGGGCGACTTCGGCGAGCCAACGGAGGTCGGCACCCGGATCCCCCTCGACCGGGCGCGCGACCAAACCGAAAGCCTGCACCGCGCCGTACTGGATCACGGCCTCGGCGCGACGCTGCTGGACTTCAGCGCGGCAGAGCGTGAGCAGTTCGGCGCGGGCAGAGCTCGCCGGAAGAAACTCGGGCAGCAGCTGCGCCACTGCGACGTACAGGGCGGCGCGCATCTCGAACGGCCGGGTCGGGTCCCGCAGCAGGGGCATCAGCAGTTCGCCGTGCGCGAGGCGCGCGATCTGCTCGCTCGCAACCGCCGGGCGGTGCGCCGCAACCCGAATCGCCTCGGCGCAGGCAAGTTGCAGGCGCGCCTCGGCGGCAAAGCCATGCACGAGCTGGTCCACCAGCAGCTGCAGCGCAGCCTGTCGGTGCTGTCGGTCTTCGCTGCGCAGGGCAAACAGGCCCAGACCATGCGCGGCGGCCTCCGCGTGCTCGCCGGCGAATCGCGCGCGGAGCTCCCGCCAAGCCTGCGCATCGGCGCGCAGTCCCAAGGCGCGGCAGGCCTCTCCTTGTGCGGCCTGATTTCCCCGCAGGAAGCGGGCCTCCGCTGCGGCCGGGGGCGCGATTCCGAGCCGGTTCATTCCGCTCAGGGTCGTCAGCGCGACCTCGACGCGCCGACTCGCGAGCCAGGGCTCGAGCAAAGGACGAAGCGCCGGCAGCTCCGTCTGCAGGCGTTGGGGATCTGCCCAGGCGCGCTGGCCACCCAGCAGACCGAGGTAGACCTCGCCGGCAGCCGTCTGCGCGAATCCACGGTTTGCCTGCTCTTGCGCCACCAGCGCGAAGTAGTGCGCGCGGTTGCGGTACCACCAGCCGCGCCAGCCGCGCAAGTGTTCCGCGGTGGGGGGCACGGCGGGCGGCGCGCCGGGCGTGGTCACGCCGAACGGCCCGCGCGGCGGCACCACCGGGGTCGGAGGAGTCGTCGGCGGAATCGGACGGGGCACCACGCCCGGGGTCGGGCTCATCGCATCTCCCGGCTGACCACGCTCTGGAATATCGAAGGGATTGCGTCCGGGGTTCGGGTCCGGCGGCCGCTTCGGCTGTTCCAACGGCGGCGGCGGCGGTGGCTCCTCCGGCGGGATCTCGCCGCCGTGTTTGTGACCACCTCCCGGAGGTTCTCCGTTGCCCCCGCCGCCGACACCTCCGCCCGTCTGAGCATGGAGAGGGACAGTGAAGAGCAGAAGCAGCAGGGTGGTCCAGAGGGAACGTCCTGCGTGCGCAGTGAGGGAGCAAGCACGCATATCCGCCTTGGTGCAAGCGGTGTGCCAGAAGCGCCGTGTTCCGACCGCGGAACGAAATGGTCGGCATCGCGCGCAGCCCTACGATGGGCGGCCATGCGCATGCTCCTCGCTTGCACTCTTCTGACGCTCACCGCCTGCGGGGGTGAGGAAGCTGAATCAGGTCTGCTTGCGGCTTCCGACGCGACGCCTTTCGTCCGCGATACTGGAGGGGTGCTGCGCCCGGAGCAGGCCTGCTATGACGTGCAGCACTACGACCTGACGATGCAGGTCTTCCCCGATCAGCGCGAGATCGCGGCCACCCTGCGCGCGCGGGTCGCGATCACGGCATCGACCGATCGGGTGCTCTTCAATCTGGACCCGCTGCTTGAGGTCGCCAAGGTCTTCGACCAGGCAGGGGATGCGCTGCGTTTCGAGCACCGCAACGATCTGCTCATGGTCGCGCTGCCCGGCCAGGCGGCGCCGGGCGAAGTGCACGAGATCGCGATCCGCTACGGCGGCAAGCCGCGCACGGCGCCGCGCCCGCCGTGGGAGGGGGGCTTCCAGTGGGAGCAGACGCCTTCGGGCGCGCACTGGATCGCGACCGCCTGTCAGATGGAGGGCGCCGATCTGTGGTGGCCCTGCAAGGATCACCCCTCGGATAAGGCCGAAAGCGTGGACCTGCACTTCCGCGTACCCTCCGATCTGGTCGCGGCCAGCAACGGTCGGCTGGATCGGATCGAAGACCACGGCGACGGCACCGTCAGCTACCACTGGAGAGTCTCGACGCCGATTCCGAACTACACGGTGGCGCTGAACATCGCGCCCTACGAAAAGCTCGAGGCGCCCTACACCAGCGTGGCCGGCACGCCGCTGCCGGTGCAGTTCTGGGTGCTGCCTGAATCGATCGAGAACGGTCGCAAGATCCTGCCCGAGTTCGTCGATCACCTGCGCTGGTTCGAAGAGACGCTCGGTCCGTATCCCTTCCGCGCCGACAAGTACGGCGTGGTCGAGACGCCGCACCTGGGGATGGAGCACCAGACCATCATCGCCTACGGCAACCAGTTCCGGCCCTTCCGCTTCGGCTTTGACTGGCTGCATCACCACGAGTTGGCGCACGAGTGGTTCGCCAACTTGGTGACCGCGCCGGACTGGAACGACTTCTGGATCCACGAAGGCTTCGGAAGCTACGTGCAGAAGCTCTACGTCGAAGATCGCGACGGCGCCGAGAAGTACCGCGAGTACCTGGCGAGCGTGCGCGGAAATCTGCACAACGTCAAGCCGGTGGCGCCGCGCGAGCCGCGCTCGAGCGCGCAGATGTACTTCCTCGACGTCAACGCGCCCGAGGGCGAGAAGCCGAGCGACAACGACATCTACTACAAGGGCGAGTGGGTGCTGCACACCCTGCGCTGGCTGATCGGCAAGGACGAGCTGATGAAGACTTTCCGCAAGATGTGCTACGCCGATCCCTATGCCCGCGAGGATGACTCCGGCGGCGCGGTGCACTTCTTCACCACGGACGACTACCTCGCGCTGGTCGAGGCGCAGACCGGCCAGGATCTGGACTGGTTCTTCGAGCTCTACATCCGTCAGCCGGAGCTGCCCGAGCTGGTCGTCGAACGCCGCGCCGACAACGTCTATCACCTCTCGTGGAAGACGCCGCAGGACATGCCCTTCCCGATGCCGGTCGAGGTCTTCATCGGCGGCGTGCCGCAGCGGCTCGAGATTCCGCAGGACGGCAACGAGCTCACCGTGCCGGCCGGGGCTTCGGTGGACATCGATCCCTTCGATCGCATCCTGCGCAAGAACAACCACTGCCTCGACGACTGAGGCGAGCCTTAGACTAAGCCGATGGCCGCACCCGTCACCTACTTTGATATCGGTTGCCAGGATCACGAGGCGACCTGCAAGTTCTTCCAGGAGGTCTTCGGCTGGGAGCTCGCGACCTTCGGGCCCAGCGCGCGCACGGCCGCCGGCGAAGGCGGGATCCCCGGCGCGATCACCAGCCTCGGGCACGAGCCGCATCAGTACGTGATGGTTTACATGGAGGTCGAGGACATCCCGGCCACCCTGGCCCAGATTGAAGCCGCGGGCGGCGCGACCGTCATCCCCGAGACGCCGATCCCGGACGGCGGCAGCTTCGCCTGGTTCACCGATCCCGGCGGCAACACCCTGGGACTACACAAGTCCGCGCAGGGGTAGAGCCGCGAGCGCGTTTAGACTGGGGCCATGCGTTCCCTCGCGTGGTTCCTGGTGATTTCCCTGTTTGCGGCGTGTAGCGCCACGGCCCCGCCGGCGGACGAATCCAAAGCCTGGACGGATCAGGTGGTGGGGCCGGCCCAGGTCATTGCCAAGTACTTTGAGGCGGTCGAGCAGCAGGATCGCGCGGCGGCCTTGGCCCTGGGTACCGCAGCCTGGGCCGAGCGCGAGGGCGCCTGGAAGCAGGGCTTCACCCACGCCTTCTTCGAGGAGGGGCTGGGCGTCGCCTCCTGGGAGCTGCAGGGCATCAATCTGGGCGAGGACGGGGTGCTGATCGCGCGCGTCCACGCGGTGCTCACTCGCGAAGGCGAGGAGCCCGACAACGAAGGCATGCGCTTCGGCCTGAAGGAAGTGGACGGCGGCTGGAAGATCGTCGACCTGCGCTGAGCATGCTGCACTGGAGACGCAGTTTCGGTCTGTTGTGCGCGAGCGTCCTGCTCGCTGCATCGGCTCTGGCTCAGGACGGCCCCTCGGCGGTGACGGGCGAGAAGCAGGCGCTGGAGTTCGGCCGCGAGGCGATGGCGGACGGCGACCACGAGGCGGCGGTCGGTCACTTCCTGTTTGCGCTGGCCCGCACCGATCGCCCCGAAGAAGTGCTCGAGCTGCTGGTCGAGAACGCGGCCGGCGACCCGGATGCGCTCGCGCTCTGGGCCATCGATCTGGCCAACGCTCGCATCGACGCCAACGGCCGACTCAAGATGCCGCGGGCGCTGCGCGGCGTCATCGGCGAGGACGGCAGCCTGGGTGAATGGGCCGGCTGGCCCGAGCGCCTCGCGCGCACGCGCGCGCTCGCCGTGCGCGGCCTGCTCAAGGAGATCGAGCGCAAGGCCAAGGGGCGGCGTCCTGGGTCCAAGGTCGAGCAGGAGTGGCTCGAGGACTTCGCGCGTGCGATCGCCGCGCCCTCTCCCGAGTTGCTCGCGCAGCTGGAGGCGCATGGCCCGCAGATCGAATCGAGCCGCCAGGAATGGCGCGAGGTCATGGATGCGATGCGCAAGCAGGGCAACTCGCTGATCAGCCGCGGGCAGTGGACCGAGGCGGTGCGGATGGGTCGCGCGCTGCGCGGGCTGGTGGCTCAGGCTGGCTTCGGCGACGAACTGCAGGGGCCGCCCGCGCCGTCGATGGACCGTGAAGCCAGCGCAGTCGGCGACATCCTCGGCCGCGCGCGCGCGGCGCTGGCGCGGGTCAATGAGCTGGTCTTCACCCTCGACGAACTCGAGTCGATGAGCCCGGTGCAGCAGCGTGAGCTGACCGTCGACCGGGCCTCCTTCGGGCGACCGGCGGTCACCCATTCGCCTCGCGACTGGTATCGGGTCGAGACCTCCTGCGGCTGGGAGACGCTGTACGGCTCGGCGACGACGGTCGAGTATCACCATCAGCGTCTGGCCAACTTCTTCGGCCGCGATCCCTTCGTGGACCCGCAGGGCAATCTGCGCCAGCAGGGCATCCTGCGCGTGGTCCCCGAGGCCTACGGGCTCGAGGCGGAAGGCTCGCCGCACTGGTGGGCCGGTGGTTTTCAGGGCGGCAACGTCACCACCTTGCAGTTCACGATGTCGACCATCCCGGGCCTCGGGCGCGGGATCACGCACGAGCTGACCCACCGCTTTGACGGGGCCATCTACCCCGGCCTGCCCGGCTGGCTGGTCGAAGGCAAGGCCAGCTGGACGGCCGGCGCCTACGGTTCGATGAAGGAAGAGAACTTCGTCCCGAACCACTGCAGCTACGGGACCCAGGCCGGCACGCTGCGCCTGGGTTACGACGAGGCCGACAAGCTGCGCGAGATCGTCGCGGGGACGCAGGAAGAGTACCGCGACAACTACACTGCGGGCTATTCGCTGTACGTCTACCTCAACACCTGGATCGGCAGCGAAGATGTCGACGGCGAGGAGTTTGGCGAAGAGGGCAGCTGGCCGCCGCCCGCCGAAGGTGAGGCCCAGCGCGAGCGCGCGCCGCTCTATCACGATGCGCTGCAGAAGTTCATGGAAGAGCGCAAGCGGCTGCGCAACGACCCGGTGAAGGTCTTTGAGGCCTACTTCTGCGACGGCGAGAACGGTCGGCCGGCCGACTTCGACGAGTTCAGCGAGCGCTTCACGCGCTGGCTGCGCGGCTTCAACAACCAAGAGCCCGCGGCCTGGCGGGATCGTTACACCCAGTCGGTTCCGGGCAGTGATCCCGGTGAAGTGGTCCGCGATGAACCCACCTGGACCTGGCTGCGCCGCCGCGCCGAGCCCTGGTTCGGTCAGGAGCATGCGCGGATGGCCGGCGACCTGTTCGCCGACCTCGGCAAGCATGCTGAGGCGGTCGATGCCTACACCTGGGCGCTCTCGGTCGACGAGCTGGCGCCGGCGACGATCGATCGTTTCGCGGAAGAACTGGATGCGGCCAAGAACGAGGACGCGGCCTGGATGGTGCGACATTGGCCGCGGCTGCGGCCGACTCGGCTGCCTCCGGCGCTGCGGACCTGGGAGAAGGACAAGGTCGACGCCCAGGAGGCGGCGCGTGCCCCGGCCGAAGCGGGCGAGGCGGCGCCCTTTGTGCGCGATCTGGGCGCGGTCCAGGCCTTGCTCGCCGCCTTGCAGGAGGCTTCCGAGGCAGCGGCGGCAGCGGGCCATGAGCTGAGCGCCACGGCGCTGGCGGCGGATCACAACGAGCTCGCCGCCTGGCTGGGATTGCCGCCCCTCACCGAACCGCGCCGCGAAGTGGTGCGGCTCCAGGAAGGCGAGATCGATCGCGGAGTCGCTCCTGCCTGGAGCGAGGCGCAGCGCCTGGGCAGTTCGGCCAGCAAGCTGCATCCCTTCAGCCCGCCGTGGCGACTGATGCGTGACTTCGGCTGGTCCGAGTACCCGCTGAACGGCAAGGAGGATTCGCTGGTCGAGGGACTGTGGTACGAAGACGAGACGCGCGCGCTGCACGTCGGGCGGCGCAAGCCGCGCGTCGGGACTGGCGAGCTGGATCGGACTTCGCATCGCCGCGACGCCGTGGTCTTCGCCGACCACTGGTTCGAGGCAGGCCGCTACGCGGTGCAGATGCAGATCGAGCCGACCACGGCCCTGCTCGAAGGCGGTCTGGTGGTCGGCTGGACGCGCCGCGATCGGCAGGTGCGCATGGGCCTGTCGATGGGTGATTGGCAGTACGCGACCGGCCGCGAGGAGCAGGTGCAGATCGAGGGCGTGCGCTGGAGCCTGGACGCGCTGTACGCGCGGCAGGGGGCAAAGAACGGCTCGCACTCCATTCCGGGCGACCGCCGCTTCTTCGAGCTGACCATCGAAGTCGACGGCCCGACCGCGGACATCTGGCTGGATGGCAAACACCACGGCACGATCTCCACGCTCGACGGCAGCGCGATTCACGGTCGGATCGGCTGGTACACCTCGACCGGCGCGATGAAGGTCTCGCTGCCGCGCTGGCGGCGGCTGGATCGGTCCGCGCACGTACCGGGCGCCCGCGCCACCGGCAACGGGCTGCATCCCCAGCGCAGCGGCGATGAGAAGTGGCGCTGGATGGTCGACCGCGCGGTGACCGGGCTGCCGCTCGCGCCTTCGGGCACCATCCTGCTCTGGTACCCCGAGCAGACCCAGGCCAAGCGCGAGGAGCTGAGCCCCGAAGACTGGTACGACGAGATCGCCGACGAACTCAATCGCCTGCTGGACGCGCTCGACGCCGAGGCCGCCAGCCAGGGCCTGCTGGTTCTGGTGCCGCCTTCCTTCCCCGAGTCGCAGATGGCGCTGCTGCGCGAGGACTTCGGGCCCTATCTGAAGGACGGCTTCGATGTGCTGGTGCACGCGCGGCCCGAGCCGCTCGAAGAAGAGACGCGCACGATTCAGGGCTGGCGCCGGCCTTTGTACGGCTTCGTCGATCCCACTGGCTTCCTGCGTTACGCCAAGCGGCAAGGACGACCCTCGACGCGGCTGGCCGCCGATCTGCGGGCACTGCTGGTGCTGCACCAGGATCACAGCCGCCCCGGTCGCGCCGGAGCGGGGGACTGAGCTTGTTCCGCGCGCTCCAGCTTTACCTCGGCCTGCTTCAGCTCATTCACCTGCTGGGACTGATCTACGTGATCGTCGAGTTAGATGCGCTGCGCCCTTCCGCTTCCCTCAGCGGCAGGCTCTGGGCCGTGCTGCCAGTCTCGCACTTCGGCTCGATGGTGGCCGCGACGGCGATGTGGCGAGGCAAGAGCATCGCTTACATCTGGCTCTCGGTCTTCGCTGCCATGCTGTTCGTGGTCTATACCCAGTTGGACAGCGTCGCCTGGATGGGCTGGAGCGCGCTCGTCAGCTGGGTGCTGCTGAGCTATCTCCGGGTGCGCACGGCGAGCACTTTCCGGTAAGTGGGTCGCCTCAGGCGGCCCGCGTCTGTCGGGCACGCTGCAGGATCGGCTCGATCGCGGCTGCCCAGGCGTCCCAGTTGAGCAGCTCGCGGTGCCGCCGCGCGCTGCTCGCGCGCAGGGCGCGGTAACGTTCCTGATCACGCCACAGATCCTCGATGCAACGGGCGTAGTCCGCCGGCGTCGCCTCGCGCGCAAGCAGGACGCCATTGCTCCCGGTCTCGACCATCGCGCTGAGCCCACCGACCTCCGGGGCGATGGTGGGGAGGCCAAACGCGCTGGCCTCGGCGCAGACGATCGGGGTGCAGTCCGCCTGCGTCGGCAGCAGCAGGAAGTGGCTGCTCCGATAGGCCTCGCGATAGCGGCGAGCATCGGCAGCTCGTTCCACCTCAAGCCAGCCGAGGTGATCGACGCAGTCGGCGAGCTGCGGCGGAATCTCGGGGGCGGGCTGTCCCACCAGCTGCAGCCGGGCATCGACCCCGCGCCGCTGAAGCTCTGCGAGGATGTCGAAGCAGGCTGCGCCGTTCTTGCGCTCCCAGTCACGGCCGACGAAGAGCAGCTGGCAGGGCGCAGGCGCTGGGGGATCCGGCGCGCAGTCGGGCTCGGGCTCGAGGTTGGCGCCCAGCGGGATCACCGCCGCCTGCGCGGGGTCGATCCCGTACTCCTCGATCGCCGACCTGCGCGCCCACTCGGAGGAGTAGACGTGAAGCGCGCAGCGCGCCATGACGCTCTCCTCGACCGCATGGCTGGGCTTTGGTTGGGCGCGATGAGCGGGATACTCGGCCCGCAGGCGCTTGCCGGTCGCGTCCGTCACGTAGACCGCCGGCCGGTCGCTTCGCATGGCGGCAAGCAGTCGGCTGCCCATCACGGACAGGATCAGGTCCACGCTCTGCGCCCGGAGGTCGGCCTGCGCCGCGCCGCGTCGGACCTGCTCCTCGTTCAGATGAGTCCGCCCGACCTTGCCGCGCAGCCGGCGCAGAAACTTCCAGGCGCGGTGCGGGTCCGGGGCCTCGTGAAGCAGGACGATCTCGTGCCCGCGCTTCTCCAGCGCTTCGCGGATTCGCCGCACCGTCGACTGCCAGCCGGCGCGATGCGAGAGCGGATACTCGGTCAGCAGGCCGATGCGCACGGCATCACTCCGATGCAGAATCAGCGGGACCGCCGAGGCGGGGGCCACGCGATTGCTCGACGAAGGCAGTGAAGCTCAGGAAGAAGGAGGCCAGCACGATCTGCGCGCCGATCGCCAGCCCAAGCAGCGAAGGGATGACGACGCGCATCGTGCGGAAGGGGTCGAGCTCGCCGTAGGACTTGCCCGCCCAGCTGAAGAAGGCGGCGAACATGCCCCAGGCGCCGATTGCCACCAGGCTTCCGCCGAGCAGCAAGCCGCGCTCGATGCTGAGCACGCGGAACAGACGATCCACCTTCGGGCTGGAGGGATGCAGGCCCGATCGCACCGCCTTGGCCTTGGCCAGCGCCGCGAACAGCGCCGACTGGAATCCGATCAGACCAATCGCGGCGCAGGCGGCCAGCGTGTGCACATCCAGGCTGAGGTCGCCGATCTGCAGCGGACCGGCGACGAGGCGAGCGCCCAGCCCGAATCCGACCAGCATCATCAGCAGGCCCGGATACCAGAACAGCCACTTGGGGCTGAGCAGCAGGAACAGGCGCAGGCTGCGCCAGCCGTCCCGCCAGGTGCGCAGGTGCGGCTTGCGATCGCGACCGTCCGGCGAAAGCGTGGTCGGCACCTCGGTCACGCGGGCGCCATGCATGGTCATCTTCGAGACCATCTCCAGCGCAAACTCCATCCCTTCGGAGCGGATGCTGAGCCGCTCGTAGGTGTCCTTGCGGAAGCCGCGCAGCCCGCAGTAGAAGTCGCCGGCCCGGCGACCGAAGATGCGTCGGCCGATCGTGCTCAGCACCGGGTTGCCGAAGTAGCGGTGCAGCTTAGGCATAGCGCCGGGGGCGATGCCGCCCGCGAAGCGATTGCCCATGACCAGATCGTGGCCCTTGCGCAGCTCGGTGATGAAGCGATCGAGGTGCGCGAAGTCGTAGCTGCCATCGCAGTCGCCCATCACGACGAACTCGCCGTGGGCGGCTTCGATCCCGGCCTGAAGCGCAGCGCCGTAGCCCTTGCGCTGGGCGTGCACGACGCGGGCGCCCAGTCGGTCGGCCAGCTCGATGGAGCCGTCGGTGCTGCCGTTGTCCGAGACGATGACCTCGCCGGCATAGCCGTGCTCTTCGATCGCGCGCTGCGCCTTGAGCACGCACTCCTCGAGAGTGCGGACTTCGTTCAGGCAGGGCATCACCACCGACACCTCCAGGGAGCTGGGGCGCGGATCTTCGGATAGCAGCGAGAGTCGAGCGGGGCCTTCCTGGGTCATGGATCTTGCGGGCTCCACAGGGGCCTATCGGTCGGACACCGCGCCGCTCTGAAGCGGGGCGCGGTAGACCACTCCGGTTCTGCCCGGGAGGATCCGCGCCGAGGCGCCCCGCAGCCGTTCCGCGTAGTTGGCGCCTGCTCCCGAGCGCGCCAAAGGGTCGACGAAGCGGTAGAAGAAGACCTTCCAGGCGAAATCGTGGTCGCGGACCTCGAAGCCGAAGAAGGCCGGGATCCCGGTCCACCAACCCCGAAGGGGCCGCTGGGCCTCCTGGTTCCGGGCCTGACGCACCGCATCGGGGACGGCGATCGGGCGGGCCTCGGGGCCCTGGACCCGGCCACCCTGGGCCAGGATGTCCTCGCGCACCCGCTCGATCGTGATCTCGCGGGCCACCGCCGTGGCACGCGGATCATCGGCTCCGAGCAGATCCTCCACCCGCTCGGCCGTCCATTCCGGGGCGAACTGAGGCCAGTCCAGGAACACGATCTCGCCCGGGTAGGCGTCCAGGAAGCTCTTGCGGACCGGCGCGATGCTCTGCGCCGGCAGGCCCAGCACGTATTGCAGCGGAAGCTGCTGGTTGGGTTCGGTGTAGAGCCGGGCCGGGCTGGCGAAGTCCTCCTCGGCGAAGTACTCGGCGATGATCGGCAGCGCGCTCTGCTCGATTTCATGTTCGCTGAGAAGGTCGGCGGTGCGCCCGGATCCGATCAGCAGGGCGAGCGCGGCCAGCGGGGCGACCCACTGCTGGCGCACGCGCAGGCCATGCGTCAGCACGCCGCTGATCAGCACGCCGATGAACAGCAGCTTGGGTGCGGCCAGCATCATCGACATGCGGGCCGGGAAGTAGCTGATCAGAGGAATCAGGAAGCTGAAGGCGAAGAAGGCCAGCGCGCCCCAGAGGAAGAAGTGCAAGAGGGCGCCGGCGTGGGCCAGCACCGGGTTGGTCGCCCAGCCAGGGAGGCGGCTCCCGAAGGCGCGCGCCACGACCACCCAGGCCACGCCGAGCGCGATCGGGATCAGCTGGCTGAGACGCTGCCCGGAGAGCGTCAGCAGATCGCCCGGCAGTTCCATGACCTCCCAGGCTTTCGGGATCGCTCCGGCATCTCCTGGGAAGCCCGTGGCCAAGATCCACGGCACGACGCCGAGCAAGAAGACTCCGCCGCACCAGACCGCGCCGGGGAGGAAGCCCGCTCGCCAGCCGCCCTGCCCGTCTCGTGCGAGCCGCGGCAGGCGGCTCAGCGACAGCACCCCGAGGACGAGGCAGGACAGCACGTGGGTGTGGAACAGCAGCGCCATCACGGTCCCGTGCGCCAGATAGTCCCGGCGGCGGTGCTGCGTGGCGAGCTGCCAGAGCGTCAGCCCGGCGAGCGCGGACAGCGCCATCGTCGCCGAGTAGTAGCGTGCCGGCGAGCCGAGATTGACCACGACCTCGGTGCAGCTGGCGAGCAGCAGCACGGTCCAGCCGCCCACCGGACCCCCGGTGGCGCGGCCCAGGCCGAACATGGCCAGCATGAATACCAGGCTGAAGAACAGCGAGGGAAGCCGCGGGACCAGGGTGCGAAAGCCCAGGGCTTCGCCCTCGTGCCGCGGCCGCAGCGAGTCGGTGGGCGGGTCCGGTTCGATGCCTGCCAGCTTCAGCGCTGCGGCGATCGAGTACAGCGGCAGCCAAGCGTGGTAGATCGCCACGCCGGCCTCGGAGTAGCTGCTGTCCTTGAACTCGTACTCTTCGCTCTCCGGCCACGGCACCGACAGCGTGTTCTCGTAGATCGGCAGCCCCATGTAGTGATCGCTGGGGTAGCCGTGCTCAAGAATGGTCAGCGCGTTGATCGTCGACTCCGCTTCGTCGACCTGCAGCGGACGATCGGCGATGTCGATGGCGCGCAGCCAGGTGCCCGCTGCCAGGAAGCCCAGCAGCAGCAGAATCTCAGCGCCGCGCAGGCCGCGGAATAGCATGGGCCCCAGGCTAGCGTCGGCCGCGTCGTTTCCGAGGCCCCTGCAGCTCGATCTCGCTGAAGCCGAGCGCGGCTTTGCCGACTTCGCCCCCGGTCGCCTCGAGAATCTGAATCTTCAGTTTGCGGATCGAAGTCGCCTCGGGCAGGCGCATCACGGACTTGGTGCGGTAGTCCGGATCGATGGCGACATCGATCGGATCTTCGCGGTCGATCCACACGCGCACCTTGGTGACACGCGGGTTGTTGTTCTGCTGAATCGGGCGGGTCCGCGCGTGGGTGAACAGTAGCTTGTCGGCCGTCACCGGGCGCTGCAGATCGAACTCGATGGTGGGGGTGGCGTCGTTGCCGGCGCAGGTCCAGCCAGTGACCATCTTGTTGTCGATCAGGTTGCGCGGGCCGCCGCCGGAGCTGACCTGGACCTCGGGCTGGCCGCTTGGCATCAGATTCTTGGCCGCATCCTGCGGGTAGCTGCGGATCCCGGCTTCGGTCGCTTCCTCGACCGTGATGCTGGCGACGCCAGTCTTGATCTCGCTGTCGTCATCCAGATAGGCGACCGCGTGGATCTCGTAGGTGCCCGCCGCGATGAAGGTGTAGCGGCCGGCGAAGCGCTCGCGCGGATTGGGCTCCGCCGGGGCCTCGCGCGAGGCGAGCAGCTTCCAGTCTCCGCCGGGGCTGCGGCCAAAGTAGTCGACGCCGACGATCTGGCGGTTGCCCAGCGCATCGAGGTCGACGCGGTTCACCCAGAAGCTGGCGGGCGAAGCCGCCATCGCCGCGACCTGCACCGGCGCCGCCTTGACGTCAGACTTGGCGACCTTCTTGGCCGCGCTGCCGTGCGGGTCGGTGAAGGCCGCCTGAGTGGCGCGGCGCAGGAAGAGCAGCGCGAAGCAGGTGGCGGACTCCGTGCGCCCGTAGGGATCGGGCCAGGCGCCCAGGTTGATGCCCTGACTCACCTGCTGATTGCAGAGGAACTCAGCGCCATCCCAGTACCACTCGCGCGGACCGACCTGTTCGGTGTCCAGCATCGCGCCGACGCGCTCCAGCCCGTACAGGTAGTAGTGGTGCCAATGATTGAGGCCCGGATTGGAGCTGACCGACCAGTGGACGATCATCCAGTTCATGCCGTACTCAATCTGGCGCTCCATCTGGCTGCGCAGATTGCCCGGGCAGCGATCGCCGAGCTGCTCCAGGCAGATGGCCAGCGTGGCAATGCCCGCGGTCGTCATGGAACCGCGGGCGCTCATCGGGTGGACGTCGCGGTAGGAGAAGCCGGCCACCGAGAGCTTGTTGCCGTAGGCCTCTTCGAGCGCGTTCGGCGTATCGACGCGCTCGCGCTTGAGCTGGTAGGCCAGGGTGCCGTCCGCCAGGTCGACCCAGACCCGATCTGGAATCTCGAGCCCCGCCTGGGCCGCGGCGCGCAGACCGAGCGCGGCGAACTGAGTGCAGGAGAGGTCGGGGTGTCCGGTCGGATAACCCCAGACGCCCTGCCGGTTCTGCCAGGACAGCAGGTCGCCGAGGATCTCCTCCATCCACGGCAGGTACTCCTCGTCGCGCAGCGCTTCCAGCGCCATCAGATGGCAGCCCGCCGAGTAGGTCATGGTGGTCGGCGACTCGGCCATGAAGGCGAGCGCCTCGAGGATCGCCGGGTGGCGCGCGGGCACCCCGGACTTCAGCAGGGTATAGACCGCGAGCGCGGTCATGCCATTGCGATAGCGCCCGTGCTCCTCACCCCACGAGCCGTCAATCAGCTGGCGCTTGAGCAGCCAGTCCACGCCCTTGTCGATCGCGGTGTTGATGCGCTCCTGCTTGATGTGCGCGTAGCGCGCCATCTGAAAGCCCCAGGCGCCGCCGCCGTTGTTGATCTTGAAGACCAGGTGATTGACGCCTTCTTCGAGCCGGAGCTTCAGCCGTTCATCGCGCACGCTGACGCCGCGCGCCGCGTTGCGACTGAGCTTCAGCTCGCCGTTGACCCAGGCGCGCACCCCGTCATCGCTGCCGAACATGATGTCGACCTCGACCGGGCGCAGGGCGTGCACCTCGCGGTAGAGATAGGCGACGGCGTTCTCGTTCCACTTGTCGACCCCCGCGACCGGCGGAACCGTGGCGACCAGATTGATCATCCCGATGTCCGGCTCGTGTCGCTTCTCGGGGCCGAAGCGCGTCCACACAATCTCGGCCTTGCCCTTGCCGCGATAGTCCTGCTCCAGCCCTTTCCAGGGCTTGCCCGCCTTCATCTTGCGGAACTCCTTCTCGGGCTTGTGGTCGGGGACGACGGAGGTCGCGCCGACTTCGTGGTCGAAGGGTCCGAGGACCCACCACGGGCCCCAGCCGACTCCCTGGGAGTCGAACTCGGGAGCGGCTTTCTGCTCCTGCTGCGCCGCGCCCAGCGGTGCGGCGGTCAGGATCAGGAACGCGAGCAGGAGGTGGGGGATCTGCGTCACGGTTTTGAGGGATGTCCCGGGGACACTCGCATTCTAGACCGCAACGCGCGCTCGTCGCCGGATTTGCCTTCAGTCCTCCGGCCCGATTCCGCAAAGGGGGCGTTCGGTTGGAAGAACCTCCTTGTGGGAGGAGTGCAAGCTCCTCTCGACCTCGTCCTCGGACGGGGGAGGAAACCTCGGACCTTGACTGCCGACTTCTCTGGGGGGAGGGTCGGTCAAGCGCTGGGCTGGTATTGCGGCCCGCGTCAGGTTGAGCGAAGGGGTGGAACCCGCGGAGTCGGCAGTTTCGGCTGCCGGCTCCGTTTTTTTTGCTTCAGGAGTGAACGATCTCGTCCGAAACGCGCGGCGCGCACGCTCCCGGGGAACGTGCGCGCCGTGGACGGACGGGGGAGAGCCCTACTGAGCGCCGCCGTCGAAGGTGTACTTGTCTACGCCCGGGCGCTTGACGCGGACCTCCGGGACATCGTCGACCCAGTCGTAGGCGACCGGCGAGAGGTCGGTGTCGCTCTTCCAGGCGTCCTCCCAGGAGATGGTCTGACCGGAGTAGGCCGCCATCCGGCCGACGATCGCCATCATGGTCGAGCTGATCATGTACTCATCGTTCCAGATCGGTTCGCCCGAGCGAATCGCCTTGAACATGGCGTTGTGCTCGTTCTGGTACATGTCATCCGGGCCTTCGCCGCGGTAGCGCCAGCGGCCGTCCGCGTTCTCGATCCGGTGGTGCTGCAGCGCCGCCGTACCCTTCGTGCCGAAGGCGTAATCGGAGACATCGAAGCTGGTGCCGGCCATCTGGCGGCAGGAGCTGAAGGCGCGCACACCGTTCTTCCACTCGAACACGGTGTTGAAGTGGTCGTAGACGTCGCCGAACTTCTCGTCGGTGCGCACGATCCGGCCGCCGCTTGAAGTGACCTTGGCCGGCGGCTCGTCGCCCATCGCCCACAGCACCTTGTCCAGCGAGTGGATGTGCTGCTCGGCGATGTGGTCGCCCGACAGCCAGGTGAAGTACAGCCAGTTCCGCATCTGGTACTCCATCTCCGACCACTCCGGCTTGCGACCGCGGTGCCAGAGGCTGCCGGTGTTGTAGGTGCACTGCAGCGCGGTGATGTCGCCGATGGCGCCGTCGTGCAGGCGCTTGAAGGTCTCCTGCTTGGCGAACTGGTAGCGGTAGCAGAGGCCCGACACCATGGTCAGACCCTTCTCGCGCCCGCGCAGGCAGGCGGCGCGGATGCGGCGCAGGCCCGGCATATCGCAGGCGACCGGCTTTTCGATGAACAGGTGCTTGCCCTTCTCGACCGCGTACTCGACGTGCATCGGGCGGAAGTGCGGCGAGGTGGCGAGCAGCACGACGTCGACGTTGTCGATGACCTGCTTGTAGGCATCGAAGCCGACGAAGCGGCGCTCTTCCGGGACGTCGATCTTGTCTGCCAGATCGCCCTGGCCCTGCAGCGAACGCAGGCTGTTCTCCAGCATGTCGCCGAAGGCGTCGCCCATGGCGACCAGCTTGACGTTCGGGTCGGCGCGCAGCGCGTTGGCCGCGGCGCCGGTGCCGCGCCCGCCGCAGCCGATCAGACCGACGCGGAGCGTTTCGTTATTGGCCACGTGAGCCATGCCAGCGAGCTTGCCGAGAGGCGCGGCCGAGGCGCCCGAAGCAAGCAGAGCGCCGCCGGTCAGGGCCGAGCCTGTGCTCAGGAAGGCGCGACGGCTGGCGGAGGAGGGAGTCGACGATTGGTCCTTCATCGCGCCCTCAGTCTAACGGACATGAGCGGGATCACCTGCTTCGGTGTCCGAACCCAGCAGATTTCATCGGTGGAGGCCCGATTTCAATCGACCGGAGTCGGCATCGGCGCCTGACGCGCCGTGCGCCATTCCTGCAACTCGGCGAGGAGCGCGTCGCGCACCTCGGTCTCGGCCGCGGCTAGGTTCGTCGTCTCGCCCGGGTCGGCGTGAAGGTCGTAGAGCTCGACCGCCTTGCCATCGAAGGGTTCGATCAACTTCCACTTGCCGCGGCGAATCGCGCCGGCGGGGGTGGCGCGCCAGCTGCCGCGTCGGGCTTCGAGATAGCCGGGCATATGGAAGTAGAGCGCGCGATCCTCAAAGTGCGGGCGCGGGCCTTCGACGGCTTCGCCTCGCTGAGCCCACAGCGGGGACAGGTCTCGCCCCTCCAGCGCCTGCGGCGGAGCAGCCGCACCGGTGATCGCGAGCAGCGTGGGGTAGAAGTCGAGGGTGTGGACCGGTGTTGCGCTGACCTGGCCGGCAGCGATTCGCTGCGGCCAGTGGATGAGCAGCGGCACGCGGATTCCGCCTTCGCTCATCATTCCCTTGCCCCCCTTCAGCGGGTGGTTATGGGTGATGTCCTTCTGATCCACGCCGGCATCGAGATAGCCGCCGTAGCCGCCGTTGTCGGAGCTGAAGATGACGATCGTGTTTTCCAGCTGGCGATGCCGCTCGAGCCACTGCACCAGCCGCCCGCAGTTCCGGTCGAGGTTCTCGACCATGGCGGTGTAGCTCGCGTTGACCTGGCGTCCGCTGAGCCCCCGCTTGGTCACCGCGTCGACGGCCGGCCGGGGCGCCTGGATGGGCGTGTGCACCGCATAGTGGGGGAAGTAGAGGAACCACGGTCGGTCGTCGTCGGCCTCCAGGAAGCGAATCGCCTCATCGGTCAGGCGATCGCTCAAGTACTCACCCGGCTGGCCTTCCTCCAGGCCGGGCAGCTGCTGCTTGACTTCGCCGTCCTGGTTCGAGCGCTGATACGGCCAAAAGTAGGTCGGCGGATGTCCCACGTGGTAGCCGCCGATGTTCACCTCGAAGCCCTGGGCGCGCGGGCCTTCCGGGGTGCCGTATCCGCCCAGGTGCCACTTGCCGAAGTGGCCGGTGCGATAGCCGGCTGCCTGCAGCGATTCGGCCAGCGTCACGACCTCGCCTGGGATCTCGGTGACGTTGGGCGGCGGCACCATGCTGCGATCCGCCTTCTTGCCGCGGGCGCCGCTGCCGACCGTGTACATGCCATGCACCGGGACGGACTGGCCGGTCATCAGCGTGGCACGGGTCGGGGCGCAGTTGGCCGCCGCCGCATAGGCATCGGTGAAGCGGATGCCGTTCTCTGCCAGCCGATCCAGCGCGGGCGTGCGGTAGCTGGTCGATCCCTGGCAGCCCAGGTCGGCCCAACCCAGGTCGTCGGCCAGAATGAACAGAATGTTGGGGCGGCTCGACCGGGCCGGCGCGGCGTGCAGCTCGATGGTGGCGCCCGGCCAGGCATGCAGCACGGCGAGGCGATCCGCGCCCAGCACGCATGCAGCGGAGGCCAGGGCGTCGGCCTCCATGCAGGTCGGGGCAGTGACCGTCGCGGCACACGACTCGGTCATGCCTAGGCCAGTCGCCGGATCAATGATGTGGGCGTAGCGCCTGCCCGCGATCTCGACGAACTGGTAGCGATCGCCCGAGCTGGCGATCGCCGCGTGCACCAGCGCGACGGTCGCGCGGTCGCCGCGTCCGTCTTCGACCGCGATCTGCCAGGCGTCCTGACCGGGCGGGGGGGCGGACACGCGCAGGTCGCCGCCGCCGTCCACTAGCGCCGACTCGATCCCGGCCTCCTGCAGCACGCGCATCGCTTCGTCGATCGCGTAGCCCTTGGCGATGCCGCCCAGATCCAGGGCCATGCCGGCGGTCCGCATCCGCAGCGCGGGGCGGTCCAGGTCCAGTTCGAGATGGCGGTAGCCGGACGCGGCGCGCGCCTCGGCAAGTCGGTCGGGGGTCGGCAGCTCGCCCTGCCGCTTGGCGCGACGCCAGAGCTGAGTCAGACGACCCAGCGTGGGATCGAAGGCGCCCTCACTGAGCTGGGCGAGCCGCAATCCGGTCGCGAGGACCGCGGCGAGCTCGTGCGAGATCGGCTGCCAGGTGTCGGGCGGGGCCGCAGCCAGCTGCCGGACTTCGCTGTCCGCGCGATAGTCGGAGAGCAGCGCGTCGAGCGCGTCAATTCGTGCGAAGGCGGCGGCCGTCGCGGCCTGCAGCGGCTCCGCGCGATCGCCGTGCACGACGATCCGGAACAGGGTGCCCATGGCCGGGTGGGTCGCCTCCCAGCGTGTGGGGGCCTCGGTCGAGCGGACCGGGGGCTGGCAGGCCAGTGCCAGGCCGAGGAGCGAGAAAAGCAGGGCCAGAAGGCGGTGCGCGTGCGGTTTCTGAGCCATGACCGGAGAATGAGCGTAACGAACGGGGGGTTACGGCGTCATCCGTGTGGGGTATGCTGGCGCCCCGGTGCTGGCTTTGGCCGGCTTCCCACCTCGATCGTCGTGCACAAGTCTCGCCTCGTGTTTGGTTTGTCGATTTCCACCTTCCTTGCGGTGGCCGTCGCTCAAGAACCCGTCCCCCAAGAACCCGCGGCCGATCCCGCCGTCCCGGCCGCGCAGGCGCCCCAGGGCGATTCGGTCTACCCCGAGGCCCCCGATGGCCCCCCGCCGGTCTTCCCGGTCAAGGATGCGGTCGCCAAGAAGCCCCAGGAAATGAAGCCCTACCGGGATCAGATCCCCGGTACCGTTGTGGGCTTCGACATGCTGCCGATTCCGGCGGGCACCTTCCTCCTCGGCTCGCCCGAAGACGAGGAAGACCGCAAGAAGGACGAAGGCCCACAGGTCGAGTTCGCGATCGAGCCGTTCTGGATGGGCAAGTGCGAAGTCACCTGGGACGAGTACCAGGTCTTCCAGTTCAAGCTCGATCAGCAGCTGCGCGACAAAGGGGCGACCAAGCCCGGCCCGAACGATCCCTGGGCCGATGCGGTCAGTCGACCCACGCCGCCCTACGTCCCGATGGACTTCAACATGGGCATCGAGGGCTACCCCGCCATCTGCATGACGCAGTTCGCGGCCAAGCAATACTGCAAGTGGCTGTCGCAGAAGACCGGGCGTTTCTATCGGCTCCCCACCGAAGCCGAATGGGAGTACGCCTGCCGCGCCGGCACGACCACCGCCTACTCCTTCGGCGACGACATGGACGAGCTCGAGGACTACGGCTGGTTCTTCGACAACGCCGACGACCAGTACCAGAAGGTCGGCACCAAGAAGCCCAACCCCTGGGGCCTGCACGATATGCACGGCAACGTGGCCGAGTGGGTCCTCGACGCCTACTCGAAAGACGGCTACTCCGGTTTTGCGTCACTCGCCAGCAAGAGTGAGTCGCCGCTTCCCGGTACTTCGGTGATCGTTCCCGAGCAGCTCTATCCGCGCGTCGTGCGCGGTGGCTCCTGGGACGACGATCCGGACCGCCTCCGTTCCGCCGCGCGCAACTACTCGCGCAAGGACTGGAAGGTCCAGGATCCGCAGCTCCCGAAAAGCATCTGGTACCACACCGACGCCACCTTCGTCGGCTTCCGGGTGGTGCGTCCGCTCAAGCAACCCACCCTCGAAGAGATGGCTTTCTACTGGGATGCCGATCTGGACGAGGTCCGCGAGATCCAAGAAAAACAACGCCGAGGCGGGCGCTAGGGCCAGCCACTACGCGTTAGCATCGATTCCGGCATGAAATCCCCCGACCGACGCCGCTTCCTCCAGCAATCCTCCCTCCTTGCCGGCGCCAGTCTGCTCGGCGCCACCCCCGGTCTGCGCGCAGCAAGCTCGGGTCGCTTCGGCCGCAATGACGAACTCCGCGTCGCTCTGGTCGGCTGCGGTGGGCGCGGCACGGGCGCGGCGGTGCAGGCGCTGTCCACCGAAGGACCGGTCAAGCTGGTCGCGGTCGCCGACGCCTTCCCCGATCGCATGAACGGCGCGCTGCAGCAGATCGCGAAGGCCAAGCCCGATCGGGTCGATGTCCCGGAAGAGCGGCGCTTCGTCGGCTTCGACGCCTATCGCAAGGCGATCGATTCCGGGGTTGATGTGGTGATCCTCGCCACGCCTCCCGGCTTCCGTCCGATGCACTTCGACTACGCCGTGCGTCAGGGCAAGCACGTCTTCATGGAAAAGCCGGTTGCCGTAGACGGTCCCGGTATCCGCACGGTGCTGGCCGCGGCCGGGATCGCCAAGGAGAAAGGCCTGAAGGTCGGGGTCGGCCTGCAGCGCCATCACTCGGCCAAGTACAACGCGACCATCGCCCGCCTCCAGGAAGGCGCCATCGGCGATATCCGCCTGCTGCGCTGCTACTGGAACAGCGGCGGCGTCTGGGTGCGCCCGCGCGAGGCCGGCCAGACCGAAATGGAGTATCAGATGCGTAACTGGTACTACTTCAATTGGCTCTGCGGCGACCACATCGTCGAGCAGCACATCCACAACCTCGATGTCTGCAACTGGGTCATGGGGGATTACCCCGCACAGGCCCAGGGCCAGGGCGGGCGCCAGGTGCGCAACGGCATCGACCACGGCGAGATCTACGACCACCACATGGTCGAGTACACCTACGCCAACGGCACCAAGATGCTGTCCAGCTGCCGGCACATTCCCAACACCTGGTCGAGTGTCTCCGAGCACGCGCTCGGCGCAGAGGGCGAGTGCAACATCGGCGCGGGCCGCATGGAAGTCTTCGGGGGCGACAAGTGGCGCTACCGTGGCGAAGACCCCAACCATTACCAGGTCGAACACGACGTGCTGTTCGCGGCCATCCGTAACGACACCCCGCACAACGAAGCCGAGAACGGCGCCAAGTCGACGCTCACCTCGATCCTCGGCCGCATGGCCACCTACTCTGGCAAGGTCGTCACCTGGGAAGAGGCGCTGAACTCGGATCTAGCCCTGGTGCCCTCTGGCTACGACTGGGAATCGGCTCCGCCTTCGCTGCCCGACGCCGAGGGCCGCTACCCCATCCCGATGCCCGGCTCGACGCGGGCTTACTGATTCGCTACCTTCTCAGCCGCGTCACCCACGCACCTCACCCCACATGACTCGTCCTGCACTGCTGTTTCTTCTCTCCGGCCTGCTCTTGGCCGCGCTTTCTGCTCCCGTTCTGTCCGGCACCGTGCAAGAGCCCGCCGGCCAGGAAGAAGAGCACACGGTGATTGAAGAGAACATGAAGACCATCAAGGGGGGCATGCGCCAGCTGCGCCGTGGTCTCCGCGATGCCGAGAACCTTCCGGCCGCTCTGCCGGTGATCGTCGACATGCAGAAGGCCGCCCAGGCCTGCAAGACGGAGATCCCCAAGATGGCCGCGAGCATCTCCGACGAGAAAGAGCGCGCAGCCTTCGTCGCGGCGTATCGCCAGGGCATGATCGCCACCCAACGGCTCATGCTCGATCTTGAAGACGCCGTCATCGCCGGCGACCTCGAGAAGTGCGCGCAGCTCTACGACGCGCTGAAGAACTCCCAGGACAAGGGGCACGATCGCTTCACCGACGAGTAAGCATCAGGCGACGCCAGCCGCCCGGGCTGGCGACCAAAGAAAGCGCCCAGGAAGAGATCTTCCTGGGCGCTTTCTTTGGAGGTCGTGAGGTGGGTTGGCCCACGCTGATTTGAGGTCAGGTGAACCGCCTCCAGGCAGACAGGGTCCGCCCAGAGGAAGACTCTCATCGACCGTTCCCTGCGCGGCCTGAAGTCCGAAGCCGGGATTCTGAAAGAATCGAGCCGGACTAGAATCAGGGGATGTCCGCGCGGCGCGCCTTCCTTTCGCTCAGCCTTGAAGAGGCGCGGAGCGAGCTGTCCGCGCGCGGTTTTCGGCCGGTCTGGGCTGATCGCCTGCGACGCACGCTGCTGGCCGGCGAACTTCCCGTGGAAGCAGCGAAGCCGGGCGCAGCTTTGCCGCGCGCGCTGCTTCCCCAGCTCGAGGCGGACTACTCGTGGCTGAGCCTGCAGGAGACCGCCCAGTCCCGCGCCGAGGACGGCGCGGTCAAGCATCTGCTCGAACTCGCTGACGGCGAGGCGGTGGAAGCCGTTCGGCTTCCGGGCTCGGGCGCTCCCTCGGCCTGTCTGTCCTCGCAGGTGGGCTGCGCGGTCGGTTGCCGTTTCTGCGCTTCGGGGCTGGAGGGGGTGCAGCGCAATCTGCTGGCCCACGAACTGCTCGAGCAGGTGGCCTGGCTGCGGCGCGCCGGCGAGGTGCGGCGGCTGGTTCTGATGGGGGCCGGAGAACCGACCCACAACCTGCGCGAGGTGGCCCGGGCGCTCGATGTGCTGCGCACCGAAGGAGGGATCGGGCCGCGTCACGTGCTGATCTCGACCGTCGGACCACCTGCGGCGATCCGCCGTATCACGCAGCTGGGCCGCAAGTTCACCTTGGCGCTCTCGCTGCACGCGCTTGACGCGGAGCTGCGAGCCGAGCTGATCCCTTCGCAGTCCCAGGTCGATCCGCGCAAGCTGCTCGATGCAGCCGACGAACACGCGGCCGCGACGGGGCGTCCCTATCAGGTGGAGTATGTACTGCTCGGCGGCCTCAACGACGCACAGGCGCAGGCCGAGGCGCTGGCACAGGCGCTGCAGGGGAGACGCGCGCATCTCAGCCTCATCCCTTGGAACGCGGTGGACGAGGTCGAGTTCGCTTCGCCCGGCGCCGCGGCTGCGGAGCGGTTCCGCGACACCGTCCGCGCGGCGGGAGTCAGCGTGGTCCTGCGCCGCACCCTGGGTGGCTCGGCTGATGCCGCCTGCGGGCAGCTGCGGCGTCGCCGCGCGGCTAGGCTCGACGTGTGATGGAGCGCAGCCTTGCCCGAGTTCTGCTGGTGATGACCGGGGTCGCCTGCGGACCGAGCGGCGGGCAGAACCAGGGCTTTTCGCCGCCGGCCAAGCTGGTCGTCGCGGAAGCACCGCGCGTCGAATTGCAGGGCACGGTGGTCGATGTGGACGGAAAGCCCATCGAAGGGGCCCAGATACGGGTCCTGCCCCGCTGGCGCAAGGCGAGCACCGACGCCGAGGGTCGCTGGTCGATGCGCGTGGGGCCTCCGCATGGACAGATCCTCGAGCTCTTCGCCCACGCCGAGGGCTATACCGTCGCGCGCACCACGGTCGGTCTGCCAAGCGCGCCTCAGGATGGGCAGGAGCTGAAGTGTTCGCTACGGCTGCGCCCGGCGCACACTCTGCAGGGCCTCTACCTCGACGGGCAGGGACGACAGGTTCCGGGCGCGCGCCTGGGATTGCGTTGCCTCACGCCCTCGCTCTCCCGGGAAGAACGTCATTCCTGGAATACGGTGCTGAGTGATCCAGCAGGTTTCGATCTGGCCAGCACGGTCAGCGGCTCGGGCGCGGAAGCAGGGGAGTTCTCCTGGACAGGTTTGCCGGATGGTCTCTACGAAGTCTTCGTCCTGGCGGAGCCGCAGCAGGACGCCGCGGAAGACGGCGCGCAGGCCCCGACCGGGCCGGACCACTCCCGAGCGACTCCGGCGTTGGCCGCCGCGCGCATTGTGTTTCGTCAGGGCCAGGCCGACGGCGCGGAGTACATGGTGCTGACGGAAGGGCGGGGCGTGTTCGAGCTCGCCGGAAGCGTGCACAACGGCTTCTGGTCGGGCTGGGTCGACGGGGCGCGCGTCGTGGCCGAACGGCTCGACGGAAGCCTGTGGGCCTCCACCCGCGTCGATTCACGGGGCGTCTTTCGATTCCCGGGGATGCCCGGCTGGGCGTCCGACTGGACGCTGCGAGTCGAAGCCGAGGGCCGGGTGAGCGAGCAGACCGGCAGCCTCGTCACCACCGGGCCCATGCTGGCGATGGGGGAGCCGCGCGTGGTCCGATTCCGGTTGCGCGATGCGCTCGGCAAGCCGGTCTTGGGGGCCAGCGTGCTCAGCCTCGGCACGACCGGCGGCCGGCCCGCCGCCGACGCGCTCGCGCAGCTGTCGGTGCGAAGTGATCGTAACGGGCTGCTTCGCTTGCCAGGGCTCCCCGCCGCGGAAGCGGTCGTGCTGCAGATCTGGTCGCCGTGGCGCTGCACGCCGCACGAACTGAAGGTCGATCTGACGCCTTCCCCGGAGGATCCCGACGCGCTCGTCGACCTGGCACTTCCGGGCGATCACAGCTCGCCGCGCTTTTCGGTCCCGATCCAGCTGGTCGAGCGCGGGGGTGGATGGGGGGATCTCCCGCTGACGATCACGGCGTACTCCGAGGAACGCGCGATCGTCGGCGAGTGGCAGCTGCGCGCGCTCGCCGGCAGTCCCGCCAGCCCGCCGCGCTACCTGATCCATCTGGGCGGCGCACCTCAAAGCGTGCACGCGCGGATCGTGGAAGCCCCCCGGCCCGAGTTCGAGGCCCAGCTGCCTGCAGGGAGTTACCTGATGCGCGCCCAGCTGGGCGACCGCGTCGTCGGAGACGTCGAAGTCGAGGTGCAGACTCCTTTCGGGGCGGACGCGAGTCCGCTGAAGCCGGTGCAGCTCGTGATCGATGCGCAGGGCTGAGCTCGCCCCGCGACCACGCGCCTAAGCCTCGGCGGCGGCCGCTTCAGGCTTCGGGTAGTCCTTGCCCTGCGGGGTGTAGCGCAGGATCGTCGCCAGCTTCGAGCGCAGCTCGTGGCGACCGACGATGGCGTCGATCTGCCCCTTCTCGAGCAGGAACTCGGCGCGTTGGAAGCCGTCCGGCAGCTCCTGGCGGATCGTGTTCTGAATCACGCGCGGACCGGCAAAGCCGATCAGAGCCTTGGGCTCGGCGATCAGGAAATCGCAGACGCTGGCGAAGCTCGCCGTGACCCCGCCCGTTGTGGGGTTGGTCATCACCGACACCGACACCCCGCCGCGGCGGCGGTAGTGGTTGAGCGCCGCGCAGGTCTTGGCCATCTGCATCAGCGAGATCGCGCCTTCGTGCATGCGCGCGCCCCCGCTGGCGCTGAAGATCAGCACCGGGACTTCATTCGCCTCGGCGAGTTCGATCGCGCAGGCCAGCTTCTCGCCGACGATCTCGCCCATCGAGCCACCCATGAAGGAGAAGTCGAGCACCGCGAGCACCACCGGGATGCCCTCGATCTCGCAGGTGCCGGCGATGCAGGCGTCGTTCTGCCCGGTCTTCTTCTGGGCCTTTTCGATCTTCTCGGAGTAAGGCTCCTTGTCGACGAAGCCGAGGCGGTCGCTGGGGCGGAGATCGGTGAACTTCTCGGCGAAGGTGCCCGGGTCGGCGGTCAGCTCGATGCGGGTGCGCGCGTTGATCGTGTGGTGGAAGCCGCACTTCGGGCAGACATGCGCGTTCTGCGCAAACTCCTTGGTGTAGATCATGGCGCCGCAGTCTTTGCACTTCGTCCAAAGACCGCCCGGCATGTCCTTCTTCTTGCGGCGGAGACCCCAGCCCATGCCCAAGATTGTATCGGAGGCGGCTGCTTTCAGCCTCGCTAGAACATCTCGGGGCAGGTCGGCGCCCGACCCACGAACAGGCCCGACGCGCGCGCCAGCGCTTCGGGGCTGCCCTGCGCGCGATCAAGAATCGCGAGATTCTCGGCCGACTGATGTCCCGAGTACAGCGCCGCCAGGGCGCCGGCGTCGAGTCGGACGCGATCCTCGCTGGCCTGATCGGGGTCGGCGACGCGGACGGCGCTGCCGCGGCCGTCGCGCACGCGCAGATGCCAGAGCCCGTGGTTATCGGGCAGGACCGGGTCCTCGACCTCGAGCAGCAGCTCGCCCGACACGCCGACCGGGTAGCCGCGCTGCGCCAGGGCATCGCCGACGCGCACCAGCCGAATCAGGAACTGCTCGCGCATCTTCATGCGCGCCCGCTGTTCCGGGAGCCAGGACCAGAACGGACTCTGCGGCGGCAGCGTGGTGCTGATCTCGCGCACCATCGAATGGTGCGAGCGCAGGAGGGCCATCAGGCCGCGCAGGCCTTCGGCGTCGGCCGCCTCGAAGACGCGCAGCTCCATGGCCTGAAAGTCGTCGAGCGCTTCGGAGCTGGCGAGGGTGAAAGCCAGAAACCCGCGCAGCTTGCCTGCGTCATCAAAAACGCCGAAGGCCTGCGCAGGCTTGCCGCGCGGCCGCAGCAGGCGCGGCCACAGGTAGTCGCAGCGATCCATGTGCCCGGGCATGACGCGCCCGTTGGCGCGCACGATCTCCTGCATCGCGGGGCGGTCGTCTTCGGTCAGCGCGCGAATCTCAAGCTCGGTGCGCACCGGCGGGAGATAGCTGGTTTCGAGTCGAGCGGCGTAGTGCGTCCCGGCGATCTCGTACCCCAGCCCACGATAGAACTTGGTCGTCGAGGCGTAGAGGATTGACAGCGCCTCGCCCTGAGCCTCGACTTCGCGCAGGATCTCGGCCATCAGCAGGCTGCCGACGCCGTCACGCCGATACTCCGGCCGCACCCCGACCCCGGCGACGCCGCGGGTGCGCACCGAGCGGCCGCCGTGGAACTGCGCCATCGGCATCAGCACTGCGGTGGCGGCGTACTCGCCGTCCTGCTCGAGCACCCGGATCTTCTCGGCTCCGGCGACGCCCACCCAGCGGTCGGCTTCTTCCAACTCGCAGGAGAAGATCGCGGCGATGACCTCACGATGCTGGGCCGCGTGACGGTCGGCCTCATAGGGGCACAACTGCCAGCCGGGCCGCGCGGGCTGGGCACGAAGGGGGGAGGTCATGGCCGAAGTCTAGGAAACCGCCGCGCCTTCGATGGCCTGGCGCAGATCGGCGGTGGCCGCTGCCATATCCGGGGCGCGGAACAGGAAGGTGCCGGCCACGAAGGCGTTGGTACCCGCTTCGGCGCAGGCCGGAGCCGTCTCGGCGGTGATCCCGCCGTCCATTTCGATGTCGCCGCGGAAGCCCCAGGAGCGCAGCTGGCGGACCTTATCGAGGACCTCCGGCATGAAGGACTGGCCGCCGAAGCCGGCGTGGACCGACATCACCAGGATCAGATCCAACTGATCGAGGTAGGGGCGGAGCGGCTCGACCCCGCACGGAGGGTTGACCGCGACCCCGATTTGGCAGCCCGTCGCCTTGAAGGCGGCGAGAGTTTCTTCGAAGTTGCTTTCTGCGGCCTCGTAGTGAAAGCTGAGCACATCGGCCCCGGCTTGGGCGTAGTGCTCCGCCCACTTGGCCGGCTCCTCGATCATCAGGTGCACGTCGAGCGGGATATTTGCAACTTCCTTGATTGACCCCACCACAGGCGGGCCAATCGTGAGGTTGGGGACGAAATGGCCGTCCATGACATCCACGTGATGCCAATCGGCCCCGGCGGCCTCGGCGCGCGCGAGCTCCTCTCCGAGGCGGCAGAAATCGGAAGCAAGCAGAGATGGGGCGATGCGGAGCGGGCGCGACACGATGCCTGATTCTAGCGATTGCCGAAAAAATTCACCGACTCTGACCCGATTCGACGTCGGATCACGTTCTTCTATATGCGGGGCGAGCCTCCCCATGCTCTCCCGTTTCTGACTAGCCAGTCAACCCAACCCTGAACTCCCTACTTCTCATGTTGAGCAAAGCACTCACTGCCGTATTGCTCGGCGGCTTGACCTCGCCTCTGATGGCCCAGGTCGATGCCCAGCAGAACGGCCCTTCCCCGCTCTTCGAAGCCATCCCGCTTTCCGAAGTCAGCACTCTCTACTCGGACGAGGCAGCGGTCCTGCAGCGCCAGGTGCGCGTCAATCTGGATCTCCTCGGCAACGACGACACGACTCCGGAAGGCCCGGAGAACGGCGTCCTCATCAACCTCTTTGAAGGTGTTGAGTTCGTCGGCGTCTTCCAGGGCTTCACGCCTGCCTACGGTGGCGGTTACGTCGCCGAGTTCGCCATTGAAGGCGACGACGACGGCCACGCCTTCTTCTCGGTCATGAACGACGCCGTGGTCGCCACGGTCCAGGTCGGCGACGAGCTGTACAAGGTCAACTACGTCGGCGCCGGTCAGTCGACCGTTTCGATGGTGGATTCCCTGAAGCAGCCGGAATGTGGCTGCGATGAGACCCACATGGTCGAAGCCGGTGAAATCGGCGAAGGCGCCGGTGGCAACAGCAGCCGCTTCGTGGACCACGAGATCGATGTCATGGTGGTCTACACCGACAACGCTCGCTCGACCAACGGTGGCACGGATGGCATCAACGCGCTGATCAACCTCGCGATCCACGAGACCAACTGGGCTTACAGCCGCTCGGACGTCTGGCAGCGCATCATGCTGGTCCACACCGAAGAGATCAACTGGGTCGAAGATGGCGACGACGGTGGCTACCTGTCCGACCTGCGCGGCACCTCGGACGGCGTCGCCGACGAAGTCCACGCGATCCGCGACGAGTACGGCGCCGACATGGTGTCGCTCATCTACGACACCGGTTCGTACTGCGGTGTGGCCTACATCATGACCACCCTGTCGGCGAGCTTCGAATCGAGCGCCTTCAGCGTCGTCCGCGACTCCTGCGCCACGGGCTACTACAGCTTCGCGCACGAGCTCGGTCACAACATGGGTTCGGCTCACGATGCCGCCAACGCCGGCAGCGCGCTGACCACCTACAGCTACGGCTGGCGCACCAGCGACAACGCTTACCGCTCGGTCATGGCTTACGCTCCGGGCACCCGCATCGCGATGTTCTCGAACCCGGGCAAAGTGGCCCCGAACGGCCTCGCCATGGGCGCGACCAACGCCAACAACGCGGCTTCGCTGAACTACTCGGCGACCACGATGTCGGCCTTCCGCTCCTCGCGCGACTACGGTCACCGCGTCTCGACCACGATGGCCTCGAACAACCAGTTCGCGGGCAACATGTTTGACATCAAGCCCAAGACCGACATCGAGATCTGGGCGCTGGGCGTCAACACCAACTCGACCGCTTCCGAGACCTTCGACGTCTACGTCCGCGAGGGCAGCCACGTCGGCTTTGAGTCCAACGCAGGCGCGTGGGAACTGTGGGGCAGCTACACCACCACCGGTAGCGGCCAGGATGTCTACACCTTCATCTATCCGGGCACTCGTTCCTTCGAGGCCGACAAGACTTACGGTGTCTACATCGACATGAGCTCCTACGGCACCGGTACCGCGCTGCGCTACACCAACGGGAACGAGACCTACGAGAACAACTTCCTGCGCATCGAGTCGGGTGTCGGCAAGGGCAACGGCGCCTTCTCCGGCTCCACCTTCGCGGATCGCATCTGGAACGGTGCCATCTACTACCGCGGCGACGCCGGCCAGGTCGGTCTCGCGACCACCATGGCTTCGAACAACCAGTTCGCTGGCAACATGTTCGACGTCGAAGTCGCCAACGACATCGTCATCAACAGCTTCGACATCAACGTCGATGCTTCGGCTGCCTCCGGCACCGTGCACGTCGATGTCTACATGAAGAACGGTTCGTACGTCGGCTCGGAAACCGATCCCTTCGACTGGACCTACGTCGGTTCGGATCTGGCTACCGTCGGCGCGACGGTCGATAGCTACACCCGCGTTGCGGTGGGCGACATCGAACTGAGCCAGGGCCAGGACTACGCCTTCTACATCCACCTTGCTTCCTACGCCGACGGCCACGTGCTGCGCTACAGCAACGCGACGGCTGGCGACTACTGGGAGAACTCGGACCTGCGTATCTACGCCGGCTCGGGTAAGGGTCAGGAGGCATTCACCTCGGGTACCTTCACCACCCGTGCCTGGAACGGCCGCATCAACTACAGCGGCAACCATGGCGGTCCGCACCTGTGGCTGGCCGACCTGGCAGGCAACCAGACCAACTACGTGTACATGGCCGGCTGCACCCCGGGTGCCAAGCAGTACGCCAGCTGGTCGGTCCGCGGTGGCGGTCCTCAGAGCTCGCCCTGGGGCACCATCTACCTGTCGAACCCCTACAAGACCCTGCCGCCCAAGGTCGCTGATTCGAACGGCAACGTGATCATCAGCACCTACAGCCCGCCGGCTGCTTCGGGCCTCCGCGTCTGGGTTCAGTCGCTGGACACGGGCACCTTCACGCTGACCAACGGCGCGAACCTGCTGATCCAGTAATCGGAATCACGATTCTCCGCACGGGAGCTCCTCTCACGAGGGGCTCCCGTCTTGCGTTGCAGTAGAATCGCGCCATGCTCGCCGTTGCCGTCTCCCTGCCGCCCGTGCTGCGCCGTTTCATGGATTGGGCTGAACAGAACCCGGCCCTGGGGGTGGTTGCGGTCCTGGCCCTGATCGTGGTCCTGCTGTGGCTGGTCCGGAAGAGCATCAAGTTCTTCATGGTCGTGGCCATCCTGCTGGTCGCGGTCATTCTGGGTTCGTACCTCTACTACGGGCCGGAGCAGACCAACAAGTCCGTCCGCGAGAATGTTCGCGAGGTCATCGGCGAGGGCCGCGAGCTCATCAACAAGGGCAAAGAGTTGTTGGAAGGCGATTCCGAGGACCTCGAGCCCGCCGAGGGCGACGGCCAGTAGGCGTCGCCTGGATTTCCGCCAGCGCGACTCGCGCGCCGGCGTAGGCTGATTGCACGGTGATATCACTTTGATATCCCGCGCCTCAGCCAAAATGATCCAAGAACGCACGATTCAAGCCCGCCCGGGCATCCCCGTCCTCCTGCTGGGTCTGCCCGCGCTGCTGGCAGTCGCCATTCTCTTCTTCGTCGGCGCGGCCAACTTCCAGGATGGGGCCGGGGTCGCCATGGCGATTTTCGGCCTGATCACCCTGGTGGTCTTCTTCATCACGCTGGCCGGCTTCTCGGCCATCAGCCCGAACGAGGCGCGCGTCGTCCAGCTCTTCGGCAACTACAAGGGCACCGTGCACGAGCAGGGGCTGTGGTGGTTCAACCCCTTCACCACCCGCAAGAAGGTCTCGGTGCGGGTGCGCAACTTCGACAGCGACAAGCTGAAGGTCAACGACCGCGAAGGCAACCCGATCGAAATCGGTGCGGTGGTGGTGTGGAAGGTCGTCGACACCGCCGAAGCCGTCTTCGAGGTCGATGACTATGAAGACTACGTCACCGTGCAGTCGGAGGCAGCGCTGCGCAATCTGGCGACGCGTTATCCCTACGACGACCACGAGACCGAACACGAGATCTCGCTTCGAGGCCATACCACTGAGATCGCCGAGCGCCTCAAGGCCGAGGTCCAGGACCGCCTCGAGAAGGCCGGCGTCGAGGTGATCGAGGCCCGTATCTCGCACCTGGCCTACGCCCAGGAGATCGCCAGCGCCATGCTGCAGCGCCAGCAGGCCGGCGCGATCATCGCCGCGCGCCGCCGCATCGTCGATGGGGCCGTTGGCATGGTCGAGATGGCTCTGGACCAGCTCAAGGAGAACGGCGTGGTTGATCTCGACGAAGAGCGCAAGGCCGCGATGGTCAGCAATCTGCTGGTCGTCCTGTGCGGCGAGCGTGCGACCCAGCCGGTCGTCAACGCCGGCAGTCTGTACTAGATGCAAGTGGCGTGAGCGAGCGCAAAGCCTTCCTCCTGCGGATGGACCCGCGGCTGCACGATGCTCTGAAGCATTGGGCGGAGGACGAGCTGCGTTCGCTCAACGCGCAGGCCGAGATCCTGCTCCGCGATGCGCTGCGCCGCGCCGGTCGGCTGCCGCGCGAAGATGCCGACGAGTCAGCTTCCGAGCCGGCTAAGCCTGCGCCGCGTCCGCCGGACGATCAAGAATGACCTTGTTGAAGCGAAGCGGCCCCACGCGCCAGTGGATGACTTCGCCGATCTTCTCGAACTCGTAGCGCCGGTGGTACATCTGGGCCGGCCGGTCGTTCTTGCGCACGGTGACGACCACCGCCTTGGTCCCGGCGGTGCGGCGCCGATCAAAGGCCCAGTTGGTGCCGACGATGGCGATCAGGCGGCCGCGGTGCTCCGGGTGGACCCAGCCATCGAACTGAAAAGCCTCGTCGGGCTGCAGCGGAATGGTGAAGCGGTACTCGGGATCCTCGAAGGGACGCACCGCGTGCATCATGTAGCCCCAGCAGACGCTCTCGTCCGGATTGGTGCGGATGACGAAATCCACGTCCGGGTGGTCGACCATCTGATGAAAGTGGGCGAGCTTGGCCGGCGGAAAGTCCTTGCCGAGCTTGTCCACGATCTCGTGGGTGCACGGCCACATGCTGAAGGTCTCGTCGCTCTCGCCGTGCACATCCATGGCCGAGCGCCGCGGGACCCGCAGGTTGGGCAGCTCGAGCGAGCGCCGCATGATGTCGAACTCGACTCGGCGAATGAATCGACGGCCCGTGCGGTTCCAGATTCCGCGGAGGATGCGACGGGGGGTCAGCTTACGCATCGAGTCGAGGGGAGGGCAGGGGCCGGAGCCGGGCCCCAGCATAGGAAAACCCCCGCCGGGCCGAGCCGGGCGGGGGTGAGAATCGCGCGAAACTGTTTAGTTCGCGTTGTACAGGTGGACGTCCCGCTGCGGGAACGGGAAGTTGAGACCTTCCTGATCGAAAGTCAGCTTGATGGTCTCGATCAGCTCGAAGCGGACCGGCCAGTAGTCGCCGCTTGCCACCCAGGGGCGGACCACGAAGTTGACGCTGTTGTCGCCCAGCTCGGAGACAGCGATGGTCCAGGCCGGATCCTTCATGACCTTCTCATGCTGCTCCATGATCCGGTTGAGGACCTCGTGGGCCTTCTTGATGTCGTCGTCGTAGCTGATGCCGACGACCAGGTCGATCCGGCGGGTGGGCTTGGCCGAGTAGTTGGTGATGTTCCCGCCGGTGACCGACGAGTTGGGCACCAGGATCTGCTTGTTGTCGCCGGTGCGCATCTTGGTCATGAAGACCGAGATCTCTTCGACGACGCCCGCTTCGCCGGCGGCTTCAATGAAGTCGCCGTTCTTGAAGGGGCGGAACAGCAGGATCATCACGCCGGCCGCGAAGTTGCCCAGCGTGCCCGACAGCGCCATACCGATGGCGAAGCCGGCAGCAGCCAGGATGGCGGCGAAGGAGGTCGTTTCGACCCCGACCATGCCGAGCACGGCGATGACCAGGATGACCTTGAGCAGCATGCCGACGATGCCGCCCAGGAAGTTGGCGAGCATCGGATCGACGTTGGTCTTGCCGATCGCCTTGCGGAGACCCTTGGTGATCTTGCCGACCACCCAGAGACCGATGATCAGCGTGACCAGCGCGCCGAGGACGCCCGGGCCATGTTCGATGGCAAAATCCTTCACGGCCTCGAGGGCTGCGTTGGGATCGGCGAGCACGTCGTTGATGGAGTTGCCGCCGGCTTCGGATTCGCCGCCCGCTTCGGCGGCGGCTTCCGGATCTTGGAACAGGAAGAGCATGGTTGTGTTGATTCTCGAAAGAGGGGAGAGAGTCAGGGAGCCCCGTAGTTTAGCGTCGCGGAGAGTTCCTGCTTGGCAGGGCGATGGCGCAAGGAGGGCAAAAAAAAGACCGGCCGGATGTCACCATCCGGCCGGCAAACCGTCTTCCTGATGAGAGGGGATTTGCTTGGTGATTCAGCCTCGGTGCTTGGGGGAGCAGCCGCCAGGCCGTCTCGCCAAGCCCTTCTCACTTTGAGTCGATGTAGTCCAGCTGGGCAATGCCCGGCAGTTCCTTCCCTTCCAGCAGTTCCAGGAAGGCACCACCACCCGTCGAAATGTGGCCAATCTTGGCTTCCACTCCGTTCTTCTTGATCGCAGCCACCGAATCACCACCGCCCACGACCGACATGGCGTCGCTTTGGGCCAGCGCCTGGGCCACGCACGAAGTGCCGTGGCTGAACGGCTCCAGCTCAAACACGCCCATGGGACCGTTCCAGATCACCGTGCCGGCATCGGCCAGGCGGGCGGCGTAGGCGGCTTGGGTCTCCGGGCCGATGTCCAGCCCCATCCAGCCCTCGGGGATGTCGCCGTTCACCGTCTGGGTCGCCGCGTCTTCGGCAAAGCGATCCGCCACCACATGGTCGGTGGGCAGCATCAGCTCCACGCTGCGCGCGACGGCCTCGGCCAGCACTTCGCGGGCGGTGTCCAGGCGGTCTTCCTCGCACAGCGAGCTGCCAATCTCGTGGCCTTGGGCCTTCAAGAAGGTGTAGGCCATCCCGCCTCCAATCAGCAGGCAGTCCACCTTCTCCAGCAGGGTCTCGAGGACCAGGATCTTGTCTGAAACCTTGGCTCCGCCGATCACGGCCACAAGCGGCTGCTTCGGGTTCCCCATGGCCTGGTCAAAGGCCTGGATTTCCTTTTCCAGCAGCAGGCCGGCCACGGCAGGCTTACACCGCTCGGGTACCCCTGCGGTCGAGGCATGCGCCCGGTGGCAGGTGCCGAAAGCATCCTGCACAAAGAGCTCGGCCAAGTCGGCCAGCTCCTCGGCCAGCTCGGGGTCGTTCTCGGTCTCGCCCGCCTCAAAGCGCAGGTTCTCCAGCACCAGAAGCTCTCCAGGCTGCAGCGCAGCCGCGGCTTCGCGCACTGCTTCGCCGCGCACCGCGGTCACCGTCTTCACCGGCACGGCATCGCCCAGCAGTTCCTGCAGGCGGGCCGCCACCGGGGCCATCCGCAGCGACTCCACCACCTGGCCCTTCGGGCGGCCCAGGTGGCTGGCGGCGATCACCGCGGCGCCGCGGCTCAGCAGATCCTGCAGGGTGGGTAGCGCCGCCCGAATGCGCGTGTCGTCTCCGACGACGCCATCCTTCAGCGGCACGTTGAAGTCCACGCGCACGAAGACCTTCTTCCCCGCCGGGTCGATGTCCCGCAGGGTTTTCTTCGCAAGGCTCATGGTGTCCTGCCTACAGCGCGGCGGCCTTCGCGATCAGGTCGCAGACCCGGTTCGAATAACCCCACTCGTTGTCGTACCACGACACGACCTTCACCATGTTGTTGTCCATCACCATGGTCGAAAGCGAGTCAAACACGCTCGAGTAGGAGTTGCCCAGGATGTCGCTCGAGACGAGCGGATCCTCCGAGTACTGCAGGATGCCCTGCAGCGGGCCATCCGCGGCCGCCTTCACGGCGGCGTTGACCTCTTCGATGGTCACGGTCTTCTCGACCTCGGCCACCAGGTCGACCACCGAGCCACAAGGCACCGGAACGCGCATCGACATGCCGTCGAGCTTGCCGTTCAGCGCCGGCAGCACCTTGCCCACTGCGCGGGCCGCACCCGTCGAAGTCGGGATGATGTTCTGGGCGGCCGCGCGCGCGCGACGCAAATCGTTGTGCGGCAGGTCCAGGATGCGCTGGTCGTTGGTGTAGGCGTGGATCGTGTTCATCAGGCCACGCTTGATGCCGAAGGAATCGTGCAGCACCTTGGCCAGCGGCGCCAGGCAGTTGGTGGTGCAGCTGGCGTTCGAGACGATCTTGTGGTCGGCCGTCAGGGTGTCGCAATTGACCCCAAGCACGACCATGTTGTCGATCTCATCCTTAGGCGGGACCGTCAGCACGACCTTCTTGGCGCCGGCATCGATGTGCATCTGGCATTGCGCCCGCGAACGGAAAATGCCGGTCGCTTCCACCACGAAGTCCACGCCCAGGTCGCCCCAGGGGAGGGCCGCCGGGTCGCGCTCGGCGAGCGTGCGGATCTCCTTGCCGTCGACGGTCATCGTGCCGTCGCCGACCTCGACCTGGCCGTCAAAGCGGCCCGCCACCGTGTCGTAGCGCAGCAGGTGCGCCAGCGTCTTGGTGTCGGTCAGATCGTTGATCGCGACGACCTCGAGATCCTCGCGCTGGTTGAGAATGCGGAAGACGTTCCGGCCGATACGACCGAAACCGTTGATGCCAATGCGGACAGCCATGAGCTCGCTGAGAATTGCTGAGAATTGCTGAGGATTGACCGGGAAACCGTGACTTCAGGGGTTGGCTTCTGCGGCCGAAGCGGGGATTCTAAACGCGTGCCACACCTCGCGGCATCCCTCTTCGAAGAGCTCGGGCCCTGGCAGCCCGGTGCCTCGGTGGGGCTGGGCTTCTCCGGTGGGGCGGATTCCGTCTTCCTGGCGCTGGCCTGGAAGGCATTCTGCGCGCGGCACCCCGCGCTGCAGGGGGTCACGACCCAGCTCTGGGTCGTCGATCATCAGCACCACGCTCGCTCCGGAGCCGCAGCCCAGGCGGCGGCCGCGCTGGCTGAGACTCTCGAGGTGGGCGAGGTCCAGATTCTGGCGGCGCGCGACTGGGCACCGCCGGCCCCGGCCGGGGACAGCGAAGAGGCTCTGCGCTGGGTGCGCTACGCCTGCTTTGCCGCCGCCGCCGCCGAGTCCCAGGCCGAGGTCCTGCTGCTCGGCCATCAGGCCGATGATCAGGCCGAGACTCTCATGCTGCGGCTGCTGCGCGGCACGGGCATGTTCGGTCTCGCCGGGATCCCGGCTCGTCGGCTGATGCAGCGCGGGTATCGCCACGCGGTGCAGGGTTCCGAGGACAGCGAAGGCGTCACGGAGGTCCGTCGTCCGCTGCTGGGTCTGCGCCGCTCCGAGATCCGCGAGCGTCTGCGCGCCATCGGCCAGGCTTGGATGGCCGACCCCAGCAACGACGATCCGCACTACGCGGCGCGCAATGGGGTGCGGCTGCAGGCCCTGCCGATGCTCGCCGAATGGTCGACCGGGGATCCGGTCAGGGCGCTGCTGCGTCTGCAGCGCGAAGCAGACGACTGGAAGCGCAGCGAGGTCGAAGGGGTCCGCGAACTCCTGCACAGTGGCGAGTGGCTCGAAGCTGCGGGCCCCCAGCGCCGTCGCGCGGTCGAGATTGTGTTGCGCCAGGCTGGCTACACCACGCACCCGGCGCGGGTGCGCGACCTGGAGGGCGCCCTGCTGCGCCGTGGCTCGGCGCACATCGACGCGCGCTTCCGGCTGACGATTGCTGGCGGGCCGCTCCGCCTCGTGCCACGTCGGGACGCGGCCTCCTCCAGTCCGGAGTCACCCGAGGCATGAGCGCCCCCCAGGGCCCCGAGCGTCTCGCGCAGATCGAAGAGCTGTTCGCGCGCTGCCTGGAGCTACCCGAGGCGCTGCAGCGCCGCCATCTCGCGGAGGCCTGCCGTGACGACCCGGAACTCCGTGCCGAGGTCGAATCGCTGCTGCGCCACGCGGGCGGGTCGTCCTTTCTTGAGACTCCGGCCGTCGAGCAGATCGCCCCCGATGCGCTGCCCGAGGCCGATGAGAAGCGTTGGATCGGCGCGCGCATCGGCAGTTTCCTGATCGAGGAACTGTTGGCGACCGGGGGCATGGGCTCGGTCTACCGGGCTCGCCGCGACGATGCCGAGTTTGAACAGCAGGTCGCGATCAAGCTGGTCAAACCCGGATTCGACAGCGGGGGACTGCTGGCGCGTTTTCTGCAGGAGCGCCAGACCCTCGCCGCGCTGGATCACCCCAACATCGCCCATCTCCTCGACGGCGGGAAGACCGCAGACGGTCGGCCTTACCTCGTCATGGAGTACATCGACGGGCTGCCTCTGCACGACTGGTGCGCGCAGCACCAGCCCAGCCTCGAGCTGCGCCTGCAGATCTTCGAGGGGATCTGCGCCGGCGTCCAGCACGCGCACCGCAACCTGGTCGTGCACCGGGATCTGAAGCCGCCGAACGTGCTGGTGACTCACGAAGGAGTGCCCAAGCTGCTCGACTTCGGCATCGCCAAGATCCTCGAGACGCGGGTCGACGGCAGCGAGACGCTCTCGCCGCTGCAGATGCTCACGCCGGAGTACGCCAGCCCCGAGCAGATCCGCGGAGAGCGGGTCACCACGGCCAGTGACCTCTACAGCCTAGGCGTCATCCTTTACGAGCTGCTCGCCGAGGCCAAGCCCTATGAGGTGGCGACGCGCGCCCGCTTCGAGATCGAACGGATCGTCTGCGAGCAGCGCGTCGATCCGCCCAGCGTGCACGCGCCGGGCCTTCCCGCCGACCTCGATGCCATTGCCATGATGTGCCTGCGCAAAGAGCCCGAGCGTCGCTACGAGGGGGTCGGCCAGCTCATCGAGGATCTCGAGCGCTACCGCAACCAGCTTCCGGTCCGGGCGCGCCCGGATTCGATTCGCTATCGGCTCGGCAAGTATCTGCGCCGCAATCGGCTGCCGGTCGCGCTCGGTGCGCTGGCGGCGGTCGCGCTGATCACTGGCGTCGCGACCACGCTCTATCAGTCCGAACTGGCGCGGCGCCGCGCGGTGACGACGGCGCGCGTGGCGGACTTCCTGGTCGACCTCTTCCTCAATGCGGATCCCTGGCAGACCGGCGGCGAGTCGCTGCCGGTCCGCGAGCTGCTGCGGCGCGGCGCGGATGCCGCGCGCCGGGATCTGGCGGGCGAGCCGCCCATCCTGGGTGCTTTCCTCGCCACGCTCGGGCGGGTGCACCTCAACCTCGGCGACCAGGCAGTCGCGCGGGAGCTGCTCCAGGAAGCGGACGAACTGCTGGGCGATCAGGCGAGCGTCGACCGCGAAATCCTCGGCGACACCCTCTTCCACCTGGGCATCGCGCTGCGTCGCCTGGGCGAATGGAGCGAAGCAGAGCGGGTCCATCGCGAGGCTCTGGCGCTGCGCATCGCCGAGTTTGGCGAGGTCTCCCTGCCGGTGGCTTCGTCCCGCAACACTTTGGCGCTGGTCCTGCAGAATCAGCAGGCCTATGAATCCGCGCGAGAGGAACTCGATCGCGCGTTGGTGATCCGTCGGCGGCTGCTGCCGCCGCAAAGCCCCGAGATCGCGGTCACGCTGAGCAATCTGGGTGCGCTCGCGCTCGAGACCGACGACCTCGACGGTGCGCGCCAGCTCTTCGAGGAAGCCTTGGAGATTCAGGAAAGCGCGTGGTCCGGCGATCACCCCGATCTGGCGACGACGCTGAACAACCTGGGCTACCTGGACCAGATTGACGAGGATCTCGATTCAGCCCAGCTGCGGCACGAGTCCGCGCTGCAGATGCGCCTGCGCGTCTTTGGCGAGGATCATCCGCACACCGCGTCGAGCTTCAACAATCTGGGCCTGGTGTACTTCGACCAGGGCGATTTCACGGCGGCTGCCGAGCGTTTCGAGCAGGCTGCCCGCATTGCCAAGCGTCGGCTGGCCAGCGATCACCCGCTGGTCCAGCAGTTTGAAGAGAACCTCGCCGAGGCCCGCAGCGCTCAGTAGAGCATGGTCAGCGGCAGAGAGCCGTGGGCGCGCAGCGCGCCGGCGTTGAGCCAGACCGCCTGTCCCAGGGCGCGCGGCCGCACCCAGTCGATGCGCTGCGCACTGCCGGGCGCCAGCGGCGCACCCAGGCCGTAGGTCGTGAAACCCCAGAGGCCCTGTTCCGGGCGGGCCGGGTCATTCCAGACCGTGCCGTTGTTCGGGTTCAGGTACAGGAAGGGGCTCCAGGCGGGGGTCGACAGCACCAGGTCGCCGCCGGCTGCATCGGGATTGCGCAGCCACTGCGGGAAGATCAGCGCATCGGGAATCTGGTCCCCGTCGGTATCCGTGTTGACCAGTCCGAGGGGATGGAAGCCACTCAGATCGCCGTGGGGCATCTTGGCAGAGCCGTAGCCCGGAGTGGTGCGGCCGATGACCAGGCCCGTGCTGCCATCGGACTCGAGCAGGCCGTGCAGCGCCGGACGACCCGTGCGGCCCAGCACCGAGAGCGGCGGGTCGACCCGGAAATCGCCGCCCCGCATCGAGGCGGGATACTGCCAACCCTGACGGAATGTGCCGAAGGAATCACGGAAGCGCTTGGTGCGGGCGCGGTCCGCGGCGCGTGGCAGCAGGTCATACTGCCCCACGATGCCGGCACCCGGGCGGAAGCCCCAGCCGGTCCGCCACTGCAGCTCGTCTGCCTTCGGATAGCCGTACACCGGCTTGTCGCTGAAGATCTCCAGGCTCTTGCCGCCATGCGGCGCGTAGTAGCAAGTGCCGAGGTCATCGTGCAGCGCCGGACCGTAGTCAGCGATCTGCACGCCAGTCGGCAGCTGATCGAGGTTGATCACCTTCAGGGTCTGACGACCACCCTGCTCGGCTTCCTGCCATGCCAGCGGCGCGGCGAAGGGAGCCACGACATCCTTGGCGGCGACGCCGTACCACTCGTGGTTCATCTGCACGGCGACGAAGTCGTAGGGGCCGAGCGGGGCCAGGCGGTTGGCGCCGGGCTGAATCCCTTCGGCAGCGAGCATGTCGAGCGCTTCGAGCGGAAGCTGGCGACGGTTCTCGAGCAGCGCTGACCAGTCCTGCCAAGTGCCGCGCGGCGCGGTCTGCGCCTGATGCATGGCGGCTGCGACCTGCGCGGTGGAAGCGCCCTGCAGGGCGGCTTCGGCGATCTGCCAGATCTTCGACTCCGGCGCCGCCAGGCTGATGGAGTCGCGGGTCGCTGTGCGCGCGGCGCTCGCCAGGGCCTCGCCCCGAGGATCACGCATCACGCTGCCGCTGCGAGGATCGACCATCTCGCGCACCAGGTCGACGCGCGCCAATGGCTCCGGCTTCACGCGCCAGCCGCGGATGCCCAGCTCGCGCAGCGCGCCGATCGCTCCGTGATCGACCTCGAACTCGTGGATCTCGTCTTCGCGCAGGCGCACCCAGGTCGCGTCATAACCCTTGAAGGGCAGGCCGTCCGAGGTGACGAGGTCGCTGTCGTCAAGATAGCTCATCGGCCCGCACTCGTCGGCGGCCGAGCAGTAGATCTCGAAGTGCACCAGGACGCGATCTGCAGGATGCGCTTCGATCGGAATCTCGAGCAGAGCCAGGTCGCTCTCGATGCCGGCGTCGGTCCACAGCAGACGCCACTTCACTTCCCAGTAGTCGCGGGTCACTCCCTGGTCGTCGAGGAAGGTCAGTCCGGTGCGCTGCAGCCGCTTCATGCGGTACTCGCCGGCGAGGTGATCAGGAGCAAAGCCGCCTTGGAAATGATGCAGCAGCGGGAATCCGTCCGAGATGTAGCCAGCGCTCGCGCCGCTCAGGAAGTTCTGCAGTTGCTGCGCCGCGGCGCGCATGGCGTTGCCCTGGCCGGAGGCGGCGGCGTCGGCCATGTCTTCCAGCGCGCGGTCCACGTTCTTGGTGACCGGGCGTTCGTCCTGAATGATCGCGCCGGTCGCGCTGCGCGCGCCCTTCGCCTTCTTGCGGCGTACCTTGCCGACCAGATTGACGAGCTCCGAGTCGCCGGTGACCTGCAGCGAGCCAGGTACCCGGTAGGCATCGTGCAGCAGTTCAGCGATGACCGGGTCGAGAATGCCCGGGTCGTTCGGGGAGACCGGAGGGGTTCCGGTCGCCGACGTCTGGCCTTGAGCCAGCAGGCTCAAAGCGCTCCAAGCGGCGAGGGAGGAAAGCATGGGAAAGGGGAGGCTCGCGGCGGACTCCCGCCATGGACTCTATTTCACCTAGGCGCAGACAGCCGCGCAGATCCCTCATGGACGGGCCAGAAAGCGCTCGGGTTCTTGGAAATCGCCCAGGAACAGGTTTTGAAGCTTGTGCTGGAGCCTAGCTTCCGGCCTCATCGAGGGCACGTGCCAGCCAGGCGCGGGCGAAGGCCCAATCCCGTTCCACGGTGGCGTGCGAGACCTCGAGGGCGGCTGCGGTGGCCTCGATGTCGAGCCCGCCGAAGAAGCGCAGCTCCACGACCCGCCCTTTCCGCTCATCCAGTTCGCCCAGCTTCTGCAGAGCGTCGTCCAGCTCGAGGAGGCAGGCATCCCGTGCTTCGGGCTCGGTGGGCAGTCGATCCAGCGAGAGTTTGGCGTGCCCGCCGCCGCGCTTGCCTGCGTTGCGGCGGCGCGCGTGATCCACCAGGATCCGGCGCATCGCCCGCGCGGCCACGGCAAAGAAGTGGCGGCTGCTCTGGACCGAGGAAGCCTCCATGCCGACCAGGCGCACGAATGCCTCGTGAACCAGCGCGGTCGGCTGCAGGGTGTGCCCCGCGCGCTCGCGGCCGAGATAGCTCGAGGCGAGGCGCCGCAGGTCTTCATAGACAACCGGGAAGAGATCGTCGAGGGCGTGCGGATCGCCGCCGTCCGCTGCAGCAAGCAGGCGCGTGACGAGGCCCCGGTCCTCATCGGAAGGGGGCTGCGTCGGGTTTGCGGGCGTCTCGCTCACGGGGTCGAGGATAGCGACGCCGGAAGTTTTTTGAGGGGCGGTGCCGGCAAGCGGCGCATGGACTGATGCCGGCGATGGTGTCGGCTCGAACCGAATCGAAGCAACATGAAACGCATTCTCTCCTTCCTCTCGATGATCTTCCTGCTGACTCTCCCGGTCGCGGGCATGCTCAACAACAATGACCTGATCTGGGAGGGCACCGCAGCAGGCTTCGGTGCCAACATGAAGGCCAAGTACAAGGAGTCGCCGGAGAACGGTCTGATCGATCAGACCCTCGAAGTCGAGCTCCAGAACGCTCCGCGCAACACGCAGGTCCTGGTGACCGCCGGCGGCTACCGCCTGGGCACGCTGACCACCGACAACACCGGCCGCGGCATCTTCCGCGTCGACATTCTCGGGCAGCAGCCGGATGGCAACGGTCGCGTCAACGGACCGCGCCTGGAGACCGGGGACATCGTGCGCCTCTCGGTGGGCGGCTCGGGGCTGAACGCCGTGCTGAACCCGGTTCCGTAGGACGGAGATCCCTCCGGAACTGAATGGAGATAGAGACAGGGGATGCAGGGGCGTGGCAACGCGCCCCTGCATTTTTCTATTCGTCTAAACTGAAAGATCGGCTCGCCATGAACAAGCTCCTCATCCCCGCCTTTTGTGTTCTCGCCCTCCTCCTCGCCGCCTGCGGCGGGGGCGGGTCCAAGTCAACCAGCGAGAGTGGTGCCAGCGTGGGCCTGCTGGTGGGCGATGCGCCGACCGACAGCCTGTCAAGCGCGACGCTGACCATCACCGAGCTGCGCCTGGTTCGCGAGAACCTGCAGCTCACCTCCAATCTGCTGGCCGCGCCGCGCACCCTGGATGTGCTGGGGCTGGGCCGCAGCGCACGTGAGGCGCTGCTCGATCTGAGCACTCTGGGATCCGGGCGCTACATCGGCGTGCGCATGACGGTCGATGAGACGGCGGTGGTACTGCGCGATCTGGACGGCGATCCCGTTTCGGTCAACGTGGTGCAGCCGCAAGCCATTGCGGAGTTCAGCTCAACGCGCGCGGCAGACCTGTTTCTGGCCAAGGATGGCTACGCGAGCATTTCGGTCGACGTGGTGCTGGATCAGTCCCTGCAGGACAACGGCATCGGCTTCGACTTTGAGCTGACGCTGCGCGCCGGCCACGCCACCGCCACGCCGATCCTGGATGACTTCCAGGGACAGGTCACGGCGATCCATCGCTCCGCGCGCTGGTTCGAGGCCGAGATCCTCGATGCCCGCGGCACCGGTGGCAGCCTGGGTGAGGTGCGGGTGGAAGTCGAGGACGCGGATTTGCTGTTCAACTTCTCGGGCGCGGCCTTCGGCAACTCGAACGCCTTCTTGGCCTCGCTCAAGGTCGGGGACTTCGTCGAAGTGGAAGGCGCGTTGACGCGCGACGGCACCCTGGATGCCACGCGTTGCGAGATCGAAGATCGCAACAAGAACCAGGTGCGTATGGAGGGCCGCGTACTCAGCGCCGATTTGGTCGGGCAGACCTTTGAGATCGTGCTTGAGGAGATCGAGAAAGGCTATCCGATCGCGCAGCCGGTGCTTGCCGCGCTGGGCAACCCTGGCGTGCTGTCGATCGAATGGGACAACCGCACCAGCTGGCTGGGATCGAAATCCGCCGGCGGGGCGGGCGCGCCCGAGGATCTGGTTCCGGGCAAGAAAGTAGATGTGCGCATCGACGCGGACGACTTCGTTGCGCCGATGCCCTTCCTGGCCCGCAACGTGCGGGTGGATCTGGCCGAGCGCTATGAGGGCGAGATCAGTGATGTCGCAGCGCTGCCAAACGGCTTTGAGCTGACGCTCGACAACTCGCACCCCGGCGTAACCTCGGGTCGCATCACCGGACCGGTAGCGGTCGAACTGGATGGCAACACCGTCATCTTCCTCGATACCGGCGTCGAGCCCTGGCTGGAAGCCGATGACCTGCTGACCGGCATGGAGATCGAAGCCGCCGGCAAGCTGACCGGTTCGGGCGCAGGAGCGAGTCTGGATGCCACGCGCGTGGAAGTGAAGCCGGGACGACTCACCGGAGTGGTGCAGTCCGTTTCCGAGACTGAAGCCCGATTCACAGTCGTCGTGACCGACCTGGATGATCCCTTCGGCGACCCGGAGCCCGGTGCCACGGTCGACATCATCCTGCCCAGTGAGGCGGTCTTGGATATTCCTACCGCGGGCAACACCATCGGTGGTCTGCGGACGGTCTTCAACGATTTGGCAGCGGGTGAATCCCTGATCGTGGAGGTCGAGGGGGTGAGTAACGGTGTCGGGCAGGTGCTCGGGTACGAAGTTGAGGCCGAAATCGAGGGAGACTGACCCCCTTGAGTGGGCTCACTGCTGGGCCATTTGAAGCGGCCAGCGCCATCTCAGGACCTCCTTGAGCTGCCATCGTTGATCACAGACTCCTGCCGATTGGGCAGGGGTCGTCCTTGTCTTGACGGTGACGCCACGAACGTAGTTGCGGTACGCCATCCAGATCCACGTGTGCCGCTGGAGCCCCTTGATCGTCTTGGCGGCTCCCCAGCTTCGGCGCACGAGGCAAGACATACCGTCGCGCATCATCGCGAGCGTGTGGTTGATCGGAAAGAGCAAGTTTCGATAGTCACGTCGTTTACGACTATCTGTCGTGCGATGGATCAAGGCACGAGGATGGGTCGCTCGTCTGCACTCCGTCGGGTAGGTGCGCTTCTTGTCCGTCTGCAAGCGCACCGGGATTTCGGAGGAGAGCAACCCGCCGAGAGACTCAAAGCACTCACGCACGCAGGCCCGAGATGCCGAGCGGCGCACTCCTTCCTCTGATTGGATCTCGTTGAGTCGCTTTTGCTGTTGCAGAGTTCGTCGACCGCGCGCTGCAAGCTGCCCTGCGCGCGCGTGCACGACGAAGTAACTCTTCCGTTCGATCAGAACGGCCATCGTCACAGGCTTCAACTTGCGGTGATGCTCGAAGGACTCGAGTTCGTCGAGTTGGAAGGTGCCGTCGATTCCTCCTCTCTGCGCACACTCCAACAACCGTGCCCTGTGAAAGTCGCGAGCAACTCGCGCCATGCGCACATGGCGACGCTCCACGGTCTTCTTGTTGACCCCAAAGAGGCGAGCCGCCTGACGCCGCGTGACTTTGGAGCAAAGCGCGTGGACTAAAGCATGATGCAAGAAGGGCTTCCGGTAGCGGAAGTTTGCCTTGAAGGTCTGGGTGCTGAAGCCTCGATGGCAAATGAGGCAGCGGAAACGCTGGATCCAGCGGCCGTCACACTTGCGGTGATAGGAGCCAGATCGGCGAAAGCGGAATGCGATGTCACATTCGGTCGATGGGCAGCCGAAGCGTGGACAGAAAGGCGGTTGAAACAAGAAGCGTCCTCCAGGCGGTTTACCTAGAGGACGCTTGACCAGGCGAGAAGTTACGAGTCAGTCCGTGATTCGAGCCCATCCAAGGGGGTCAGACTCCTAGGGTACCGGCCAGAAGGGGCGGCTCGGCCGCACCTCGATATCGCTCCACAACGCAACGCCGCCCTCATGCACATCGAGCGCCACCGCGCCTTCCAGGCGCTCGGGGGTGAACTCTTCAGGGAAGCCGGCCTTCTCCGACCCGTTGGCAACCATCCAGCTCGGCTCCTCGTTGCTCACCAGGAAGTGGAAGTCGATCCTGTCGCCGGCTGGGAACTGATAGCCGCCGACCTGTTCTAGGCGCGTGAAGGCCCGGCCGCCATCGACGTCGACCTCCTGATCGACTACGCAGGTGCGGCAGACCGGAACGCCGTCCTGCATCTCGAACACCAGCGCGGCGCGGGCTCGTCCGTTGCGGTCGAGGCCCAGGTTGAGCGCCGCGCGCCCTTCAACCTGCACCTTGCCGCGCACTTCGTACGGGGCAACGAGCTGGTTGAGTGAGCGACGGCTCACGCGCTCCATGCCCGGACGCGCTTCGCCTTCCGGGTTGTTGATGAACACGCCGTCATCGTCGTAGCGGACGACGTCCACGGTCACGCCGGGTGCCTGGAAGGTGCGGTTGCCTTCCTCGCCGCGCTCGAAGGCGCGCTGCCACATTCGCAGGTCCTTGCCGGAAAGGTCGAGCGCGTGGCTTTCGCCCGGCTCGAGACCCACGCCGAAGTGCTTGGTCAGGCTGGGATGATCCATGCCCAGTACTTCGCAGCCGTGGACCGCGAAGAGCACCGCGGCCATCGGCTCGCCGGCATCCAGCGCCGCATCGGCGGAAGCCGCGAGCGCTTCGACGGCCTCGCGCGTCGGGATGATGTAGTACTCGAGCGCGTCCTTGCCGCCGTTGTCGGCCAGCCACTCTTCGGCTTCGAGGACAGCCTCCTGCTTGCCGGCCGGGAACATCTGCTCCCAGTGGCGCACCATCCAGTAGACGGCGTCTTCATCGCGCCCTTCGCCGGAGTTGGCCAGCGCCAGCAGGCGGTAGGTCTCCGGGTCGTTGGGGCGCTTGCTGTCGGCTTGCTCGGCGGTGATGCGCGCGCGCTCCCAGTCCTCGGCCAGCATGTAGCCACGGCTGCGCGCCTGCAGCACATCGGCGAACTCGGGGCCGGCCATTTCTTCCTGGTAGAGCGAGGTGCAGAACTTGCGCCAGCGCGCTTCGAGCGCGTCCCAATCCTGGACGTCCGGATCGTCGATCTCTTCGATGAAGTACTTCTTGGCAATCTCCATCGGATAGAAGCGGTCGCCGTTCGAGCCGCGCTCGGAGAAGTGCTTCAGGTACTTGTCATAGGCGTCGCGGTAGACCAGGCGCCCGGCCTTCTTGACGGCTTTGTAGTCCTCGGGGATGCGGCCGTCTTCGGTGACTGCCAGCCCGTAGACGCGGCGGTCGTTCTCCTCGTAGTTCAGCAGGAAGTAGACGAAGGCCCAGCCATAGGGATAGAAGCTGCCCTCGTAGGAGCGGCTGCCGGTCTGATCAGCGCCGGTGTTGCGCGGGTGCGCGACCAGGTCTTCGAGCGAGTGGCGGCTGGCGCTGTTGTCGATCGCGTACCAGGCGCGCAGCCGGTGCACCGCCGGGGCGTTCTTGACAATCGTGCCGTCAGCCTTGATCTCGCAGCCTTCGAAGTAGGACGCGGTGCCCTCGTTGAGCCAGGTCGGCACGATGTGGCGGTCCTTCGACAGCAGCGTCATGAACTGGTGGCTGGCCTCGTGGAACAGCGTCTGCCACAGCGCGTCCTGCGTGAAGCCCTCTTCGTCGTAGGCGCGGTCATACGCGACCACGGTGCGCTGCGCCGGCACCCAGTAACCACCCACGCCGCGGCTGGGCATGGCGCGGTTCAGCACCTTCAGCGACATCTTGTCGAAGTCCGAGCGGCGCCGCATGACGTGGATGGTGGCCTTGGCCTTCTTCTTGTAGTCGTAGATCTCGCGATAGAACTGATTGATCTCGTCCATCGCGGCGGTGAGCGTCTCGGTGAACTCCCACGACACGTTGCAGTAGATGTCGTAGTTCTTCGTCTCGCGCTCGAAGGGGTTCTCCCAGTGCTCGTGCTTCTTGTTCTCGCGGTCCAGCCACTCGGGTGACTTGCGGCGAATCGAAGCGGCGACGAAGGCGCCGCCGGACAGCTGCTGCCCGGCCTTGTCGGCCAGCTTCTCGTAATCCTTCTCCAGCTTCTTGTCGCCCTGGTTGAGCTCGAGCAGGCGGTCCATCAGGTGTCCGGCGAGGCGGTACTGCTTCTTGGAGCCGGCCTTCTTGGCGGCTTCGCGCAGCGACTCGTCCCAGGCGAGCAGGATTTCTTCGTCGCGGTTCCAGCCTTCCCACTGACCTTCGAACAGCGCGCCCAGTTCCTCCAGCTCATCGGCGCGGCCGCCGTACTTGCGCGACCAGTACAGCCACTTGGCCCAGCGCAGCGCATCGTCCGGATCCTCGGTAGCCACCGCGATGCGGTGCATCAGCTGATAGCCGGCATCGCTGAAGGGGTAGGACGCCAGCGCGTGGAGCCCGGCTTCGCGCGCTTCCTCCAGCTTGCCCGCTTTGAGCAGCTTCTCGGCTTCGGCGAAGGCCTCCTCTTCGTCGGCCGCGAAGACGAGCGCGGGGATGTTGGGCGCAGCGGCTGGCGCCGTGGTGGGCAGCCAGGCTTGCGGACCGGGATGGGGGATCAGCGCGGGGCTGGCGAGCAGCGCCGCGATCAGCACGAACAACAGGCGAGACATGCGGAACATGGTCGCCCGCAGTTTAGCGCATGCAGCGACACGCCCCGCGCGGGCGCGGCCTCGCGTCGAGGGGGCGCGGCCCTAGTTCTGCGGCAGCAGATGCTCGTAGCCGACTTCGGACAGCCAGCTGTGCAGCCGATCCAGCGGCACTGCCAGACCCATGTGCGTAATCACCTGGGGGCGATACGAGCCGTGGGTATAGATCTTGGCGAAGATGCCGACCAGCTCGAGGGTGTCGCCGTGGAAGACGCCGCCGCCCGAGTTGCCGAAGTAGGCCGGGCTGGAGACCATCCAATAGGGCTCGCCGTCGACCTCCCAGGTCTCGCGGGTGATCATTCCGTCGGTGGCCTGGGCGGCGGTGCCCAGCGGGCAGCCGACCGTGTAGATCTCGCGGAAGACGCCCATCTCCTCGATCCGGCTCACCGGCGCGATCTTGGCGACGCGGCCCAGATCGGCGCTGCACTCGATCCGCAGCAGCGCCAGATCGGAGGGGACATCCCATTCGATCATGCTCACCGGATAGGCGCGCTCGGCGGCATCGAGGCCGGTGAACACTGCCCGGAAGCTGGCCTCGCGGTAGTCGTCGAAGTCCTCGCGGCCTTCCAGGATGTCGCGCACGACGTGGAAGCAGGACAGCGCCAGGTAGTGCGGGTCGTCTTCGTCCTCGATCCGCGCGATCAGCACGGCCGAGCCCACGGCCTCGCCGCCGGAGAGCTGAAACACCGGGCCGAGCACTTGTTCCCGCAGGGCGTCGACCTTTGGCGCGGCGGGCTGCGCCAGCTCGACGGCAGCGGAAGCGGCGGCCGCGGCGATTTCTTCCTGGGCGGCGAGCAGGCTGGCAAGATCAAGCTGCCAGCGCTCGGCCTCGCTCGTGATCCGCGACTCCATCTGCTCGCGTTCGGCGGCGAGTTCGGTTTCCAGCTCGCCGATCCGATCGAGCAGCATGGCGACCTGATCCCGCTCGGCCGCGAAGGCGGCGGTGCGATCGCGCAGACCGGCGGCTTCGTCAACCAGGCTGGCGTGGGCGGCCTGCAGACTGGCATAGTCCTGGGCCAGCGACTCCTGGGCTTCGTGCACTTCCAGGTAGTGCGCGTCCCGTTCACGCAGGATTCCGCGCAGCTCCCGCAGTTCGACGCGCAGGCTCTGCACCCGCATCGCGGCCAGGTCGACCTCGGTCTCCGAACTGGCGGGCCAGGGCACCCCGGCCAGCGCCAGGGCGCCGACGCAGCAGAGGACGGTCAGGGCGGGAAGGATCCGCATCTTCTCCTGTTCGTCCAGCGGCGAGAGCCAGGTGAAGCGCAGAGTGGAATACTAATCTAAAAGCTTGTATTTCACCCCTCGGCTTGGGCTCCTCCAGACCCTACAATATGCGGTCGGACCGACCGTCCGACCCGTTCAGAAATGGTGTTTGCCACAGTCGAAGAGGCCCTCGAGGAGATCCGCGCGGGCCGGATGATCATCCTGGTTGACGACCCCCGTCGCGAGAACGAGGGCGATCTCGTGATGGCTGCCGAGTCCATCACGCCCGAGGCGATCAACTTCATGCGCAAGGAAGGTGGGGGGCTGATCTGCCTCTCCATGTCCGGCGAGATCTGCGACCAGCTCGATCTGCGCCCCCAGGTGGCGAACAACACCGCCCGGATGGGCACCGCCTTTCTCGAATCGATCGAGGCGCGCGAGGGCGTCACCACCGGCATTTCGGCCGCCGACCGCGCTCACACCATCCTCACCGCAGTCCAGCCCGACGCCCGCCCGGTCGATCTGGCCCGGCCCGGCCACATGTTCCCGCTGCGCGCCCGCGATGGCGGTGTGCTGGTCCGCCCCGGTCAGACCGAAGGCTCGGTCGATCTGTCCAAGCTGGCCGGAATGCGCGCCGCCGGCGTGATCTGCGAGATCATGAACGAGGACGGAACCATGGCGCGGATGCCCGATCTCGAGGTCTTCGCGGCCAAGCACGGCCTGAAGATCCTCACCGTCGAGGACCTGGTCGAGTACCGCCGCAAGCGCGAAAAGCTGATCGAGCGCCGGGTCGATTCGGTGCCGCTTCCCAACGTCACCGGCGACTGGCAGATGCACCTCTACCGCTCGAAGACCGACGGCAAGGAGCACATCGCGCTGACCTACGGCTGGGAGGGCGCCCCGGAAGATCTGAGCGAGTCCTTCGCGGCCGTCGACGAGCCGGTCGCGGTCCGCGTCCACTCCGAGTGCTTCACCGGCGACGTCCTGGGCTCGCTGCGCTGCGACTGCGGCCCGCAACTCGATGCCGCCATGCGTCAAATCTCTGTGACGGGCAAGGGGGTCCTGCTCTACATTCGCCAGGAAGGGCGGGGAATCGGGCTCGAGAAGAAGCTCGAGGCCTACAAGCTGCAGGACGCAGGATTTGACACAGTCGAGGCCAACGAAAAACTCGGCTATCCGGCAGATATGCGCGAGTACGGTGTGGGTGCGCAGATCCTGCACGACCTCGGTGTGCGGAAGATGCGCCTGCTCACGAATAACCCGAAGAAGCTCGCGGGGTTGAAGGGCTACGGCCTGGAGGTCACCGAGCAACTTCCCATCGCAGTCGAACCGCATCCGCAGAACCGCCGGTACCTCGAGACCAAGCGCGAACGGATGGGGCATCTGCTGCCACCGATCGAAGGCGAATAGCCTCGGCTTGGCTCTCGTTCCCCGCTTCCGGGGCCGCTAATCTGGTCCCGCGTCCATGCGCAGTCTCGGCATCTCGCTCCGCCCCGATGGCTTCACCTTCGCAGTCTGCGACGGAAGCCTGAAGAAGTATTCGGTCGCCAGCTCCGGCTCGGGGCTGCTGCCCTCGGACAGCCGCGATCGCGCAAAGGATCTCGGCAAGGCTCTCGCCGCGGCGCTCAAGGCCGAAGGCGCGAGCAAGTACGACCGCGTCGTCATCGCCGCGCCGGGGATCACCTCGCCGCTGCGCGAGCTCTCGCTGCCCTTCTCCGATCGCGAGAAGATCATGCAGGTGCTCAAGTTCGAGGTCGAGTCCGAGCTCTACCACCTCGACATCGAGGACGTCGTCTGCGACTACCTCGAGCTGCAGGACGAGCGCGCGACCACCACGCTGCTGGTCGCTTCCCAGCCCAAGGCCGACATCCAGCTCACCCTGGATGTACTCAACGCGGCCGGGGTCGATGCGCCCATGCTCGATCTCGACTTCGGCGCGCTGGCCGGCTACGTGCCCTGCGTGCCGACTGTCGGCGAGCTGGATCTCGACGGCGAAGCCGCCAGCGATCTGTCGCTGGCCGAGCGCGCGGATCTGCTGCACGGCCTGCTGCACATCGGCCCGTACTCCAGCGTGTTGATGGTGTTCAGCCAGCGCGGCGTGCGCGCGGTGCGCGAGGTGCACGTCGGCTACCGCGAGTTGGGTCGGGACCTGGGCCCGGAAGGTCCGCCCGAGGTCCACGCCGAGCCGGTGGTCGAAGGCCGCGACGAGAACGATCTGCACGCCGCCGAATCAGCCGAGGCCGCGGCGCAGGACGCCATCGAGGAGCTGATGGAAGAGAGCGAAGGCGGGGACGCCGACGCCGAAGAAGAACTGGGCGATGAGGCGCTGTGGGGGGTCGACCCGGTGCTTCCGACGGGCCTCAGCTTCGACGAACTGTGCGCCCAGGCCAGCCCCGAGGCCGTGGCCGAGCTGCGCAAGCGAATCATCGCCGAGGTGCGCCGCGGACTGATCGCTTCCTCGCTCAGCCTCGAGTCGCTGTCGCTCAGCGGCGCGGTGCTGCCGGGCCTCGACGAGCCGATGCAGGCTCGCCTCGGCATTCCGGTGCGCCTCCACGAAGCGGAAGCCTGCCCGATCGCCCTGGGCGCTGCGCTGCGCGGCCTGGGCGAGAAGGCCTCGCCGATGAACTTCCGCCAGGAAGAGTTCCGCTTCACCAAGGGGCTGGAACGCGTCGAGGGCCCGCTGACCTTCGCCCTGGTCAGTCTGATCGCCTACTTCGTGCTGGCCGGCGTGGTCGACTACAAGGTCGGTAGCGCCAAGATGCAGGCGGCCGCGGGCCTCGGCGACCGCAACAGCCTGCTCACGCTGACCGCCCACGAGGTCGATCAGCTGCTCAATGAGAACATCCCCGAAGGCGCCCCAGACGACTGGCGCGTGCGCACTAACTTTGAAGGGGTGGACATGCCGCGCGATCAGCCCATCGAGCGGCTGCGGATCAACGTCAACAAGGCGGCCGATCAGCTCGACGAGATGCTGGGCACCGATACCGATGTCGCGCTGCCGCAGAGCTGCGTCGAGGCCTGGCGCCTGGTCAGCGATGTCCTGGCTCGCGAGATGCCCCGCGCCCCGCGCTGGATGCTGGAAGACCTCACGCTGACCTCCTTCGACAAGAAGGCGCGCATGGAAGCGCACGTCGAGGTCAAGATGACGATCAGCATCTTCGGCGACAACGCCACGGCCCTCGGCGAAGGGCTGCAGTCGGCGCTGCGCAACAAGGACTGGACCATGGGTCAGGTCGAGGGCAGCGGCTGGGAGCCGTTTAAGGAAGGCGTCGGCCGTTTCGCCACGCTCACCGTCCGTGTGGACACCACCCAAGCCGAACCGGCGCTGGATTAGGAGCTGCTGCCATGAACAATCGACGCACTCTGATCATTCTGCTGGTCCTGGTCGCCGGCACCGGCGCGGGCCGCTACTGGGCCCAGACTTACCGCGACCAGTGGGACACCGGCTTCACCCGCCATGCGCAGCTGTTCCGCTCGGTCATCGAGCAGTCCCGCGAGGTCGCCGCCCGCCGCGAAGCCGCGGTCTATGGCCTGGGCGACAGCAGCTACCAGACGCAGATCCAGGAGTTCGCCGGGCGTTCTTCGCTGGGCAACATCACGGTGCGTCCACGCGGCAACCCGGAAGAAGGCGACTACTCGATGAACGTCGACTTCGAGAACCCCGAGCACCGCTACGGGCGCAATCAGATCTTCGCTTTCCTCTACAACTGCGAAGTCATGATCCCGCGCGTCCGCACGACCGCCTTCTCGATGCGCCCCGCCAACGAAGGCAGCCGCAAGCTCGAGCCCGGCACCGATCGCGAAGACCTCTGGAAGGTCGAGCAGCTCACCTTCGTCAAGCGTTCGCCGCGCGCGAACAACTAGCGCAGGAACCAGCGCACGATGCGCAGCGCGCCCTCTTTCCAGGGCACGCGGTGGCCGGTCCCGGCTTCGGGGATGGCGTCCTTGTTCGCCTTGTACCAGTCGTAGGTCGCGATCAGGGTTTGGGCGTTGGAGTACTTCGGCTCCCAGCCCAGCCCGCGCAGCTTGTCGATCGAGACGAAGCTGTCCTGATCGGCGGTTCCGTAGATCCACTTGTAGAGCGGCGAGAGGCGCAGGAACTCCAGCACGGCCAGCGCGGACTTGCACAGCCAGGCCGGCGTGCGGAACAGCCGGCTGCCGGTGCCGGCGTGCGCGAACAGCGCGCCCAGATCCTCGCCCACGGTGTCGAAGGCGGCGGCGCCGACGTTGAAGACATCGTTCACTTGCTCGGCGTGGGCGGTGCACGCCAGCCGCGCGGCCTCGACGAGGTCCTCGACGGCGAGCAGCTGGTAGCGATTGCGGCCGTTGCCGATCACCGGGATCTTGACCCCTGCGTCGACCCAGTCGAACAGGATCTGAAAGACGCCGAGGCGCTCGGGCCCGATGAAGGTCTTGGGCCGCAGCACGCAGACGCACTGCCCGGCCGCGCGCGCCTCCTGACACAGCTCCTCGGCGGCGACCTTGGACTCGCCGTAGGGGCCGACGCCGTCCATCGGATCGCTCTCGTCGAGCGGATGGTGATCGGGGATGCCGTAGACCGCGGTCGAGGAGATGTGCACGACCCGCGGAACGCCGAGCTCCTGCGCCACCTCGAGCACGGCGCGGGTGCCGTCCAGGTTGACGCTGCGGATCTCGGCCGGCTTCCACAGCGGCAGCGCAGCCGCGGCGTGGACGATCACATCGGCCCCGGCGCAGGCGGCGCGCAGCGCCTCGCGGTCGCGGACATCGGCCTGCACGGTCTGGGCGCCCTCGGGGACTTCGCTGGGCACGAAGGCGGCGATGTCCAGCAGCACCAGCTCGTGCTCGCGCATGCCCTGCGCGAGGTGGAAACCCAGAAAACCGGCGCCGCCGGTGATGACGATCTTCATGGCTTAGAGATAGACGACCCAGGCGACCACGGCGCCGTAGCCGGCGACCGAAACGAACAGCGGCAGGTCGCCCGTCAGCAGCTTTTCGGGGCGTTCGCCCTGCTCCTGGCGGTAGACCAGGTAGAGGTAGCGCAGCACCCCGTAGGCGACGAAGGGGATCGTCCAGATCATGCCCGGCTCCCCAGCGCGCGACTCGGGCACCTCGAGCGCCAGCAGCGCTCCGGGGAGCAGGGTGTAGAGGGTGTAGGTGACCAGCAGCGCCGCGGCGACCACCGAGACCATGACGTCGAGGCCGGCGCCGGCGTAATCGGCCAGCAGCGGGCGCTGCGCCGTCGAGCCTTCGCCGACCGCGGTGACCTCGGCCTTGCGCTTGCACAGCGCCAGGAACAGCGCGAGCTGCACCGTGCAGGCGACCAGCCAGGGCGAAAGCGGGGCTTCGATCGCCCAGACGCCGGCCAGCACCCGGAGCAGGAAGCCGGCGGCGATCGAGAAGACGTCGAGCAGGAAGACGTGCTTCAGCTGCAGGGTGTAGGCCAGTTGCAGCAGCAAGTAGCCGCCGATGGCCTGCCAGGCGTGGCCGAGATCGAGCAGCCAGGAGCCGGCCAGCGCGCCGCCGGCCAGGACGGCCGCCGTCAGGGCGGCGGTCTGCGGGGCGAGCGCGCCGGAGGCGATCGGGCGCAGGCGTTTGACCGGGTGCATCCGGTCGCGCTCGCGATCGAGCAGATCGTTGAACAGATAGACCCCCGAGGAAGCGGCGCAGAACAGCGCGAAGGCCAGTCCGGCCACCACCGCCACCTCGACGTTCAAGGCCTGGCCACTGAACGCCAGCCCCGCGAAGACGACCAGATTCTTGGTCCACTGTCGCGGTCGTAGGGCCTTGAAGAGCGGGGACATCCGTCGGAAGTCTACAATTCCGATTCGCTTCGGTCCGGCAGCCTGGGCTGGGCGCCGAGGAGTTCCAGGCGGTCGCCGGGGGCGATCGCGGGGGCCGCGGCCGGCAGCAGCAGCGCGGCCGCGGTGCCGTCGGGGCAGGGCCGGGCGCGTCGCGGGGCCAGGGTGTGGCTGCCCAGCACCTGCCAGGCCTCATCCAGCAGGTGGACGCGCAGGCCGCCGCGCGCCCCGAAGCTGTGGACGGCGTCGGCGGGGGAGAGCAGCAGGGCCTGACCGTCCTGCCAGCGGTGGCCCCAGGCCTGGCGGAAGCGCTGCCAGCGCGAGCTGAGCACCAGGAGCTCGGCGCAGACCAGGCCGCCGCGGGTGGCGTTGCCGACCTTGGTCCGGCCGTCTTCGACGAGCTCGGGGCGCGGCATGCCCAGGAAGGGCTCGCTCATGCGGACGGGGGCTGCGGCGAGTCGGCCCGAACCGGCCACCAGGCCCGCACCGCGCAGCGCAGGCGCACCTGCTTCGAAATGGTCGGGCGACGGCGGAAGAGATCGCACTGCGGGTCGCCGACCTGATCCAGCAGGTGGCGGGCGCGCAGGACGGCGGCGCGCAGGCCGCGAGCCAGCCGCGAGCCGACCGCGTCGCAGACCGGCAGGCCGTCATGGAGCAGCGAGCGCGTCCAGTCGACCTGCCGGCTGAGGAACTCGTTGACCACCGGGGTGCGGACCCCGGCCACGAGGTCTTCGGGGGTCGCCCCCGCGGCGGCCAGGTCCTCGGCCGGGAGCGGCACCTTGCCGGCGGAGAGATGCTGCGGCAGGTCCGCCAGCAGCCGGGTCAGCACCAGCCCGCAGCCCAGATGAGTCGCCGGACCGATCGCCGCGTCCTGATCACGCTGCGCCAGGCGCAGGGCCCAGCGGGCGACCAGCTCGACGCGCGGCCGCAGTTCCTCGAGCAGTTCGGCTCGGGTGGCGGGGGCGTCGGGCATCGGCTCGGGCATCCGATCCATCAGCTCGAGAACGAGCGGATGGTCAATCTCGCCCGCGGTGGCCGACGACCAGAGCGCCAGCATCAGCGGGCCGTCGGGGCGGCCGCGCAGCGCCTGCTGGAGCGCGATCCGGAAGGCCTCACGGCGCAGGCGGGCCGGCCCCATGGCCACCGCCAGCACCGGATCCAGCGCACGCAGCATGCCGCGCGGCATGAGCACCGGGCCCGGGTAGAGCTCGCCGGCGATCTCCCTGGCTTGCCGCGTCGCGAAGCGCTGCGCGTGTCGGTAGTCCAATTTTTCGGGCATCCGGGTAGGAACCGGGGTTCCTGCTCCCCAAAATAGGAGTTCCCGAGGGCCATGGACACCGCCAACCCTGCCGCCGATCCGCTCGTCGATGACGAGGTGCTGGAAGTTCGTCATGCTGCGCATGATCTGCGGCACTTCATCGGCCTGGTCCGGGGCCACGCCGAGGTCCTCGCTCGCAGCCTGGATCAGGTCTCTCAGCTCGAGAGCGCCCAGGAGATCATGCGCGCGGCCGATCGGATCACCGATCTCTTCGATGATCTGCTCGAGTTCTGCCGTCCGCCGGTGCCCGGCACCCCCGTCGGCCTGATGCGCCCCGAACCCGACACCGTGGGCACCGAGCTGCTGGTCGATTCACTGGCCCGCGCGGTGCAGGGCCGCGCCAGCTCGCTTGGAATCGAGCTGGACTTCCAGCTCGGGGCCGAGCTGCCTCCCATCCTGGGCATCGCTGGCGAAGTCGAACGTGCGCTGGTCAATCTGATCTGCAATGCCTTCGCCGTCGTCCCCGAAACGGGGGGGAAGATCGAGGTCTGCGTCGCTCCTTCGGCGCTTGGGATTCGCTTCTCGATCCAGGACAACGGCCCCGGTCTGCCCGAGGACTACCTCGGAGACTTGACCGAGCTCGGCCGCGGCGCCGCCGAGGCCTGGCGGCGGGGCGAGGACGGCAAGCTGCATGGCCTCGGGCTGACGATCGCCGCGCTGGTCGCGCGCCGTCATCGCGGCCGCCTGCTGGGTGCCGCGCGCGAGGACGGCGAAGCAGGTGCGGTCATGCATCTCGAGCTGCCCGTCGATCAGGCGGAAAGCGCGTGATGATTCCGCGAATGCCAGCCGCAGCGGTTTAGAATATCGGGCTCGTCGCGGGCCCCCGCCCGCCTCCATCCACGCGTACTTGGCGCCCGCCCGATTGGCATGAGCTCCACTCCGACCACGGAGAAGCTGGACGAAGTTGTCATCCGATTCGCCGGAGACTCCGGTGACGGCATGCAGCTCACCGGCAACCAGTTCACAAATACTTCCGCGCTGCTGGGCAACGACCTGGCGACCTTCCCGGACTACCCGGCGGAGATCCGCGCTCCTCAAGGCACCCTGTTCGGGGTGTCCGGTTTCCAGGTGCGGCTCGCGTCGCGCGACATCTTCACACCCGGCGATACCCCGGATGTGCTGGTCGCGATGAACCCGGCCGCGCTCAAGACCAACGTCGGCGATCTGAAGCCGGGCGGTCTGCTGCTGGTCAACACGGGCAACTTCGGTGACAAGGATCTCGAGAAGGCCGGTTACGCGGAGAACCCCCTGAACGGCCCCGAGCTGGGCGAGAAGTACCAGCTCGTCGAGTTGGACCTGAACGAGGCGACCATCAACGCGGTCGAGGGCCTGGGCCTGAGCAACAAGGAGGCGCTGCGCTGCAAGAACCTGCTGGCGCTCGGCCTGCTCTACTGGGTCTACAACCGCCCGCTGACGACCACCGAGGACTGGCTGAAGCAGAAGTTCGGCAAGAAGCCGGAGATCCTCGAGGCCAACCTGCGCGCGCTGCGCGCCGGCCACGTGATCGCCGAGAACAGTGAGCTGTTCCAGAACCGCTTCACGGTCGAGCCGGCCAAGCTGCCCAGCGGCAAGTACCGCAACATCATGGGCAACGCGGCGCTGGCGATGGGCCTGGTCGCGGCTTCGCACAAGGCCAAGAAGCCGATCTTCTACGGCTCCTACCCGATCACGCCGGCCTCGGATGTGCTGCATGCACTTGCGCGCTACAAGAACTACGGGGTTGTCACCTTCCAGGCCGAAGACGAAATCGCCGGCGTCTGCTCGGCGATCGGCGCGGCCTACGCGGGTTCGATCGGCATCACCGGCACTTCCGGTCCGGGCCTTGCCCTGAAGGGCGAAGCGCTGGGGCTGGCGGTCATGACCGAGCTGCCGCTGGTGGTGGTCAATGTGCAGCGCGGCGGTCCGTCGACCGGCCTGCCGACCAAGACCGAACAGGCCGATCTGATGCAGGCGATCTACGGCCGCAACGGCGAGGCACCGATCCCGGTGATCGCGCCGCAGTCCTCGGCCGACTGCTTCTGGGCGGCGATCGAGGCGGTCAAGATGGCGCTCACCTACATGACCCCGGTGCTGCTCCTCAGCGACGGCTACCTGGGCAACGGCGCCGAGCCCTTCCGCATTCCCGAGACCTCGGAGCTCCCCGAGATCCCGGTTCGCCACGCGACCGACGTCGAGAACTTCCAGCCCTACGCCCGCGATCCGGAAACGCTCGCGCGGCCCTGGGCGATCCCGGGCACGCCGGGGCTCGAGCACCGCATCGGCGGGCTCGAGAAGCAGGACGGCTCGGGCAACGTCAACTACGAGCCCGAGAACCACGAGAAGATGGTCAAGCTTCGCGAGGCCAAGGTGAACGGCGTGGCCGACGGCTACGCGCCCACCGAGGTCTACGGCGAGCAATCCGGCAAGCTCTGCGTGCTGGGCTGGGGCAGCACCTACGGCGCCATCCGCGGCGCGGTGGACCGCGCTCAGGCTGCGGGCCTCAGCGTCTCGCAGGTGCACGTGCGCAACGTTTTCCCGATGCCGAAGGATCTGGGCGAAGTCCTGTCGAAGTTCGATCAGGTGCTGGTCCCTGAGCTGAACCGCGGTCAGTTCTCGCGCCTCGTTCGCGCCGAGTACCTGATCGACACCATCTCCTACCCGAAGGTCCAGGGCAAGCCGTTCACGAGCACCGAACTGCTGGCCAAGATCGAAGAACTGCACGGCTAATCAGCACGATGACTGTCAGCTACAAGAAGAAGGATTTTGCCTCGGACCAGGAGGTCCGCTGGTGCCCGGGCTGCGGCGACTACGCGATCTTGAATGGCGTGCAGCAGACCTTCGCCGGCCTCGGGGTCGAGAAGGAGAAGTTCGTGATCGTGTCGGGCATCGGCTGCTCCAGCCGCTTCCCGTACTACATGAACACCTACGGCTTCCACACCATCCACGGCCGCGCGCCGGCGGTGGCGACGGGGGTCAAGGTGGCCAACCCGGATCTGCACGTCTGGATGGTCACGGGTGACGGCGACGCGTTGTCGATCGGGGGCAACCACCTGATCCACGCGATGCGCCGCAACCTCAACATCAAGGTGATGCTGTTCAACAACCGGATCTACGGTCTGACCAAGGGGCAGTACTCGCCGACTTCGGATGTGGGCACGCGCACCGGTTCGACCCCGATGGGTTCGCTGGATGCGCCGTTCAACCCGATCGCGCTGGCCCTCGGCGCCGGAGCGAGCTTCGTGGCGCGCACCGTCGATACGCAGATCCCGCACATGAAGCAGGTGCTGCAGGCGGCGCACGAGCACGAGGGCTTCGCCTTCATCGAGATCCTGCAGAACTGCGTGATCTTCAACAACAACGTCTTCGAGCACATCGTCGGCAAGGAAGTGCGGGACGACCGCCAGGTTGATCTGCGCCCCGGCCAGCCGATGGTCTTTGGCAAGGAAGCCGATAAGGGTCTGCGCTTCCTGCCGGATTCGATCGAGGTCGTCGCGCCTGATCAGGCGGACGTCTGGGATCCCACCGGCGAGACCGGCGCCCGCGCCTTCCGCATCTGTCAGGGCTCCGAGCGGGGTGAGGTGCCCGTCCCGATGGGCATTTTCCGCCAGGTGCAGCGTCCGCAGCTCGAGCAGGACATCCACGCGCAGGTCGCCGAGGCGACTGCCAAGCAGGGCGAGGGCACGCTGGAAGCGCTGCTGTCGGCCGGCGATACTTGGAACGTCAGTTGAGTCCCCCGTGCAGCCGCCCACCCGGGCGGCTGCCCATTCGGCCGTGTTCCACGACTACGCCAAGGTTCTGATTTTCGCCCTCGCCGGAGCGGGGTTGGTCGTCCTCGGCATGTTCCTGGGGGGGCTGCTGCGCCCCAAGCGCGATCGCGACGCGCCCGGCCTCGAGCCCTATGAGTGCGGCGAGGAACCGATTGGCTCGGCCTGGTTCCGCTTCGACATCCGCTACTACACGGTGGCGCTGGTCTACATCGTGTTCGCGGTCGAGATCGCCTTCCTGTTCCCGTGGGCGCGGGTGCTGAAGACGGCCTTCGCCGATCCCAGCATCGGCGGCGTGGCCTTTCTCGAAGGCGTGCTCTTCCTGGCCATCCTCGCGCTCGGCCTGGCCTACGTCTGGCGGAAGGGCGACCTCGACTGGGTCAAGGAGCTGAGCAAGAATCGTCCGGACGGCTCGCCGGATCTGACCGAGACCACGGAGGATCAGGACTAGACATGGGTGTACTCGAGAACTCGCTGCCGGAGAGCATCCTGACCACCCGCGTGGACTGGATGGTCAACTGGGCGCGTTCCAGTTCGCTCTGGCCGATGACCTTCGGCCTCGCCTGCTGCGCGATCGAGATGATCGCGGTCGGCGGGCCGCGCTTTGACGTCGACCGCTTCGGAGCCGGGGCCTTCCGCGCCACGCCGCGCCAGGCCGACCTGATGGTGGTCGCCGGCACGGTCAACTTCAAGATGGGGGAGCGCGTTAAGCGGCTCTACGACCAGATGCCGGGGCCGAAGTACGTCATGGCGCTCGGCGCCTGCGCGACCGGGGGCGGTCCGTACCACAAGTACGGCTACACCGTCATGAAGGGCGTCGACCGCATCGTGCCCGTCGATGTCTACGTCGCCGGCTGCCCGCCGCGCCCGGAGGCCTTCCTCGACGGCCTGATGCTGCTGCAGCAGAAGATCAAGCGACAGCGCGTCATTCGGGCCCAGCCGAAGGATGTGATCGTACCGCAGGGAACGGAGGCCCATCCGGCCTGATGGCGGCGCGCGATACCGCCTGGGGCCCGATGGAGCTGAACCGTGCGGCCGCGCAGGAAGCCGCCGAAGCACTGCGTGCTGCCGGCTGGGAGTTGGAGCTGCAGCTGCCGAATCTGCCGCTGATCGCCCCGGAGGGCGAGGCCAAGGATCTGGTCCGGCGCGCCAAGGAAGAGGACGCGGAGCCGGTCTGGCGTGGTGACGCCTTCCTGCTGCTCGGCAAGGCGCAGGATCTGCCCGCCGTGCTGGAACACTGCCGGGATGAGCTCGGCTACGCCCTGCTCTACGACGCGACCGCGGTCGACCCCTCGGTCGATTCCGCCGAGCTCAAGCTGATCTACGGCCTGCGCAATCTGCAGACCAAAGCGCGGCTGATCGTGCAGGCGCGGGTGCCCAAGACCGAGGCCGTCGTGCCCAGCGTGGCTCTGGTTTACCCCGCTGCCGACTGGCACGAGCGCGAAGCGGCCGAGATGTACGGCATCACCTACACCGGCCACCCGGACCCGCGCAAGCTGCTGCTGCCGGACGACTGGGCCGGCTTCCCGCTGCGCAAGGACTACGAGTATCCCGAGGAGTACAACGGGATCTCCTGCACCTGATGAACTCGCATCCTGCCGCCCGATTCGATGACAAGCCCGGCCGCGAGGTCGAGCTCGACGTCGCGACGCAGGATTGCATGATTCACATGGGGCCGCAGCACCCGGCCACGCACGGCGTGATGCGCGTGCTGCTCAAGGCCGACGGCGAGATCCTGGCCGGAGCGCAGACCCACCTGGGCTATCTGCACCGCTGCGCCGAGAAGATCGGCGAAAGCGTCGATTGGCTGCAGTACCTGCCGTACACCGATCGCTACGACTACCTCGCGGCGATGAACAACAACCTCGGCTACAGCCTGGCGGTCGAGAGTCTGCTCGGCGTCGAGGTGCCGGAGCGCGCGCAGTACCTGCGGGTGATCGTGGCCGAGCTGAATCGCATCGCTTCGCATCTGTTTGCGGTCGGAACTTACGGCCTCGACCTGGGCGCCTTCACGCCGCTGTTCACGGCGCTGCGCGACCGCGAGGAAGTGCTTGAGCTGTTCGAGAAGATCTGCGGGGCGCGGCTGACTTACAGCTACGTCCGCCCGGGCGGGGTCATGAACGACGCGCCCGAAGGCTGGCTTGCTTCGGTCGCGGCCTTCCTCGACGGCTTCGAGAAGACCTGGCACGAGTACTGGACCCTGATCGCCGAGAACAAGATCTTCATCGAGCGGACGGCCAACATCGGCGTGCTTTCCGCGGAGCAGGCCCTGGCCTGGGGTTGCAGCGGCCCGATGCTGCGCGGCTCCGGCATCGACTGGGACCTCCGGCGCGATCAGCCCTACCTGATCTACGACCGCCTCGAGTTCGATGTCATTCAGGGCGTCGGCTACCGCGGCCAGGTGGGCGACTGCTTCGACCGCACCTTCGTGCGGATGTTCGAAATGGTCGAGAGTGTGCGAATTCTTCGCCAGTGCCTGGAGCAGATCCCGGACGGCGAGGTCCTTCACGAGGAGGTCGGCGCGGTCATTCGCCCTGCCCCCGGCGAGAGTTACGTCGCCATCGAGAACCCACGCGGCGAGCTGGGGCACTACTGCGTGTCGGATGGCACGAAGATTGCGGTGCGGGTGCGGGTTCGCTCGCCCTCCTTCTGCAATATGTCGGTCGCGGAACACCTGATGCCCGGTGCCATGCTGGGCGACGCCGCGGCCATCATTGGCTCGGTCGACATTGTGGTCGGCGAGACCGACCGTTAACCCCTTCCTCTTCCCCCCGATGTACGAACTGCTGCTGTCCACGGCCATCGCGCTGGCGGTGGTGCTGGCGTTCATCACGGTGGCGGCGATGTTCTTCGTCTACGCCGAGCGCAAGGTCGCCGGCTGGATTCAGCATCGGGTCGGCCCCAACCGCACCGGGGGCTTCGCAGGCTGGGCGCAGTCGATCGCCGACTCGATCAAGCTGCTGCTGAAGGAAGACCTGATCCTGCGCGGCGCGGATCGGCGCCTGTTCCAGCTCGCGCCCGCGGTGGTGATGGCTTCGGCCTTCGCGCTGTTCGTCGTGCTGCCCTTCGGCCCCGGGCTGATCGTGGCCGACGTCGACCTGGGCGTCTTCCTGATCCTTGCCATCGCCTCGGTCACGACCATCGGCGTGATCATGGCCGGCTGGGGCAGCTACAACAAGTGGTCGGTCTACGGCGCGATGCGCGAGGCGGCCCAGGTGGCCAGCTACGAGATCCCGCTCGGCCTGTCGCTGATGCCGCCGATCCTCTACTTCGGCACCTTCAGCCTGAAGGCCGCGACCGAGGCTCAGACCGGCAGCTTCGGCATGGGCTGGTACCTGTTCAGCGACGCCTTCTGGATCGCGATCCCCAGCTTCCTGCTGTTCTTCGTCGCCGCGCTGGCCGAGAACAAGCGCGCGCCTTTCGACCTGCCCGAAGCCGAATCCGAGCTGGTCGCCGGCTTCCACACCGAGTACTCGGGCATCCGCTTCAGCTTCTTCTTCCTCGAAGAGTACGCGGCGATGTTCGTGTTCAGCGCGGTGGGGGCGGCGCTGTGGCTGGGCGGCTGGAACTTCCCGGGGATCCACCTGCTGGAGCCGGGCTCAACGCTGCTGCTGGTGCTCGCCACGGCTAGCTTCGTGCTGAAGGCCTTCTTCCTGGTCTTCATCATGATGTGGGTGCGCTGGACCGTCCCGCGGCTGCGGATCGATCAGGTGATGACCCTCGGCTACAAGTATCTGACCCCGCTCAGCATGGCGATGGCGCTGATCGCCGCCGGCTGGGAGTACGTCAAGCATCTGGGGGCGCAGGCATGACGCTGCCCAAGGCGCCGACCGAGCCCAAGCCGCCGCGCGGCTACTTCGGCAACATCACCGACACCGTGGTGTCGACGGCCAAGGGCATGGCCCTGACCTTCCGCTATCTTTTCCGCAAGAAGGTCACGGTGCAGTACCCCGAGGTCCGGCCGCAGCTCGACGAGCGCTACCGCGGCATTCACTACCTCGAGCAGGAGCTCTGCATCAACTGCGATAAGTGCGCCAAGGCCTGCCCGGTGGACTGCATCGAGATGGATGCGACCCGCCACGGCAAGGAGCTGGAGTGGCACAAGTTCCAGCTCGACTATCAGAAGTGCATGTTCTGCGAGCTGTGCGTCTACCCCTGCCCGAAGGACTGCATCCACATGGGCACGGAGTACTCGATGGTCAGCGAGGACCGCAGCGACTTCGTCAAGGATCTGCTCAGCTGGACGGGTCTGACTGAAGAGCAGCAGGAGCGCATCGAAGCGGCGGAGGCGGCCAAGGCCGCCAAACTCGCCGCCAAGAAGAAGGCCGCGGAAGAGGCGGCCAAGAAGGAGCCGGCTGAGGGCGAAGCCGGCGCGGAGGACCCGCAGGCATGACCGGCGCCGAGCTGTCCTTCGCGGTGTTCACCGCGCTCGCGCTCGGCGGCGCGCTGGTCGCGCTGTTCGAGACCAGCGTGGTCCGCAGCGCCTTCGCGATGTTCGGCACCTTCCTGGGCGTGGCCGGGCTGTACCTCACGCTGGGCGCCGACTTCCTGGCGATGACTCAGGTGCTGATCTACGCCGGCGGGATCATGGTGCTCTATCTGTTCGGGCTGATGCTCACCAAGCCGAGCCCGCACGAGCGCAACCTGCGCCGGATCGGCCTGGCGGCCGCGCTCGCCGGGGCGCTGGCGATCCTCCTACTGGTGCAGCTGTTCACCGGCGAGCACGCAGGCATGCCCGCGCCGGAGAATCTTCCGGCCCCCGAGCCGACCGCCGAGGCGATCGGCCTGGCCTTCCTGCGCGCCGACTCCTGGCTGTTCGCCTTCGAGTTCGCTTCGGTGCTGCTGCTGGCGACGCTGGTCGGCGCGGTCTACATCGCCCGCCGGCGCCCCGAACCCCGCGCGGAGGAGCTCAGCTGATGGGGCTCGAGGCCTACCTCTTCGTCTCGCTGCTGCTCTTCCTGCTGGGGCTGATCATGGCGGCCGCGCGTCGCAGTCTGATCTACGTGCTGATCGGACTCGAGCTGATCCTGAACGCCGCCAACCTCAACCTGGTGGCCTTCCAGCGCTTCCACCCTGGCGCGGGGCTGGATGGCCAGATCGGAGCCATCTTCGTCATCATCCTCGCCGCTGCCGAGGCCGCCATCGCGCTGGCGATCGTGCTGAACGTGTACTCACGCTTCGGTTCGATTCGCCCGGACGATATGCACACGCTGCGCGACTAGATGCCCACCGCCGACTTCTTCCCGCTGCTGCTCGCCGTGCCGCTTCTGCCGCTCGGCGCCTGGCTGTTGCAGGTGCTGGTCGGCCGCAGCCTGCCGCGCGGCGGCGATTGGCTGCCTACCGGCGCGATGCTCGGGGCCTTCGGCGTCGCGGTGCTGCTGTACCTGCGCGCGCAGGGCTTGGGTGACGAGGCCGAGCACTTCGTTTGGTCGACCGGCGCCACCGGCGGCGGCCACGGCTGGAAGTGGTTCGTCAGCAGCGAGGGGCTGGATGCGGGCCTGGCCGCCTTCCGCGCCGGCCTCTGGTACGACGGTCTGACCGCGCCGCTCCTGGCGATGGTCGCGGGCGTGAGTTTCCTGGTGCACCTGTTCTCGACCGGCTACATGCGCGGGAACAGTCGCTACACCGCCTACTTCGCCGGCCTGGCGCTGTTCAGTTTCGCGATGCTCGCGATGCTGGTCAGCGACAACCTCCTGTTCGTGTTCATGTTCTGGGAGGTCATGGGGCTGTGCAGCTTCCTGCTGATCGGCCACGACTCGCTGGATCGGCAGAAGCCGCGCCCGCGCGCTGCTGCGGCGGCGGTCAAGGCCTTCCTCACCACCCGGGTGGGGGATGTGGCGCTGCTACTCGGCCTGGCGATCCTGTGGAACGGCTTCGGCACGCTGCAGTTCCATGAACTCGCGGTCGCGGTGCCCAATCTGATCGAAGGGCAGCAAGGCTGGCCGAGCTGGCTGGAAACGGCCGGCGTGCTGATCTTCCTCGGCGCAGTCGGCAAGTCGGCGCAGTTCCCGCTGCACGTCTGGCTGCCCGATGCCATGGAGGGCCCGACGCCCGTTTCGGCGATGATCCACGCCGCGACCATGGTGGCGGCCGGCGTCTACCTGGTCGCGCGCGCCTTCCCGGTGCTGGCCCCGGGCGTCCTGGCCATCATCGCCGTGGTCGGCGCCTTCACCGCCTTCTTCGCCGCGACGATCGCGCTGACCCAGGACGATCTGAAGAAGGTCCTGGCCTACTCGACGATCTCGCAGCTGGGCTACATGATCAGCGCGGTTGGACTGGGCAGCCCGGACGGCGCGCTTTTCCACGTCTTCACCCACGGCCTATTCAAGGCTGGGCTGTTCCTGGGCGCGGGCGCGGTGATCCACGCCTGCCACCACGAGCAGAATCTGAGCCGACTGGGCGGGCTGCGCAAGCGCATGCCGGTGACCTACGCCAGCATGCTGCTGTGCACGGCGGCGATCGCCGGCGTGCCCTTCCTATCCGGCTTCTACTCGAAAGACGCGATCCTCGCCTTCGCCGCCGAAGGCTGGGAGGCCGGCGCCGGCATGGCCGCCACCCTGCCGCTCGTGCTTCTCGGCCTGGCCGCGCCGCTGACTGCGCTGTACATGTTCCGGATGTTCCTGCTCGCCTTCAGCGGCGAGCCGCGTTCGGATCACGCCCGTGACGCCAAGGAGGTGCCGCTGCCGATGAGCCTGCCGCTCGTGCTGCTGGGCCTGGGCGCGGTCTTCGGGGCGATGCTGTGGTTCGCGAAGCCGCACCCCAGCGAAGACGCGCATCACCTGGCGACGATCCTGGCCTCGGTTTCGCTGGTGCTCGGTCTCGGCGCCGCGCTGCTGTACTTCCAGTTCCGCAAGCGGGACGCGGGCAGAACCGCCGCAGCCCTCGGCCCCTTCGCGCGCGCCGCCCGCGGGCTGTACGGCGTCGATGGCTTCTATCACGCGGTGACGGTCATGCCGGTGCGCGTCGTGGCGCGGCTCGCTTCCAGCTTTGACCGCCGTGTGGTCGACGGGATCGTGCATGGCCTCGGCGGCTTCGCCGTGCAGCTCGGGCTGCGCTTGCGCCGACTGCAGTCGGGCCATATCCAGCGCTACCTCTACCTGACCTACGCCGGGCTGCTGGCTCTGACCCTGTTCGCGCTCTGGAGGGTGAGCTGAGATGGGAGAGCATCTGCTGTCCGTCTTCGTCGCGCTGCCTTTCGTCGCGGCGCTGCTGATCGCGCTGATCCCGCGCACCAGCCAGGCCGCGCATCGCTTCGTCGCGGGCACCACCACGGCCGCCGCCTTCGCCTTTCTGATCGGCCTGGTCTTCGGCGGCTTCGACCCGTCCCAGGGCGGGCTGCAGTTCGCCGAGTCCACCTCCTGGATCCCTCGCTTCCAGGTCAACTGGGCGCTGGGCATGGACGGCCTCGCGCTGGTCCTGCTGCTGCTCTCGGCGCTGATCCACTTCCTGGCAGTCATCGCGACCAAGCCGCGCATCGACGGCAGCAAGGGTTACTACGCGCTGCTGCTGCTGCTGTTCGGCGGCGTCAACGGCGTCTTCCTGGCGACCGACCTGTTCCTGTTCTACGTGTTCTGGGAACTGATGCTGATCCCGATGTACTTCCTGATCGGCATCTGGGGCGGCGAGCAACGCAAGCGCGCGGCGACGAAGTTCATCCTCTACACGCTGTTCGGCTCGGTGCTGATGCTGGTCGCCGTGGTCGCGGTCTATCTGCGCTCCGGCGCCGACGGCGTGCTGCCGACCTTCGACATCTTCGCGCTGCAGGCGCAGGCCGCCGGCTGGGCGATCGAGGGAGGCACGCTGTTCGGACTCGAGTGGTCGACCTGGATCTTCGCGCTGTTCTTCCTGGCCTTCGCGGTCAAGATCCCGGTCGTTCCCTTCCACACCTGGCTGCCGGATGCCCACGTCCAGGCGCCCACGCCGATCTCGGTGATCCTGGCCGGGGTGCTGCTCAAGCTGGGGGCCTACGGCATGTTGCGGATCGGCTTCCCGCTGGCGCCGGATGCCTTCGCCGAGCTGGCCTGGCTGGTCGCCACGCTGGGCGTGATCAACATCGTCTACGGCGCCTGGGTGGCGCTGGCGCAGACCGACTTCAAGCGGCTGGTCGCGTACAGCTCGGTCAGCCACATGGGCTTCTTCCTGCTCGGCATTGCCGGGGTCGCCGGCCTCACGCAGGGGGCGGCTCACCTCGACGCCGGGCCGCGCTTCAACTCGATCGCCGGCGCCAGCCTGCAGCTGGTCACCCACGGCATCTCGGCGGCGTTGATGTTCCTGCTGGTGGGGGTGGTGTACGACCGCGCCCATTCGCGTGACCTCAACCGCTTCGGCGGCCTCGGCCGGATCATGCCGAAGTTCTTCGTGGTCGCGACGGTGGGCTTCTTCAGCTCGCTCGGCCTGCCGCTGCTCGCTGGCTTCGTCCCCGAAGCGCTCACCCTGTTCGGCGCCTGGCCCAGTTGGCCGCTGCACGTCGGCCTGACCGCCTTCGGTCTGATGCTGACCGCGATCTACCTGCTGCAGGCCTACCGTTCGGTGCTGCTCGGCCCGACGCCGCGCGACTGCAAAGGCTACGCCGATCTGGATCGCCGCGAGATGGCGGTCACGCTGCCGCTGGTCGTCGCAAGCGTCGCGCTGGGCGTCGCGCCCTTCCTGGTGCTGGATCTGCTGGCCTCCTGCCTGCAGACGATCCTGCGCACCCTGCCGCCGGAGGTCCTGCCATGAGCGAACAGCTCGTGCTGATCCTGCCGGAGCTGGCGCTGACGGGCGGCCTCTGCCTGCTGCTGCTGGTGGACCTGGTCTTCCCGCGGCGCCGCAGCTGGGAGACCGGGATCTTCGCCCTGGGCGTGCTCGGGGTCGTCGCGTACCTCCTGCTGCAGCGTTACCACGCCGGTCCGCACGACGCCTTCGGCGGCCTGCTGCGGCTGGACCGCTTCGCGGCGATCTTCCAGCTGGCGATCACCGGGGCGGCGGGCTTCGCGCTGTTCCTCAACCTGCAGCAGTTCCGCTTCCCGCAGGACCGCGGCCGGATCGAAACGCAGTTCCTGTTCCTCTGCGCGACCCTCGGCGGCTTCGTGCTGGTCGGGACCCAGCATCTGATGATGCTGTACCTCGGCCTCGAGATGCTCGGCCTGTGCTCGTACGCGCTCGCCGATGTGCACAAGCGTGACCGCGCCGGCGCCGAAGCCGGGATGAAGTACGTGGTCTACGGCGCGCTGAGCTCGGGCGTCATGCTCTACGGCATCAGCCTGCTGTTCGGGCTGGGCGGGGCGAGCTTTGCGATGCCCGATGTCGCGCTGGGCATCAACCAGGCGCTGCTCGAAGGCGAGGGCGTGCGCGTGCTGCTGCCGACGCTGCTGCTGCTCGCCGGCTTCCTGTTCAAGCTCGCGCTGGTGCCCTTCCACTGGTGGGCGCCCGACGTCTATCAGGGCACGACCACGGCGATCGCCGGCTACCTGGCGGTGGGTTCCAAGCTGGTGGCGCTGGGCGCGCTCCTGCGCTGCTTCGCCATCCTGTTCGCCACGACCCTGCACGGGATCGAAGGCGACCCGGCGCTGCTCGCGGTCACCACCGCCGCGAGCGAGTTCGGGGCCAGCTTCGGGATGGTCCTCGCGGTGCTGGCCGCGGTTTCGATGCTGTGGGGCAACCTGGCCGCGCTGGGCCAAACCCACTTGCGCCGCCTGCTGGCCTATTCCTCGATCGGCCACGCCGGTTATCTGCTCGCGGCCGTCTCCCTGATGAGCGCCGACGGTCTGGCGGCCGCCGGCACCTACGCGCTGGTCTACGCCGTGGCTTCGCTCGGCGCCTTCGCCGCCGTCTTCGGCATCGCGATGCGCGCCGGCTCCGAAGACCTGCGCGACTGGACCGGCCTCGGCTGGAAGTACCCGCTGGCCTCCGGCGCGCTGGTGCTGTTCTTCGCCAGCCTCACTGGCCTGCCGCCCACCGCCGGCTTCGCCGGCAAGTGGCGCCTGCTCGCTTCGCTGTGGGCGGGGGGGCAGCCGCTGCTCGCGCTGCTGCTGGCGCTGCTCTCGGTCGTCTCGCTGTTCTATTACTTCCGGGTCATTAAGCAGCTCTACCTCGAGCGCCCAGCCGAAGACTTCCGCCCGGCCATCGAGCGCCCGCTGCCCTGGCTCGCCGCCTTCCTGCTCGTCGTCGGCGCCGCCACCCTCGCCCTGCTCAACCTCGGCTGGGTCGACACCCCGATCGCCGCCGCGACGGCGGATCTGATTCGGGGTTAACGCTGCGCTATCTCGACCACGCGGTCGACCCGGGCGTTGCGTTTCTGGGGGCGGGACTCACCCGGCCACCAGACTTCGATCGAGACGCGGCCGTCCCAGTCGCCGAGGCCAAAGTGCAGCACGGGTTCATCCTGCGAGGAAGTGCCGCGGCCGGCGCGCAGCTCGCGCACCCAGCTGCGTTCCACTTCGGCGTCGATGGTCGTGACGCGGACGCGCGCGCCGAGTGCTGTGCGGTTCGGCTTCTTGCCCTCGAGCGCGATGCGCAGCCAGTGGTGCTCGTTGCCCTCGTTGCGGAACAGCTCGCAGCCTGAGCCGGAAGCGATCAGCAGATCCAGGTCGCCGTCCTGGTCGTAGTCCAGCCAAGCCTGGCCCCATCCGTTGAAGGCGACAGCGCGCGCGCGGAAGCTGACCGGCGCGAAGGATCCCTGACCGTCGTTTTGGAACAGCGCGCTAGGGACGCCCTCGTAGATGTTGGTGATCGACAGGTCGAGGTCGCCGTCGTTGTCGTAGTCGGCAAAAGCCGGATCCGAGTGGGTCTCCTGAAAGCGGATGCCGCGCGCCTGGCGCTCCTCGGAGAAAGCCCAGCCGCCGGCCTCGCCCTGGTTGATGTAGAGCATCGACAGGTTGGAGAAGCCCTGGCGGACAAAGCGCGGGTGCGCCAGGTTGGCGGCGAACAGATCAAAGTCGCCGTCGTTGTCGATGTCGCCCCAGCAGGATCCGATGGTGTGGCCGTAGTACTGCCCGTCGGCCGGCTGGCGCACCCCGTGCAGCTGCAGCGCCTCGGCGCGATCGACCAGGCTGCCGTCCTCATCGAGCTCAAACAGCAGATTGCGCTGCAGGCGATAGTTCGACACATAGAGATCCTGATCTCCGTCCAGGTCGTAGTCGCAGGCGGTCACGCCGCGGCCGCAGTAGCCGCTGGCCGCCGCCACGCCGCTGGTTTCGCTCCAGTTCTCAAAGCCACCCTTGCCGGTGTTGCGCATCAGCACGTCCGGGTGGCCGGTCGCCATCGGCTGCTCGTAGATCGCGAAGTAGAGATCCGGCCACAGATCGCCGTCGCAGTCGTAAACCGCGACGCCTTCCGGGCCGGCCGGGAAGCTCAGGCCGCTGAGCCCCGCTTCCTCCGTCACTTCGACGAAGCGGAAGTCCTCGCGCTTGCCCAGGTTGCGGAACAGCCGCGGGTGCGGCGAGCGCGCGATCAGGATGTCGAGCTTGCCGTCGGCGTCGAAGTCGAGAAACAGCGCCGCGTTGCCGCCGGGCGCGATCCCCAGCTCCTGGGTCACCTCGACGAAGCGCTCGCCGCGCTCGTTGCGGAACAGCCGCCCCTGAAAGCAGAGGTCCGGCCAGCCATCGGCGTCGTAATCCCCGACGGCGATCCGGCTGTTGCGCACGCCGGCGAGGCCCAGTTCTTCGGTGACGGCCGCAAAGCGCGCGCCCGGCTCGGCCTCGCGGGCCGCCAGCGCGCTGGTCTCGGGGGTATAGGCGCCGCTCAATACGCTGGCGTGCGCCAGGTTGTTGTAAGCATCGTCGCAGTCGAGATCGCAGGCCTCCTGCTTGGCCAGGTCGAGCGCCTCCGCGGTGGGGTCGAAGTCGTGCTCTTTGATGGCCGCCTCCCACTGCAGGGCGAAGGACTCGTTGCACAGCTCCATCACCCGCGGGCCGCCGACGCCGGCCAGCACGTAGGCCTTGCCATAGGCGCCGACCCACAGCCCGAGCGGTCCGCCCTGAGTGCGATAGGCGTCGACGCGCGCGTCCCACCAGGCCTCGAGCTTCGCCGTCGCTTCGGCATCCTCCAACTTGAGCGCCGCCATCAGCAGGCGGCTGGCCGGCACGCGGGCATAAGGCGTGGCCTCCAGCACATCGAAGTAGGCCTGCCAGAAGCCGCGGTTCGCCTCGGCGCCGAAGTTCGACCAGCAGTGCGCCCAGATTCCGTTCAGAGTCGCTTCGGCTGGAACGCCAAAACCGGGCAGCGCGGCGGCGGGATCCTGCCCGGCCTCGCGCAAGGCAAGCAGCGCGGCGCTCGCGCCGTCGAAGTCCTTGCTGCCCGCGCGCGCGACCGAGAGAAAGGCCAGGGCCAGCGGACGCCCTTCCGCCGCCGCCGCTTCCTCGGCGTGGGGGCTCACCAGCTCGGCCAGCTCCCCCCACTTCTCCGCCTGACGCAGCTCCTGCGCGGCACCGGCGAACCCCGGCTCCTGAGCCAGATTGGGAAGGGCCAGAGCGACGCAGGCCAGGATCGAGAGCAGAGCTCGCAGGGGGAGACCGAGCATGTCGGCATCCTAGCGCGCGCCTGCGAGTGCCTGCGCTAAGCCGAGACCGGCACGCGCGGCAGCAGGGCCTGGGCGCAGGGGTGGGCGGACCAGCCTTCGGCGATCCACTCGGCGGCGAGGCGGCCGACGGCGGCGCCGGTGGTGATGCCGTGGCCGCCCAGGCCGGCGACCCAGTGCAGGCCGGGCGCGCGCGGGTCGGGGCCGACGGCGAACAGCGGATCGTCGGCGAAGGTGCGCATGCCGGCCCAGTAGTGCGCCGCTTCGAGGGCGTCAAAGCCGGGCAGCCAGCGCGCAGCCTTCTCGGCGATGCGCTCGAGCACTTCGTCGCGCAGCACCTCGCCCTGTTCCGGCTCGACCGCGTCCTGGTCGCAGGCGCACAGCAGCAGGCCGCCGCTCTCGGGGCGGAAGTAGAACTCGTCGCCGGCCAGCCAGACGACCGGGGAGTGCGGGTCCAGTTCAGGCAGCGGAGCCGTCACCAGCAGGTGACGGCGCTTCGGCGTCAGCCCCAGCGGCCAGCCGGCGGCGCCGGGCAGGCGGCCGGCCCAGCCGCCGCCGGCGATCACAACTTCGTCGGCCTCGAGCAGCCCATCGCTGGTCTCGACCCCGACCACGCGCTCGCCGCGCTTGGCCAGGGCCAGGACCTCGACCCCGAAGCGCATTTCGGCGCCGGCCGCCCGCGCGCCGCGCAGGAATCCCATCAGGATCGCGTCCACATCGAAGGCCCCCTCGGTGGGGTAGTGCACCGTGTAGGCCAGCTTCTGCGCGAGCTGCGGGTAAGCCTCGTACAGCTGCTCGGGCGGCACCTCGACCCCGCCGTCCGAGCAGGCTGGCAGGCTGGTCCAGGCGCGCAGGGCCTCGGCCGCCTCGGCCGGGGCGCCCAGATAGAGGCCCACCGATTCAAACAATGGCACCTCGCTGAAGCCCGCGGGCGGCGCGGCGTAGAAGCGCCGCGAATCGGCGGCGAGGGCGTGCAGCGCGGGCTCGGGGATGGCCGTGCGCAGGATGGCGGCGTTGCGCCCGGTCGAGTGCACGCCCGGGGTGCGCTCGCGGTCGAGCACGATCACGCGCTGGCCGCGCTGGGCCAGGAAATAGGCGGTGGCCGCACCGGCAATGCCGGCTCCGACGATCACAACGCAGCGTCCACTCATGCCGATCCGAGAGTTTACTATCCCTAGGATGCTCCGGCTCCTCGCACTCGCGCTTCTCCTGCTGACTTCCTGCCACCCGCCGGGCCAGCGCGCCGAAGAGCAGTCCCTGCAGGATCTGGGTTACGCCGTCGGGTTCGGCCTGGAGAATCCGCAGGGGGAGCAGCCGTCCGCGCCCGCCGACCAGGAGCCCCGCCCGCGCATCGAGCTCGACCCCGACTTCGACATCTTCGAAGACGACGAGGCCGAGACCGAGCTGGGCGCGCCCTTCACCCAGCAGCTGCTGGACGAACGCGTCGCGCTGATCCTGCCCCGCGTCGAGGAGATCCGCGGCATGAACTTTCAGCACGAGGTGCCGGCGGGGCTGCAGTCCGCGGACGAGTTCATTGAGTTCGCGATGGACGACTTCGAGCAGGAGTACGGCATGGAGACCTTCCAAGCCATGGCCGAGGCCTACCGACTGCTGGGCCTGATCGATCCCGAGCTCGACCTGTTCGAGACGACCATGGAGCTGCTGCGCGGCCAGGTCGGCGGCTACTACGATCCGCGCACCAAGCGCTTCTACATGATCGACAGCTTCGGCCAGGGCGCGACCGCGGACATCATCCTGGCGCACGAGCTGACGCACGCTCTCGACGATCAGCACTTCGACCTGCAGTCGCTGATGGAGGGAGCCGAGACGGCCGACCGCGAGTTTGCCGTCCGCGCCGTGGTCGAAGGCAGCGGCACCTCGCTGATGAACCTCTACGCGGTGCGCGGCGCGCTGTCCGGCTGGCTCGAGCTCGACCCGGCGGCGATGATGGCCGAGATGGAAGGGCAGGCGGATTCGCTCGAGGCGGCGCCGCCCTATCTGGTCATGTCGCTGGCCCTGCCGTACATGGAAGGGAACAAGTTTCTGACGCGCAAGGCGAACATGATCGAAGCCACCATGACGCCGCCGACCGACGCGGATCTGCGCGCCGCCTTCGCGAATCCGCCGCGTTCGAGCGAGCAGGTGCTGCACTTCGAGAAATACTGGGACCCCGAGCAGGCGGATGAACCGGTGCCGGTCTCAACCGACTTCGTGCTGGCGACCCTCGGCGAGGGCTGGAAGCTGGAGCACAGTGACACGCTGGGCGAGCTGGCCTGCTTCGTGGTGACGGCGGAGCAGCTGCCGGACCTGACGACGGCCGCCGGGCAGATGAACGGACGCTGGACGAACGCGGCCGCGACCGGATGGGGAGGGGATCGCTACGCCTCTTGCACCGGCCCGGGCGGGGCCCGCGTGCTGGTGTGGGAAACGGTCTGGGATCGCGAAGCGGACGCGGTCGAGTTCGCAGTGGCGCTCAAGCGCGACCCGGCGCCCAAGAACATCTTCCTGCGTGCCGTCGATCTGGACGGGAAGCGCGTGCGCGCGGTCTACGCCAACCCGGCCGGGGAGGCTCAGGTGGCCGCGCTGATCGATGCCGCTCCGACTCCCAGCCAGGACTAGATGATGCAGACTCCATTCAAGCGCACCTCCTTTCTCGCTCTGCTCGGTCTGGGGCTGCTCACGCTGGCCTGCCAGATCACGCCGATCCCCTCCGGTCGCGTCGACGCCGCGCGCGAGACCGGTGCGCGCGCCGAGGCCACGCTCGAGACGCCCACCGGCATCCGGGGCGCGGCGGCCAGCGCGGAGACCCACGCCACGCTCGCGGCGATGCAGGTGCTCGAGGAAGGCGGCAATGCCGTCGACGCGGCGATCACCCTGGGCTTTGCCCTGGCCGTGACCTACCCCAACGCCGGCAATCTCGGCGGCGGCGGCTTCTTCCTGTACCGCGCCCCGGACGGGGCCGACTGGTATCTCGATTTCCGCGAAGTCGCTCCGGTGGCGGCGACGCGCGAGATGTACCTCGGCCCAGACGGCGAGCCCGACAAGGCGGCGTCGACGCGCGGCTGGAAGGCTGCCGGCGTCCCCGGCACCGTCTTCGGCATGTGGGAGGCGCACCAGCGTTGGGGGAAGCTCCCTTGGGAACGCCTGGTCGAGCCAGCGGCCGAGCTGGCGGAGTACGGCTTTGCGATTTCCGCCGCGGAAGCCGCCGCGCTCAATCGTCTGCGCTCGAGCTTTGGCGAAGATCCGCGCGCGGCGCAGGTCTTCGTGCGCGCCGATGGGCGTGACTGGGCCGAAGGCGACCTCTTGGTGCAGACGCAGCTCGCTTCCACGCTGCACGCGATCGCGCTGCAGGGCGAGGAGGCCTTCCGCACCGGGCCGATCGTGCAGGCCACGGTGGCCGCTTCGAAGGAAGGCGGCGGGATTCTGCTGCCCGAGGACTTCGCGGAGTACGAGCCGCTGATCCGCCCGGTGCATCGCATCGCGTGGCGCGGGCTGGAGGTGCTTACGGTCACGCCGCCGTCGAGCGGCAGCCTGTTCCTGGCGCAGATGCTGCCGGTCCTTGAAGAGTTCCCGCTGGCCACCTGGGGCTTTCGTGATCCGCGCACCGTTCAGCTAATCGGCGAGGCCGAGGCGCTGGCCTTCCGCGATCGCAACCGCTGGCTGGGCGATCCGGCCAGCATGGAGCGCCCTTGGGAGGATCTGATTGACCCGCGCTATCTGCGTCGGCGTGCCGTCGCCGAGCTCGACCCGGAGCGCTACACGCCGCCGCCGGCCACCGCGCCGCAGGCGCCGGCCGAGAGCACCGAGACCACGCACTACTCGGTGGTCGACGCGGAGGGCGGCGCCGTCGCGGTGACGACGACGCTGAACAGCTCCTACGGCGCCAAGGTGATGGCGCCGGGCGGCTTCCTGATGAACAACGAGATGGACGACTTTGCCGCCATGCCGGGGCGCGCCAATCAGTACGGGCTGGTGCAGAGCGAGGCCAACGCGGTGGTGGCGCGCCGCCGTCCGCTGTCCTCGATGAGCCCGGTCATCGTGGTGCGGAACGGCGAGGTTGATGCGGTGCTGGGTTCGCCCGGCGGGCCGACCATTCTCACCACCGTGCTGCAGGTTCTGCTGCACCGCTACGTCTTCGAGATGGCTCCCGAAGACGCCGTCGCCGCGCCGCGCTTTCATCGTCAAGATCGCCCGCCGGTGCTGCGCTATGAAGCCGGCCGGCTGGGCCGCACCACGCTGCAGGCTCTGCAGGCGCTCGGTCAGCCCGTGCGCGAGAACGCGCCGATCGGCGACGTCAACGCGATCTTCCGCGATGGCGCGGAGTGGGCGGCGGTCGCGGACCCGCGCCGCGGCGGCATGGGGCAGGTGTCGGTCGAGGGAGCGATTCGCTAGACAGGGCGCTGGCCCGCGGGGTAGCCTCGCGGGCCTATGGCTTTATCCACTCAAGATTTCACCGACCACCAGCTGGTCCAAGATGCCGTGGCAGCCGCGCAGGCTACCTGTGCGAGCAAACCGATTTCTGATCTCGTCGACGCGCAGGGCAATCAGTATGTCGACTGTGTCATGGAGGGCGGTGGTGTCCTCGGGATTGCGTTGGTCGGCTACACCTATGTGCTTGAACGCGTGGGCGTCCGTTTCCTCAGCATCGGCGGGACTTCGGCGGGCGCGATCAACGCCACGCTGCTGGCGGGCGTCGCCGATCCGGCCGATTCGAAGACGGACAAGATCCTGCCGATGCTCGCCGAGCTCGAGATGTTCAGCTTCGTCGACGGCGATGGCGACGCGCGTGACTTCGTCAAGGCGCTGGTCAAGAAGGCCGGCCCGATCAAACTGGGCTGGAAGGCCTGGCAGGTCATCGACAATCTACGCGAGGATTACGGGCTCAATCCGGGCAAGGTCTTCGAGAACTGGCTCGAGGATCAGCTCTATTCCTGCGGCGTCAAGACCACAGCCGATCTGAAGAAGCGCATGGCCACGCTGCCGACGCTGCAGAAGCGGGGCGAGGGCGACATCGATATGGCCGGCCTCAAGACCCAGCTCAAGGTCATCACCGCTGAGGTCACGACGCGCAGCAAGATCACCTTCCCCGAGATGGCCGATCTGTTCTGGGATCAGCCCGATGCGGTCTCGCCGGCGCGCTACGTGCGCTGTTCCATGTCGATTCCGTACTTCTTCTGGCCGTACACCATCGATGGCCTGCCTCAGGGCGATGCCGCCGCCGCCGCTTGGAAGAAGCGCACCGGCTTCGACGGCGGCGCACCGAAAGAGGCCGTCTTCGTCGACGGCGGCATTCTCTCGAACTTCCCGATTAACCAGTTCCACGTCCGCAACCGGGTGCCGCGCGCGCCCACCTTGGGCATCAAGCTCGACAACGACCGCGACGAAGTCAGCCCGGTTGATGGTCCGCTCAGTCTGTTCGGCGGCATCTTCAACTCGGCCCGCCAGTGCCTCGACCTCGACTTCTTCCTGCGCAATCCGGACTACAAGCAGCTGGTCGGCACGATCGCCACCGGGGCCACAAGCGCGGTGGGAACCGGGGAGTTCAAGAAGGGGCACAACTGGCTCGACTTCTTCCTGAAGGACGCCGCCAAGATTGACCTGTTTGTGCGCGGTGCGCAGGCGGCGGCGCAGTTCCTCGCCAAGTTTGACTGGAACGCGTACAAAGAAACGCGGGCGCAGCTCTTGAAAGCCACGCCCGCGGGTGCTGCGCCTGCCCCGGTGGCAGGCTAGATTGCGGCTCTAGAGACGCACGGTGGCTACCGCCGCCTTGCCCGGCTCCAGCGTCACCCAGGTGTCGCCGTTGCGGCTTCCGTCGACGGCGACCACCCGGTAACGGCCGGGGGCGAAGCTGCCGATGCCGCGCACGCCGTCGCCGCTGCCGCCGAAGAAGTTGCGGAACAGGTTCTCGTCGCCGCCGGTGTCCTGGTGGACGATGTTGTCACTGTTGTCGTAGACGGTGACCAGGGCCGAGTTGTTCGCGCCGCCATCCGAGCCCAGCACCTTGACGGAAAGCTCGACGCCTTCCTTCATCTGCATTTGAATCTCGGTGGTGGAGCCGGCCGACACGCTGACGGTTTGGGTCTGGGTGGCGAAGCCGCGGGCCTCGAGCGAGAAGCGATAAGTGCCGGCGGGCATGCCCGATACCACGCCGTTGCCGCTCCAGCCCCAGCCGTCGAAGCTCTCTTCGTCGGTGCCGCCGCCCACCGGGATCGCGCGCATCTGGAAGCCGCGCTGGAATGGCTCGCCTTCCTGATCCTTCACCGTGACACGAATCGCGCCCGCGGCCTCGAGCTGAATCTCCGGTACCTCGTAGCGGTCATCCTCGTCGAGGAAGAAGCTCTTGGTCTTGGTCTTGCGGTAAGGCGTCTCGTTGACGCCTTCGAACTCCTGGGTTTCCGGGTCGAAGTCGCCGAAGGTCTCCGGCTCGACGATCAGGTGATAGTCGCCCGGCGAAGCGCCGGCGATCTCGAAGGTGCCCTGTTCGTCGGTGTTGGCCCGCGTGCGCCAGCCACCGCCGCCGCCGAACATGCCGGCCATGCCGCCGGGGGCATCCTCGCGGACCAGGCGGACGCGCACGCCCTGCAGCGGCGCGCCGGTCGAGGAGGAAACGATGCGGCCCAGCACCAGCGTTTCGGGGACGCGCAGCTCGACGTAGTCCTCCGGCATGTCGTCGACGAAGAGGTCGAGTTGTCCACCCCATTCACTGGACTCGACGTTGAGGGCATACTCACCCGGAGCCAGGCTCTTGAAGGTGAAGTTGCCGTTCTCGTCGGTGCGCGCGGTGGCCATCCGGAAGTCGAACATGCCGCTGCCGCCCATGGCGATCGAGCTGAGCATCGCGTTGGGAACGGGGACGCCGTTCTTGGTCAGCCGGCCACTCAGACGGCAGCCGCCGGCCGAGGTGTCGACGATGTCGACCGTCGTCACTTCGCCTTCGACCACGGTGGCCGGCACGAAGCGCCCGCCGGAGAGCATCGACATGAAGTCGCCGGTGAACAGCGACTCATCGTCGAGCGAGACCGAGATCAACAGGTAGTTGCCCGGGCGCAGGTTATCGATCCGATAGACGCCGGCTTCATCCGTCGCGCCCTGGTGGAAGTCCTGCGAGCCGGGGGAGAAGGCCACGACCATGCGGCGAGCCAGGAAGGCGCCGTGGCGATCGGTGACGGTGCCGGTAATGGAGCCGCCAGGCAGCAGCTCGAGTTCGATGTTCTCGCGCACCTCGCCGTCTTCGATCGCGTCGATCTGGACGTTCGCCGAGGCATAGCCTTCGGCCATGACGTGCATCCAGGTGGCGCCGTCGTCGGCGCCGCGCAGTTCGAAGCTGCCATCCGGCTTCGACACGGTGACGGCCTGACCCTCGAAGAAGCCCTGCGCGAGCAGCGTGAAGCCGCCTTCCTGGCTGCGACTGGCCGAGATCATCGCGGCCTCGACCGGGGAGCCGTCGCGCTTGTCGACCACGACACCGCGGATGATGGCTCCCTGCCCCAGCCGGACCTCGACCTCTTCGGTCATCTTCCCTTCCTGGACGGTGACCGACTGACGCTCGGACTCAAAGCCATCGGCGCGAACCTGCAGGCTCCAACGCCCCGGCGGCAGACCGACCAGCTTGAACTCGCCATTCGGGTCGTCGGCGTAGCGGATGCGCTTCAGCTCGTCGAGGTTCGGGGTGTTCGGAATGAGCAGGTGCTCGTCATCACCCAGCGTGGCCTCCAGCTTCTCGCGCGGGCTGGGTTCGCGCGGCGCGGCTGGCTGCGCGGTCTCGCCCTCGTGGCTGTGGTCATGCTCGTCTGCCTCGGCGATCACCAGACCCTGCGGGCTCTCCTGCGGCGAGCGCGCCCAGTTATCGCCCAGCGCATTGCTGCGCAGATCCGGCTGCACCACGAAGAACTCGATCGGCTCTTCATCGGCGGCGCGCATTACGCGACCTTCGATGCCCCCCGGCTTCTGCAGCACCAGCACCGGAGACTTCTCGTCGGGCACCTGATTGAAGCGGAAGTCGGAAGTGGCGTAGCCCGGCGCATCGACGCGGACGCGCGCCTGCTTCCAGGCCGAGATCCGGAACTCGCCGCGGCTGTTGGTCGTGGCGCTGGTGTCCGGGGGCAGCAGCTCGGGCAGCGCCTCCTTGGCCATCTCCAGCAGGAAGTTCATCTGGCCGCCGCCGAAGCCGCCGCGCATCCCGCCTTCCGCGCCTTCGGGATCGGGGACACTCATCAGCGCCACCGTCGCGTTGGCGATCGGCTCGCCGGCCGAATCCACCACGCGCCCGCGCACCTCGTTCTTGGTGTCCATGACGATGGTCTGCTCGTTGCCGCTCGGGCCGACGATGCGGGCCGTAAACGGAGCCGAGCGCCCTTCCTCGCCCTGCGCGACCATCAGGTACTGTCCGAACGGCAGGCCATCAAAGCGGTAGTTGCCGCCGCCGTCGCTGGTGGAGATCCAGCCGGGCACGTTGCGCAGCACCGGAATGACCATGCGCAGGTCAAGCGGGATCGCCGCCACGCGCGCGCCGCCTACCGGCTCTTCATCGGTGCTGACAACCTTGCCTTCCAGGCTGCCCAGCTCGACCAGGTTGACCGTGGTGCGCAGATTGCCGTTGCGCATGCCCGGGCCGAACTCGCTGGTGCCCGGGTGGGTGGGGCCGGCGAAGGCGCTGGCGTTCAGCACCATGCCGGCCGGGACGGCTTCGACGGCGAACTTGCCGCTGCCGTCGGTGTAGGTGCGCTCGACAAAGACGTCGCGCTTGCGCAGCGCGGACAGCGCGTACTTGAGACCGGGGTAGATCAGCACCTCGGCGTTGGCGACCGGGCTCCCATCCGAGTCGCGCACCGTGCCTTCCAGGGCTGTGGCAGCGTAGGTCTTGATGACGACCTTCTGATCCTTCCCCAGCTCGCTGGGGCTGACACGCTGGCGGCCGCTCGACAGGCGCATCGGCGCGCGCGCGGTCAGGTACATGACCCGGCCCGGCAGGCCGTTCAGATCAAAGTAGCCCTCCTCGTCGGCGCGGACCGAGGCCAGCGGCTCGAGCGAGAACTCGAGCGGCTTCTCGAGCAGCTCTTCGGGGGCGTCGACGAAGTCGGCGATCGCGAAGGGCGAGGAGTAGGCCGCGATCCAAGCATTCGGAACGCCTTCGCCGGACTCATCGACGACGCGTCCACCCAGCTCGTGGCGGCCATTGCCGACCTTGATCGGCCGGTTGGTGAAGGCCGCTTCCTCTTCGTTGCCAGAGCCGACACGCTTGGCGGGGCCGACGTCGGCCGCGGTGGGCTGCGGTCCCTCGACGTTGATCTCGGTGGTGGTGTCGTCGAGGAGGGGTTCTTGGTTGTTGTCCGGAGCGAACAGCATCCAGGCAACGAGGCCCACCAGGGCCAGCGCAAGAAGGGGGAGCAAACGGCGCATGGTTCGTGTACGCGGAAACCGCGGAAAGAGAGGGATTTTCGCAGCTTCTGAGCAGGAATTCTGCCGGGAAACCGGGAACCTTCCTTAAGACGCCGCCGAATCGCCCGCGACGTTTCTTTTCGATACGAGATTCCGCCCGGGTGCGCGCTGCCAGGATGGGGCATGGCTTGGATCTTCCGGGGTGGTCTCGTGGCCTGCACCCTGCTCCTGGTCTGGGGGATCGCCCAGAGTCTGAGCGGGCCGCGCAGCTGCGGGGATCGCCTGGAGAGCGCGCTGGTCGCCGCTTGGGAAGATGCCTGGGACGCGCTGACCGCCGCCACCGGCGGGGGCGGGCCGCTGCCGCCAGCCCGCACCCTGGTGCGCTCCGAACAGGGGCTGCGGCTGATGCGCCGGCTCGAGTCGATCGGCCGCGATGCCTTTGAGGACGCCGAGCTGGTCGAGCCCTCGGCGTCCCGGGCGCGCGCCTGGTTGAACCTCTTCCTGCTGGTCTACGAGGACGCCGTCGCCCACGGCGGCACCGGCTCGGCGCGCTCGGTGCTGCAGATCGACCGGATCGAGGAGTCCGAGGAGGCGCTGCTGTTCGAGCTGCGCGCAGCGAGCGGCGAGGTCTCGCTGAGCATCACGGTCGAAGCCAGCTGCCATGACGGGCACCTGAGCTGGGTGCGGGTGCGCTAAGCGCCCTCGGGTAGGATGCGGGCATGAAGGCCCCACTCCTTGCCACCACCGCGCTGGGTCTCGGCGCGATCACCGCCACGGCCACCCAGGAACCAGAAGTCCAGGTGATCGGGCAGAAGGTCGCCGGCCAGGTGCACATCCTGGTGGGCCAGGGCGGCAACATCGGGATCATGTCCGGCGAGGACGGGGTGCTGATGATCGACACCCAGTTCGCGCCGCTCGAGGAGAAGATCCGCGGGGCGATCGCGGAGATCACCCAAGATGTGCCCTCCTACGTCGTCAACACTCACTGGCACGGCGATCACGTCGGCGGCAACGCGGGCTTCGGCAAGGACGGGCTGATCGTCGCTCACCAGAACGTGCGCGCCCGCATGAAGTCGGGCGGCGGGCGCGGGGCGCCGGCAGCGCCCGAAGCGCTGCCCGATCTCACTTACGACGACGGCATGACCATCCACTACAACGGCGAAGCGGTGCATCTGGTGCACCTGCCGACGGGCCATACCGACGGCGACACGATCGTGTTCTTCACCGGCTCGAAGGTGGTCCACATGGGCGATCTGATGTTCAACGATCGCTTCCCCTTCATCGACCTGGATAGCGGCGGCTCGGTCAGCGGCTACCTGCGCGCGCTGAAGTCGGCCTATGCGCAGATCGGCGCGGACATGAAGGTCATCCCCGGCCACGGTGATCTGGGCACGCGCGAGGACATCGCCAAGATCATCCGCATGATCGAGGCCTCGATCGAGGTGGTCGAGGCGCGCATGGCGCAGGGCATGAGTGCCCAGGAGATCGTCGACGCCGGCATGCCCGAGGAATACGCCTCGTGGAGCTGGGGTTTCATCCCGACCGATCGCTGGCTGTCGACGCTGTACCGCGGGCTGACCGAAGAGAAGCGCGCGCAGGAGCAGTCGCGCTAGCGATGCAGTCGGTCTCCCTCCCGCTGCTGCTCGCCGCCGTCCTGGCCGGAGTCGTGGGAGGTGTCATCGGTGGGGCGGTGCTCGGCGGGGCGGAAGGAGAGGCAGCGTTGCCGCCTCGCGTGGATTCCGCGAGCGACCCGGAGCTCGCTCAGCGCATCGCCGATCTGGAAGCGCTGCAGGCTGCGCACGCCGCGACCTTGCGCGCCTGGGCGGCGGGACCGCCGAGCGAGTCGGTTCAGCGTCAGCCCGAGGGCGACTGGGTCGAGCGGGAAGAGTTCGAGGCCTTGCGCAAGGAGGTCCTGACCCGCCTCGAGCGCTTGGGCTCGGCACCGCTGATGCCGCCCAACCAGAATGGGCCCCGCGCGCCGGGCGCGCCGCTGGTCAGCCCCGTGGGGCCCGGGGGCAAGGCGCAGACCCCGGAAGAGCGCATCGCGGGCGAGGTGCAGGCCTACGGCAAGTGGCTCGGGCTCGACGCGGTGCAGGCGGAACAGTGGAAGGAGGCCATCCTGCTGCGCAATCAGCGCGCTCAGGAAATGGCGCAGGCCTGGCAGGCCGGTTCGCTCGACAGCGCGGGGATCCAGCAGATGAAGCAGCAGAACGCGGCTTCCTTCGAAGCCGAGGTCACGCGCATTCTCACCCCCGAGCAGCTTCGGATCTACCGCACCAAAGTGGGCGGCGGGGCGAAGTAGTCGGCCGCGCACGCGGGCCTAGACCTCGAGGGTCGGCAGCGCAGGCTTCGACTGCGAGGCGATCGCGATCTCGCGCGCGAGCTCGCCGGCGATGTGGCGGAAGGACGCAGCGACTTCCGACTCGGGGTCGCCCAGCACCACCGGCAGGCCTTCATCGCCCCCGGATCGGACACCCGGCTCGAGCGGGATCGAACCCAGGTAGGGGACCTCGTAGGCCTGGGCCGTCTTCATGCCGCCGCCGGTGCCGAAGATCTCGCCGCTCATGTTCTCGATGATGCCGAGGACCGGCGTCTTGACCTGCTGACACATGCCGATGGCCCGGCGCACATCGGTGAGCGAGACCTCTTGCGGCATCGTGACGACGACCGCGCCGGTGAGCGGGACTAGCTGCGACAGCGAGATCTGCGCGTCGCCGGTACCCGGGGGCATGTCGACCAGCAGGTAGTCGAGCTCTTCCCAGAGCACGTCCTGCAGGAACTGCTGCAGCGCGCGGTGCAGCATCGGGCCGCGCCACATGACCGGCTGGCCGTCCTCGACCAAGTTGCCGACCGAGATGACCTTCAGGCCATGGGCGGGGATGGGGACGATCGACTTGCCGTCGGCCGCGCCGCCCGGGCGCTGCCCGGAGACGCCCAGCATGACCGGCACGTTCGGGCCATAGACGTCGGCGTCGAGCACGCCGACCTTCGCGCCCGTCTGCGCCAGCGCCAGCGCTAGGTTGACCGCGCAGGTCGTCTTGCCGACGCCGCCCTTTCCGGAGGTAACGGCGATCACGTTCTTGACCTGCCCGCCCATCTGATTGCCAGCCGGGAGCGAGGACTTCACCTGCGCCGACAGCTCGACGTTGACCTGCTTCATACCGGGCACGCTCATGGCCGCGGCGCGGGCCTGCTCGCGCAGCTCTTCCTTGACCGGGCAGGCCGGGGTCGTCAGCTCGAGGGTGAACTTGGCCACCCCGTCGCAGAGCGCCAGATCCTTGACGAAGCCCAGGCTCACGATGTCCTGGTGCAAGTCCGGGTCCTGCACAGACTTGAGGGCTTCGAGAATCGCTTCTTTGGTCGCTTCGGTCATCGCTTCGGTCATCGCTTCGATGCTTCGGAATCGCGCATTGTACCGACTAGGATGGCGGGCGATGGAATCCAGGGGCTTGCTGCGCGCGCTGCTGCCGGGGCTGATCGTGCTCGGCGTGCACCTGGTGCTGTGGCAGGCGACGCCGGCCTATCGCGCGTGGCCCTGGCTCGATCGCGTGGTCCACGCGGCGGGCGGGGCGGCGGCGGCCTGGGCGGTGCTCTGCCTGATGCGCGCGCCGCAGGGCGCGGCCTGGTGGGGGCGGCACCGCGCCGGCGGGCGCGGCGAAGCGCTGGCGCTCCTGGCCTGGCTCGGGCTGGTCGTGGTCTGCTGGGAGTTCTTCGAGTGGGGGCTCGACGCGGGCGGCCTCAACCCGAACGCGCGCACCGATGACGAGACCATCGCCGACATGGGCCTTGGCATGATGGGCGGCCTGGGGCTGATCGCCCTGACCCGCCGCCGATGAGCACGCGCGACCACGTTCACGAAGAGGAGTTCCCGGTCCCCGCCGAGCAGCTCTTCGCTCTGCTGCTGACGCCGAGCGCGATCCGCGGCTGGTGGGGTGCGTCGGCGGCCATCGTGCTGCCCGAAGTGGGCGGGACCTGGGCCGCGCGCTGGGGCGCCGAGGACGGCCCGGACTACCTGACCATCGCACGCATTCGCGCGCTCGAACCGGGTGCCCGCCTCGTGCTAGGCGACTACCAGTACTTCGCGAAGGAAGGCGGCCTGCCCTTCGAGGCCGAGTTCGAAACCGAGTTCCAGGTCTCGTCCACGCCCGACGGCGCCACCCTGCGCGTCACGCAGCGCGGCTTCCCCGCCGGCTCCGAAGCCGATGCGTACTACGCCGCCTGCCAGCAAGGTTGGTGCGACACTTTCGCTGGTATCCACAGGTATCTGAGAGAGCAATGACCGAGCGTCGCGTTTATTCCCGGCTGACTTCGGAAGGACTGGACCGACTCCAGTCCCTCGTGGGTGAGAGGAGTTGGCAGGTCTTTGCACGAGACGCTCGCATATCCGGTGCGGCTGTAGGTGAATGCTATGCCGTGGACGGGCTTCAGATCTGGAAATGGAAATCAGATGGTCTTGCACTTTGGAGTCATGTCGAGCCGGATGAGATTGGCCGGGACTACAACTCGATCTCTGTGACCATTGCCGATCAGAAGCCTGGGCCGCGTCGGGGCATGACCCTCATGGGTGTCGAGCCCATCGAGGCTGTTCTTGTCTATGAGGAGGAGGCGGAAGAGTGGGGTGGATGGTCCGATGTCGCCATTCGCATGCGAAGCGCTGACGAAGACGTGCTGTTGCACGCTGAGCCTCCGTTTTGGCGGCTGTATTGCGGGGCGCGAGTCAACGAGAGTTTGATGGAACAGCTCGGGCTCGAGCTTCGATGGTCAGCCTCGGGGCTCACTTAGAGGTCAGCTTTCAGAGCGAGTGGTATCCCGTGAGCAGTTACCTGCGCGCTGTGCAATCCTGTCTCTGCATGCGACAGGCTCTCGCCCTCCTCGCTCTTCTCACGCTCGTGGCTTGCCAGAGCGAGCCTGATGTTGCGGCGCCCGAGCGGCCGAACATCCTGCTGATCTGCGTGGATGATCTGCGGCCGGAGCTGGGCTGTTACGGCGCGGAGCATGTGCAGTCGCCGAACATCGACCGGCTGGCGGCGGAGGGGCGGCGCTTCGCGCGGCACTATGTGCAGGCGCCGACCTGCGGCGCCTCGCGCTACGGTCTGCTGACGGGCGAGCGGCCGACTCACAACGGGCAGCTGGGGAACGGCTTCATGATGAGCCACACCTCGAAGCGGCCGGAGGGCGAGCAGCCGGAGAGCTTCGTGCATCACTTCCGGCGGAACGGCTACCGCACCGTGGGCATCGGCAAGATCAGTCACCAGGCGGACGGGCTGGCGCGCCGCAACCCGGACGAGCTCGAGCTGCCCTACAGCTGGGATGAGATGCTGGTCCGCTACGACAAGTGGGGGAAGGGCGACGCGCCCTTCTTCGGCTTCGCCGACGGCAGCAACCGCAACACCCTGAAGTACGAGGTCCCGCCCTATGAGGCCGGCGCGGTCGATGACCTAGGTTATCCCGACGGCCTGCACGCGGAGCTCGCGCTGTCGAAGCTGGATGAACTCGCCGCAGCTGAGCAACCCTTCCTGCTCGCGGTCGGCTTCTACAAGCCGCACCTCCCCTTCACCGCGCCGCAGAAGTACTGGGATCTCTATGAGCGCGAGCAGATTCCGATCTCGCCCAACCCGGACGGCCCGACGGACGCCGCGCGCGCCTTTCTCCATGGCAGCGCCGAGTTCTTCAACCGCTACAAGCTCGGCAAGGAGTTCGGCGGCGCGGGCAAGCGGCTGAGCGACGCCTACGCCCGTGAGGTGCGCCATGCCTACCTGGCCTGCGTCAGCTATATCGACGCACAGGTGGGCAAGCTGTTGGACCGCCTCGAGGAGACGGGGCTCGCGGACAACACCATCGTCGTGCTGTGGGGCGACCACGGCTGGCACCTGGGCGATCACACGATCTGGGGCAAGCACAGCCTGTTCGAACGCTCGCTGCAGAGCCCGCTGATCATCCACGCGCCGGGGCTGCCGCAGGCGGGTCGCGCGACGCCCTCTCTGGTCGGGTCGATCGATCTCTACCCGACCTTGTGTGAGCTTGCCGGGCTGCCGGTTCCCGAAGCGGTCGACGGCATCAGCCTGGTTCCCCTGCTCGACGACCCGACGCTTCCCAGCCGCCGCCCGGTCTACGGTTATCAGCGCAACGCCATGTCGATGCGCACCGACCGCTGGCGGCTGCTGCTGCGCAAGCGCGAACAGGGCTGGCAGGCCGCGCTCTTCGATCACGACGCCGACCCCCATGAGACGCGCGATCTGGCGGCCGAACACCCCGAGCAGGTGGCGGCGCTCCGCAGCCTCTGGAATGAGGGCACGAACGGCCTGATCCCCACCCTCGACGCCTGGCCGATCGCAACCGAGGAATGAAGTCCAAGCTCAAGGAGGCGAAGCGCTTCGGCTTCATCGTCTGCATCACCCGCGCGGACATCGACGAAGGCCGCGACCTGGGCGAAGTCGTCGCGGTGGGCAAGAAGTGGTTCCTGGTCCGCATCATCGGCGACCACATTCGCTATGACGGCTTCAGCCTGATGCGCGTCGACGACGTCACCCGGCTCGATGCCCCGCATCGCTACGCCGACTTCGTCAGGCGTGCGCTCGAGCTGCGCGGCGAGCAGCCGCCGCCGGCGCCGGAGGTCGACCTGAAGAACACCGAGTCCGCGCTGCGTTCCGCCTGCGAGGCGGCGCGGCTCGTCTCCCTCCACTGGGAGGAGCTGGCGCCGGACGAGTGCGCGATCGGGCGGATCGTCGAGTCGCACGGCAAGGAGTTCAGTTTCCGCGAGGTCAATCCCTCGGCGCGCTGGAATCGCGACCTAGCCGAACATCCCTTCAAGATCTTGACCCGGATCGACTTCCTGTCCGGCTACGAGGAAGCGCTCGCTGAGGTGCTGCATGATCTTCCGGCGTGAGATGAGCGATGAACTCATGCGGGCTCCCGGCAGGGAAACCGCGCTGGTGATCTGCTGGATCGTCGTGGTCATCCAGCTGTTCTGGGCCCTGATGAACGGCATCACCTCGGAGCCCGGCCTCTTCCTGTCGTATGCCTTCTGGCGGGGCTTCTTCCTGGCGCGGCTCACCTGGGGCATCGCCTACGGCCACCGCTGGGCCTGGGTCGGGATGCGGATTCTGCTGGCGTGGTTCTTTCTGGCCGGGATGGGCGCTCCGGAATCGGCGCAGGGCAGCCCGCCCGAGTTCGCGCTCTGGGTCTTCCTGCCCGCTTTCTTGTACCTCAACTTTGACCCGCGGCTCGAGTCCTACTTTGCGGCGGTCGCCGCGGAGGCCAAGGCCGATCAGCAGGCGGAAGCCACCGTGGCCGAGGTCTTCCCCGGCATGCCGACGCAGTTGCCGATCTTTCTCTTGTCCCGCAGCCTCGCGGACGATCGGCTGATTCTGCCGCTGGAGGATGCGATCGAGGCGGTGCGCCTGGCTGCGGCGAAAGGGATCGCGCTGCGTGCCTGGCAGGGGGTCTCGATTGACCCTCCCTTCTTCCTCTGCGCGGAAGAAGACGGGCCGCTCGGCGACGAGCTCGAGCAGCCTTCCGTGTCGGAAGCGGAGGTCGAAAAGACCATCACGGCGATGCGCGCTGCGGCAGAATCGTGGCGACCGTGCGCCGAGGGCCCGCGTGTTCCCGGCTATCAACTCGACTTCTGCGCCTCTTCATGACCGAGCTCTATCTCGACGCCGAACACCTGCTCGCCGGACGGCGCCGCGTGCGGATCGCCTGCGCGATGGTCCTGGTGCTGCAGCTCGCCGTGCTGGTGGGGCTGGCTCTGCGCGGCATGACTGATCGGCTTCCGTACACGGCGATCCGCATCGCGGGTTATGCCGCCCTGGCCTCCTTCATGCTGATGCGCCACAGCCGCGGCGCGCATCTGCTGTTTCGACTGCTGCTCGCGTTCGGCCTGACCGGTAGCATTCCCATCGCCTATCAGGCCGAGCAACCGCTCCAAGTGCGGCTGCTCGCCGGTGGCCTGTCGGCCTACTTTCTGGCGGTCTTTGCGCTGATCACCTGGGGGAAAGGCATCCCGACCTACTTCCACCCGCGCGCCCAGGCCGACCTGGCGCAGCTGGATCGGCAGGCGCGGGCCGAGGCGTAGCGGACGAAGCCGCCCGGCCTAGTCCTCGGCGCGATAGCGATCGAACCAGGCCAGGACGTGCTGCACCTTGGCGATCAGGTGGCTGGGCCGCCGGGCGATCGAGTGCGAGGCTTCGGGCACCCGCACCAGCCGCGTCTCGACGCCGACCTCCTGCAGAGCCTGATAGAACTGCTCCGATTCGCTCATCGGCGTGCGCCAGTCGACTTCGCCGGTGATGAGCATCGACGGCGTCTTGACCTGATCGACGTAGTGGATCGGTGAGCGCGCCAGGTAAGCTTCGGGCGCCTCCCAGGGCATGCCCGGGAAGTAGCGTCGCATGAAGCCGGCGCCGACATCGGAGGTGAGCGCGAAGCTGTACCAGTTGATCACCGGCTTGGCGATGGCCGCCGCGGCGAAGCGGTTGGTGCGCGTGACGATCCAGGCCGACAGGATGCCGCCGCCCGAGCCGCCCGTCACAAACAGCTGCTCCGGGTCGGCGATCCCGCGCTCGACGAGCAGGTCCACGCCGGACATCAGATCGTCGTAGTCGAAGCCGGGGTAGGCCTGGTAGATCGCGTCGGCGAAGGCCTCGCCGTAACTCGTCGATCCGCGCGGATTGCAGTAGAGCACCGCATAGCCGGCCGCGGCGAAGAGCTGCACCTCGGTCGAGAACTGCGGACCGTAAGCCGCAGCGGGGCCGCCGTGGATCTCGAGGATCAGGGGCAGCGGACGCGAGCCGTCCTCGCCGGGCGGCAGGGCCAGCCAGCCCTGGATCTCGAGCTCGTCGTGCTGCGAGGCCCAGCGCAACTCGCGCACCTCGGCGAGCGCGCGCTGCCCGAGCAGATCTTCGTTGAGCGAGGTGATGCGCTGTCCTCCGCCCGGCACCCAGATGCCGACGTCGGCCGGGCGGTCGGGCTGACTCCAAGTGAAGGCGACCTTGCCGTTGCTGGCGACCGAGTAGGAACCGGAGGTATAGGGGCGACCCAGGCTGGTCCCGCCGACGTTGGCGGCCCACAGCTGGCGCTCGCCCGCGGCGTTGATGCTGGCGACGCGGGTCGTGCCCTGGGTGTCGTACTGGAAGAAGATCGACTGGCTGTCGGCGGCCCAGCGCAGGCTGCCCACGCTGTGGTCGAAGTTCTCACTCCAGCACACCGGCTCGCCGCCGGCGCGCGGGATCACCCACAGCTTGCTGCACTGATAGGCGCGCTCGCGATCCGGGTAGCCGGTGTACGCGATCCACTGCCCATCGGGGGAGACGGCCGGGCCGGAGTCCGGGCCGCGACGATCGGTCAGCTGACGCAGACGGCCGTCGGCGACCTGCAACTCGAAGATCTCGGTGTCGCTGCGGTGGTGCTGCCAATCCGGACGGCGGTTCGCTGACAGGATCAGCGCCTCGCCGTCGGGCGTCCATTGCGGAGTCCCGCGATGGTGGAAGGGGCCTTCGCTGAGCTGCCGCGGGGTGCCGCCGTCGACCGGAAGGACGAACACTTGGCTGTAGCCCGGCTTCAGGAAGCCGCGGCCATCGGCGCGGTACCAGTAGTCCTCGTGCACGGTCGGTGCCGGCGCCCAGCTCGCGCCGTTCGGTTGCTTGGGCGGGCGCACCACGCTGTCGGGTGCATCCGGGACGAACATCGTGAAGGCGATCTGCTGGCCGTCCGGTGACCAGGCAACGCCGCCGGGTGCGCGCTCAAAGCGGGTAAGCAGCGCCGTCTGCCCGGTGTCCATCCAGCGCAGGTAGAGCTGCCCGCGCCCTTCCTCGTCGGCCGCGGAATAGATGATCCGCGTGCCGTCCGGCGACCAGCGCGCCGAGCCATAGTTGGCGATCCCGGTGAGCAGCGGGCGGTGATCGCTGCCATCGGCGTTGAGCATCCACAGATTGCTGCGCACCCGATCGCTGGTCGCGTCGAAGTAGCGGCGTTCGTAGACGATGCGCGTGCCGTCTGGCGAGATCTGCGGATCCGCGGCGTACTCCAGCTCGAAGACATCCGCGACGCCGAGCGGCGCCAGATCGGGGGCGGCATCCTGAGCAGCGGCCGGTGCGGCGGCCAGGGCAAAGGCGAGGAGGAGGTTGGAGGAGGCGCGCATGCCGCGAGTGAAACTACCATGGCGAGGTGATTCGGATCGTCGAGCCGACCGAGCTGCCCGCCTTGAGCAAGATCGCGCGCGCCTCCTTCGAGGCGCAGCTCGCGCCGCAGTTCAGCGAGGCCGGACGCGAGGAGTACCTCCGCTTCACAACCCCCGAGGCCATGGCTGCGCGCGCTGCGGCCGGCCATCAGTTCCTGGCTTCCCGTCTCGGCGAGCATTGGATCGTGATGGCCGAAGTGCGCGAGTCGACGCACCTCGTCATGCTGTTTGTCGCCCCGGACTTTCTCGGGGCGGGCTACGGCAGCGGCATGCTGGCGCGCGTCCTGGCCATGGGGGTGGAGACGGTGAACGCCGCGCCGCCGGCGCGGGGCTTCTACGAGCGCGCCGGCTTCGCCGCACAAGGCGAGGAGCAGGAGAAAAACGGAATTCGCTTCGTGCCGATGCGCTGGAAAGGCGAGCGCTAGGATCGAGGGATGTCCTGCCTGCGCGCAGCCCTTCTGCTTCTCCTTGCGCTGGTGCCGGCCTGTGCAAGCGCCACCCCGCAACAAGAAGTCATGGACCCCGCCATTCGCATCCAGTTCTCGAGTCTCCCGGTCGACGACCAGGCCAAGGCCGAGAAGTTCTACACCGAAGTGCTCGGCTTCGAAGTCATCACCGACATCCCACTGGGGGAGTACCGCTGGCTGACCGTCGGCTCGCCGGCCGGGGTGAAGGGGCTGGAACTGCTGCTCGAGCCGATGGCGCTGCCCGCCACGCAGGCGTACCAGAAGACGCTCTATGACTCCGGCATCGCCTGGACGACCTTCATGGTCGACGACATCGACGCAGTCTGCACGCGGCTGATGGAGCAGGGCGTGCAGTTCACGCGCGATCCGATGGACGCCGGCACGGTCAAGATCGCCGTCTTCGACGACACCTGCGGCAATCTGATTCAGCTGACGCAGCAGCTTGAGGGCTGATCCTCCTCGCTGTGCCCCAACCACGACGGCCTCTCATGCTTACGCTCGCCCTCTTCACCTTCGCGTGCGCAGCCGCGCCGCAGGACCTCGAACTGCGTGGCGCTCAGGAGCCGCAGCCTGTCACGCAGGCGGGCACTCTGGGCACACTCGAGTACTACCTGCCGGCTGGCGTCCAATACGACCCCGATTTCCCGCGACCGAAGGCGGTGTTGGGCTGGGAAGTCGGCGATTGGCATGTGCGCCATGATCAGCTGGTGCGCTGGTTCGAGACGGTGGCCGAGCGGTCGCCGCGGGTACAGCTTCAGGAATACGGCCGCACCCATGAGCAGCGTCCGCTGCTCTTGGCGGCGATTTCCTCGCCGAGCAACCTGGCGCGGCTCGATGAAATCCGCGCGGCGCACGTCGAGGCGGTGCGCAACGGGGCGCGCTCGCACGACGGTCCGATCATCGTCTGGATGGGTTACTCGGTGCACGGCAACGAGTCCTCTGGCTCGAATGCCGCCCTGGTCTTCGCTTACCACTTGGCCGCGGCGCAAGGCGAAGAGATCGAGGCTTTCCTCGAGCGCACGGTCGTGCTGATCGACCCTTGCCTCAACCCCGACGGGCTCAGCCGCTTCGCTCAGTGGGCGAATATGCACAAGGGGCAGCAGCTGGTCGCCGACAGTAACCATCGTGAACACACCGAGGGCTTCCCTAGCGGCCGCACTAATCACTACTGGTTCGACCTCAACCGCGACTGGCTGCTGCTGACCCACCCGGAAAGCCAGGGTCGGGTGCGCGCGTTTCAGAGCTGGCTTCCCACCGTGCTGACGGACTATCACGAGATGGGGACCAACTCGAGCTACTTCTTCCAGCCGGGGATTCCCACGCGGCGCAATCCGCTGACTCCGGCACGCAACGCCGAGCTGACGGGCAAGATCGCCGAGTTCCACGCCGAGGTCCTCGACGACCTGGGCAGCCTCTACTTCACCGAAGAGAGCTTCGACGATTTCTACTACGGCAAGGGTTCGACTTACCCCGATCTGCACGGCGGGATCGGCATCCTGTTCGAGCAGGCCAGTTCGCGCGGTCATTTGCAGGAGAGCTCCTTCGGGGATCTCAGCTTCCCCTTCACGATCCGCAATCAGTTCCTGACCTCGCTGTCGACGCTGCGAGCAGCCGATGCGCTGCGCGAGGATCTGCAGTCCTGGCAACGCGAGTTCTATCGCCAGGCACGGGCCGAGGCGCGCGACCTCGCCCAGCAGGGCTATGTGTTCACTGCGGCGGGCGATCTGGAGCGGGCTTGGCGGATGGCTTCCATCCTGTCGACGCACGGGATCGAGGTGCGAGCGCTGACCGAAGACTTTGAATGGGAGGGCGTGGCTTATCCGGCGGGTGAGTCCTTCGTTGTTTCGCTGGATCAGCCGCAGGCCAGCCTGGTGCGCGCGCTCTTTGAAACCCGCACCTCCTGGCCGGACAACACCTTCTACGACGTCTCCAGTTGGAACCTGCCCATGAGCTTCGGTCTGCCCTACGCGGCGGTCTCGGCCAAGTTGGCAGACTCCCTCAGAACCGAGGAAGCGCGGGGGCCGAAGGCCACCACTTCTAAGCAGATTCACGAGGTGGTCGCGGCCGACCGGCCGGTTGCCTACCTGTTCGAGTGGCACGCTGCTTCCGCGCCCCGGGTGCTGCAGACCCTGCTGGAAGCGGGGGTGCGCGCGCGCGTCGCCACCAAGCCCTTCACCTGCCGCACGCTGGCAGGGGAACACGACTTCGATTACGGGACGATTGTGGTGCCCTGCGGCATTCAGGAGCTCGATTTCCTTGCGCTGCGCACCCTGATGCAGCGCGCCGATGCCGGCCATGTGCAAATCCACGTCGCAACCGGCGGCCTGACGCCGCAGGGTATCGACCTGGGCAGTCGAAGCATCCTCGCGGTGGACGAGCCGAAGCTGGCGATCATCGTGGGAGGGAGCACGTCCAGCTACGAAGCCGGCGAGGTCTGGCACGAACTCGACACGCGCATCGGTCTAGCAGCGACCCTGCTCGAGCAGGACCGGCTGCGCAGCGTGGACCTGGATCGTTACACCCACCTTGTCTTCGTCAACGGCGCGAGCTCCGGGCTGAGTGACAGCACCGAGCAGCGGCTGGCAAGCTGGATCCGCGGCGGCGGCACGCTGATCGCCACCAAGGGGGCGGCCGTCTGGGCTGCGCAGAGCTTCCTGGGCGGTGGAGCGCGCGAGGGCCGCGACGCCACCCCGCGTGAGAACCCCGAGGAATCTCCCGAGGGCGGGGCCGTCGAGGAAGCGCAGGTCGCCTACGTCGACTACGAGCAGAAGCGCGCCGAGCAGAACGTCGCCGGCACCATCTTTGAGGCCAGCTACGACCGCACGCATCCGCTGCTGTTTGGCTACGTCGGCGAGCGCATGCCGGTCTTCCGCAACTCCACGCGAATCCTTGATGCCGGCGACAACCCCTTTGCCACTCCGCTGCGCTATACCGTTCAACCTCTGCTCAGCGGCTTTGCCTCGGAAGAGAACGTTGCGCGGATCGCGTCCACGGCCGTCCTGCGAGCCGAGCGCCTGGGCAGCGGCAGTGTGATCTGCATCATCGACAACCCGCTTTTCCGCGGCGTCTGGTGGGGGACGCGCCGACTGCTGAGCAATGCCATCTATTTCGGCCCCGTCCTCAAGCGCACCGCGCCGCTGGACGCGGCTGGCGACGAGGACGATGCCGCCGACGACCACGGCCACAAGCACGACTGAGCGAGGATGCGGACCTTCGCCCACTTGCGTCCTCGTTAGTCTGTTCCCGATCCCGCTTCGCGACGCACCCAGATCGGGCTGAGCCAGATCCGATGGCCGTCGGCCTGGACGGCGCGGACGTAGTAGCTGTGCAGCTCGCCGGGCGCGGTGTCCAGGTCGATCCAGGTCAGCGAGAGGTCGCGTTGCTGGGGAGTCAGCTCCAGCACCGGGTCGTCACCGTTGCGGAAGACGGTCAGTTCGACGATGTCTTCCGTGCCGAAGAGTTCGATCCGCAGCTCCGGGTCGCGATCGGTATAGAGTTCGCCGCCGACGATCGCGTTTTCGATCTGGAGCCAGCCGATCGCGCGCGCACCGGTCGTCGCGATGGTGTGCCGTTGGGTCAGGCCGTGCCAGATGCCCTCACGGTCCAGGCGCGTGGTCCAGACGCCGGTCAGGCCCATCCGCGCGTAGCGCTGCGGGAAGGCGATGTTCGAGCCGGGGCGCGCCAGATGATGATCCGAATCGGCGGTGAAGCCCATTCGATAGCCGGCCCGCAGCGCTTCCTGCACGTAGGCGCCCAGCCCCGGCGGGTGGTTCTTGATCGCGCTCTGCTGCATCGGCAGCGGGTTGCCGTAGTACTCGGAGCTGCCGTGCCAGGAGTAGATCTCGACCAGTGGCTGGTTGGGGTGAGCGAGCGCCGAACCCCAGTCCATCGGCCCGGTCGCCGCCCAGGCGGAATGGTGAGGGATGCCGATCGCGCGGTGCCCGGCCATCGCCGCCAGCAGCTGCTCCGCGCGGTTGCCATCGCCGAGGCAGAAGGCGTCGCCCAGATCCGTGCCGTGCTTCAGCACGACGTTACGGTGGCCGGAGCGATCACTGGTCCATTCGTAACCGACAAAGCCGACGAAGCGCCCGGGGCGCGACTCGTCTTCATCCAGATGCCGCAGCCAGTCCCAGTCAAAATCGTTCCCGGTGGGCATTGAGCAATGCTCAGTCAGCCCCATGAAGTCGAAACCCTCGACCTCGCGGGCCCAGCGGAAGGCCTCACGGGGGAGCCCCAGGGCATGCCCGCCGACGGTCGAATGCACGTGCAGATTGCCCCAGTAGAGGCGCGGAGTCGGCGTGCCGCGGACCGGCTCACGCACCAGGAGTGGATTGCTCTCGCCCCGGATTTGCGTCGCGCCGTCGAGGCTGGCTTCGATCCGCACCGCGCCGCTCCCCGAAGCGTCAAACCAGATCGTCTTCACGCCGCGATCCTGCTCGGTAAACAGAATGGACGCGGGCAGCCCGGGCAGCGGGCGACTCGGCTGCAAGTGCACCAGCCCGGTAAAGCTGCGATCGATGCCGCTGTTGCGGAAGAAGCTGTCGTCGTTCTCGCGCGCCTGGACGATCAGCCGCGCCCGCTCGCCCGGCTGGCGAATCGAGTCCACATGCAGGCTGAAGCGGTCGGTGGTCATCGGCCCGACTTCGATGCGCGGAAAGGCGCTCGCCGGATACCGCAGCTCGAACGGCGAGCCAGCGTCGCGACGCTCCTCAACCAAGATCCAGACGTCGGCCGACTGCTCCGAGAGCCGATAGCCGGGGCTGCCCTGACTCGGATCCCCGATCCGGAACTCGATCTCCTGCCCCTTCAGAAGGGGGTTCGAGTCTCGGGTGGGGACGATCTCGACCCAAACTTCGCGGGTCCACAGCCCCCCGGGTGGCGGAGTCACCAACTGGAAGTCCGCGTTGCCGGGCACGTGCACGCTGAGGTAGTTCGCAGCCCGCGGCTGCCAGATCTGGAAGGGGCTCCAGATGTTGGCGCGCATCACGCGCAGCGTCCGACCCTGCCACGGATAACCCAAGGAAAGGCGCACCGCGCCGCCCGGTGCCAGGTCCTGGTCCAGCCGGTAGCGCAGCGAAAAACTCGCCGTCGAGGCGAAGCTCCCCAGGCGCTCGGCAGACCGGTGGTAGTGTTCGCCTTCGAAGCGAACCGGGGGAGGCTGGGGAGTCGGGGAGGTGGGCGCCCCCTGAAGTCCGACCCACAGCAGGCAGGCCCAGGCAAGAGGCATGGCTTCCAGCCTAAGTCGAGTCGGTCGAATCTCGCAAGCCGATCGCTTGGAGGAAGCTCTCCGGGCGCTATTCTGGCCGGCGAGGACCCGAGCCATGCAATCCAAAGCCACGACCGTCCCTGCGTATCTCAAGGAAGTCCCGGAAGATCGCCTTGCCGCCATCAAGAAGCTGCGCAAGACGATCAAGGACAATCTGCCCGAGGGCTTCAAGGAAACCATGGGCTATGGGATGCCTGCCTACGTCGTGCCGCACAAGATCTACCCGGACGGCTACCACTGCGATCCCAAGCTGCCGCTGCCCTTCATCAACTTCGCCTCGCAGAAGAACTTCGTGGCGCTGTACCACATGGGGATTTACGCCAACCCGAAGCTGCTGGCGTGGTTTGAGAAGGAGTGGCCGAAGCACGTCAGCACCAAGCTCGACATGGGCAAGAGCTGCATCCGGTTCAAGAACCCGGACAAGATCCCCTTCGATCTGATCGGGCAGCTGTGCCAGAAGATGACCGTCGAGGACTGGGTCAAGCTCTACGAGAAGAACGTCAAGAACTAGCCGTGACCGGCTTCTACGACGAGGACCTCGCGTACATCCACCACACCGGCTTCACGGATCTCATCGATGGGGCCGGTCCGGAAGTGCTGCGCTGGATCCACTCCTTCGGGATCGACGGGGGCCGTCTGCTGGATCTCGGCTGCGGCAGCGGGACCTTCGCCCGCCTGGCCACCGAGGCCGGCTTCGAGGTGCTGGGGGCCGATCTGTCCCCAGCCATGATCGAGCTCGCCCGCGAGGTCGCGCCGCAGGCTGAGTTCCGCTGTCAGAGCCTCTTTGACCTTGCCCTGCCGCGGGCGCGGGTCGTCACGATGCTGGGCGAAGGCCTGAACTACTGCGCCGGCGGCGAGCCCGACGACCGACGCGTCGACGAGCTGTTTGCGCGGATTCACGCTGCCCTCGAGCCGGGCGGCCTGCTGGCTTTCGATGTCATCGTGGCAGACGATCGAGAGCCGATGCACGGCACCAACGGCCGCGCCGGCGTGGACTGGGCCGTCATCTCGGCGATCAGCGAAGACCTGGACGCCGGCCATCTCATTCGCACGATCACGGCCTTCCGCGAGGTCGACGACCACTATCGGCGCAGCGATGAAGTGCACGTGGTACGCGTGTTCGAAGCCTCGGCGCTGGCGATGCTGCTCAAGGCGCACGGTTTCGAGGTCGAGGTCTCGCCGTGCTACGGCATCTACCCGCTGCTGCCGCGACGGCGCGCCTTCCTGGCGCATATGGAGTCATGACCATGATCAGACGATTCCCGCTGCTTCTGGTGCTGGCCGCCGCGGGCTGCGGCGACGCCGCCCCCGGCCCGGAGTCGGCACCGTCCACGCAGGCCGGGGCGAGCTACGCCCTCGAGGACTTTCAGTCGATCACCCTCGAACGCACCGGCTGTTATGGCTTCTGTCCGACCTACCAGGTCACGATTCACGCCGATGGACTGGTGGTCTATGAGGGCTATGAGCACGTCGGTGTGAGCGGTGAAAAGCGCGGCCAGGTGGATGAGGCCGGCCTGCGCGAGCTGCTGGGGCTGTGCGAGAGCATCGACTTCTGGACCCTGGCTGAGCGCTACGAGTACAAGACCGACGCCGAAGGCAATCAGATCACGATCACGGACCAGCCCTGGCGCTACACCACGCTGCGCGTGGGCGGGGTGGAGAAGCGGGTCGAGAACTACTTCGGCGGCCCCGAACTGCTGCGCAAACTGGAAGATCGCATCGACGCGCTCTCCGGCGCCGCGGTCTGGAAGCAGCGCGAGCAAGGCTGATCCGCTGCGTGCTAGGGTGGAGTCTTATGAGAGATTCCCGCCTTGTTGTCTTCAGTGCTGTTCTGTCCGTTCTGCTGCTTGCCACGGCTGCATTCGCATGGCAGCAGAGCAGTCCCGTCCCGGCGCAGTCTCTCCCGCCTTCTCTGGCGCCGCTGATCGGTCACGAGGTGACGGTCTGGGTCGAGCGCCACGATGGTGAGAGTAATCTGAATCGAACGGGAACTCTGATCGCGGCCGACCAGATTGGTCTTCGAGTTCAGGTGGAGAACCATCGCTACTGGTTTCCCCACGCTCATGTGCGACTGATCCACGAGCGCGAGTAACGTAAGCGGGCCTTGCCCGCTGTCGAAACCCTCGTTCAGGTCTTCGTCGCCTCGCTGCTGCTGGCCGTCACGCCGGGGCCGGACAACATCTTCGTGCTGACGCAGGCCGCGCTGCGCGGGGCGCGCATGGGCCTGCTCGTGGTTCTGGGGCTGTGCACGGGGCTGATCCTGCACACCACGCTGGTTGCGGTGGGCGCGGCGGCCATCTTCGCGACTTCGGCCCTGGCCTTTGAGCTGCTGAAGTACTGCGGCGCGGCCTACCTGCTCTACCTAGCCTGGGGCGCCTTCCACGCCGGCGCGCAGCAGATCGATGGGGGCCATCGCGTCGATGCGCTGAGCGGCGGCGCGATGTACCGGCGCGGCATCATCATGAACGTGACCAACCCCAAGGTCTCGCTCTTCTTTCTGGCCTTCCTGCCGATGTTCGCCGACGAAGCCCGCGGCGCCATCGCCTGGCAGATCGTGATCTTCGGACTCGTCTTCCAGTTGGCGACGCTGCTGGTCTTCGGGGGCGTCGCGCTGGCTGCGGGTCGGCTGGGGGACTGGCTGCGCCAGCGCCCCGGGGTGCAGCGAGCGATGAATCGCATCGCCGGCCTGGTCTTCGTCGTGCTCGCGGCCAGTCTGCTGCTCGCCGAACGCTAGGCTGGGGCATGCTGTCCACGCTCCTGCTCGTCTGTGCGGCGGCGGCTTCGACGCTGCTTCAGTCCTCGGCGCCCCCCTGGAATCAGGGCCCGGGGCCGCACGGCAACTGGCACAGCGAGGGCGTCGACCCACCGCCTCTGCGCTTCAGCGTGCGCACCGGCGAGAACATTCTGTGGCGGACCCCGCTGCCCGAGACCGGCCAGGGCGGGATCGCGATCTGGGGGGACCGGGTCTTCGTCGCGACCATGGCGCCCTGGGACGAGTCCATGGCGCTCCAGCCGGAAGAGGCGGAGCGGTTCCAGCACGCGACCGAAGGCCGCAAGGTTGTGGGCAAGCACATCGACGCGCATTGCCTCGATGCGAACACGGGCAAGATCCTGTGGACCCGTCGCATCGAAGGCGAGGTGCCGGCGATCTACAGCTATCCCTTTTCGGATGCGACCAGCGCTTCGCCGGTGACGGACGGCGAGCACGTCTGGTTTACCAACGCGGCCGGACGCGTCGTCTGCTTCACGGTCGAGGGTCGCCCGGTTTGGGAGCGCCGATTCACGCCCAACTTCGACGGGCCCTTCAACAAGCAGTTCGAGCCGATTCTGGTGCGCGACCAGATCGACGGCGAGCAGCGCAAGGTGCTGGTGCACATGGAGCCGCGCCACGCGCCGGAGACCACCAGCCCGAAAGATCTGCACGGACGCTGGCACTATCTGTTCGGTCTCGACGCCCAGACCGGCCAGGTGCTGTGGCAGAGCGAGGACGCACTGACGCAGTACAACGCCCCGATTCAGATCCTGGCAGAGGACCAGGGGCTGCCTGCGATGCTGCATGCCCGCGGCGGGCCGCACGCGGTCCCCGAACGACCGGTCGGCCTGTCGATCACCGCGCTGGCGGGGCCGCAGCGCGGCAAGGCGCTGGCACGCTTTGCGGACCCGCGCGGCAATCACGAAGCCTCGCTGCAGACCATGGCGACGACCTCGGCCGGGATCTGCTGGCTGCTGAAGGACCCGCGCAATGCGGTCGCCCTGCTGGAGCATGGATCCTTGAAGGAGCTGCGGGAGATTTCGCTCACGCAGGGCGTCCGGCATCGCGAGCGTGACCCGGAAACGGGGGAGTGGACCACGCATCTTGATGCCCAGCTCGACCGCGGAGTCTTCCCCGCTCGGTATTCGGCGCTGGGCATGGTGATCGGTCCCGAGCTCTACTTTCAGTGCTACGCGACCGCCTGGGGCAAGCCCACGATCGGCCCGTCCTACTGCTTCGCCCGCGTGCACACGGCGACGAACCAGGTGGAGTACCTGGAAGTGCCCAGCGGAGTGGCGCGGGTCTACGACGAGGGTTCGGGAACCTGGCAGGATCAGTTCGTCTGGCGCGCACCCCAGCAGGCCCGCGCGATCAACAGTCGCGGCGTCGAGGTGACGGGCGACGACCGCTCGCGCTGGGATGGCTGGGATTGGGTCTTCAATGGCTCGCCCACGCGCTTCAATGAGCGGCTCTACTTCACGACCGCATCCGGGCTGGTCTATGTCTTCGACGCCTACGCGAAGGAATGGGATGAGAGCGCGCTGCTGGCCGTGAACGACCTCGGTCCGGCGGGCGAGACCTGGTCCGCCAACTCGCTCAGCATCTGCGGCGGGCGGCTCTATCACCGCACGGCTCGCGAGCTGATCTGCGTGGGAGAAACGCGCGCCTCGTCGCGCTAGAATCGTGCACGGGGACGATGCGCCGTATTCTCATTGTTGCACTTTGCCTGATCTTGGCCGCCGCTTGCGGGCTGGGCTATCTGGCTGCCAAAGAGCCGGGAAGCCCGGTTCAATGGCTTTGGATCTACGGCCTTGGCTTCCTGGTCTGGTGTTCGGCGGCGCTCGGAGCGCTGGTCTATCGGCGACCCTAGAATGAAGGGTCTTCGCATGAAGACCGAAGCCACCTCAGATTCCGCGCCGCGCGCGGTCGTGCTGCTGTCGGGCGGGCTCGACTCCGCCACCGTCGCAGCCTGGCTGAAAGAGCGCGGCTATCGCGTGCACGCGCTATCCATCGACTACGGGCAGCGGCACGCCGCCGAACTGCGCGCTGCAAGCAAGGTGGCGGAAGCCATCGGTGTCGAGGAGCACCTGGTGCAGAGCCTCGACCTGCGGCCGATCGGAGGCTCGGCGCTGACGGCCGACATTCCGGTGCCGAAGGCCAAGAATCCGCTGGCTCCGGTCGCCGCCGACATCCCGGTCACTTACGTCCCGGCGCGGAACACGCTGTTCCTCGCGCTGGCGCTGGGCTTCGCTGAGGCTCGCGGTGCGCACGATCTGGGGATCGGCGTGAACGCGCTCGACTACTCGGGTTATCCCGATTGCCGCCCCGAGTTCATCGAGGCCTTTGAAGGGCTGGCCAATCTGGCGACGCGCGAGGGCGTAGAAGGTCGACCCTTCCGTCTGCATGCGCCGCTGCAGGAACTCGGCAAGCTCGAGATCCTGCAGCTGGCCTGCGAGCTGGGCGCGCCGATCGACGAGACCCTCTCCTGCTACGACCCCATCCCGCGCGACGCCGAGGACGGCATCGTCGGCGGCGGTGTGCGTGCCTGCGGCCACTGCGATTCCTGCCGCTTGCGGATTCGCGCCGAGGCGGAGCTGCGGGCCTGGAATCCCTGCGAACTGCCGGTCGAGATCGAAGCCGATGTCCCGGCCAGTCTGGTACACGCGGTGCGGCATCGCAATCTGCGCGCGGATCAGCCTTTTGAGTCGGCCGTCTATGCCGAGATCGACGATCTTCCCAGCACCAAGCATTGGGTCGCGCGGATCGAGGGCGAGATCGTCGGCTGCGCCACGCTGCTGGAAGACGAGGCCCACGGCGTGGGCTGCCGCGTGCGCGGGATGGCCGTCGACGAAGCGCTGCGGGGCCAGCACATCGGCGTGCCGCTGCTGCGTGCCTGCATGGACGAAGCGGCCGCGCGCGGCACCGGGATTTGGTGCAATGCGCGCACCGCCGCCGTGCGCTTCTACGCGCGCTCCGGATTCCGCCGCACCGGCGACGAGTTTGAGATGCCCGACATCGGGCCGCACTACGCCCTGGTCTGGCCGGGGCCGCGCACGCCCGAGCACGCCGGCTCCACGCAGGCGTAGAATCCGGCATGGCCGACGACGAAGCTCCGGCGAAGCAGCCCCCGGTGGAGAAGCCCGTTCCCGCCGCATGGACCGCGGCCCTCGAGCGCCTGATGCAGGTGGTCGACACGTTGCGCTCGCCCGGAGGCTGCCCCTGGGATCAGAAGCAGACGGTCGAGACGCTGGCTCCGCACCTGGTCGAGGAGGCCCACGAGATGGCCGACGCCGTCGCGCGCGGCAGCCACGCGGACACCGCGGAGGAACTCGGCGATCTGCTGATGGGCATCCTGATGATCGGTCGCGTCGCCAGTGAGGATCGCGGCTACGACCCCGCCACGATCGCTGAGGGCATCACCGCCAAGCTCATCCGCCGCCACCCGCACGTCTACGGCGAGGTCCAGGTCGATGGCAGCGGCCAGGTGCTGCGCAACTGGGAGGCGATCAAGCAGCAGGAGAAGGCCGAGAAGGGCGAGGACCAGTCCGTGCTGGCGGGCGTGCCCCGCTCGCTGCCGGCGCTGCTGCGCGCCTATCGGGTGGGGCAGAAGGCGTCGAACGCCGGCTTTGATTGGCCCGATCTGGCCGGACCAGTCGAGAAAATCGACGAGGAGCTCGCCGAGTTTCGCGCCACGCTCGCGGGCGAGGACCGTCGCCGGCAAGAGGAGGAGCTCGGCGATCTGCTGTTCGCGATCGTCAACGTGGCGCGCAAGCTCAAGATCGAGCCGGAGCTCGCCCTGCGCGGCACGGTTGAGCGCTTTCAGTCCCGATTTCAGGCCGTGGAACAAGGCCTGGCGGCAGAGGGCAAGGCGCTGGCCGAGGCAAGTCTGGCCGAGATGGACGCACTTTGGGATGCCGCGAAGGCGGCCGAGCGCGCGGCCAGCGAAAATCCCGCCGAGGAGTCTTGACCGTTTCGGCGAGCCGGGCCTATACTTCTCGGCCCAGCGGGGGTGTGGCGCAATTGGTTAGCGTACCAGACTGTCGATCTGGTGGTTGCGGGTTCGAGTCCCGTCACCCTCGCCAACAAAACAGAAAGCCCGAGGTCATCGACCTCGGGCTTTTTTGTTGGCCCCGCTCGCCGGGGCTGGACGGAGGCCTTACCAGGGGCGCTCCGCTTCGGTCATCGAGGTCTCGGGCAGCGTGAACTCAAGCGGCTTCGACTCGTCGCCGTTCCAGTTGACGATCGCATAGAGACGGCTCGAGCCGTTTTCCTTGGTGGCGATCAGCGCGTAGCGACCCGCAGGGCGCGGGTACTCGATCTCGCCCAGACCATTGCTTCGCTTGGTCGAGCCATAGTTGTCGCTGCCGCCGGGACGATCGCCGATGTTCTCGACGTCGCTGCCGGCACCGTCCAGCGGCTTGAAGGTGATGATGCCGTTCGGCACCCGCATCCCGGTGTGATCGGTGAACACCAGCTTGGCGACCGGCTGGATCGGCACCTGCAGGGTCATCTTCACGGTCTGGCCCCCGACTGCGGGCTGCAGCTCGTAGACCGCCGGCGGAAACACTGACTTGCCCCCGACCCAGGCCCACTTCGGCTTGCCGTCGGCCTCGGACATGATCGGCGCGATGCCGTCGCGGCCGGACGGCATCTCGGCCACCACCGTCTTGCGGCGCGGCTGGTTGATGTTGAGGCCTTCGGGCGGCTGCACCAGCACCATGGCCGACACGCCCTGCACCGGGCGGTTCTGCTTGTCGCGCAGGTAGAGCAGGTAGAGCGTCTGCGTGGCGGTCGGCTCGGCGAACTTACGTTCCTGAACTGGGCCTTCGACGGCGCCCACGTTGCGGAGGTCGGTCTGTTCGCCGGTGGACCTCTTGCCGAAGGGGTTCTTCTTGGAACCGCCGCAGGCAGGCAGGCCCACGGCCAGCAGCCCGGCCAGCAGGACGAGCGCGAGGGAGTGCAGCTTGGTCATGGCTTGTGCAGAAGGGGGATGCGTTCGGTGCCGTGCACCGCGTCGTAGGTGAGTTGGCCGATGTCGATCTGCGCCTCGGCTTCCTCGACCTCGCTCAGCTGACCGTGGATGATCGGCTGAGCAGGTTGGAACACCGTACAACAATCCGGCGCGGGCAGGTTGCTGAGATCGTGCGTTCCGATCTCGCGCGCGAGGGCGATGATCTCGGTCTTGTCGTAGGTCAGCACCGGGCGCAGCACGGGCAGGCGGCTCGCTTCCTCGATCAGGCGCATGTTCTCGAGGGTCTGGCTGGCGACCTGGCCGATGCTCTCGCCGGTGACCAGCGCCTTGCCCTTGCGGGTGCGGGCGACCACCGAGGCGATCCGCTGCATGGCGCGGCGGTACAGAATGGTGCGATAGCGTTCGTCGCAGTGGTCGCGGATCGCCTCCTGGTAGGCGCTGAAGGGCACCACGTGGAGGACGGACTGCGGCTGCCACTCCGTCAGCTTTTCGGCGAGGCGCAGGATCTTTTCGCGGGTCTGCGGGCCGACGAAGGGGAAGCTGTAGAAGCTGATGAAGTCGACGCGCAGCCCGCGCTTCATGCACAGCCAGGCCGCGACCGGCGAATCGAAGCCGCCGGAGAGCAGACAGAGCACCCGGCCGGTGCTGGCCACCGGCAGGCCGCCGTAGGCGCGCTCGCGGCCGGCGTAGACGTAGACGCCTTCCGGGCGGAGGTCGACGCCGACCGTCAGCTCGGGGTCGAGGAGGTCCACCTGCAGCCGCGGCTCGTCGGCCAGCAGCTGCGCGCCGACCTGACGCGCTACCTCGAGCGAGCGCAGCGGAAACTGCTTGTCCGCCCGATTGACCTCGACCTTGAAGCGGATCGGGCCGAGGCCAGGGTGTTCGCGGGCCACCGCCTCGGCTGCCAGCCGGCGCGCTGCGGCCAGCATCGGGGCGGGCTCCCGGGCGACGATCAGGGCAGGGGACAGGCTGGTGATCCCGAAGACCTTGCGCGCGATCGCGGCCATTTCGCGGGCCGGCGCCTCGCCGCGGACCAGCATCCGACCGCGAATCCGCTGGATCCGCACACCGGGCACCCCAGCCAGCGCCACCCGCAGGTGAGCGACCAGCTTCTTTTCGAAGTGCGGCCGGTTGCCGCCCTTCAGCCCGATCTCGCCGTAGCGGATCAGCAGAGCTTCTTCGGGAGTCTGCATGGATGGGCTCCCCATTCTAGAATGGGCGGTCCAGGGCGATTAGCTCAGTTGGCTAGAGCGCCTCCCTTACAAGGAGGATGTCGGGGGTTCGAGTCCCTCATCGCCCACCAAAATCCCTTCACATTCGTGTGAAGTACCCGAAAGGAAACCCATGCTTACTGGCCTGATTCTCGCTGCGGCGGCGCTGTTCGTGCCGCAGGACAAGGTACAAGTCTCGTCGGCAGAGATCCGTCCGGTCGCCGGTTCGGAGTCCGCTTTCCAGGTCGTCGTCGACCTCGAGGTGGAGATCGGCTGGCACGTGTACCACCCCAGCCAGGATCCCGCGCTGGGCGAGCCGATCAGCCTCTCGGTCAGCGGCGAGGGCATCCGCGCCACCGGCAAGACGAGCTCGCTCAGCCCGGCCAAGCCGCACATGGAGCAGATCGGCGGCCAGATCTTGATGTATCAGTGGCTCGACGGCGCTCCGCAGCTCGTCCTGCCCGTCGAACTGAGCGACCCCAGCCTCCCGCTCGAGGCCGAGGTCTCGGTGAAGTACCAGGTCTGTGACGACCGCGTCTGCCTGCCGACGACCTCGCAGACGGTCACCGCGGCGTGGAATCCGGCCAGCCCGGGCGAGGCCGTGGCGGCGCTTCCCAGCCAGGGTGGCGCGAGGGAAGGCGAGGCGACTCCGGCGCAGAATGAGCAAGAGCCGGGCCCGCTCGCCGAGCTGGACGGTGAGAAGATCAAGATCACGGGCCGCTTCCTCTCGGCTACGGTTCCTCAAGGAGGGGCCGTCCGTCTTCGAATCGAGACCACGGTCGAAGAAGGCTGGCACATCTACGACCCGCTGATGGCGGAGGACGTGCCGGGCGTGCCGCTCGCAGCGAAGACCGCCGCCGAGGGCTTCGTGCTGTCCGCGCCGCTTGAGCCGCAGCAGGATCCGATCGAGCACGTCGAGGACTTCGGCTTTGGCCCGCTGACCTATCTGTGGGTCGAAGGGACCGGCGCCTTCGAAGCCGAGCTGAAGGTCGCCGCCGAGCCGGGCGAGTACACCATCCCGGTCGAGCTCAACTGGATGGTCTGCGACGAGAGCGTCTGCCTCGATGCCGGCAATGACACGCTCCAGATCAAGCTGACCGTCACCGAAGGCGACGCCGATGCCGCTGCGGGCATCTTGTCCGATGCCACGCGCGGCGCCGAAGACGGCGGCGTGGACGAAGGCGGCGCCAAGGGTGCCGTCGAAGGAGCGCCTGGAGTTCAGGAGGGCGGAATCGCAGGGGAAGGCGAGGACCGCGGGTGGATCAACAAGCCTGCTGGCGAAGCCCTCGACGAGGGCTTCTGGAACCTCATCTGGGCCGCCATGCTGGCTGGCCTCGCGACCATCCTGACGCCTTGCGTCTTCCCGATGATTCCGATTACGGTGAGCTTCTTCACCAAGCGTGCGGAACAGGGCAAGGGCTCGGCGCTTGGCAACGCAACGGCCTACACCGCCGGCATCATCTTCACCTTCGTCGGCCTCGGCATCGGCATGGCCGCGATCATGGGTGCCAGCGGCGCCAACGCGGTGGCCTCGAACGCCTGGGTCAACCTGGCGATCGGCGCGCTGTTCGTCTTCCTGGCCTTCTCGCTGCTGGGCTTCTTTGACATCAAGCCGCCGAAGTTCCTGGCGAACTTCGCCTCGAAGGCACAGGCCGAAGGGCAGACCAAGTCCGGCTATGCCCCGGTCATGCTGATGGCCGTGGCCTTCTCGGTCACTGCCTTTACCTGCACGGTGGCCTTTGTGGGCACAGTCCTCGGTCTCGCGGCCACCGGCGAGTGGTGGTACGCCACCGCGGCGATGTTCGCCTACGCGCTCGTCTTCGCGATGCCCTTCTTCTTCCTGGCGCTGTTCCCGAACATGCTCCAGAAGATGCCGAGCGCCGGCGGCTGGATGAACGCGGTCAAGGTCAGCTTCGGCTACCTCGAGCTGATCGCTGCCTGGAAGTTCCTCTCCGCGACCGACCGTCAGTGGCAGCTGGAGTGGCTGACGCGCCCCGTGGTCGTCGTTCTGACGGTGATCCCGCTGCTGCTGTGGGCCGCGTACATGTTCGGGCTCTACATGACCAAGGGTGACTACGGGCAGCGCCCGCCGCGCACGGTCGGCCGCGCTTCCGTCGGCGTGCTCGCGCTGGGCGCCGCGATCTACCTGATCAGCGGCTTCCCCAAGGGGCCATACGAGCATCTTTGGATGGAGGCTTATCTGCCGCCGGAGTACTACGGGCGTGCCTTAACTGCCGAGGAAGAGGCGCTGGTGGCGGATCTGCCGGAAGGGGTATCGCTTGGGCCGCTGAGCGTCGCTTGGCACGAAGGCTACGAGTCGGCGCTGGAGGAAGGCCGGAAGCGCAATGCGCCCGTCTTCCTCGACTTCACCGGGATTACCTGCGTGAACTGCCTCAAGATGGAGGGCAACATCTTCCCGAAGGAAGAGGTCGCCCCGCTCATCAAGCAGATGGTGCGCGCGCACCTCTACGTCGATAAGGCTCCGTACGGCAAGCGCAATTCGGCCTTCCAGGAGAAGCACTACAAGGGTGCAAGCCAGCCGTATTACGCGGTCATGAACCCGCACACCGAGAAAACGCTGGCGGTCTTTGAAGGCTACGACCCGGATCCGTCGGCCTTTGCCGAGGTGCTCCAGGCCGGTATCGAAAAGGCGCTCGAGCAGGGGCTCGAGACACTTCCGATCGTCACGCTGGCGAGCGGCGGCGAGTGAGCTGGATCGAAGACCCCGGGGCGCTCCTCGTTGCGACGGGGGAGGGGCTCGGGAACCGCTTCGTGATCGCGCGGGCAGCTGTGCTGCGCGATGCCGGCGCAACGCCTGCCGCCATGGCGCGCGCGGTCTGCGGAGAGCAGTGGGATGGTCTACTGCTCATCGAAGAGCACGGGCTGGCCGAGATCATCAACCGGGACGGCAGCCCGGGCGGCACTTGTCTCAACGGTCTGCGCGTCCTGGCGCGGCTGGACGGCGGCGAGTCCGGGCTGTTCCGCATGGACGGTCGAGAGGTGTCCTGGCGGCGCGTCGACGCGGGCATCGAACTGAGCCTACGCGGATCGGACATCCCCGAAGACGCGCGCAAGCCGGCCGTCTTCGAACTGCTGGGCAAACGCGCGCATGCGGTGTCCTTCTGGAATCCGCATGCCGTTGTCCACGTAGATGATCCCCAGCAGGAAGAGCTCGCCGCCTACGCGCGCGCCGCGACGGCGCGACTCGACCTGTTTCCGGAGGGCGTCAACCTCGAGTTGGTCGGACCGATCGACGCGCAAGGAAGCGTGGCGATGCGCGTGATGGAACGCGGCGTCGGCGAGACCGAAGCCTGCGGCAGCGGCGCCGTCGCGGTCGCCCTGCAGGCCTGGGCGCAGGGCTATGAAGGCGCGCTGCAGGTGCAGATGCCGGGCGGATCCTTGCTCCTGCAACCGCTCGCGGATGGGGGGCTCAGCCTCACCGGGGACGCCAGCGTGCGTCTCCTGGTCCAGGATTCCGCTTCGGCCTGACGCGCAGTCGCAAGTCGCTTATCAGTAAGCGCTTAGGGTTGATTCGGGGCGGCAATTTCGCTTCCCTCCGCACCCCCGCGCTGGTGAAATAGTGGACCGGGGCGTTGCTTGGCCCCTTGCCTCCAAATGGCTGACGAGAACCCCCTCGAAGCACACGCAGCGCACCACCGTTCGGACGACTTGTTGATCGAACGGGAGATGCGCGAGTCGTATCTGACGTACGCGCTGTCGGTCATTCATGACCGTGCGCTGCCCGATGTGCGTGACGGCCTCAAACCGTCGCAGCGCCGCATTCTGGTCGCGATGAACGACCTCAGCCTGCGGCCCAACGCCAAGTACCGCAAGTGCGCGAAGATCGCCGGTGACACCTCGGGTAACTACCACCCGCACGGTGAGTCGGTCATCTACCCGACGCTGGTGCGCATGGCGCAGCCCTTCCGCCTGCGCGAGCCGCTGGTCGACGGGCAGGGCAACTTCGGTTCGATCGACGGCGACCCTCCGGCCGCCATGCGATACACCGAAGCGCGCATGGGCCGCGCGGCCGAGGAGATGCTCCTCGACCTCGACAAGGAAACGGTCGATCGTCGCACCAACTACGACGAGACGCGCACCGAGCCGACCGTGCTGCCGGCGCGCTTCCCGAACCTGCTCGTCAACGGTTCGGAAGGCATCGCAGTGGGCATGTCGACCGCGCTGCCGCCGCACAACCTCCACGAGGTGGTGCAGGGCATCCGCATGGTGCTCGACAACCCGGACGTGACCATCAACGAGCTGATGGAGGTCATTCCGGGCCCCGATTTCCCGACTGGCGGCATCATTCGCGGCCGTTCGGGCATCGTCCAGGCGTATCACACCGGTCGCGGCAAGATCAAGCTGCGCGCGCGCATCCACCTCGAGGAGGCGCCCAAGGGCAAGGGCCGCGACAAGCTGGTCATCACCGAGATTCCTTACGAGAAGGAGAAGTCGGCGATCATCGAGAAGATCGCCGATGCGGTGAAGGAAGACCGGATCGAGGGCATCTACGACATCCGCGACGAGTCCGACCGCGAAGGCATGCGCCTCGTGATCGAGCTCAAGAAGGACGGCGACGCCGCGGTCATCGAGAACCTGCTCTACAAGCACACCCCGCTGCAGAGCACCTATGCCATTCGCAACACCGCGCTATGGAATGGCCGCCCGCGCACCCTCACCCTGAAGCAGCTGATCGAGGCCTACCGCGATCACCGCTTCCAGGTGATTCGCCGCCGCACGCAGTACCTGCTCGATAAGGCCGAGAAGCGCCTGCACATTCTCGAAGGCCTGATGATCGCCATTCAGGCGATCGATGAGGTCGTCGAGATCATCAAGACTTCGGAAGACACCACGGTCGCCCGCCGCCGTTTGGAGTCGACCTTCGGTCTGTCGCACATTCAGTCGCAGGCCATCGTCGATATGCGCCTCGGCCGGCTGACCGGCCTCGAGGTCTACAAGCTGCAGCAGGAGATCGACGGCCTCAAGGAAGACATCGCCTGGTACCAGCGCGTGCTGGCCGAGGACGAGCTGGTCATCAACATGATCCGCGAGGACCTCGACGAGATGGACGGCAAGTTCGCCAACCCGCGCCGCACCGAGATCGGCGAAGGGGTGGAGGACTTCCTCACCGAGGATCTGATCACCGAGGACACGGTGGTGGTCACCATCTCGCGCGAGGGCTACGTCAAGCGCACCTCTTCGGCGACCTACCGGGCGCAGGCGCGCGGCGGCCGCGGCATCACCGGCAGCAAGGCCAAGGAGGGCGACATGCTGTCGCACCTCTTCGTCTGCTCGACGCACGACTACCTGCTGATCATCACCGATCGCGGTCGTCTGCACTGGCTGAAGGTCTACCGCCTGCCGGATCTCGACCGCACCGCCAAGGGGCGCTCGATCCGCAACCTCATCGAAGGCATCGCGCCGGACGAGCAGATTCGCTCGATCCTGTCGACGCGCAACTTCGATGAGGCGGACTTCATCCTGTTCGCGACCTCCAAGGGCAAGATTAAGAAGACCGAGCTCAAGGCTTACTCACGTCCGCGCTCGGCCGGCATCATCGCCACCAAGCTCGAAGAGGGCGACAAGCTGGTCGGTACGCGCATGGTCAGCGAGGGTGACGAGGTCCTGCTTTGCACCGCCGGCGGCCAGGTCGTGCGCTTCGCCGAAAGCGACGCCCGGGCCATGGGCCGCAACGCGGCGGGCGTGAAGGGTGCTTCGCTGAAGGAGGGCGACAAGGTCGTCGATCTCGTCGTCGGCACCGAGGACGAGTTCCTGCTGATCGCCTGCGCCAAGGGCTACGGCAAGCGCACGCAGATCGGCGAGTTCCGCCTCACCAAGCGTGGTTCCCAGGGCGTGGTCGGCATCAAGACCAACGAGCGCAACGGCTCGGTCGTCAACACGATCAACGCTAGCCGCTGCGAAGACGTGCTGCTGTCCAGCGCCCAGGGCATGCTGGTGCGTACGCCGGTCGATCAGGTTTCGGTCCAGGGCCGCGCCACCCAGGGCGTACGTCTGGTCAACCTGAAGGCAGGCGATGTGCTGGTCGGCATGGCTGCGGTCCCGCCGGAGGACAGCGAGGAAGGCGACGAGGCCGCGGAAAGCTCTGAGAGCTAGATGGTCGCCTCGACGATGGCCGGCGGCGTGCGCAGTGCCCTGCGTTTCGCCGTCGGCATGCTCGCTGGCCTGGGGCTGACGGGCGTGCTCCATGGCGGCGCCCAGCTGGTGTCGCCCGAGCCGGGCTGGCTGCGCGAATCGATTGCGCTCGCGGCAGGCGGCAATCTGCTGGTGGGGCTCGTCCTGCTGCCGCTCGTGCTGCTGGTCGCCGTGGCGCGACGGCCGACGCCCGGCTGGACGGTCGGACGCGGGCTGCTGTTCGGCGCCGCGATCGGTCTGTTGCCGGTGCTCGGCACGCTGGCGATTCGGCTCGAGCTCTATCGCGGCCACGCGACGGTGGCGATGTACCTGGCGCCGCTGCTCTTCCTGGGGGTGCGCCTCTGGCCGACGCGTCGCCTGCCGAGCGCCGCCCTCAGCCATGGGATCCTGGCCCTCAGCGTGGTCGCGTGGTGGTGGGCCGGCGGTCGGGGACTGGAGCCGTCCTTCCCTGTCGATCCGATCGAGGGGGACCCGGCGCGGCGGGCCTCCTTTGCGCGCGCCGGTGGCCCGGAGGTCGGGCCGACGGCCCCCGACGTCGTGCTGGTCAGCCTCGACACCATGCGCGCCGATGCGGTGCACGGGCCGCACCGCGCGACGGTCCCGCACCTTGATGCTCTGGCCGCGCGCGGACTGAGTGCGCCCTACGCGCGATCCGGCAGCAACTGCACCCTTCCCGGCCACATCGAGATGTTCACCGGGGTCGGGCCGCTGCAGCATGGCATCCTCAACAACTCCGGGCTGACCCCCGAAGAGCTACCGATCCTGGGCGAGCTCTTCGCCGAGGCTGGCTGGAACACCGCCGCTGTCATCAGCAACCGAGTGATTGAACGGCGCTTCGGCCCCAGTCGCGGCTTCGAGCTCTGGCATGACGCGCTCGGGACGGCGCACAATCATCTGGCGCGGCTGGGGGAGAACACGCTGCTGGGCTGGATCTCCGATCGCGATCTGTTCGCCGCCCTCCACCCGGTGGTCTTCTTCGGGCAGCACGGCGTGCAGGCGGAGTGGGGCGCCCGCGAAGCCGAACGCACCGCGCAGACCGCGATCGCGCGGATCAACGAGCTGCAGGCCGGCTCGCGCCCCTTCCTGCTGGTCGTGCACTTCATGGATGCGCACGACCCCTACTTCGCCCCGGCGAACTATCGCGGCCAGCGCCAGGCGGCGCCGGGGGACGCAATCCCCGGCCACGACGAGACGCGCGCGCGCTACTGGGAGGAGGTGGACTACCTCGATGCCCAGCTCGGCCGTGTGCTCGAGGCGCTCGAAGCCACTGGCCGGCCGACCCTGATCTGCGTCACCGGCGACCACGGCGAGCACCTCGGGGAGCAGGACATGGTGGGTCACTCCGACGAGCTGTACGAGCCGGTCGTCCGCGTGCCCTTCTTCCTGGCTGGGCCGGGTGTTCCGCAGGGCACGCTGCCGCCGGTTTCGCTGATCGACGTCACGCCCACCCTGCTGGCCTGCGCCGGGCTGCCGGTTCCGGCCACGATGGAGGGCCGCGACGTCCGCACCCAGCTGGGCAAGGAGCTCGATCCGGAGCGCTTCCTGTTCGCCCGCGACGAGCGCAGCGTCTCGGCCGTGGTCGGCACCATCAAGTGGGCCGCCGCCTGGCCGCGCGGGGCCGCGACCCCCGACGAGGGCGAGTTCCGCGACCTCGCAACCGACCCGAACGAGGCCGACGCGCCGCTCGGGGAGGCTCCACCTGGAGTGCTGGAGGAGGTCAAACGGAGGCTGGGCGAAGCCATCCTGCGCATGGATGCGGCGATGAGCCCCGAGCGCCGCCGGGCCCTGGCCCAGCTCGGCTACGTCGATAGCGCCGAGGAATAGCGCTGCCACCCCCGGAATCCTGCCGGATCCAAGGGCTACGCCTTTATCCCTGCGCCCCGCTTTGTTGAAATGGGGGCGGCTCCGTTTCAAGGACTCCCCATGCTGGACCGACTCAAGGAAGACATGAAGTCGGCGATGCGCGCGAAAGAAAAGGCGCGCCTCACCGTCATCCGCTCGATTCAGGCGGAACTCAAGAACGCCGGGATCGAGAAAAAGGGGAATGAGGGGCTCACCGAAGAGGTCGAGTCGCCGGCCCACTATCTGAGCGAAGGCGAGCAGCTGGCCGTGCTGCGCAGCATGGTCAAGAAGCGTCGCGATTCCGCCGAGCAGTACGAGCAGGGCGGCCGCGAGGATCTGCGCGACATCGAGCTCAGCGAGATCGAGGTGATCGAGCAGTACCTGCCTCAGCCTCTCTCCACCGAAGAGATCGAGGCTCTGATTCAGGAAGCGATCGCGGAAGTCGGCGCCAGTTCGATGGCCGATATGGGCAAAGTCATGAAGGCCGCGCAACCGAAGGCGGCGGGTCGTGCCGATGGCAAGATCCTGTCGGATACGGTGCGGAGGCTGCTGGGATGAAGCCGAAGTTTGTTCTCGTCCTGATCGTCTACATCGCGGCCATCGGCGCGATGGCCTGGTACTCGCGGCAGAAGGCGGTCGATTTCGCCCGCCAGGAGCAGCGCCGCCAGGAAGAGCTCGGGGCCGGGTACACGCCGTCGGGGCCGCGCCTCCAGGCGATGAGCGGGATCTTCAACGCGAACCCGAACGGCGACCCGGAAGCCCAGGCGCAGGGCATCGCGATTGCGGCATCCCAGGAGCTGAGCCAGCGCCTCGTCGAGCGGCTGCAGGCGGCGATGGCCGAGCAGGGCCCGGTCGGCGCGGTCAACGTCTGCGGCGATGTCGCCCAGCAGATGACGACCGATTACAACCGCGAACGCGGCGTGCAGGTGCGGCGCGTGGCGCTGCGCAACCGCAACCCGCTCAACCTGCCCGACGCGTTTGAGCGCCCCTTCCTCGAATCGGCGGCGGGATCGACCGAGGAAGAGCCGGTCTCGGCCTACGGCGAGTTCGTCGAGTCGGATGCGGTCTCGGAGTACCGCTATCTCAGCCCGATCTACCTGAAGCCGCTCTGCATCACCTGCCACGGGGCGCCGGAACAGATCCCGGCCGAAGTGCTGGAGGTGATTCAGGAGCGCTACCCGGACGATCGCGCCACCGGCTTCGCGCTGGGTGAGTTCCGCGGCGCGATCAGCGTGCGCGTGCCCTTTGCTTCCGCAGAAGGAGAGTCTGCAGGCGAATGAGCTGGAAGTTCGCGCCGGCCTCCTTGCGACTGCCCCTTGCGGTGCTGTCGCTGGAGTTCCTGCTGTTCGCGCTGGCGCGACTCTTCTTCCTCATCGTGCACTGGGACAGCGTCCGCTCGCTGGACGCCGGCGAGTTCAGCTTTGCGCTGCTGCACGGACTGCGCTTTGACTCCTCGATGATCTTTCTGCTGTGGGGGCCGCCGATCCTCACGCTGCTGCTGCCGCTGCGTCCCTTCCAGACCCGCACCTGGCGGGGCATCGTCTTCGGGCTGATCGGGCTGGGGCTGCTGGCGCAGGCGCTGCTGTTCCTGGGCGACACGGTCTACTTCGGCTACGTGCAGCGTCACGTCGGCCAGGAGGCCTTCGCGATGTTCACCGACCTGCGGCTGCTCGCGGCGATGGTGCTCGAGGACTATCTGCCGCACCTGCTCGCCTTTGGTCTGCTCGGCTGCGGCTTCCTGTGGCTGTACAGCCGGGTCTGCTGGAAGTGGCTGCATGATCTGCACCCGGGGCGCGGCTCCTGGGGCTACGCGGCGCTGTTCCTGATCATCGGCACGGTGGCGGTGCGCGGCGGAGTGACCAATCGCAAGCCGCTCAACCCGGCCAATGCGATGGTCGGCGAGAACCCTTATCCCAGCAGCTGGATCGCCCTCAACGCGCCCTTTAACGTTTACCACACGGTGCGCAAGGCGGGCCTGGGTGGTCGCGTGCGCTTCATGCCTCACGGCGAGGCCGTGGCCGTGGTGCAGCACGAGCTCGGGATCACCGCCGAGGTCGACGGCTCGCCGGCCAGCCTGGCGGCCGGGTCGCGCTTCCCGCTGTTCCGCGAGAGCGTGAAGCAGGAAGCTGGCGCGGCGAAGAACTGCGTCATCATCATGCTCGAGAGCTGGGATGCCTGGTTCGTCGATGCCTGGCGCGAATCGCAGGGACTCGAGCCGCTCGGGCTCACGCCGAACTTCGACCTGCTCGCCCGTGAGGGTCGGCTCTACACCGACTTCTACGCTTCCGGGCAGCGCAGCGTGCACGGCGTGGCGGCGATTTTGGCCAGCGTCCCGACTCTGCCGACCCTGCCGTACATCGGCACCGGCGGACTCGAGCAGAACCGTCTCGGGCTGGTGTCGCAGCTGGCCGAGCAGGCCGACTACCACACCTTCTTCTTCCGCTCGGCGCGCCGCGAGTCCTACCGGCTCGACCGGGTGGCGCAGGTGGGGGACTTCGACCTCTACCGCGGGGCGGAAGACCTGAGCGCGCGTCACCCCGGAGTCGAGCGTCACAAGTTCGGCGTCTGGGACGAGGTGCTGTTCGCGGATGCCGCGGACCACATGAAGCACTGCGAGGAGCCCTTCTTCGGTTTCCTCTTCCCCAGCTCGACGCACCATCCGTTCACGGTGCCGGATGCGCGCTGGGCCTCCGGCGAAGGATCGAGCAAGGTCGAGCGCTTCTCTTCGGTGCTGCGTTACTCGGACGACACCCTCGGCGCCTTCTTCGCGTCGATTCGCGACGAGCCGTGGTTTGACGAGACGCTGTTCATCATCACCGCGGACCACGTCAGCGGGGTGCGCGGCGGCGAGCTGCCGATGCCCGAGCGTTATCGGATCCCCTGCCTGCTGCTGGGGCCGGGCATCGCGCCGGGCGTCGATCCTCGCACGGGCTCGCAGCTCGACATCCTGCCGACGGTGGTCGAGACGCTGGGCTGGAACACGCCGTACTCGGGGCTGGGCCGTTCGCTGCTCGACGAGCGCGAGCCGCGCAACCACGGCGCGCTGATGGTCATTGGCGAGAACGCGGTCATGCGCAAGGAAGGCCCCTCCTGGTTGGTGCGCAATCAGGATCGCCGCCTGATTTCCCAGGGCGGCGCCGAGCTGGACGGCCTCGATCAGCGCCTCCAGGCAGGCTGGCAGGTCATGCTGCGCCTGCTCGCGGACAACCGGGTCTATCCCGGCTCCGATCAGCTGCGCTTCTAGAGGCTCGACCGGAAGCCCGGGCGCTGCTGGTCCATTTCCCAGTAGGGATCGGGTTCGATCTCGATCTGCAGCTGCGCGTAGCCGTGGTGCTGCGTCTCGCGCGCCAGGTCGAGTGTCCAGCGACCGGAAGACCGCGGCGGCAAGCGGTAGCTTGCGCTCCAGCTTCCATCTGCGGCGCGCAGCAGCAGCGTCCCGGAGTACAGCGAGGATTCACGATCCGCGCGCAGCTCGATCTCGAGCGCCGGGTGTGGCGTGGGCTCGACGGTCGCGGGGACGCTCGCCGTCTGTCGGGTTCGGGTCAGTCCCGCGAGCTGAAACTCCTGGCCGCCCGGCTCGAGCTTGAGGGTCGTGTAGAGCGCGCGCTCCCGTGGGTGCAGGTTGGGGAAGTCAGAGGACGCGCCGGCCTGGCAGGAGGCCAGGGCCAGGACGAGGAAGAGGGCGAATCGGAACAGGCTCATGCTGCGGGGTGGGCATCCTGCGACGCGTCCACCAGCTCGGCGCAGCGCGCCGGACCCAGCGCGGCGGCCAGGGCCGGAAAGAAGGCAGCGCGTTCGCGCTGGTCATGATGCTCCAGGACTTCGCGTAGGCTGCGCTCGGTCTCAATCAAGGCCAGCAGGCTGACGGGATCGGAGGCGCGGTCGCTCAGATGCTCATCCACCGCCCGGGCGCATTGTTCCAGCAGGCGCTCCAGCTTGCGGTGCTCGGCCAGCAGCAGCTCGGCGCTGCAGCCCCGCGGGGCCGGCTGCACCAGCTCAGCGAAGAGCGGCAGGAGCTGCGCGTCCTCAAAGCGGATATGCGCCCGGAGGCGCGCGTCCAGCTCGGACCACCTGAGCCGAGCCGCGGTCGCCGCCTGCGGATCGGCGACCGCGCGCACCAGAGCCTCCTGATGGGCGGCGAAATCGGCGGCGATGCGCTCGTGCTGAGCTTCGATCGGGGCGAGGTTCATCGGCTTCCCCGCCATCCTATAATCCTTGGTTCGCGCGCCGCCCCGACCTCCGGGAAGGGCGCCAGATTTCAGAGAATCCATGTCCGTCAAGAACTGTGACGTCGTTGTGCTCGGGGCCGGTCCGGCCGGCTACGTGGCCGCCATCCGCCTCGCCCAGTTTGGCAAGAACGTGATCTGCATCGACGAGGACAACCTCGGGGGCACCTGCCTCAACTGGGGTTGCATCCCGTCCAAAGCGCTCATCGCTGCGGGTCACTTCCTGGATCAGGTGCGCCACGCTGCGGACATGGGCTTTACCGTCGCCGAGCCCGAGCTCGACCTCGCCAAGCTGATCGGCTGGAAAGATTCGATCGTCAAGCGCCTCACCGGCGGCATCGGCATGCTGTTCAAAAAGCGCGGCGTCGAGTGGGTCAAGGGCACGGCCACCATTCAAGGGCCCAACACCCTGGCGGTCCAGACGGAAGAGGGCGCCGTCACGATCCAGGCGCGCGACATCGTGATTGCCTCGGGCTCCGAGCCCGCCGGCATCCCCGGTTTCGAGTTTGGCCCCGAGGTCTGGTCGAGCACCGAGGCCCTGTCGCCGAAGGAGCTCCCCGGCGAACTGCTGATCATCGGCGGCGGCGTGATCGGGCTCGAGCTGGGCATGTTCTACCAGCAGGTCGGCTGCCAAGTCCGCGTGGTCGAGTACACCGATCAGATCCTGCCGGGCACCGATCCGGAGCTGGTCAAGGTGGTGCAGCGTCGCGCCAAGAAGATGGGCATCCAGATCCACACCGGCGCGGCGGCGCAGGGCTACAGCAAGAAGGGAGATCGCCTCGAAGTCGAGGTCAAGATCGGCGACAAGACCGAGAAGTTCGGCGCCGACAAGATCCTGCTGACGACCGGTCGCAAGCCGCGCACCGCCGAGATCGGCCTGGACAAGCTGGGCATCAAGACCGACCAGCGCGGGTACATCCCGGTGGACGAGCAGTGCCAGACGAAAACGCCGCACGTCTGGGCGGTCGGCGACATCACTTCGGGCCCGATGCTCGCGCACAAGGGCTCGGCTCAGGGCCTCGTCGCGGCCGGCGCGATCGCGCAGAAGCCCGGCGTGGCCTGGGACGACAAGATCGTGCCCTCGGTCATCTTCACCGATCCGGAGATCGCCTCGGCCGGCCTCTCCGAAGCCGAAGCCAAGGAGCTGGGCTACGAGGTCAAGGTCGGGCGCTTCAACTTCGGCGCCAACGGCCGGGCCATGGCGCTGCATGCCACCGATGGCCTGGTCAAGATCGTGACCGACGCCAAGGATGATCGCCTGCTGGGCGTGCACATGGTGGGTCCCAGCGTGACCGACATGATCTCCGAGGCCGTCGTGGCCATCGAGACCGGGCTGACCGCCGAGGACCTGGCCCTGTGCATCCACCCGCACCCGACCCTGGCCGAGGTCGTCATGGAGGCGGCCGAGGACGTGCACGGGCTGTGCGTCCACTCGGCGAAGTAGTCCCGGCTTCGGGTCCCGCTGCTCTGATGCGTTTCAGCCGCTCCGCGCAACTCGAGGTCGAGGATCTCGGTTGTGCGGACTACCTCACGCTTGAACAGCGCATGTTCGAGGTCGTCGAGGAGGTGCTCGAGGGTGCCAACGACCGGCTGCTGGTCTGCGAGCCCGAGCCGGTGCTCACCGTGGGCCGGGGGAGTCGGATCGAGGACTACCGTTCGGCCGGCATCCCGGTGCACGAGGTCAGCCGCGGCGGCAAGACCACCTTCCATGGGCCCGGACAGCTGGTCATCTGGCCGGTGATCGCCTTGCAGGACGAGGCGCGGGATCTGCACGCCTATCTGCACGCGCTCGAAGAGGCGCTGATCCTCGGCCTGCAAGGCTTGGGGCTGGCCTCCGGTCGGGATCCGCGCAACACCGGGGCCTGGATCGCCGGCAAGAAGGTGGCGTCGATCGGGGTTGCCGTCCGTCGCTGGGTGGCTTACCACGGGGTGGCGCTCAACGTGACGACGGACCTGGCCTGGTTCCGCCGCTTTGATCCCTGCGGTCTTGAGCCGGATCTGATGACGACGCTCCAGCTCGCGATGGGACAGACCCCGGACCCAGACGAGGTTCAAGAATTGCTGCTTGCCGCATTCGAGCAAGTTCTCCGCCATGGCTGATTCCCGCTCTCGTGCTCGTTCCCGCCGGCGGCCGGCGCTGACTCAACTCGACGCGATCTTCCGCCCCCGTTCGATCGCCGTGGTCGGCGCCAGCCGCCGCCGCTTTCAGATCGGGCATGAGATCGTGCGCAACCTGGTCGAAGGTGGTTTCACCGGTCCGGTCTATCCGGTCAATCCGTCGGCGCCCGTCGTGCACTCGATGCACTGCTTCAAGAGGGTGCAGGACATCCCGGGGCCGGTCGACCTGGCGGTGATCGTGGTCCCGGCGCCGCTGGTGCTGGCGGCCGCCCGGGATTGCGCGCGCAAGGGCGTGAAGGGGCTGGTGGTCATCACCGCGGGTTTCGCCGAAGTCGGTGGCGAGGGCACCGAGCGCCAGGCCGCGCTGATGGAGCTGTGCGAAAAGCACGGCATGCGGGTGGTCGGCCCCAACTGCATGGGAGTGCTCAACACCGATGAGCAGGTGTCGATGAACGCTTCCTTCGCGGCGGCCACGCCGACCCCGGGGGGTGCGGCCTTTCTCTCGCAGTCGGGCGCCCTCGGCGAGGCGATCCTGGCCGATGCGCGTCAGCTCGGCCTCGGCGTGTCGATGTTCGCCAGCGTGGGCAACCGGGCCGACGTCTCGCCGCCGGATCTGCTCGATTACTGGGAAGCCGACCCACGGACCCAGCAGATTCTGATGTACCTCGAGGCATTCGGCGACCCCGAGCGCTTCCTGCAGACGGCGCGTCGCGTCTCGGCGAAGAAGCCGATCCTGGTCGTCAAGTCCGGTCGGACCGCTCGCGGCGCGAAGGCGGCCATCTCGCACACCGGTTCTCTGGCCGGCTCTGAGGCGGCGGTGGATTCGCTGCTCAATCAGTGCGGCGTCCTCCGCGTGGACTCGATGAAAGAGCTGTTCACGCTTGCGGCCATGGTGCAGGCGGGCAAGCGCCCCGGCGGCCGCCGCGTGGCCATCGTGACCAACGCCGGAGGCCCGGCCATCCTGGCGACTGACGCCTGCGTTTCGATGGGCCTCGAGCTGGGCGACTTGGCTCCGGCCACCCAGCGCAAGATCGCCCGCAAGGTGCCCGAGGAAGCCGCCGTCGCCAACCCGGTCGATCTCATCGCCAGCGCCGACGCCGAGCGTTTCGATCACGCGCTGGGTCATGTGCTCGCCGACCGGAGCGTCGACATGGTGATCGCGATATTCGTGTCGCCGGTCATGATCGACTCGGCCGCGGTCGCGCGCGTGTTCGCCCAACATGCTGCCGCCACGGACAAGCCGCTCGCTGCTTGCCTGCTTGGCAAGTCTCAGGGCGAAGTGGCGGTCGAGATCCTGCGCGAGGCCGGGGTCCCGAACTACCGTTTCCCGGAAGAGGCCGCCCAGGCTTTGGCCGGGCTGGCCCAGATCACCGAACTGCGCGAACGCGAGGTCGAAGCGGCGCCGCGATTCCGGGTGCAGAAGGCCAAGGCGGCCCGCGCCATCGAGGCGGCCCTCGCGGAGGGGCGAGAGACTCTCAAGGGCACCGAACTGCACGACCTCTTCTCGGCCTACGGCATTCCGATCGTGCCCAGCCTGATCGTGCGCAACCGCGAGGAGGCGCTGCAGGCGGTGCGGCGGATTGGCTTCCCGATGGTGGCCAAGGTGGTCGCCCGCGAGCTACATCACAAATCGGACTCGGGTGGGGTGATCTTGGGCATTCGCGATCGCGAAGAGCTGCTCGACGCCTTCGACACGCTCGAGGATCGCTTCCGCAAGCCGCACCCCGAGATGAACGTGCTGCTCCAGAGCATGCGCTCCAGCGGAGTCGAGACCTTCTTCGGCGCGGCCACCGACCCGCAGTTCGGTCGGATGCTGGCCTTCGGGCTCGGCGGGATTCACGTCGAGATCCTGAAGGACGTGGTCTTCCGCTTGCACCCGCTCAGCCGCACCGATGCCATCGAGATGGTGCGCGGTGTGCGCGCGCGCGCCCTGTTTGAAGGCGCCCGCGGCAAGCCGCCGGTCGATGAAGAAGAGCTGGTCGAGGTGCTGCTGCGGCTCAGTCAGATGCTCAGCGATCACCCCGAGATCATCGAACTCGACCTCAATCCCTTCCTCGCCGGCTACCGAGGTGAGGGCAGCTGCGTGTTGGACATGCGCGTCCGCCTTCAGGGAGTCTGACCCCCTTGAGTGGGCTCAATGCTGCGCCATCCGCAGCGGCCAGCGCCACCTCAGGACCTCCTTCAGCTGCCACCGCTGATCACAGACCCCTGCCGATTGG
>PAHY01000044.1 GCA_002705055.1 Planctomycetota bacterium
CCGCCCGCGTCGACGGCGCCGGCCCCTTCCGGACCTTCTTCCTGGTCATGCTGCCGATGGCCAAGCCCGTGATCGGCGCCGTCGCGATCTTCACCTTCCCGGCGACCTGGAACGACTTCTGGACCCCGCTGATCTACATCCTCAGCCCCGAGCAGCAGACGCTGACCCTGGGACTGGCGGCGTTTAACCAGAGCTATCGGGTCGCGGTGATGTTTGAAAAACAACACTTCGCTGCGGAAGCAGCGTAAACCCGGTGTCCATCAAACCGGGGGAAGGTCAGTAGATCGTGTTGCGGCTCACGCCGTACTTGCGAGTCAGCTCCTCGACCGTCACGCCTGCCTCGGCCTCGCCGAGAATCCGCACGATCTGTTGTTCCGTGTAGCGCTTTCTCTGCATCTGATTGCTCTCCATTGTGGCTCAGATGCACCACTCCGGGTGGCCCGGATTGTGGGGTTCACGTCATAGTGAGAAGCGCAGTCTCGAATCTTCACCCTCGGATGAATCGAAAGCGCCCTGGGAATTCGTCCACTTGCTCAGCCTGCCCCTGTTCCGCCAACCGCTCCCACATTCGCAATGCGGGCTCGGATGGAGTGGTAGACGAGAATAATTCAAGATCCCCGTCGCCCGTTGCCCATTTCATAAGCGACTCTGGCAACCCCTTCTTCAAAAAACGCGCTCCGCAACTTTCAGTTCCCGCATCGACCCCAATCCAATCGATTTCGTAACTCGGCCTTCCATGGTAGTTCTTGTCTAGGGGCTTGATACGTAGCGTGAACCACCCTCTCGCGCATAGTTCCTCGCAGGAGGGATCCGGAACGCTGGTGACCCGATACTCAATTATCGAGCCTCTTAACGTATCAATTGCGTGCACCCAGAACTCTGTCAATACTCCAGCGTGATCGGTCGCGACGATCTTGCGAGGTGTCATCGGAAAAAGCACTTTGAGGAACGTAACTCGATCAGAACTCATTAGCAGCGACAAGCTAATATCGGCACTTGTCTATCCCTGCACGCTCAGATGCCTTCCATTCCGATCAAGCCAGCGATGAAGTGCCAAGCGACACGTCTTGCCTGCGTCGCCCTATTCAGAGAGAGCCAATTCACCGAGACTCGCTCAAGGGAGACGGCCGCCCGTGAAGCGCTAAGGCGCAGGCGTAAACGGATGAATGTGATCGAGGATCGTGCCTGCTTTTCGCGCCACCCTGCACGGCCTCCATAGTGTGAACTCATCAGCCCCGTGCACCCATTGCGACCTCCCGGCAGTCACGGACCTCGACAGGTCGCCTCGACCCTTGGGCCAATACTTGAAGTGCTTCCTCAGCCCGTTGCTCCGTGCAAAGTACGCAATCCAGGCCACCTGCAGATCATCCCTCAGCTGTTCCTCACCTGCACGTGGAAGACAATCTTCCAGCTGTCTGCATACTGAGACCGGATCAAACTGACCAGGGCGGCTATCCAAAAGGTGCTCCAGCACTCCTAGCACTCCAGGCCACGCTCGCGGGCGTCGACGAGCCAGAGTGAGCAACCAACCGACAAACTGCGAGGAGTACCTCTTGCTACATCGCACACGACACACTCCTCCCTTAGTGAATAGGTCCGCAAGGAATCGATCGATCACACCTGTATTGCGGAACTGCGAGTCAATCTCCAGTACAGCTAGACTCAACTGAACAAATCTCTTCCAGCCAATCTCGGCATTCTGACCAACTCCAAGCTCTGAGTATGACTTTCGCCAGGGGCGGAATAGTCCTTCCGGGAGCTTTCTAACTTCGACCTTGTCGTCGGCGAGCTCGAGATCGAACTCTGCTAAAGCGCTCTGCAGCGATTGCAAGCAGACTTTCTCATCGCCCGGACGCTCCAACAGAAACCAATAGTCATCCTTGAACCGCGCGACTTCGCACCGGACCTCCCTCTCGCGCAAGAGCTTCGTAAGGTGAATATCCACTGCGGCCGCAACAATCTCGGCCGCCACATCGGAAACCGCAGGGCCCACCGGAATCCCATTTGTCTTTCCATCGCCAGCACACTGCAACAGACGGTCGATCCGATTCCCTACTAGGTTGAGATTGCGTCTCTGGGCCCTTGCCTTCTTTTTTGATTCAATCGCCCACGCAATACTATGTGTATAAATCGATGGGTAGAAACGACGGATATCTGCTCGCAAGAGAACGGCGTATGAGCCGGACAGTGCAATGAGGTCACGCTCGGCCATCGACACGAATCCATAGATCACCCGCCCCGCTCGCCCCTGACGCTCCTGGCGATTTCGCTCTAAGTCAATGGGCACAGGGAATGAGTAACTAGTCACGCAGGAATCGCTGGGAATCATCCGCTCAACCAACACTTTCCAGTTCCCGCTGATATCTATGGCTAGATCATTGTTAATCCTCGGATCAATGACCCGGAACGGCCGGTCGGAGTACTCAGACTTCTGACAATACAGGGTAGGCGGGACACACTCGGGAGGAGCCTCCCTCCACTTTCTCTTTGTATACGTGTAGTTCCTCTTGGGGGCAACTGGTGCATCCTCTACTGAGAAGCAAGGAGGAAGCACATGCGGCTCGGGAAAGTAACCCTCTGTTGTCAACCAGCGATAAACACTCCGCGGCTTCAATGCTAGGGCCGCCTCTTTCACCTTGTCTCGATATTCATTCGGCAGCATTTGACAAGAACTAATTCAACCTAGGTCGTCAAGAAACTCGGAAGCAGGGGCGACGCCAGACAAGAAGAGATGATCGCGGGCACGCGTAGCAGCCACATACAAGAGGTGGCGCTCGGTCTCATACGTCTCCTCGAGATCTGCGGAGTCACCAAGGGCGTCGATGCGGGATTGCAGTGGGAGCACTTCATCGTCGCACGCCATAACAGCGACGGCACTGAACTCGAGGCCCTTCGCAAGGTGCATGGTGCAAGCGGTGATGCAACCAGATTGGGGGCTTGAGTCTTCGTCGAGGACCTTGTGGTTCGCGCCTGCTGCCGCAATGGCGGCTCTCGCCCGTGGCATTTGCTCGTCAGCGCGGACGATGACACCGACGGCCTGGGGCGGCACGCCCTCAGCCAGCCTCTGGCTGATCCAGTTCCCGACCGCTTCCGATTCTCCAATCTCGGAATCGAACGTCTGCACCTTGGGTGGCGGGCCGTTGAATACGGAGACAGTTCCCTCCCGCACTTCAACGTTGCCGTCGACGTCGACGGTCTCCGGGCCCAAAAGCCGGTCTGCCTGCCTGCGAATCTGGTGGGAGGTCCGGTAGTTCACGCGCAACGTCCGTGCGCGTCCGCGGACCTCCACCCCAAGTGACCTCCAGGAGAACGGCGCTTGGAAGATGCGCTGCCCCAGGTCGCCAGCAAAGAACAGGCCGTCCGGCTCTGAACCAGCAAGAGCGCCAAGAAAGCGCAGTTGAGAGACACTCACATCTTGCGACTCGTCGATGACGGCGTGATCGTAAGGCGACCTGGCGCCCCTATCGAAAGCCTCCGCGAGGGCTGCGAATACGCCCGACATTGTCAGGAGAGACTTGGCCTCCAGATCCGCCCAGACTCGCTCGAACACCTTCCACAAGACCTCTCTGCGAGCCTGTGGCAGCCGAGTCTTGCGGCCCAGACGCGCCACATCCCGATAGGACTCCCAGTCCTTGAGCTGCCACGCATCGACCACCTGGTCCCACTCAGCGGCGAGGAAGGTCGGTGTGAAGCCGTGCCCCTCCTCTGCGGCGGATGCGGCCTCGAGCACTGACCTCATCTGATCGGCAGAAGCGATCTTCGCTGGACCGATGACTGCAGCGTGCAACCTCACACCGAGCGCGTCCATCGCTCGCACATCGATCCGCTCGGCAAGGCGGGGCTCATTGCCAATCAGACGACGGAGCTTGATCTGCAGAGCCCGAGCGAGCGGCTCCGAAAACGTGGCGAGAAGCACGCGTGCATCCTGGTCGCGGCGCGCAAGGTGGACGGCGCGGTGCAACGCCACGATGGTTTTGCCGGTGCCCGCCGAACCCGAGACCCGCGCTGGACCGTTGAACGACCGTTGCACCCAGTCCTGTTGCTCGGGGTGCAGGAAGACCGTCCACTTCTCCCAGGGGAACTCCAGCGCACGCTCGAGTTCCTCCACGTTTGTCATCACCCGGAATCTCCGCTTCGCATCGGGGTGCTCGAAGGGGTCAGAAGTCGCCGAGGTCGGGAGCGTTGGCCGCCCCCCTGTGGCCAGTTCGAGGAGAGCCTCCGATGCCTCGCTGGGCAGGTGATCAGTCAGCGCAAGGAGGCTAGTCTCGTCGGCCTTCTGCACATCGTTCAGCCACTCCTCCGGCACCCCATACGCAAGAAGGTCCTCAGTCGAAACGTGGTCGAAAATCGGCGGAGCTGAAACTGGAGCCTGCTCCTCCTCGACATAGACCGGGACAACCACTTCCTTGACGGTCTCCCGGATCTCCACTAGCTGCGCCGCCCCAGTCTTCGGGTGGGTTTCCAGCTTTCGACGCTCCGCCCACGCGTAGGCCTTGTCGTGATGATCGACGTAGCATAGCAGTAGACAGTCATCCGACTTGTGCACGATCAGCCGAATGTCTCTGCTGACGCGCATTGACCAGAACCGCTTATCTCTCGCCCGGTCCAACTTGTGGAATCTCAAGCTCGGCCGCGATGGATCCACCTGCAGATCGAACGCGGTCGTCTTCACCGCTTTCTGTTCGTCGGCCGTGAGCCGCGTCAGGCTATCGGTGAAGGTGTCGGCGATCCGGAACTGCATTGCGGCTAGACCTTGAAGACCTTCATCACCTCGTCGCCCAGGTGGTTGATCACCTTGACAGCGATGCGGCCGCTTTCTGGCTTCGGGAAGGGTCGAGACGTGTCGCTATGGAGCGTCGCCCAGGCATCAGCGTCGATTTCGGCCTTGAGCGTGGTCTTCAGGGCCTTGTACGGGTCGTTCGCACCGAGGAAGTAGGCGTGCCGGACGAAGAAACTCTCGCCGTTGTAATCCGTGTCGACGAACCAGCATGCAATGCCGTCTGCATCATCACTACGGACCTCCCCCGTAGTCGGGTCGAAGACATCCACCCCCTTGACGGTCACGCAAACCTGGCCCTTGTCGTCCTCGAAGATCTCGATGTCCGGTTCCCCGAAGATCACGAACAGGTTTCCCTTCTTCGTCTTCTTCAGATCCTCGGCCATGTGCAGGTCGGCATTCATGCGGGCCTTGAGCACCGGGATGCGGCCCAGCTTGTGGAACTCGCTTGCGTGCGCCTCGTAGTTGAATGCACACGCAATCAACACATCAAAGCCTGCCTCTCCCGCCTCTCGGGCTGCCTCCACAAGATCCGTGCGGGACACGGTCCCAAACTCCGGCCCAAGGAAGATGCCGGCACGCTTCTCTACCTTACCCTCCAGGTACCGACCCTCTGCACAGACGTACCTGCCCGGCCACCCCGAGAGCGAGCTGAAGTCGATCTTGTCCTGCTTGCTCGCTTGCTGAACGCCCGCATCTCGCAGGTTATCGAGCACGACCTGCTCGAATGCCGGAAGTGCGCCATGCGCAGTCGGGCTGTCATGGACCGCGAGCGGATCGACCAGCCCGTCATCCTCGTCCACGTTCAGCATCCGGTGTGGGGATACACTCTCGACTGTAAATGGACCGGCCACGCGGACCGTCTTCTTGTCCTCGTAGGGTTTGTCGTACAGGTACTCGAAATCCGCTTTGGCGGCAATGGACCGGTCGATCTCCTGCTGCCGGGCAATACGGGCCTGCCACCAGTTGGCGTGCAGTTGCTTCGCCGCGTCCGGCCATTCGTCATCGGCCTCGCGCGGGATCTCCCATTCCTGCCAGGCCTCCTCGACCGTGGCGTTCAGCTTCTCGCGCAGCGGCTCCAGCTTCTCCTGCCACCGGTCCCAGATGACATCGATCTCCGCGTTGTTGGCAATGGACTTGAGCGTGATGTGCGGAACTCGCTCATATACGAATCCGTGGCGGATATCCTCTTGCACGGGCTGCGCGCTCGGCGCAGCTCGGGCGCCCTCGGCTTCCTTGGCTTGGCCCTCGCGAGAATCGGCCAGCAGGTAGAAGGGATAACGCGCGCCCATGATGCGGGCACGGGCAAGCGCCAGTGCCACGCGTGAAGTGTCAATCGTGATCCAACGGCGGCCCCATTGCTCGGCGACGGTGGCGGTGGTGCCGGAACCGCAGGTCGGGTCGAGTACAAGGTCGCCCGGATCGGTAGCCATGAGGATGCAACGCTGGACTGTCTTGGTAGTCGTTTGAACGACATAGATCATTGGATCATTGAACCCACCAGACTGAGTGTCCCCCCAATTGTTCGTAAGACCGGTTACTGGGAAATCCTCGTGATAACGCACATAGTGAAGCGTCTTCCTTGTGAACTCCGCTCGTCCAGCCTTTACGAGGCGACTCAATCCATCAGCATGTGTCTTCCAGCGTTGCCTCCACGTTCTTCCAAACGCATCGAACGAAGAATACGGATTTGCTGATTCAAGAGAAGTGTGTCGGTATACCTTCAGGCCATTCGGGATGGTAGAAGGATCAATCGACTCCTCCTTGGACATCTGACGGGCACCTCCGTCTGGCAGCCTGACTCTCCGGTAGAGAGACTTGCCACCCAGTTTCTTTTCAAGGAACAAGCCCCTGAACTTAGTCCTCTCTTTATCCCGACCGTAGAAGAGTATGTGATCGGTTGTGCCTGGAATGAACGACTGCACAAGTCCACCAGTCTTCTGAACAAGAATCGCGGAAATGAAGTTCTCATCCCCGAACACTTCATCCATGACCGTCCGAACCCGGTGAACATTTTCGTCGCCGATCTGCACGAAAATGGAGCCGGAATCGGTGAGGAGATCGCGAGCGACGGTAAGGCGATCGCGCAAGTAGGTGAGGTAGCTGTGGATGCCATCGCGCCAAGTATCGCGGAACGCCTTCACCTGCTCAGGCTCGCGAGTTATCTGGTCGGCCTTCCCGTCTTTTACATCTCGGCTTGTCGTCGACCACTGAAAGTTGCTGTTGAACTTGATGCCGTAGGGAGGATCGAGATAGATGCACTGCACCTTGCCGCGGAGCCCCTCGCGCTCAGCCAGGCTCGCCATGACCTGGAGCGAGTCCCCGAGAATCATGCGGTTCGTCCAGTTCTGGTCGTGTTGGTAGAACTCTGTCTTGTCTACTTCGTCAGGAACTCCATTGAAGTCGGAGAAGAGGTCGGCCTGCTGTAGTTCGGCCTCCCCCGTCCTCATGTCGCGCGCCTGTTGGAGGAGGTCGTCGATCAGAGCCTTGGGGTGGACCTTCTCCTGGATGTAAAGGGGTGGCGCCTGGACGACAAGGTCGCTCCAGTCCTGCTCGTCCTTGCCGCGCCAGACCAGTTGAGGATCTAGGTCAGTGTTCCGGGAGTAGCGCACTGGTTTCGGCTCAGCCTCCGCCCCCTGCATCACTGACTGATGCTCCGCGGACGGGAGGTTCTTGCGCGTCTCTTCCACGTGGCGAATCGCCTGGACGGACTTTGGCTTCTTCGTAGTCTTGCGTCGCTTGGCCATGTTTAGGGTCGTGCTGTGGCAGGAGAACTGGAGATCACTGCGTCGATCATCTTGTCAAACTCGTCTTGTACCTTGGCCTCGAAGTCGTCGGCGATCTGGAAAACGTCGGTGAACTCGGCGAAGGCCCAGCGGCCATAGGAGCGGAGATTATTCACGCCGGGAACCCAGTAGTTCTCCATCGTGGACTTCTTGTCCTTGGCGTCTTCGCGCCGATAGCCCTTGATCTCCACGACCAGGTTCAGCGGGTCATCGGCCCCGTTGCTGTCGTCGACCTGGACGATGAAGTCCGGACGATAGCGGCGCGTCTCCGACGCGTACTGATACGGGACCTCGAGGCCGAGGTTATGGTTCTTCGTATAGGCGAGCACCTTCGGATGCAGCTCCACGACGCGGCAGAGCTCACCCTCCCAGTCGCTGTCGAGAACAACCCAGTTAACGTGGTTCTTGGGCTCTGACCCCTGCCCGCTGGTGTCCCATCGATCCTTCTTCGAGGTATTGAAGCGCACGAAAGCTGTCGAACCAGAGGGGTTGAAGGGATCGAGAAGGGCCTTGATCGGCCGCTCGCCTTTGAGCGAAGCCGTGATCCCGGCTGTGATCCGATTGCAGGCCATATCCTTGAGCTCTTCGTACATGAGCTGGGCTGGGTAGGTTCCGCCTTTGCATACCAGACAGTTGTCTAGCCATTGCCGCGTGATCCGTTTCAACTGACCGAAGAGGTGCAATTTCGGCTCTTCGCCCGGATCGCGCCAGTGCGTGTAGAGCAGGCGCTGAGTCAGGTGGAACAGCAGGGTTGACCGCCGGAGGTCGTCAGTGTGGACGAGGTTCAAGTCGATACCCTCCCCCACGATGCCGGCATTACGGGTAACCGACGGGCCGACCAAATCGGGGGACAGTTCAAGGACTGAGTCATCGTTGAAGGTGGCGGTAAGCCGCTCTTCGGGAAGCTCGACGCGATACCCCTCGACTCTTGGGAATTGAATCTCCAGGTGGTCTCGATCAGGACTGACCGCGCGAACGGAAACCGTCTCGGTCGGAGGGTTCGGCGGCGCAACGACCGGCTTCGCCGTGAAGTCAAACGGAATGCCGAAGATGTCCGCGTACTCGGGATTAAAGAGCCCCTCGGAATTCAGTTCGTAGGACTGCCGCCGCAGCGCGCGACCGATGACCTGCTCGCAGAGAAGCTGCGTCCCGAATGCGCGAATACCGAGGATGTGGGTCACGTTATTGGCGTCCCAGCCCTCGGTCAGCATGGAGACGGACACGACGCAGCGGACGCTGGACCCGAGTTGATCGGGTTTGCCGACGGTGTTCATGACCTCGCGCAGGAGATCCTGGTCAGTCAGGTTGTCAGCGGCGTGAGCATCGCCGCTGCGCTCGACGATCTCTCGTCGGAAGCGGTCGATCTCATCGGCGGCCATCGCGCGAAAGTTCTTGTCGAGCGCGTCGCCAGACTCCAGCTGTTCTGAGTCGATGAGCAGGGTATTGGGCCGTGCCAACGGATTGCCCGTGCTCTCGTCGAAGTTCCGGAACAGCTTGTGTGCGCCGTTCTGCAGGGATGACGTGCCATCCTCCTGCTCCTGCTGGAAACCGGAGATGTAGTCGTATACGAGCTTCGAAATCGCCGTATTTTGGCAGACGACAATGAAGCACGGCGGAACCGAGATCCCCTTCTCCTCCCAGAGCTTGAAGGTCTTCTCGTAGTGCCCGTAAAGCGCCTCGAGGGCCGTCTTGAGCCGGGTCGGGAGCTTCAGAGGATCCAGCTTCGCGCCTGCGCCGCGCCCCTTCTTCGGCATGTCCTTTCGGATGTGCTTCCACAGGTCACGATAAACGGGAAGCTCCTCGCCGGCGTTCGGGAGGTTCTCGGTGATGGGTACGCGGGGGAGCTTGACGATGCCGCATTCGATGGCATCCATGAGCGAGAAGTCGCTCATCACCCAGGGGAAGAGCGTTCCTTCCGCGTAGCCGGATCCCTGAAGAAAAAACGGGGTGGCGGACAGATCTAGGACGCGCGTGACTCCGAGCTCGCGGTTCACCGCTTCCAAACCAGAGATCCAGAGGCGCGCAGCCTCATTGTTCTTGGCCGCTTCCTTCCTCTCGTCACCCTTGAGTGCTACGTCATCGGGCTCTGGTGGCTTCTCTCGATAGCAGTGGTGCGCTTCATCATTGAAGACAAAGATGTTCTTCATCCCCATCAGGTCAGGCATGACCCTCTGGATCATCTGGCCCTCGGTCTCTCTCGAGTCGAGATCCTCCCCTGTCCGCCCTTTGAGCAAGCGTCGACCACCAGCAGAGATGCCCATACGCTCCCGCAACTTGAAAGCGTGGAAGTTGGTCACCACGATCTTCGCCTTCTGAAGGTCTCGCACCATGTCATGCGGGATCAGCTCACGCGACTCGTAATAGCTGTCGGGATCATTCGGCTGAAGAACCCGCAGCCGGTCCTTAATGGTCAGTCCAGGCGCGACGATCAGGAAGCCTCGAGTGAACTTCTTGCTGTTCGGGCGTCGGACGGCATTGACGGTCTGCCATGCGATGAGCATCGCCATGACGGTGGTCTTGCCTGCTCCAGTTGCCAACTTGAGCGCCAGCCGCGCCAACTCCGGATTGGCGTCGCGGTTCGCCGTCTCTAGCTGCGTCAGAATCCACTTGGCCGACTTGTCCTTCGGGGCGACCTCGGTCAGCCAAATCGCCGTCTCGGCGGCCTCGACTTGACAGAAGAACGGCCGAATGCCCTGGAAGTCATGGTGCCGCCAGTGACGCAGCAACCGCGCCGTCTCCGGCGTGACTCCCCACCTCGACTCCGGCAATCTCCGCCAAGCGTCCACGTGCGTCCGGACGTCATTGATCACAGACGTTGGGTCATACTGCTGCTCCTGGCTCGACAAGCCAGTTTCGCGATCGAAGACTAGGTCCTGCTGCTTCGATGACCCCCGCCGCTTCTTGGGCTTCGGGATGGGCGAAATGAACTTCGCCGGACGGCGCCCATCCAGCATTTGCTGTGTGGGCTGCCCATTCTCATCGAGTTCCCAATGCGATGTTGGGTACTCATAGGGCGAGTTGATAATCGGGCGTTCGAAGAAGGCGTCTGACATTGGGGGGAAAGCGTCAGCTTGCGCAGTGCCAAGTGTAGCTGCGCAATGCCTCACGGCGCGGAGGCCACTGGGCGGGGCTTGGCCACTATGAAGTCCCTCGAGAGTGTGAGCAAGACCCCACAGCCAAGCAGAAAGGAAAGCTACATCTCGTCGTCTACGTCAAACGTCGAGTAGGGCAAGACTCCGCCAAGAAAAATGGAGCCGAAATCTGGTCCCCCTAAGGGGGACCACTCCCCCGCCGAGCGTTCATAAACCCCGAAAACGCCTCGCGTGCGCGGAAGAGTGAAGGCCGCGGCAACCCCGCCGCAGCCAACCCACCCACTCATTCGCATGACTCAATCACCAGCTCACGATACGCTCAACGCGCTGCTCATCACCCTCCCCGAACGCCCCCTCTGCAGGACCCTCGGATGCCCCGGCTGCGAGTTGCCCCAACTGACCCCAGATCTCCTGCCCCCGCCCATCCTCGCCTACCTCCAGCTGAAGGAACTCCTCGCGCGGCACCGCAAGGCCCGGCGCGGTTCGCCCGCCCCGCAGGGGCGAGTTACCCAGTCAAGTGTCACCTTGCTCGCTGCACGGAGAATGAGGTCAGGTCACGCCGGGCACGGGTTGCACACCTGACCCTCGCCTGTCCCAAAAACCGAGCCGCGGCACTCCTCACTGACAAGATGTGGCATCGTGCGAAAGACTCGTCATCTTGAGAACAGCTCCCGCAGACAACTCATGCCCTCGCGACGTAGGAGGCCTGACGTGCACCCAGTCAAAACAACTCGACCTGCGTCGGCCCCGATTCACGCCGCTCATAGACAGCTAAGCGCGTCGGACGATGAAGGCCCCCCTCGGCCACAGCCTGGTCCAGCCACCTCTTGATACGCCCCTTGGGGATACCGGGGGAGCGCTCGATGATCTCATTCCTATGTAGAGGACCGGCTTCGGCGATCCAGGCGATGACGCACTGCACGAACTCCTGATAGGGGTCCTCGGCATCGGTCGGGACGGCACTCGTTGTGCGCGCGTCCTCCGAAACTTGAGACGAGGAGTCGGCCGGGATCCCGTCCATCCCCACCGCGGACAGTCGTCGCTCGAGCCAAGCCGGGTCCAGCGGCTCTCCCTCGGGGGTCAGAAATGGTCGCGCCCCCAGCTCGACGAGTGCGGCACAGCCCTCGTCGCGCGGCTCGGGATTGACGAACACGGGAGCGATGCCCTTCTTCAAGGCCTCTGTCGCGCCGGACCAAGTCCCACCCCGCCCACGATCCGACCGGACAACCACGCCGGCCTCCGCGAGCGCATACACATACTTGTTCCGCGCCATGGCGTTCCCCACTTGGAAAGGCGCCTCCGGATAGAATGTCGACACCAGGCACAGCGAGCCAGAGCGCAGCCCCTGCCTCCATCGCTTCGCGGTGGCTTCGCGCATCAAGCCCGCTGCAAGGACACCGACGACCGTACCTTGGGCCCCGAGTGCCGAAGTCATCGCGATTTCGTCGGCGCCCTTCGCCCCGCCCGAAATCACGCTGAACCCGCAGCCTGCAACCACTCGTGCCACGGACTCCGTAAAGGCACTCTCCTGTGCCCCTAATCCGCGCGAGCCCACGATCGCAACCCCACGAGTCGAGAGCAGCCGGGGTTCGCCCACGCCCAACAGAACGGCCGGGGACGATGTGCCCAGCTTGCTCTTGAGGCGCCGGGGATAGGCGGCATCTGCGCGGGTCAGCACCCAGATCCCCACTCCGTCCCATTTCTCCAGAGCGACACCCATAGCGACACCGCGGTCGAGGAGAAACTCGAGGCGCTCGATCGGGACCTTGCCCGTCGGGTCGGGCCAGTCTTGAAGAACCTTTTTCGGGCGCGACAGCAGATCGCGCGGCAACCAGCCTTCACTTTGAAGCCAAAGCGCGAACCTCCCGTACTCAAGCGGCGTCAGCGGCGCCCAGGACTTCCCTCGGCCAGCGGCTGAGAACCGCATGGTCAGCAGGAGAATTGCCTGGGAGTCGGGACTCAGTTGCATGGGCATCAGCCCGAGCCCGTGTTCATGATCGCGAAGGGGTACACGGGCCCCGCACCTTCTCGCTTCAGAATCGCGCTCGTCACCGCAAAAGTCCAGCCAGAATCAACGGCATCGTCGATCAACAGGAGGGGGCCCTCCGGTAGCGGACCCCGCACCTCGAAGACCCCATCGAGATTGCGACAACGATAGAACGCGTTCTCCATCTCTTTCTGGGGTTGATTCTCTTTGACCTGGACAAGGGCTTCGTGCACGGGCAAGTCAAGACGGTCGGCGAGCCGCTTGGCGAAGTCGGGCACCAGATCGGGGTGATTGAGCGATGGAACGTAGGTCAACCAAGCCGGGGCGGGCGCTGGTTGCCAATCTTCAGCGATCAGCCTCGCTGACGCATCAACCAGACGATCGTCAAACGCGTCATCCTTGAACTTGCCTCTCGCAGCCAGTTCCCCCAGCCCGGCCTCTCCCCAGTAGCAGAGGGCTCGCCCACCATCGTGCTCCAGCTCGCCGAAATCGCGCGGGAGCTCATAAGTCGGGAAGCGTGACTGAATGTCCGTCGAGAACCCCGCGCGTCGCCTCGGGTAAATCTGAATCTCGAGATGATTGAGCTGCTCGACGGCCGCCTGGGCAGTCTCCATTGAGTAGTCAAGTGGCAGGATAGGACGATCGAGACAGCTCGAGCATCGGCCACAAGGCTCGGTGGAGTCATCGTCGAGCTCCTGAGCCAGAAACTGCATGAGGCACTTCTCCGTCTCAAGGTATGCCTGCATTCTCCGCCATTCATGCCGCTTCTGTGCAGAGACATGAGCGATGAGATCCTCTGGTAGCTCGTATTCACGCACGGTTCGCCGATAGACCGCTCCCTCCTTGACGATCGGGGCAGGAGACTCCGCAGAGAGGAACTTGAGTGCCGCTTCGATCTTCTTGCGGCCCCCGTTCACAGCACGCTCGATCTGCACGATCTTGAGCCCGTCATCTGAATTCTCGATCACGTCCAGAATTTGCTTGACGAGTTCTGGCCTCGGGAACGCATTCCGAATGAAGTACTCCTGGATATCGTCGTCTTCACTGCCGGACATCAGCACGCCATAAGCCTTGTCGATGCCACGGCCCGCACGGCCGACCTGCTGGTAATAGCCGACTGCAGATCCGGGGCTCTGGAAATGGATGACAAAGGCGAGATCGGGCTTGTCATAGCCCATTCCTAGCGCCGTCGTCGCGACGAGAGCCTTGACACGATTATCGAGCAGCATCTGCTCGCGCCGCTCTCGTTCCGCGCGGTTCTGCTCCTGAGAGAGTCCACGGATCGAACCAGAATATGACTCCGCCGAGATCCCGCGCGAATTCAGCCAGTGCGTCACGAGCTCCCCGTCGCGCACCGTCGACACGTAAACGATGCCCGTCCCCTCCAGACCGGGAAGCGTCTCGGCAAGCCAGGCAAGCCGCTGCGAACGCCGCTCGAAATGGATCGTCTGCAGATGGAGCGACTCGCGGGTAAGTTTCCCGCGGTACACATCGGGCTCACCACCCAGTTGCGCCTGGACGTCTTCCATCACGCGACGATTCGCCGTTGCCGTGGTGGCAAGAACGGGCACGTTCTGAGGCAGGTAGCGGAGAATGGACGAGATTCGCTTGTAGTCTGGACGGAAGTCGTGCCCCCAGTCCGAGATGCAGTGGCATTCGTCGATGACCATCAGCCCCACGGTCTCTGCCACAGGCTGGAGCACCTCTTCGACGAACCTTGAGTTTGCCAACCGCTCTGGGGAGATGATCACGGCATCCAGCTCACTGCTGAGGAGCTCCTTTTCGGCCTGTTCGTTTTCCTCCTTGCTTTGGGACGAATTGATAGAACCGAGTCGCACGCCGAACGCCGCGGCTGCCGCGACCTGGTTCCTCATCAGTGCGAGAAGTGGTGAAATGATGATCGTTGGGCCCGCGCCTCTCTCGCGAAGGAGCCGTGTCGAAATGAAGTAGACGGCGCTCTTGCCCCAGCCGGTCTTCTGCACGACGAGGAGTCGCTTGCGTTCCGAGACCAGCCCCTCGATTGCCTCCCACTGATGCTCGTGAAATTCTCCATCTGGGCGCCCGATCCCCTCTCGGAGGATTTCAACGGCTCGCTGCCGCAGTCGTGTTGAAGTCTCTGTCATGACGGGCGTTCATTGGATAGCTGAGAACTCTTGTCTAGAGGCAACATTCCTACTCATGATCTGCCATTCCGGCAAGTGAAAGCTCTCGCCAGCCTCCTCTGCGCTAGAAAAATCGACCCGAAATCTGGTCCCCCTAAAGGGGGGACCACTCCCCCGCCGAGCGTTCGTAAACCCCGAAAACGCCTCGCGTGCGCGAAAGAGTGAAGGCCGCGGCAACCCCGCCGAAGCCAACGAACCCACTCATTCGCATGACACAATCACCAGCTCACGAGGCGCTCAGCGCGCTGCTCATCTCCCTTCCCGAACGCCCCCTCTGCAAGACGCTCGGCTGCCCCGGCTGCGAGCTGCCCCACCTGCGGCCAGAGCTCGAGGCGCTGCGAGAGGAACTCGGAGCGACGGACTTCAGCTCCACGCTCACCGACCTCCTCCAGGTCTCCCGCGACAAGCAGCACGCAGATGCCGCACGGCTCCGCCGCGGACTTGTCGGCCTCAGCATCCTGACCCCCGACCTCCTGCCCCGGCCCGTCCTCGCCTTCCTGCAGCTGCAAGTGATCCTCGTGCGGCACCGCAAGGCCCGGCGCGGATCGCCCGCCCCGCTCCTCTCCATGATGCGGATCCTCGCCAGCTGGCCCGAGCTCTGCGAGCAGGTCGCCCGGGGCGAGGTGCCCATGGGGCGCGTCCCCCAGCTGCTCATCGAGCACTTGCAAGCTCAAGCAACCGAGGTTACGAAAGGCCAGCAGGAGGCCGCGTGATGAGCAAGAAGCACATTTGCATTGACTTCGAAGGCGAAGGCAAGAGGAACTCGGGGGAGCGTCCGCTCCCCTACCTGCTCGGCGCTTTGGTTCCACGGCTCGATGGCCAGGGGAGGGACTATTACCTCTTTCTCCTTCGCGAGGAACTCGCGCCGATTGAGCGTGCCGCCAGCCTTCTGGGGAAGACCGAACTCCGCCGCACCTGCACCTTGGCGGAAGCTGTTGCTCAGCTGATCGACCTGGCTGAGGAGCGTGACTGCCGTCTCGTCGGGTACTCAATCCATGAGCTGAGCGTGGTCCAAGGTCACCTGCCCGAGCGAAGCGCCGAACGGCAAGCGATTGAGCTTCGCTGGTACAACGTCAAGTAGAAGGCGAACGCGCTCCGCAAGCGCCGCAAGACCGGGGCGCCGGATCACAAGTTGGGCTCCCTCATCCGTGCCCTCATGCTCAAGCACAAGTCACCCCCGCCGCCGAAGTGCGGGGCTGCGGAAGCCTGCCGGCGGCTGAGCAAGGCCGGTGGCAAGAGCAAGCGCTGGCGCAGCTGGGCACCCAAAGATAAGCAACTCGCGACTGAGCTTCTCGCCTACAACAAAGATGATTGCGTCGCTGTTTGGAAACTCGTCAACCGAGTCGTCGCTTACTACTCAGCCCCTCAGATGGTCTGATCTGGACAAAGAAACTCAAGTAAGATCCTCGAATATGGAATCGGACTCAGTCCCCCTCAAGGATCTGTTGCGGGTGCATTGTGAGGCAGCCGCGAAGCTGAACTTTGCTTGCCACCAAAGTGACTTCGCAGTTCTCAGAGATCTTCGCATCGAGAATACGAGCGAGGAGTTCGTCTTCGAGGACCTCGTGGTCTCAGTCGAATCGGATCCAGCATTCATCGAACCGCGCAGGATCTCTCTCGATCGAGTCGGCCCAGGAGCTGAGGTCTCGGTTCGGATCGACGACCTGAAACTGAATGGTCAGTTTCTGCTCGACCTACAGGAGTCGGTTCGCGGGACACTGAAGATCCGGGTAGCAGCGTCGGACACGACGCTCGTCGAACACCAACAGGCTCTTGAGTTACTCGCGCGCAACGAATGGGGTGGCGCAAGTTTCATGCCCGAACTGCTCGCGGCCTTCTGCATGCCCAACGACCCCGCTGTCGACAGAGTCCTCAGCGATGCCTCTGAGATCCTCCGGAAGGCTGGCAAGGCAGATGGGATCGATGGTTACCGCTCTGGTAGTCGTCAGCGCGTTTGGGAGATCACAAGCGCGATCTATGCCGCCGTCGCGAACCTGCGACTCAAGTATGCGATTCCCCCCACGAGTTTTGAGGCAAACGGGCAGAAGATCCGCGTCCCAAGTCAAATCCTGAGCGGCGGCGTCGCCACCTGCCTCGACTCCACGATGCTTCTGGCTTCTGCGTTCGAACAGGCCGGCCTCAATCCCCTGGTCGCCCTGTTGAAGGAGCATGCGCTGGTTGGCGTTTGGCTCCAACCTGAGAAGCTGACGAGCGTGACTAATGAAGAAGCAGAAGTGCTTCGGAAGAGAGGGCAACTACAGGAACTCGTCCTCATCGAATCCACTCTTCTCACCCAACATCCCACGCCCCCCTTCTCTCGCGCCATTGAGCGAGCGAACGCTCAGCTCGACCCGGAGAACGATTCCAACTTCGTCACAACGATCGACATCGCGCGGGCACGCGCGCATCAAATCAACCCGCTCGGCAAAGTCTCCGATCAGGAAGCGCCTGAGAGTCAAAAGCCGCAGAAGACTACGGTCAACGTTGCGCTCGAGCAAGCACCCCCGCTCCCCGACTTTGACCAAGAGGAGGACGACCAAGTCCCCGAGACTCCCGGGGGTCGCCTGGACCGCTGGCAGCGTAAGCTCCTAGACCTTTCCGCGCGAAATCCACTCCTGAACCACCGATCACCCAAGAGCAGCGTGACGGTACTTTGTCCAGATCCAGGCAAGCTTGAGGACAAGATTGCGAGCGGCAAGAAAATCTCGATCACTGCGCTGCCAACGGCGACAGGGGAGCATCAGGATGAAGCGCTCCATGAGCGACGCACGGGCAAGAGAATTGACGAGTCCTACGCGCTAGACGCGCTTGAGCATAATCAAGTCGTCGTCGATCTGCCGCGTCAAGAGCTCGACAAACGGATGATCGAGATCTATCGGAAGACCCACACCTCACTACAGGAAGGCGGGGCCAATACGCTGTATCTCGCACTTGGCTTCCTACTTTGGAAGCGAGACGCAAAGGACACTCGTCGGTTCCGCGCCCCTCTCATCCTGATGCCGGTATCGATCCAGAGAAAATCCGTGCGCAGCGGGGTCAAGATCTTTGCGCACGATGATGAGCCAAGGTTTAACACCACGCTCATCGAATTGCTCCGGAAAGACTACGGCATAGAGCTTGGCTCATTCGAGGGGAGTCTCCCCGAAGACGAGCACGGTGTCGACGTCCATGAAGTCTGGACTCGCGTCCGCCGCGCCATCAAGGAAGCGCCCGGATTTGAAGTCGTCGAAGATGTCGTCTTGGGCCACTTTTCGTTCGCGAAGTATCTCATGTGGAAGGATCTGGTCGACCGCACGGACGACCTGCGCAGGAGTGGAGTTGTCAAACACCTCATCGATACACCTCGCGACCCTTACTCAAGCGATGGTGAGTTTGTCGCAAAAGAAGCACTTGACCGCGACTACCAGCCATCTGATTTCCTGACACCACTTCCCGCGGATTCGTCCCAAATGGCGGCGATTGCTAGCGCAGACTCAAATAAAGACTTCATCATTATCGGCCCACCTGGCACCGGGAAGAGCCAGACGATCAGCAACATGATTGCCCACTTGCTGGGCAAGGGAAAGTCGGTCCTCTTCATATCGGAGAAAACCGCCGCACTTGATGTTGTCCACCGCCGGCTTGAGGAGATTGGGCTTGGACGGTATTGCCTACAGCTACATTCCAATAAGGCCAAGAAGGCAGATGTCCTAGCTCAGTTGAATGGGTCCTGGGAACATGGCGCGAGCAGGACTGGAGACCAATGGCGACGCGAAGCCGCTGCTCTCGGCGCCCTTCGGGATCGACTCAATCGCGTCGTCGAGCACATGCATCGTAAGTGGCGAAACGGCCTGACCGCGTTCTACGCCATCGGGGTCAAGGTACGTGATGCCCACCTTGCGGATCTCGTTCCGTTTGAATGGCCTTCCGCAGACCAGCACTCGGAGCACGACCTTTCGCAGCTTCGTGAAGCCGCTGGAAGACTGCGCGTCCAAGCTGAAGCAGTTGGGCCATTTGGAGACTCACCGTTTCTGGCAATCCGACATGAAGAGTGGAGTCCTACTTGGCAAGGTTCGATGCAGACGGCTGCGGGCGCTCTTGAAACGAGTGCGCAGAAGCTCGATGAGGCTCGCACGCGCCTTCTTGCGGCATTGAAGATCGACATTCAGGATCTGAGTTGGCGAGGGCTTGAGAACCTGACCGCACTTTGCGCGACCCTCCAGGATGCTTATCGAAAACGCGTCTCGCACGCGATCGAACCAGATGGGCTGGGTCGCATCGAGGCACTGGAAGAAGCGATCACACAATTGAAGGCATACGCGAGGGAGCAGGGCAATCTCAGCTGCTCATATGATCCGATGGCATGGCGCCAGCTCGACGGCGAGCTGATCGCGACTCGCTACAAAGAGGCGCAGAACTCTTGGTTCGGCAAACGATTCCTTGCAGGCCGGAAGCTGCTCAAAGAACTGCGCGCCGGAGGCGCAAAGGGGAAGCCAGATATCCAGAAGGACGCGCGCACTCTCGCCAAGCTTCGCCTTCACGGCGAACAGATTGACCGACTGGACAGAGTGCTTTCCGCTCTCGACGAGTGGGATGGCCACTCTAGCGATGTCGGCGAACTCGGCATCCATCAAGATGTCGCCCAGCGGCTTCGCCGCGACGTCAGCAGGATCGCAAGCAGCCTGGATGACCGCATCACCCTTATAGCCGCCTTAAAGCAGCTCCTCGATGAGGGAAACGACCTCCTCGGGCCAGAAGGCCCCATTGGACGCGCAACCTCGGAGTTCCTTGAACACTACGAGCAACTCGAGAGCTATGCACAAGATTTCTCTCGGTCCGCTGGACGGGAGCTTCGCGATCACTTCCAGGATTCCGAATCAGTACTCGAAGACCTGCGGTCAACGGCACGAGAAATCCAAGTCAAGGTCGCCGCCCTTCGGGAGTGGTGCCAGTGGCAGCAGCGCCGAAACGAAGCGTTGGACTTGGACCTTGGCGGACTCGTGCGCGGAGTTGAAGACGCGAGGATTCCTGCGGCAGAGATCGAGCAGACTTTTGAGGCAGCTTACTGCAGCTGGTTTAGCGAGCGCGTCTTCGACGAGGACGAAGTCATTCGGACTTTCTCAAGTGCAGAGCACGCGGATGTCATCCGCCAGTTTCGAGCCGCGGATGAAGCCTTCATGTCGACGACCGCGCGCTATGTGGGAGCCCTCCTCTCACAGGAAATCCCTGGGCAAGGAGAGGTGCCAAAATCCTCACAATGGGGCATTCTCAAGCGCGAAATCACGAAACGTGCGCGCCACAAACCAGTGCGACAACTCATGAAAGAAGCATCTGACGCTGTCACGAAGCTTGCCCCTTGCTTGATGATGTCCCCTCTTTCAGTTGCGCAATATTTGTCGCCAGATCAGGCGCTCTTCGATGTTGTGATCTTCGACGAGGCTTCGCAGATCACTGTATGGGATGCCGTGGGCGCGATTGCGCGGGGCCGACAGTTAGTGGTTGCGGGTGATCCGAAGCAGATGCCTCCGACGAACTTCTTCGCTCGAATCGATGACGGATGGGATGGCGCCGTCGAGGGCGACATGGAGAGCATTCTGGATGAGCTTCGCAGCTCAAATATTCCTGAGCGTACGCTAAATCTCCATTACCGTTCGCGGAGAGAGAGTCTGATCGCATTCTCGAATTGTCGTTATTACGACAACGGCCTGGTCACGTTCCCTGCGCCCTTCCAGCCGGACCGTGGGGTTCGCCTCGTACGCCCCGACGGCCACTACGACCGAGGTGGCTCCCGGACGAACCGAGGTGAGGCTGAGGCGATTGTTCATGAAGTCGTTCGGCGACTGACGTCTGATGACTCATCTCTACGGGACCAATCACTTGGCGTGGTGACCTTTAACTCGGAGCAACAATCCCTGATCCAGGACCTTCTGGACCAGGAACGTGCGAGTCGCCCGGAAATTGAATGGGCATTCAATGAGGATCGAGTTGAACCGGTGTTTGTGAAGAACCTTGAGACCGTACAGGGCGACGAGCGGGACGTAATTCTATTCAGCATCACCTATGGGCCAGATGCCGCGGGGCACCTAACAATGAACTTTGGCCCACTGAATAAGCAGGGTGGTGAGCGACGGCTAAATGTCGCGATGACCCGGGCGCGCTTCGAGATGATGGTGTTCTCGACCTTGGAACCAGAGCGGATCGACCTCTCGCGAACCAGCGCGCGAGCAGTCGCTGATCTGAAACACTTCCTTGACTATGCACAGCATGGACCGCGCGCCATTGCCGCTGCTGATCGCGGGTCCGTCGGAGGCTATGACTCACCATTCGAATCTGCGGTTGCGTCGCGACTCCGTGATCGGGGTTGGGAAGTCCTGCCTCAGATCGGAGTATCTGCTTACCGCGTGGACCTCGGTATCGTGCACCCAGACAAGCCGGGTAGGTTCCTTGCAGGGATCGAATGCGATGGCGCGATGTACCACAGTTCGCAGTTCGCTCGAGAGCGCGACAAGGTGCGCCAGTCGGTCCTAGAGGGGCTCGGGTGGAAGCTTCTGCGGATCTGGTCGACTGATTGGTGGGTTGATCCAGCGGGATCCGTGGAGAAATTGGACCAGGACCTCCGTAGGCTACTCGAGGGAGAGCACGCGTCGAGTGAACCTCTCGAGGACGAAGCAATGGGCGAAGGTGAGCGCGCGATCTCGGAGGATGCACAGCTCGCCGCCCGGGCTGGATCGGAGGTGAGCCCCGCCGGGGCGCACGAATCGGAGAAAGCTGAGGACGAGCGCCCACACACAACTCCATACGTCGCCGCACAGGTCGAAATCGATACGGGCGCAGTGGAGCTCGGCCTCGCAAATCCCCGATCCATCGTCGACGCTATCGTGCATGTGGTCGAGGTTGAGTCACCCATCCACGAGGACGATCTGATCCGCAGGATCACTCTGGCATCCGGTCTACAGCGCGCGGGCTCCCGCGTTCAACAGACAGTTCTAGACGCAGCGCGGCTCGCATGCCAGCGAGGCGAAGTTGAGAAGCGTGGGGATTTCTACTGGAAGCCCGGGGAGCAACTCGCTGTCCCGCGTGATCGATCTCACTTTGCGCCACAGGAAAAGAAGTTCGATAGAGTCGCATGTGAGGAGGTCGAAGCGGCTATTTGTCGGGTTGTGCAGTTGCATTTCTCGATCTCGACTTCGGATGCGATTTCCGAGGCTGCTCAGCGCCTTGGGTTCCGGCGTGTCACTGCGCCCATGAAAGCTGCCATGCTCGCGACTCTCGAGCAACTGTGCGAACGAGGACTTCTAGCGCGACGTGGCGACCTGGTGTGTGTCGCCTCCGATACGCGGACTCCGAAGGAGAACTGAACGCTCTCCCGTGTTGGAATGAGTCGACCACCGGGGGATCTCAGGCGGTCGATAAAACTGGATCGCTCGGCTTCTAGAACGATCTTGAGCTCGCAAGCAAACTCGTGGAGTGCCCCCACTACCATCAACCCATGGCTACAACTTTTCAACGACCAAACTTATTCGAGCACGCAACCAAAGAGCTCGCGCAAGACGCGTTCATCGCCTGGCTGTTCTCTTGGATCCACAAGGACAAGAGGAATTCAGATCAAGCGATGCAGGAGGCTGCACGGAGCCTCCTGCGGGGCTTTCTCGAAGCCGCTGGATCCTCAAATGCGACTCGCACACAGCTTGCAGATGCTCAAGTTTCAGAGATCCTCACGCAATGCTATGACGCAGACCTCTGGATCAGGTTTGACTTCCCAGACGAAGCACCACTATGCCTTCTGATCGAGGATAAGACTCACACTTCATTCCATTCCGGGCAACTCGAGCGGGCGCGGAAAGCCGGCGAAGCCGCTGCGAAGAAGGTCGGCGCTGACCTCGTGAAGATCTACTTCAAGACCGGGTGGATTCGCCGGGATGAGCAAACGCCGCCTGAAGGGTTTACGCTCTTTATGCGAAGCGACGCACTCAATTCGCTTCGTCCGCACCGTAAGTCCCACCCGGTCCTTGGAGACTTCGTGGCCTGGCTCCAGGTTCAAGAGGAAGAAGAACAGAGCGTGAGATCGGGAGCACTCCAAGCCGCCCGGATTGCAGACAGTTTCAGGCAACATGCTGGCTTGGATGAGTTCCTAGGCGCCATCTTCGACCCCCGCGAGAACGAAGGGGCGACGTGGTACGCGAGTGGCATGGGACGCGGTGGGGTGCCTTGGATGCACTTTGGTATCCATCGTGTTGAAAGGAAAGGAGACGGATTCGAGGAAGCCGAGTATCTGTACTGGCGCGCCGATCTTCGCAGCGGGAAGCCAGCCATTTCGCTTCGCAAGTACTGGAAGCACTCCCAGTCCGAACCCGACAAGCAGTTCGCCCGGCAGCGCATGGCACAGTTGATCGAAGCCGTTGAACGCGCGCTTGAGTGTCACGAGGAAGTCGCAAACAAGCTCAAGCCACATCGGCGCTCGGCAAAGTCGTCTGCGTACTTCGAACAGGAACTTCTGGTGTACCTTCTCGGCAAGGAGCCAGGCGCGAATGACCCTCGCACGGTGATTCAGATCCTTCCAGTATTGAATCGCGCAATCCTCCGGGCGATCAAGGCACTCGACGAATGACCCTCTACTCCCTCACCGAAGACGGCCTCGCCCCCCTCGACCGCACCGGCTTCCGCGCCGAGCAACTCCGCGAACGGGAAGACCTCCAACGCATCCTGCGCGATCAGATTGAGATCCTGGACGACTCGCTCCTCGTCCTCAGCGAGGAGTTTGGGGACTGGGAGGACTCGCGGCGGCGCATCGACTTGCTCTGCCTGGATCGCGACGCCAACCTCGTCGTCGTCGAGTTGAAGCGGACCAAGCGCGGCGGTCATATGGAGCTCCAGGCGCTCCGCTACGCGGCCATGATCGCGGAGATGACCTTTGAGCAGGCCGTCGAAGCTCATGCACGCTACCTGGGATCGCGTGGCGGCCGCGCGGACGAAGGGGCCCACGACGACGCCGAGCAGGCCATCCTCGATCACCTGGGCTGGGGCGAATCGGACGAGGACGCCTTCAACCAGGACGTCCGCATCGTGCTCGCCTCGCAGAACTTCAGTTCGGAACTGACCGGCACCGTCCTTTGGCTGCTCGAGCGCGGTATCGACATCCGCTGCGTGCGGCTGCGCCCCTACCGCCAGGACAACGGGCCGCTGATCCTCGAGGTGCAGACCATCATCCCGCTCCCCGAAGCGGCGGACTACCAGGTCCGCGTGCGCCAGAAGAAGCAGGAGGAGCGCGCCAGCCGCACGCGCCAGTCACGGGCGCGAATCAGAGTCACAGTCGGCGGGAAGCTAATCGAGAGCGTGCGCAAGAACCGCACAGCGCTTGAACTCTTTCGCGTCTTGATCGATCGCGGCATGACGCCCGAGCAGATCTCGGAGGCCGTGCATTGGCGCTATCACAACAGCATGTGGTCGATGCAGCCCGGCACTGTCGATGGCGAGACCTTTCTAGCAACGATCCGCGCCAAGGCGAAAGCCGACAACCGGCGCCGTGACCCGCGCCGCTATTGGTTCTGGCAAGACGACGAGCTGATTCACCACGACGGCGCGACTTATGCCGGCACGAAACGCTGGGGCCCGCGCACGCTGGAAGCCCTGGAACTGGTCCTGGAGGCGGCCGCCGAACAGCTCGGCGCAGAAGCGGTCGCGGATATTCAACTTCAACCGTCGAACAGCAGCGGCTCCACGGCTGCGGTCGGTTAGGCTGACCGAGTGTCAGACCTATCCGACCTCACGCCCCGCGCGCGCGCGATGTGCACCCTTGGCTGGTCCGTGATCATCGACGATCGCGGCGCCTGGTTTGAGTGCTGGGTTCAGGATGGCGATACCTCCTGGCTGGGGCGCGGCATGGACGCGGGCCAAGCCTGCGACGATGCCTTACGACAGATGGTGCCGTCTGCCATCGCGCGCGCCTGGGTCTTGGAACGACTTGACGCAGCCGCAGCCGCAGCCGCAGCTGAGGCGGACGAGCCCGACGAACCCGACGAACCCCCGGTTTCGCGCATCCTCGGCAAGGTCGAGCTCCCCAGCAGCACCCAAGCCAAAGCCGCGCAGGAAGACGCACCCGAAGACCGCGCGGAGGCCCTCGCGCTGCTTCATGAGATCCTCGATGAGATTCGCTGGAGCGGCCCGGAACTCGGCGAACTCGCGCCGCGCCGCATGCAGCTGACCTTCGTCGTTTGGATCGGCCGCGCGCGCGCCATCGAGCGCAGTCATCGGAACGACCCGGCGATCACCGAAGCTGTCCACCAGATTGCGCGCGGGCTCAGCGACCACGCCGCCCGATTCTGGCCGGGCTCCGTCCCTGCGCTGCAGTTCGATTCCACTCCCGGTGTCTCAGCGCGCAGTCTGCGCCTCGCTGCAGATCGGCGCCTCCCCGCGACCTGGACGGAACTTGCCCAGGCGGCCCAGGAGGCACTCGAGAATGACGAGGCACTCGCCACGCTTGACGATGACGGCTGGGCCGATCGCGGCGCCTGCACTCCAGCACCCTCCGCCCCCGATGACCGATTCGCCGAGCTCTGGGACGAGCTCGTGACCTGGACCGGCCCGATCGAGAGGGCGGCGCCCGAGGTCGAACCGGACGAACATGCACTGAGGAGCCTGCGCGCTCCCACCGTCCGAATCGCGCGCTGGCTCCGCTGGCTGCGCGGGGCGAGCGCGTCACCCGAGGACTGGGGCCGCGCCTTCGGTCGGCTGCGCTGGCTCAGCATGCGCTTCCGCTGGGCATTCCCGGAACTCAGCGAGGCCCTCGACCGACGCTACTGTCCGCCCATGAACTGGTCGACGCAGCTGGGCCTCACTCCAAGCAGCGCGGCGCGCGCAACCGAGGTCAAGGAACACGCCGCCGCGCAACGGCAGCTGGCGATCAAGAGCCTGCACGCCGCGCTGCCTCAGACTCAAGCGAGTTCTGACGTCTGGACGCGCTGGTTTCTGGAGGCATTCGAGCAGCTCGACAATCCGGACATCCTCCACTTGCTCGACTGCGATCCTGCTGACGCCCCGGAGCTTACGGATCGCTTCTCCGCGATCAGCGCGGAGTCGTTTGAGGATCCGCGCTTCCGGCGCCGCTGGCGTCATCTCACGCAAGCGCCCGAGGCGAGTGCCGAAGACACCGAAGGCCTCCCCGATGCGCAGATCGATGAAGCGGAGCCGACTCCAGAGACGCGCCAGGCAGATGACGCGGCCGATCCTCACGCAGCCTTGCGTGATGCAGCGCGCGGATTCACGCGCGGGCGACGCATGCTGTTCGTCTCCAACCGGACCGACCCCGATCTCGCGCAGCGGATCGAAGATCTGTTGCTGCCGGAGTCCCTCAGTTGGACAGACAACCGCGATCACGCCCTGGATGCTCAGGCCGAACGGATCCGCGCCGGGAGCTACGACCTCGTGATCGCGGCCACCGGCTTCCTCAGCCACTCGGTCGATCGCAAGATCGGCTCTGCCTGCCAGGCAGCCAGCATCCCCTACGTGCGCGCGGCGCGCGGCCGCGAACTCGCGTGTTTGCGCGCGGTGCTGCGCGATGTCGGCGGGATGCTTGATCCGGCGACGGAAGTCCAGCAGGCAGGCCTAGACCCCACCGCCACCGAATAGCCGCTCGAGTCGTGCCTCCGGGTCGCTGAATTGGACTCGTTTGGGATCAAACTCCTTGCCCTCCGGTGGCCAATCACCGGCTGCGACCCGCTCTTCGATCGCAAACGGTCCACCGCAGTCCTCCGGGGGACAGATCCCAGCCCCGGCCACGCAGCGCGGCAGGCGGACCGACTTCTTGACGTCGGACCTCGCGACAACTTCGATCGTATGCATCCAATCATCGCCGAAGTCGTAGCGGTAGCAGCAGGAGTCGCCCTCTTCCTCCAGCCAGATCGACACGGGCACATTCCAGGCCGGCAAGCTGCGGTCCTCCAGATCTGGGTCGGGGATGCCGACGCGCGCTGCGTGCGGCCCTCCGTATTTCCGGCGCTCGAAGGCATGCAAATGGCGATCCTGCCACCCCATCGCATCCTGGATCGCGACGTGCAGCTGCCAGAAGCTGATCTTCATGCTCACCTCGATTTCGCGCCAGACTTCGGGCTGGACCTCATCCAGCGCAATGCGTAGGCGAAGAAGCTGATCCGGGGGAGGGGTGTACATCGAAGACTTGATTCGGCGGCTGCCACCGCAGCAGGGATGAGCATAGTGCCCCCGACCTTGTCCTGCCTGCGTGATCTCGGATCGCCGCGGACCCCCTACTCCAACTCCGTCCCTTCCCTCAGGATGGCCAGGTAGTCCTGATAGGCAAAACGACGATTGCGCTTGAAGCCGGTGAGCTCAGCCACCATGCCGATGGATTCGAGTGCCGCGATCCCGCGCGAGGCGGTTGCGAAGGTCATACCCTCTCGCTCGCACACCTCCTGGACCGAGGTAATCGGCCGCGCCTGTAGGGCACGATGCACGCGCAGCAGTGAGTTCGCGCCCTTCATCGCTTGAATGCGCTCGCGATCCTGCGCGAACAACTCGCGGAGTCGCTGGGCGGTCGCGACCGCCGCCTGCGCGGTGGCCGCGACGCCATCGAGGAAGAAGGTCAACCAATCCTCCCAGTCTCCCGTCTCACGCACCTGATCCAGGTGCTGGTAGTAACGATCGCGATGCTGCTTGAAGTACAGGCTGAGGTAGAGCATCGGCTCGGCGAGAACCCGCTCGTGGTGCAGCATGAGCGAGATCAACAAGCGCCCGACACGCCCGTTCCCGTCGAGGAAGGGGTGAATCGTCTCGAACTGCAGATGAGCCACTCCAGCCCGCACGAGTGCGGGAAGTTGCGTGTCGGTCGCATGCAGGAATCGCTCGAGATCTCCCATGCACGTCACCACCTCGTGCGGCGGTGGCGGGACGAAATGGGCATTGCCCGGCCGGGTCCCACCGATCCAGTTTTGAGAACGGCGGAACTCCCCTGGCTGCTTGTCGCTGCCGCGACCGCGCGAGAGCAGGACCTCATGTGCCTCGCGCAGCAGGCGATTGGAGAGCGGGAAGCCCGCTTTCAGGCGGGCGAGACCGTGCTCGAGCGCGGCGACGTAGTTGCTCACCTCGACGACGTCGTCGAGTGGCGCGGCAACTTCCGGCGATGCTTCGAAAAGCAGCAGTTCGGACAGGGAGGACTGCGTGCCTTCGATCTGAGAGGAGAGCACCGCCTCCTTCCGGACTGCGTAGTAGAGAAAGAGGCCGGTCTCGGGCAAGAGTGCGGCGAGCGTCAACGCGTCGAGCCGACCGAGCGCCAGGGTGGCCGCCTCCAGCGGTGCCTGGATCGCCTGAAGGTCGATGCTGGGCTTCGGCGGAAGCGGAGCGGGAATGAACGCCCGAACCTGCTCGCCACCGACGGCGGTGGTCGTGTAGATTCCAGTGTCACCTCGTTTCATGCGCGTCCTCGCAGCTGCCCAGCGCTCATATTATCGTTTATGGCTTTTTTTCAAATAAGAAAAGCCATATTGCCAGACTCGTCAGTATGGATGGCGAGGGCTTGGGGGCGCCCTAAGACAACTCCTATAGTTTGTGTTGCCTGCCTTGAGACCTCTCCCCTGCCCCTTTTGCCCGCCCGAGGCCGCGGTCGTCGCGGAATCGACGGCAGCGGTTGCGGTGCGGGACGGCTTCCCGGTCGCTGAGGGGCACACCCTGGTCATCCCGCGACGGCACGTGGGCAGCGTGTTTGAGCTGGGGCCCGACGAGCTCGCGGACTTCTTCGCGCTGGTCGCGCGGGTCCGCGCGCAGCTGGCTGCCGACTTCGCCCCCGACGGCTTCACGATCGGGATCAACGACGGCGAGGCCGCCGGGCAGACGGTCGGCCACGCGCACCTCCACATCATTCCGCGCCGACACGGCGACGTGCCGGATCCGCGCGGCGGAGTGCGCTGGGTGCTCCCGGAGCACGCGGATTACTGGAGCGCCCCATGACCGACGCCCTCGACCGCTCGATGCGCGCATGGGCGGAGGCGCTCGCCGGAATGCGCACGACCAAGCCGACCTACAAGGCCTCGCTGATCGTCGCGATTCTCGAGCTGCTGGAGTCGGGCGCCGGGCAGCTGGTCGAGCCCACGCAGGCCGGCGCACCAGCGACTCTCTCCCTCCCCACCGACGACCGACTCGCCAGCGCCTTTGACCTGGTACTCGCCGAGCACGGCGCCCTCGAAGGCCCGGGCCGAGTCGAGCAGCCGCTCACCCACATGGCGGTGCGCACCGGCAAGATGCCCGACCAGCTGTGGCGACGGCGCCGAAACGCACTCACTCTCGAGCCGCCCTTCGCCCCCGTCCTCCTCAGCCCCGAAGGGCGCGCTTGGCTCCGCATCACTCTCGCTGAAGAACTCGAGCGCCGCGCAAGCCCCGTCGGCCTGCGCCTCGCCCACGCCCTGCGCCACGGCTGGGACAGCGACCGCGAGCGACTTGAAGAGGCATCCGACTGGCTGCACAGCCACAGCGACGCGCCGCTCACCACCGCCAGCGACCGGGTGCGCGAGTCCCTGCCCCAACTGGAAACCTTCGGACTCGCCGCGCGTACGCGCGAAGACCGCTTCCGGCCGCTCGAAGGCGACCTCAAGACCGGCCGACTGATCTGGCAAGCGCTGCGCGCCGGCGACACTTCCATGAAGCTGCTGACGACCAGCGCCCAACGCCGACAGGGCCAGGAGGTGTTCCGCGCCCGCGTGCTCAGCAACTTCGACTACTGGTGCGCCGTCTGTCCGATTGGCATCCCGGAGATCCTCGAAGCGGCGCACCTGCTCCCGGTTCACGCCCACCCGGAGATCGGCCTTGACTTCCGCAACGGCATCAGCCTGTGCCGCAACCACCACCGCGCGATGGACGAAGGCCTGCTCGCGATTGATGGCGAGCGACCACGCATCGGCCACGCACTCGCACAGGACGATTCCGCGCGCGGCCTTTGCGAACCGCTCTCCGCGAACGCGCGGCAACCCTTCGTCCCCCTACACGCGCACGCCCTAGACTGGCGGCTCAACCAACTCCGGGGCTGAGTATGCCGACCGCCCCCTATTCCGAGCACGAGATCCGTGATGCCGCCCTCGCCCATTGCGAGGCACTGCGCGCGGCATGGGGGGAGGCTGTGCCGGCGCGCCTCCTGCGGCGCTTCCCGTGCCGCGGCGAGTGGATCAACCTCTACGCTCAGCAAGGTGTCTTCAAACCGAAGCAGCTCAGCGACACCGCGCTGTCCCTACGCACAACTCTCGGCAGTCGCTACCAGGACGAGGTCCATGTCGACGGCAACACCATTGACTACGACTACGCACCATCCGACCACCAGAACGCTTACGTCAAGCGCGCCGCCGATCAGAACCTCCCGCTGATCTACCTGGTCCAGGTCAAGGCCAAGCCGGATCCGGAATACATGGTCGCCTCACCGGTCTTCGTCACCGGCTGGAACGACCGCACGCGCAAGTTTCAGGTGCGCTTCGAGCCGATCGCGCAGGCAGCAGGCCAGGTCTCCGAGTCCAACCTCATTGAGCAACGCTATGGCCTGCGCGTCATGCGCGCACGACTCCATCAGGCCCACTTCCGACGCGAAGTCCTCGCCGCCTATCGCAACCGCTGCTCGATCTGCGAACTCCGTGTGCGGCCACTGCTCGATGGCGCGCACATCACGCCGGATTCCGCCGATGGAGAGCCAATCATCCAAAACGGCCTCGCCATGTGTGCCAGCCACCACCGCGCGTTCGATCGCAAGATCCTGCGCGTGACCGAGGACTACACCGTCGAGGTGGACCGGGACCAGGTGTCGGCGCAAGACCGCGCCGGCAAGACCACCCTGCTCGACCACCACGGCCAGCCGATCTGCCTGCCCAAGGATGAGGCCCAATGGCCAGATCGCGAACGACTTGCTGCTGTCTGACCGAATTCCCGATTTCGCTCCGCGTCACGCAACGGGATCTGCTTTGGGAGCAGAGGGTCGTTGGTTCGAATCCAATCGCCCCGACCATATCTAATGCTGTCCGTTGAAAGGAGATGGCGGGGTCAGCGACTTCGCCTGGTTGTTCATCGGTCTATCGCCTTGCCACTGGCTTGCCAGTGCGCGCAATCAAGCGATGGTTCCATGAGCAAGAGAAAGACACATCCAAACACATTTCAACAAGACGGCCGGCTCTATGTACGAGCCAGTTTTGACGGCACACGCCAGTCCGCTCCGTGCACGAATGATTGGCTCCGAAATCGCGGCTTGAAGCCCGCAGGGAGCATCGAGACGAGGGTTGAGCGCATCCACGGGGCGCTCCTGCGAGAGCTCCAAGAGAGGGCCTCAGAAGGCCTCCAGAGGGCGAAGCCGCCTACGCTGGATCAAGCCGCCAAGGAGTTCGTGCGTGAACTGTCGGGACTCCCGAGCAGCGTGAGGCCGAGCGCCAAGCAATGCGGCCGGCTGACCGCGACCGTGCTGAAGGGGACGGCCTGGAGACGATCGTTATGTGCGATTGTCGGTCCACGCCAACGACTGGACCGTGTCAACCAATCAGATCTTCTGAAGATGGAGCGAGAGTACGAAGACCGAGGGCTCCGACCGGAGTCGGTCCGCGGCTACATGAGCGATGTACGACGCTTCTTCAACTGGGCGGTTGAGCACGGGTTGATTGCACGCTCACCCATTCGTCGAGGCGGCTACAGACTTCCCCCCGGTGGTCGCCCGGAGGGGACCATCGATCACTACGATGCCTGGACGCTGCGGCGGATTGAGGCTGAGCTTCCGACCGGAAGTTCGCTTGAGCGTCTCTACATGCTCGCCAAGCTGACCGGAGGCCGTCGAAGCGAGCTACTGCGGCTTCGCATCCAGGACATCTCTTTCGAGGAACAAGTCATCCTCATTCGCGGGGCTCGCAAGAACCCTCGCAAACAACCGAAACCCCGCGCTGTCCCTCTGCTGGACTCGCTTGCGGCCTACCTGAGTTCCGCCTCAATTGATCCACTCGCGTACGTCTGCTCGTTGAAGCGGACTCCCTGGACGGCCAACGCTGCAAAGTGCGCGTGCAGGCGCTTCACGGCTCGGACGGGAATTCGCCTCAGCATGCAGAAGCTGCGAAGAACCGCGGCGCAGTCGCTCTGCGAAGGCGGCCTCAGTCTTGAGGCGGTGGCAGCCGCGTTGGGCAATAGTGTCGAGGTACTCCGATCGTGGTACGTCACCCCGACGCGGCCACAGTGGCCTAGTGCTGCCCTAGACGCCCTTGAACACGGCCCAGGGCGCCGCGAGAGACAGCCCTACTCACGATCATCCGGCCACTCGAGAAGTTGACGTCCAGACCCACGCCGCACCGGCTGCCCATCGATAAGCCACTCAAGATACTCCTCCGAAATCCGGTACTCGTTGCCGATCTTGACCGCCTTGATGTGCCCCGCGCGGCACCAAGCTCGCACTGTTCGGGCGCTGCATCGGAATCGTTCTGCAACTTGTTTGGTGGTGAGTAACTGCGTGGCGCCTCCTGAGTCGGGTCTTTTCATGGGCTCATTAGAACCCTAATTTTGCACTCACCCAAAGCACCTGTTTCGTTCCCGCAGGCAGCCGTTCGAACGATTGAACTTAACGGCAGGAGTACGCCATCACGCGGCGGCTTTCACTTCCCCACGCAACGCATCCCAAAGCTCTCCCGCCTCCATCTCAGGTAGTTTCTGCCATATTGCACCTTATCGCCACGGCATTTGCGCAAAAATCGTAAGTGCCGCACACGAAACAGCTTCCGTCCGAGGGAGTGAGGATTCGGGGGACTTACCACCATTCTGACGGTGTGTGTGCGGGAGGAAGGGGGGGGAGGGCCCCCGAGATACAAGGGACTCCGGGCGAGATCCCCACCCCCACCCCTCCCAAGGGGGTATCTCGCGCTGCCCGCAACGCCCGCGCGCGCTGGCTGCCCCGCGCCCCGCGCTGCCTGCAACCCCTGCCCACGTCGACGCTTGCGCGCCTTGCCCCCCTAGCCTCGCCGCCGATGCCGGCTGCACGCTGCCCCGCTGGTGGCGCCGGCTGCACCTTCGGAAGCCAACCCGGTTGCAGGCTGACTCTGAGAGTTCCCACCCCGTAGCCCGCCCAACTGCCTGCGCGCTACCCGCTCGCCCTGCCTCGGTCGTTGCCTCTGCCCTCCGTTGACCGCTCGCCTCTTCCGGGCCCTTTTGGGCTCTCTCCCTGATGGTCGGAGCGCGTCCTACGCGCGTCTGCTCCAGCTCTGTTTGGCAATGCCTCTGAGCATTTGCCTGCACGCCGCTGCCCGCTGACGTGCTCGTTCGCGGCTGCGGCTGCTCTGCGCCGCGCCCCGCTCGCGGTGCCGTAAGCGTAATCCGGATGTCAACTCGTTCGCAACTCCTTTTTCTACGTTTCCAGAATTGCCTCGAGCATATGCCTAGATGCCCAAATTCGAGCTTTCCGGCAAATGAACAGATGCTGCTCTTACCAATCTTCAACAGCTTGGCGAAGTGCGTCAGATCGCTTCGCATAGCGACGCGCTGTGTTCAATGAACTATGCCCAAGGTGCTCAGCGACATTGCCCAAGTCATTGAGCTGGGCGAAGACACGGTGCCCCGCTGAGTGGCGTAGAGCGTGGAAGCCCCGGTAATCCACTTCAGCCTTCTTACAGAGCCGCTCAAAGGCCGATCGCAGCCCACGAGTCTTCAGACCGAGGACACGCTCGGCGTTCTCAGGCGCGCCCTGCGCGTGTCTCTCGAGCGCCTCGCAGAGACTCCGACTTGCGGTCACGAGCCTCTCCTTGCCGCCCTTTCCATCGCGCACACGAATCGTTCGTGCTCCCAGGTCAGTGTCGCCCCACTCGAGCTGAGCAGCCTCCCCAATGCGTAGGCCAGCGTGAGCACCGAGCAGGACCGCGACTGTTTCTCGGGTGCCTGCCTGCCTAAGCAAGCACTCAAGCTCCTCGGACGAATACTCCCGCCGCTTGTCCATGGGTTCGGTCAAATCCTTCGGCGCCGAGACTTCCTGGAATGGATCGGCATCGGAGGCCCCAGCCCAGCGAAGCGCCGAGTACAGGTGCCGCGCTGCGGTGAGCCGGACCTGGACGGTCGAAGCGCTCGCACCACCCTCAGCTAGCGTGCGCACGTAGAGGCTCCCCCAGCTCGCGCAATCACGAGGCCGAAGCAGTGGATTCGCCGACTCTGCAGCAAACCGGATCACGTCTCGCACGCCCTTTGCATACGCCCGTGCCGTGTGAACTGATAGCCCACCACGCGCCGAGGAGCGCAGCTCTGACCACGCGAGGGTCAGGTCAACTAGGACCTCCTCGTCGCAGTCTCGGGACGCTGCAGCGACACGCCGCTTTCGCTCAGAGGGATCCAGGTTCACCCAGACCGACGCTCGGTCAGCAAGACTCGCCAGCGGCCCGTCAGCCGCCCGAATCGGGAGCGATTCCATGGGGAGATAATATCAGTTATCCGCCCATAGGCTGCGACCTAATCGAAGCTGCTCATATTTCCGAGACCGCATTGCCGAATTCATTCGCCGCCTCGCCACCGATCGAATAGTCCCGCAAGCCCGGCGGAACTTCAGGCTGCAACTTCGGGCGTGTTCGGAAGCAGATAAACAGGTCGCCGTCTAGATCCGCCGCCAATTCGGCCTTCAAGTAGATGGGCTGCCCCGTTCGATTCAGCCCAACTAGCCAAAACGAGTCGCCGGCGCCCGCGTTGTCCCAATCATCGCCACTTGGGTTCAACACCAGATTCCCAGTCTGAGAAGACACATATGTGCTTCCGACAGTTCGGACCTCTCCGTCTTGCAAGCACAGCAACTCGGCTTCAAAAAGCGGCCGATCGTCTAGCGGAAGCACAAACCGATCGAACTCGACATCAGGCTGAGTCTCGAGAGCATATGCACCATCCAGCCGCGGCGATGCGCTGAGCGCGCCCATTCGCAGCTCAGCTCGACGAAGCTTGTTTGACTCTTCAGCCTCCTCCCTTGACCGACGGAGTTCCTTTCGAGTTAGCTCAAGCTCCTCACTTTGAAGACGAAGCGAAAACAACAACGCGAGGAACGCAAGAAATGAAAACAACGGCCCGAGAACTCCTGCCAGGAAATCGCCGAAAGCACCCCAGTCAGCCGAGTTCTGCGATAGTTGCTGCCCATGGTAAAGCTGGAACCAAACCGAGTAGGCGCCAATCGCGAGGATGAATCCCGCTATTGCCAACCCTAGCCAGCACCTTGCCTTGGCCGAAAATACTATTGCATTGCGGCTGACGCGTTCAGGGGGGTTCGATTTGTTCATAAGTAGATAGTCACTTGCGCTGATTGCACATGGCACACGGTCATGGAGAAGCAGCGTACTTATTCGCCAGCAGCGACATCGCCTCACAGTCCTTCCTATTGTGCTTCACGAGGCTGGTCCATTTTCTCTTTGCACCCGGCGACCAAGAGTCATAGGAATCCTTCGTCCTGGCTTGACGCTTGCAATACCGAATACGCGCTCCCACTCTTCCAAACCCGTAATCGGTAGGCACTACAAAATCACAAGCCAACCTAGCGCACTGGACGCACAACCCGAACGCCTTCGGGACCAACTTCTTTTTCAGTGAGGTCGATGCGCCGAAGATCTTCTTGTACGCCTTCTTTGATTCCGCAAACGCCTCTCGAAAGTGAGGCTTCACAGGGATCTTCAAGTCGAACCCAAGCCTCCCCGGAGGGAATCCGTGTTGTTCAAACACTTCCGCTTCGTGGCTCGTCCAATACACAATCCGCCGTCCCTCAGATCGAGCGCGATCGACCAAGTGCTCAAGATAATCGGGCAATTCGATTACGGGCACTTCGTGAAACCAGGCGACGTCCTGCAGCTCCTGGTCAAGAAGCGTCCATTCGTAGACACCGTCAACGAGAATGCCAGCGAGAATCGGATCGGGCGCTGCCGCATGAAACAACCGAGCCCCCTCTCCCTCGAAGTCGAGATAAATCGCCCTTTCAATCTCTGCTCGAGAAATAGAGTGATTCGTCCTGGGCAAGTCGAGTTCCTCTCGCTAGTCGCCGAACTCAACGTGCTTGAACTTCAAGGCGTTCGCGTTCTCTCGGACTGTGCGGACGACTTCCGGTGAGATCCCATTCGATACGTCGACTCGAATCTCTAGTGAAAGAGAGACGCCAGCCTGACCCGGGTCCAAGTGCTGGAGGATCTCTTCTGAGATCTGGCGTACTTGGCTAGACAGCCGCATGTAGTTGAGATCAACACTGGCGGCGAATGTCTTAGGCAAGATTTCCGGCGAAGGTGCATCGGGATCCGGGCCTGGCTCAACGCCATCACCGTCGTCGTCTGGCGCCGGCGGTTCGACCTGCTGCTTGGCGGCCTGCGCCACTTCGGGCTTGACCAAGAGCGTCTGCCCATAGACTACTCCAACACCCTCAGAAACGCGAAGACCCATGTACCGGCCCTTGCCTTCGTCGAAACCCTCTGCGATTCCAAACGCGTCTCGGACCTCGAGCAACCCGGCTCCGTCACGCACCGCATCCTCTAGTACGGTTGGCTTGGTCAGACGCGGCAGGTACAGGTACTTGGGGAACCACTCCTGAAGATCTTCAAGCTTGACGTGCTCGACCTCTTCCCAAAGGTACTTGTCAAGCTCCATGCGCAATCGAACGCCACCCATCTGTGGCAGCAGGTGTTCGTCCTTTGTGAGCTTGCTTGCCGTTCGTTCGGCCAACGACTCAGACCCTGAGACCTTCACGAAGTCCCACCGGATCGGCTCAGAAGGAGTCAACCGCGTCGGGCTAATTGCCCAGATCCAAGTCTGCCCAATTTTGATATCGACCGCTTGCTTGAACTCCGCCGCTTTGGACTTTGCCTGGTTCTTCTGGAATGCGTCGAGATTGTAGGTTTCCCAACGCTCGTGGATCTCGTTCCACGCTCGGTAACTTGCGGCAGCCTCAAGGAGGCTTGCTAGCTCCTTTTCATCCGGCGCAAGAAACACCACCGCATTCTGATAAACCCTCGGCCCAGAGCCTCTGGACTCGAGATACTCCGCCGCCGATTGCGCAGCCAGAGTGTCCTCCTTTCTACGCTTGTGGGTCAGCTTTGGTCCGAAGATGACGAGCCGCGTCTTCGCTTCGTCCGGGACTTCTGCAGGGCTCTCTGGGCAAACGTGGACCCCCGAGAATGCACCGCGACTTCGATCCTCACGCAGCTTCGCCACAAGATCAGCATGCAGCTCCTCCGGCTCGCGCAGAAGCTGAGAAGCCTTCGCCTCTGCCGTTCGGTTGAGGTTGGGCTTGGTCGAGATCCAATAACGGTTACCGTCCTGGTGAATGTTCTGCCCACGGTCACTGATCCTCCGAAGAGCATCGCTGAATGTACCGAGCGGCTCTCCCGGCTGTGCCGCACCGAGCAGGATCCGCTCCGCACCAATGCCAGGCGTGCTGGAGTCCGAACCCGGCGCAGTTCCGATGTAAAGAGTCCGGGCGACCCTGCGAGCCGCTGCAAGTTTCCCCAGATTCGTGATCCGACTGTCCAGCTCGAGGGGCATGGAATCGGCCCCATCGATGTCCTTGCTAATGATCGGCTCCCACGGGTCCGAAAGGTACCGCGTCAGCTCACTCTTGATCGTGGGATCATCCATCGGGATCGACGCCGGCATGATCATGAGCGCTTTGTCCCCACTCTCCCAGAGTCGGTGGATGACTTTGGCGAGAAGCCGTAGAACTCCACGCGTTCTCTGGAATCGGTCGAGCGTACTCCAATCGTCGTACAACCTGCGGAAGAGCTCGGGATGAATGGGGTAGGACCCACGCATCTTCTCTCGATAGTCGCCTTCACGGCAATCAAGCGGGAAGTCACCCTCATTCTTCCGGTACATGTTGAGGAAATCCTCAATCACTGCATCTCGAGTGGCAAAATCCTCCTTTGTTGCGATGGGTTCGAAGAGACGCCTGCGCACAATCTCGAAGCCCTCGTCGCCTCCAGCCGGGCGCCAAGGCTTGGCCACGCGCTGAAAGACATTCTTCAGGACATCGAGCGCCTTCTCGCCGTTCTCGCCACCGATTTCGATCTTCGATGCAGGGATCGACGCAACGACGAGCGTCCCGGGCGCCTGCTTGGCCGCCTCGGTGAGCGCCTGCGCAAACGAGGCCTGAGCATCGAAGCTGCCCGCAGGAAGGCCCTCCTTTCCGGGGATCTGCCTCGCGTATGCGACCCATTCGTCGATCAAGACCAAGCAAGGCGCATGTGCCTTGAACAACTCAGCGAGCACCCCGGCACCAGGGCTCACCCCCGCCGCATCTGAGTCCGCGACTTTGGCGTAGCCGTTTGCGCCACCCAGTTGCCACGCCATTTCCCCCCAGAACGTTCGAACGGTTGTCCCATCCTCTTTCACCGAGGTTTCTGATGGGGACAGAGCCGTGCCCACGAGTACGGCGCGACTCGCCCGCTTCGGATGCGTAACCCCACTCTCATTCAGAAGAGGCTCCAGGCCCTCCAACGAGCCCGCGTCTACCCCCGAAAACAGGTGGTAGAGCGCCAACATCGAGTGCGTCTTGCCACCTCCGAAGTTGGTTTGGAGCTCAACGACCGGGTCGCCATCTCCCCCATCTAAGCGGGTGAGCGCGCCGACCAAGAGATCCTTCATTCCTTCTGTGATGTAAGTGCGCCGGAAGAACTCAACCGGGTCGCTGTACTCAGGCACCCCCTCCCCCTTGTTGACTTGAGCGAGGTCCGCGGCGAATTCCGCCTGCATGTAGTTGCCGGAGGCGACGTCCTTGTGAGGAGTCACCACCGACCGCCATGGCTGCAAGTTGGCCGACGCCATGCCTTCAAACGTCGGCGTGTAGCGAGTCCGATTCCTCGCCTCCTCTGCAAATACCGCGCGATTGAGATCTTTCCTCTGCTTCGAGGTCTCCTCTGCCTGCTCCGACGCACCAACAGCGCGCAACAACTGCTCCATCTGATCCAGGGCTCGCAAGACCTCATCTGAAGTGAAGCGCTTTTCATGCCCCCAGTCATTCCGAATCGTCCGGATCAAGCTGAGATAGGAGCGTGCGTCATGCCCCAGAGTATTGCTGAAAACCGGACGCCAAAAATCACTCATCGCCTTGACCAGCGCAGAGACGTCCCAGTCAAAGGTCCCATCACTCGCCTTGCGAACCTGAACGGAACTATCGACTCGGTCCATCCAATCGTCGGCGTACGCAGCAAACTCCCGCTCGACGTAGGGGATGAGACCTTGCTTGAGGGTATCGAGACCGTTGCGGACTCTCTGTGTATTTGATACTGCCATCGTGATCAGCGGACTATTCGTACAGACTTGATTGAGTAGGCGACGAGCCTGAATCCACGGTCGCTGTTGACGCCAGCCTCTCCAGCTCGGGCCAGGCGACGACGAGGCCGTTGTAGGCGCGGGCCTCCTCGGCGTCGCCCTTGCGTTCGCAGTGGGTGTAGAGGCGGTAGGCGAGGGTGCGGGCGGCATCGGCGCGGGGGCCGATGGCGCGCAGGAGAGCGGCGGCAGCCTCCTCGCCTTTCTCCTCGAGGCGCTTAATCAGGTGCTGGGTGCACTCCCAGACCGTAAGGGTCGTGTCCGTGACGGGGTCCCAGTCCTCGGGCAGCTGCTCGCGGGTGCGCAGACGGGTCTTGCTGGCTGCCGAGTGCACTAGACCTGCCCTCTTGACCGCTTCGACGGAGACATTGCACGACGTGGCCAGGATCTCGGAGTCACCATAAGGGCCCTCCGCGAAGCCGTGGGTCTCGAACCAAGTGATCGCGAAGCGAGTCTTGGCGTCAAGGTCCGTTTCCTCGCCACCCCGCACCTCGTCCACGACCTCGTGGATGATCTGCAGGGCCGTGCGGACAGACATCGCCGAGCCATCGGCCTCGATCACCTTGGAGTGGCGCGAGAAGACTGCCATGCCCGGTCCGATCGAAGCCTGGGACATGTCGACGGGGGCGATGTTGCCTTTCTCGAGGTCGTGAATCGCGGCGGGGAGCTCGTTAAGGAGCAGCCGGCGGAAGTCGCCGCGTGTGATGATGGGAGAGGATGCGTGCCTCAGTCGACAAACAAGCACCATCGAAGAAGCAAGGGCATTGGCGCCAATTCCGATTGTTCGCGCCGCACGCTCCGTTCGGATAGGAAGAGTTGCAGTAACGGCTAAGCCAGATGCCAAGACTGCCGCTAGGAAAGCCTCCCAACCTGTGGATGAGGTTGAGCCGGCCTTGGTTTCGGATTGTTTGAAGGCGTAGTAGATGGTGACAGGGCTTGCAGTCGAAGCGCTCACGCAGACGGCATTCATGACCTCCGTCATTCCTCCGAGAAAGAAACTGTTCGCCTGATCCTTGCTCCCATGCCTGGCTGGTGTCGCAACGAGTTCTTCAGCCTTCGGAACCAAGACAGTGCCAAAGAGGCGAGGGAAAATTGAGTTGAGGTTACGCCTTAGCCAAACGTAGAAGAAATCAGAAAGGTCGGCGTAGCTGATGTTGTCGTAGTAAGGAGGATCCGTTGAAACACAGGGAGCAGTCGATGCGCGCGGCATTGCTTGCGCAGGGGCCTGAAAGGCCGTTCCTGTGTTCGGCATTGACGGCAAGCTATGAGGGGAGCTTGCGACCCACTCGACATGGTTAAGGAAGTTACCGACGGAGTTTGAAAGGGGATTGACTTCCGTGAAGTCCCAGGCCATCGGGATTGCCTGCCGCGCAAAAGTATTCCGAACGCCCTGGATTGGACTAATCCAGGAGCAAATAGAGGAGGACCAATCTGCGAGCTTGCTTACAGAAAACTGCAGGTATGTCGCCAAAGAATCCCCATATGCCACAGCTCCAAGCGCCCCATCCTCAAGCCCCTTCCCATCATCGGCCCAGCCCGCGGCGCGGGCATCGGCGATAACCTTGTCGCGGGCTTCCAGGACCAAATCCGAGAAGGTCGTCAGCGCCACGAGCTGGCGGGGGGTGAAGAGGTCGCCATGGGTCCTCAGGCCATACCCACCGACGTTGACCTTCGCCTTTCCCTCGAGCCCGGTCTCGGGAGAGAACGTGGGCTGAGCTGATTCAGCAAGCTGCTGCATCTCGTCGGTTGGAGGCAAGTAGATCCGCTTCCTGTTGCCCTCTGCCACGACGGCCATGAGACGCACCCCCATGCGACCTGCTTGGCCTTCAGTTCTGATGTACTTGAAGGGGAGTGGGGCTCCAGAAGACAAGCAAGTTCCACCCTGGCGGACGACAGTCCCCGCTAACTTTGGCTCTCCCTCCCCGGCCCGAATCTCGAAGCGGTACGACCTGCGGTCTTCCGACAACACGGGCTCCACCCATGCACGCTTGCCCTTCTTCGTCGAAAGCATGAACGATCGCACCAGCGGGACGTGGACCCCCTTGAACGCAGGGTCCGGGCTCTCCACCGTCCGGGCCCACAGCCACGCGATCACCGCTGCCTTGCCTCCGCCGTGCTCTTCAGGCAGGTCGACCTCCGGGTAAAGGTGCCCAATGCGCTTCTTGGCCTCAGCGCGCATCCACTCGCCGTAGTGGCGCACATCCTCAGCGAGGCCTTCGGCTCCACTCCAGTTCATACGCTGTTCTGCCTCAGGATGCACAGGCGCACGACCCGCGAACTTCGGCGGGATCTCGATCAGCGCCTTGTTGATCAGGACCGCCACCGGGTTCAGGTCGGTGGCGATGGCGCGCAGGCCGAGGCGCTGGGCCTCCAGGGGGATCGAGCCGCCGCCGGCGAAGGGGTCGTGGACCGGAGGGGCGACCTCGGCGAGGTAGGCGTTCACGACCTCAGGGGTAGCGGACTCGGCCAGCACTTCTTCGTCGCGCTCGTTGGCCTCGCCGTCGGCCACGCGATTGCGGGCGAGGCTCTGGGCGATCTCCTTGCGAGCGGCGTTCAGGACGCGGGTGTTGTTCGAGTTCTCCCAGAGGACGAGCTCCTCCAGAATGCGGAAGAGCCGCTGGCGCTCGGCGTCCTGGGCCTTCTCGGTGGGGAACAGGTCCGGCCAGGATGAAGGGTCGTCGACCAGCTGGCCGAAGAGGACCGCGCGGCAGGAGGCGAGGGGGCGGCGGGCCCACCGCAAGTGAAGAGTGGCGGGATGCCCCTTCCTCGGCACTGACTTCTCGTGCTGAGAAGCAGCGTTGATCGCCTCCAGGGGCATCGCCACCTCGATCATCTTCTTGCGGTACTCAGTCATACGCTTGGGGACGCCTTTCGCAGCAAGGAGGCGAGCGGGAAAGAGGAGCTCGTCATCTCGAAGCCTGGGCGTCCGAAATCATACGAGCCTCCTGGAACGAAGACTGGGGCAGACACCGTTTCCCCCGCGACCTGGACAATCGCAAGCCGGAATCGCTCTGGCACGTTGTTCGCGCAGCGAATCTCGTTTGCCGTCAGGGTGACCGAGTCGGCGCCCTGAACCCGTCCCTTGACCTCAATGAAGTAGACCTCATCAGGGTCTTGCGGGTTGCGACTCTCGATGTCGTGCCCGATTCCCCTCGTCGCGCTGACATCACTTGGTTGGCGCCCAGCAGCGCGTTCGGCCGCCATGACTGCCGCCATCGCAGCCAGCTCCACCCGCTTGCGTGCCTCCGCATCGGCACCATCATCTGGGTCGTTTGCTGTCTGTCCTTGGAGACTCTTCAAGAGGCCCGCCGGGATGACAAGTGCGCCCCCAAGAATGCTCGGGACGCCCGGGCGAATCTCGAGCTCCCGTTGGATCTCCGCCTCTCGAGCTTGGAGTCGCTCGGTGAGATTATCGCGACGAGTCGCCGCCTGCTTTGCCGGGAGTGCCGTCTTCTTGCCAGCTTGCTCTCGCTCACGAAGCTCGTTGTAGCGATTGTCCCAGTGCATGATCTCGCGCGTGAGTCGAGAACGCACCTCCTCCATCGTCTTCTTGATTGCAGGGCCGCGAAGGTCCTTCACCTCCTGGAGATGCTTCGGCACCAACGCAGCAGATGCCCAAGCCGTCACTTCGTGCTCCCAGTCACGCTTCATCCAGGGGGCGTCGAGAGCCTCACTAAGGAGGCCCAGCTCCGTTTCCGATGCAGGACGATAGTCAAGATAGGGAGCGGCGCCCGCATCTTGGTACTCGCCCTGCTCTCCGACCTCCACGTATCGCATGCGGCGCGAAACAACGTGCGCTTCCCCATGTCGGTTACGCCTTCCATCAGTGACCGTCTCGTCGATGGAGAAGAGGAGTCGAGGGGTCGTCCCAAAGTCGCGCTCATCGATCAGGACTGCTCCTTGCTTCAGGAGTGCCCCATGCCGCTCTCGGATGAGGTCGATGGTCGCGTCGAGCAAGGGGTGCCCAAGGCCAACGAGCTCCGCCCGGGGAGGGCAATCCGCGAAGGCCTTTTCAAAGCAAACCCTCTCGTAGCGCTGAAGGACGGGTGCACCGGTTCCAATCTGCCGGTCCCGCTCACGAATCGCCTGGGGGACCCGTGTGATCTCGGAGCGCCCCTCTTCCCTGCGGTGAATCGCTCCACCCAGGTGAGAAAACGCCTCTCGGAAGAAAGCCTCGATGAAGTGCGGCTGGAGACGCCGCGCTTCCGCACGAATCATCTGGTCACGAATTGCGGCGACCTGCTTTGGGTCCATCGCGTCGTGACAGAGAGCTTGGCGTTCCAAGACTCGGCGCAGGTTCTCCGGATCGAAAACCGTATCGATGACCTTCTTGATCTCGCTCTCGCCTTCAGGGGTCTTGCCTTTGAGGATGGCCTCCTCAAGGAGTTTGCGCAGCGGCTTCTGGTCAAAGAGCTGGCCGAGAACGTCAAAGACCTTACCCTGCAGCGACTCAGCGGAGGCCTCGAGCTTGTGCAGAAGCTTGACGTAGACGTCACCTTCCCGCGTGTCCTTCGCGATCAGGTTCCATAGGTGGCAGACCTCTGTTTGGCCGATACGGTGAATTCGACCAAAGCGCTGCTCCAGCCGGTTGGGATTCCAAGGGAGGTCGTAGTTGACCATCAGATGCGCGCGCTGAAGGTTGACGCCTTCCCCCGCCGCATCATTTGCAATCAACACCTGAACCTCTGGGTCATTCATGAAAGCGTGCACGACTTTGCGTCGCTCCTCTCGCGTCACACCTCCATGAATCTCGACAACCGCTTCTGCCCTTCCGATTCGTGAACGGACCTTGTCGACGAGATAGGCAAGCGTGTCACGGAACTCGCTAAAGATGACAAGCTTCCGGCGATTCCCTTTCTCGTCAACCATCAGCGGGTCATCGAGAATACTCTGCAGCTCATTCCACTTTGCATCAAAGCCTGCACGGACGACACGCTTCGCTTGCTCTTCTAGCAGCTTCAGTATGTCGATCTCGGCCTGGAGTTCTTCGAGTGATTGAGCCGCGGTCGAGTTGTCAATGAGCTGCTCCTCGAGATTCTCAATCTCATCCTGTGGAGTTTCGTCGTAGAAGTTGTCGAGGTCTTCAAAGAGGCCCTCGGCCGCTTCCAAACGCTCTTGGCGCCCACGCAAGGCGAGACGCTCTTCGCTAAGGCGTGACTCCAGTCGCTCACGACGCCGTTGCAGCGATCGATAGATTGCGCGGGAGGAAGAGGCGAGACGCCGCTGCAGCGTCATGAGTGCAAATCCTACGTTGACGCGGCGCGACCCGTCACCTTCGGCCATCCGGTCTGCCAGGTTCATCTGGTTCCTGACGTAATCAGTGACCGCTGTATAGAGCCGGGCTTCCTCAAGTGAGAGCTCGTACTGGGCCGTGTACGACTTGCGCTCGGGGAACAAAGGGCTGCCGTCAAATCGAACAAGCTCCTCCTTGATCATACGGCGCATCAGATCCGAGGGGTCTTGACTGTGGATCCCATCGCGGAACTTGCCTTCGTATCGGTCGCTATCGATGAGAGCCAAGAACAGCTGGAACGACTCCTCGTGTCCGTTGTGTGGTGTCGCAGTCATGAGCAGGAAGTTCCTGCAATGCGACCCAATCACACGGCCGAGGTCGTATCGCTTCGTACGCTTGACCTCTCCACCTGTGTAACTCGCGCTCATGCGGTGAGCCTCATCGACGATGACGAGATCCCATTCGCGGGCGGACTTCAGCCGCGCCTGTAGATCCTCGTTGCGGCTCAGCTGGTCCATTCGCGCGATCAGACATGCATGACGGTCGAACGGACTGTCAGCACCTGAAGCCTGGATCATCTCTCGCGTCAGGAGGTCAAAGTGCAGCCCAAACTTCTCGTGCAGCTCATCCTGCCACTGCTCCGTCAAGTTGCCCGGCGCGACGATCAAACACCGCTGCAGGTCACCACGCACAATCATCTCCTTGATCAGGAGGCCCGCCATGATGGTCTTGCCAGCGCCAGGGTCATCCGCGAGGAGGAAGCGCATGGGAAGGCGAGGAAGCATCTCCTCGTAGACCGCGCTGATCTGGTGCGGTAGCGGCTCAATCGTGGATGAGCTGATCGCTACGAACGGATCAAAGAGCCAAGCGAGGCGCAAGCGCTGAGCCTCGGAGACAAGGCGGAAGAGCCCGCCGTCTCCATCAAGAGACCAGGGTCGCCCTGCTTCGTGAATCGCAAGGCGAGCCTCATCATCACGATAGACGAGACGTTCACCCAGCTGTCCTCCAGATTCCCTATAGATAACTTTGACTGCATCGGAACCGACGAACTCAACGCGCTCCAAACCGACTGGCCCAGAGCCTGAAATCCCGGTTACCTGTGCACCTATCGAGAGATCTTCAAGCCTCATCCGAGTTCAACTCCTCAATCTCACCAAACATCCCTTTCAGCATCCATCTACTGGTGTTCTTGTCGTGAAGCTTGATTCGCCCTGTAAAGCCAGTTAGCGAGCCAAATGGCGACTTGTTCAACATCTTCTGCACATGCGCATCAAGCCCGCCTGCATACCGAACCATCTCAGCCAATCCTGAGCGAGCATCTGCATCAGTCAAGTTTCTACCGTGCAGATACTTGTCTCGCGCAGCCTCGAATACCTTCCGCTGATCGCGCACAGTCCTGGGGAGCGCACGCCCCACAACGGCTTTCATGTATCCCTCGACCGTCGCACGGGTCATATGGCGCCGGTCGATGAACCCATGAGCTAACTCGGCATTGCACTTGTGCTTCTTGACAGCTGCAATGTAGAGCGCCCTTCGTTCTGCGCGCTCAAGAAGTGCCGCGCCGCAGGCTAGCGCAAACCCATATTCGCGCTCCTCAACCATCGGCACGAGGGGACGAAACAGATCAACAACGGGACTAGGGAGCCCTTCGATTAGTTTGACGATGACTCGGTATTGAGTTGCCACGGTCTTTGGGGGAAACGAAATAGGGAGCGATGCCAGAGCACCGATCACACTGACTTGCAGAAGCGCAAAATGCGCCTCAGCCGGCCGCCAGATAGACATCTCTGGCTAGTGGTCCTCACATCCACCGTGAAGAATCTTGCCACCGGCTTGCCAGTACGCCATTGGTTACTAACGAACATGCGGGCACTTGTAAGGTTATACTCGACTACCGATGGGCACAATGGGCCATGCCGCATACAGTTACCGGATAAGGATTTGCGTGCACCGGACCACCCGATCGTGCTTAGACTCCACAAGACCGAACAACCAGCCCGTTCACACGGGATCTGCTTTGGGAGCAGGGGGTCGCCGACATCGAGCTGAGCGCTTCCTCGCCGGGCCAGACGGACTAATCCCCCACCCGCAGCTCCACTGTCGATTGCGACTCCACGCCAACGGGCACATCTGCGCGCGGGCCGAGGGCCCAGGCGAGGCGCCAGGTGCCGGGGGCGAGGACGGCGGGGAAGGAGCCGAACTGGCTGCGGCGGAGGTGGCGGATCGGGTCGGAGCTGAGCTGCAGGATCCAGCGGGTGCCGGGAGGGGATGGCATGTCGAAGTCCTGGGGGACTTGGACGACGCGAGCGTCCTGGTGCAGCGGGACAAGGTGTGGCTTGGCTTGCGCGGTCGCAGCGTCGCCTCCTGCATCGGGGCCTGGCACGACGAGCAGCGGGAAGCTGTCGACGATCGGAACGGAGACGGCTTCGTCTACCGGCATGGGATAGGCAGATTCCGTCGTGTGCAGCGTGACTCTGCCCGCGGGCAGGCGCACGCGGTAGCAAGCTCGCTGTTCATTCCAGACAGCAAACCGGGTGCTGCGCTGCGTGCCTGCCGCGCCGTCCTCGCTCCACTCGACGTCGAAGGCGACCGTCAGCGGGCGGTTCGCGTCGGTGCACCACCCGCCCTGCCGCTCGGAGCGAAAGCGGAGCTGCACCCAATGCTGCGCGGCCTCCTCCTTTCCCGGCTCGGCGCTCGACTCGCCGCCCGGCTCCTCGGGAATTCGGTAGACCACGGGCTGCGGCGCACCCTCACGCGCCCGCGCCAACTGAACGCGATACAGATCCGATCTGCCGCCCTGCGAGCGCGGAAAGGACAGCAGCACCTCCGCCTGTGCTCGCTCCTCCCCGGCAGTCCAGGCACGGACGAACAGAGCCTCATCCTCCCCCAGTTCGACTTCCGGACTTAAATCACCCAAGCCGAGCGCACCGAGACCGGCGCGCACCGGCGTGTAGCGGGGCTCCCCATCGACGACAGCCCCCTCCTCAAGAAAGAAGGACCGGCGCGGACCCGCCTGGACCACGACCGGCAGATACCAGAGCGGCTGCAGCACGATCGCCTCGCGCAACAAAGCCTCGCCCTCGGTCCCCGCCGCAACATGCGACACGCGCGGGAGATAGCCCGGCGCCTCCACCGAGAGCAGGCCTTCTGGCAGCGGCAGATGCGCCGCGAGCAGCTCGTCCAGATCCCGCGCAGCCTCAACTAGCCGACTTCCATCGATCTCAAAAAAGCCCATCTCCGCGCCCTTGACCGGCACGCCGTTTCCATCGACGACGTGGAACTCGAAGCCACGTCGAAGCGCATCCGTCTCCGGCACTACGACATCCGCCAAAGCCGATGCAGGCTCCACCCCACCACGCGCGGTCACCGGATCGACAGACCTATCCGCATCCCCCGCGCCCTCAAAGCCAAGCAGCACCCACGCCACTCCCGCTGCCAACAAGACCGCAGCCCCCCACCAGGCGACGCCGCGCAGCGCTACATCCCTCCTTTCACTTCCGCGAGGAAGGCATCCCAAAGCGCAGCCAGCTCTGCCTCGTACGCCAAGACCTCGTCCGCGAACGGAGCCCCCACCACATTCACCGAGAACGCGGGCACTCCCAACTCGCGCGTCGCCTGCACGCCCGCCGCTTCGTACACCTGCATCTGTGAGCGCAGCTCCGCCGCCTGCAGCACCACGTTTGCGTACGAATCCACCAGCCGGTTGACCCGCCCCGCGTCCATCGTGCGCAGGTCCAGTCCGGCGGCCCGCTGCGTCACCTGATCCAATGGCGTGTTGAAGCGGTACCGCGCCGCGCCATCCAAATCAAAGACCTTGCCGGTCTCGGCGGCCCGCGCCTGCAGCACCAAGTAATTGGAAAGATGACGTGCCACATCCGAGCGCGGCTCCTGCACGCGGAACCAGTCGGCCTGAAAGCCGATCGCCTCCAGCTCGCGCTCGTAGCGCACCAGGTTCATCTCCATGGCGCGCGAGCCGGGATCCACCTGACTCGGGTCGCTCTCTCGAGAGCGACGCTCGGCGAACTCCTCGACTATCAACGGCAGCTGGCGTTCGAAGGCCTCCTCGTAGAGCGCCACCATCTCCGGGTCCTCAAACCACCAAGAGAAGCCGGGCGCGCCGGCGTCGATCATGCCGGCCATCCGCGGCGCGTTGCGGTAGTACTCCTGCCAGGCCACCAGGCCCTTGCCGTGGGGGCGGTTTGGCTGATGGCTCGGCATCTCACGCGGCACGATGCGCGATGCACTCGCCCCCGCATCCTCCTGCTCCTTGACCCTGTCTGCGCTCTTTGCCTTCGGCGCAGCATCCGCCCCCGCCGGCTTCCCGACGCGCGCCTCCGGAGTCTGGAGAGAGGGCGACTGCCCTCCCTCCACGGAACCGGAATCGACCGCCCAGTACGCCGCCCCTGATCCAGCCAGGATCAGCAGCAGAACCAAGATCGCACGCATCCCTAAATCTCGTTCTCGCAGCGCTGGCAAACGAAGAGATGCCGCCATTCACAGATCACGTACGGAGCTCCGCTCACGTAGTAGATCAGCGAAAAGGTGTACTCCATGTCGTCATGGCAGACCACCGAGGGCAACTCAGTTGGATCAAACTCGTAGGTATTGCCGCCTGTCACCGTAGGGATCAAGCCCTCATTGGAGATCACGTCGATGTTTGGGTCGGGCGGCCCGGTGTACTGCAGGATGATGACGCCATCCGTGATCGAACATGGCCGACCCAGGGCGCAGTTGCCTGCCCCAGCCTGGATGAACGAGTTCGTCCCGTCGAGCTGCAGCAGGTGGCAGTGGGTCCCCTGGAAACCGTTCGTGGTGATCTCGGGAACGCACAGATCGTCTGGATCCTCCGGGTCGATCTGCGCCGCCGCGAAGTTGCTCGTTGCCAGGAAGGCAAACACGAGCCAAAGAATGGAAAGTCTCTTCATGAATAATCCTGAAATAGAAAGGGCGCGGCGGATACACCCGCCGTTGACTCGAAAGTAGCGAGGGACTCTGGCCTGGTCAACGAGATCGCGGCCGCGACGCAAGCCCTACCGAGCCCGTACGCCGAACTCCTTCCGCATCTCTTGAAGCAACTCCAACGCACGCGCGCGGCTGGAGTACTTCGAGCCCGTCCGCACCTCAGGCAGTGCCTGCACCGCCGCCTCCAGCTCTCGCAGCGCAGGGCCGACGCCGGTCGCGTGCGCGAACACGATCGGCAGCTCACAGATCAGGCGCAGCGCCACGACATGCGCGACCGCGCACGCCCGGGGGTGCAGCAGCTCTAAAGCCGCCTCGAAGTCGAAGGGGTCACGATGGAGCCCACGCATCAACGCATCAGCGACCTTCGCATCGCTCACCTCCTCCGCCCCGCAGCGCGCGAGCGCCCGGGCGAGTTCGACCGCGCCCTGCGCGCGCAGATACGAAACGGCCCCGAGACCTTCGTCGTCGCCCAACGGAACGGGCGGCTTGCCCAGCCAGACGCGCAGCACGTCGAGCGCGTCGATCTCATGCCAAACCGCCTCGGCCTCGCCCAGCGCGGGCGACATCCCCTGCGAAGGGTGAGCGAAGCGTCCCTCGCGCAGCCCTTGGGTCAGCGCAGACAGGCGCGCTTGATCGAACGGCCCGAGCTCCGCTTGGACCGGGCGCGCCTGCCCGCTCGCCACCGCGCGCGCGACGCCCGGGTGGGGCGACTGCTGGAAGTCGACCACCACCGCAGTGCCCTCCGCGGCGACCGCCAGCATCGACAGGCTCTTGCCTCCGATGGCTTCGGTCTGGACCGAAACGGAGAGGACGCAGTTGGCGCCGAGCACCTCGGCTTTGCGACGCAGCTCGTCGAGCGCCGTTTCGGTCGCGGATTCCAGCTCGGCCTCGTAGCCCCCGGCGCGCCCGCCCGCCATGTCAGAGAACCAGGCCCCCATGTCCTTGAGCACCCCAGCGCCGAGCACCGCGCGAGCGGTCACGAAACCGGCGTAACGGGTCACCGGGCAGCCCTCGATCGAGGGCGTGCTCACCACCAAAACGGAAGATGCAGGGGCTGGCATAACGAGTCCATTCTGCCACACTTCCCGCAGCCGCGACTCAGCGGCCGCCCACCCCACCCATGGACCCTCTCACGCAGACCTCTCGCACGACCATCGAGGGGCATGCCTACGCGCTGTTCGGCTTCGATCTGGGCTTTCAGATCGACCTGGACGCGGCCGAACGCCTCGCCGGCGACACCACGCGCCAGCACATCTCGCGCACTCGGCGCACCTCGCCGGCCTGGTTCGACTACAGCCCGGCCCCGCTGCGCCTCGCCATCGAGGGCGCGCAGATCGAGATTGACGGGCAGCCCACCGCCGCCTCGGCGGAAGTCCTGATCTACGACTTCGGCGCGGCGCTGATCACCTACCGGCTCCCGCTCCCGACCACCCTCGACGAGCTGCCGCGCCTCAGCGTCGCGCTCGAAGACCACGCCGCGCTCCAGGCCGATGCCCGCGCGCGGATGGCCAGCGTGCTGGACACGATCCGCGCCGCGGTCGAGCGCCCGTCCCTCTCCGACGCCGTCGAGGACTACGTCGTATTCTCGCTCACTTCCTGGGGCAACTCCACCCCCGCCGAGATCCTCGACGACCACCGCGCGACCCTGGCCCAGGCCATCGAGGCCGAGCGCGCGCCGCTCGCCGCCGAGCAGATCGCGCGCAGCACCGAGGCCACGCTCTCGTACGCCGAGACCGACCTGGCGATCCTCGACTGGAACGGCGCCATCCTGTTCGACGCCGAGCCGGACGACATCCTCACGCTGCTCCAGCACGCCAACCTCGAGCTGCTGCAGCTGCGCATCCTCGACCAGGAGCTCGACGAGATCCTCGATCACGCCGACGAGTCGCTCGCCGCGCTCACCCGCGCGCGCGTCTGGCCGACCTTCGCGTCGCGGCGCATGATGCAGCGGCTCGCGACCGCGCAGACCGACTCCGCCGTCCGCTTCGAAGGCGTCAACAACGCGATCAAGCTGATGGGCAATCAGTACCTGGCGCGCTTCTACCGCCTCGCCGCCGCGCGCCTCGACCTGCAGGCCTGGCAGGGCAGCGTGCAGCGCAAACTCGAGGCCACTGAAAGCCTCTACGACAAGATGTCCGACTCGGTCGCGACCCACCGCCTCGAGCTGCTCGAGTGGGTCATCATCGTGCTGATCGCGGTGTCGATCGTGCTGCCGTTCACGCCTTGGTATCACTAGTCACGAAGGTGGCAGAAGCCGGTCGCCAGCCCTGCATCGCGCGACCCCCCGCCCATCGACGAGATGTCATCGCCATGCGGAGACTCGCAGATCAACCAGTCGCCTTGAGGGCTGACGATGACGCGCACACCCTTGAGTCGAAACGCGTGCGCCAATTTCTTGGCCACATCCATGCGGCAATCTCCGGGCTCGACCTCGGCGCGCGCGCGGAAGCCCTCGATTTCAAACTCGACCCAAGCGGCTTCGCCTGAACCGGACGGGGCTCTGCCCGATGGTTCCCCGTAGAGAAGAAACACAACTCCGTACGGGACCTGGTCGGGCGGGTACACCCCGATCGCGGCCTCGTGCACCTGGTGGTAGTCCTCGGGCTTCCAGTGCGGAGCCTGGCAGGACAGGAAAAGAAATACGACGACCCAAATGGGACGGATGCCTTGAATATCGCTCACCTCACCAGGCTAGAAAGGAAGTGAAGTGCTGCCTAGCTGCGCCGCCAGCGAACTTCCCGCAGCGGATGCCCATCAGGGCTCGAGCGTGCTGGTTTCGTTCCCCACCGGAAACGCCTGCGCCTGACGCTGCACGACGACCGTCACCAGCAGGTAGTCCTGCTCTTCAAAGGCCGCCGTCCGCGCGACGGATTCGATGGCATCGCGTGCAAATAGATGGCGGGGCGGAGAGATGGGGCTACGCCAGGCCAAAGTAAGGCCCAGGCCTCACTCTACCGCCCACAATGGGCCTGCTCGATCTTCGTGCGCATCTCCTCGAAGCAATCGTTGCAAATGCCGTGGTGCAGGCGGTCGGCGTCCTCGCCTTCGAGCATGGGGCGCTTCGCGAGCAGCTCTTCGATCGTGATCCACTCGCCCGCCAGATTGAGCTTCAGGCAAATCGAACAGGCTTCGAGAACGAGCTTGGCATTCGGGTCGGCCTTCTTCAGCAACGGCTCCGGCGAACGCTCACGCTCTCGTACAAACGTGGATCGGAACTCCACCAAGTTGCCCTCGATCGGCGCGACCTTCATGTCATACCAACGCACCAGCGTCGGGGAATCGCAGCGGAAGCTGAACTTGAGGATCGAGCCACGACGGGCGCACTCGATCACCTGATGATAGAGTCCACGCAATGTTGCTCCCTGGATGAACGACCAGATCGACTGATTCAGGATTGAATCGGAGCGTGCCTCGGTACCCTCGTTCTGCTGCGCAAACTCATCCCATGCCGAATTGACGAAGACGATCTCGGCGCGGGGGTCAATCCGATACACAATGGGCTGCGCAACGCTCATGGGCGTGCACATCGTAGCGCAACCGGATCCGAGCAGAAGCGGCGCTTCTTGTCCCCTACCCCGCGCTATAGCGCAAGTAGGCCTCGCTCAGTGCATCGACAACAGCGGCGGGGCCGTCGACGGCGTTCCAATGGCCGGGTCCGAACATGGGGCCGAGGTGGCGGGCGACGCGCGGGTCGAAGCCGATCGCATGGAGACGCACGCCCTGCTGGGCGGCTTCTCGGCTGGCCTGGCGGATGTCGCCGCGGCCGTAGCGGCCTTCATAGCGGTCGTAATCGGTCGGCTTGCCGTCGGTCAGGATGAGTAGCAGGCGGCGGCGCGCGGGGAACTGGGCCAGGCCGGCGATGGCGTGACGCAGGGAAGCGCCGATGCGCGTGTAGCCCTGACAGCGCAGCGCACCCAAACGGTCGACCTCACGGCTCCAGCATTGATCCCAGTCCTTCAAAGTCCAGACGCGATTGTGATGGCGCGTCTGACTCGCAAAGCACTGCAGACGAAAGGCGTCGCCGAGCCCATCGGCCAGATCTCCCACCAGCACCGTCGCCGCGCGCGTTGCGTCGAGCACGCGCTGATCCTGCACCCAGGAATCCGAGGACAGGCTGATATCCAGCAGCACCGAACAGGCGAACTCGCGCTGCCGCGGGCGGCGCCGCCGATAGACCCGGCCGCTTCCCGGTCGCCCC
>PAHY01000045.1 GCA_002705055.1 Planctomycetota bacterium
CCTGCGGGGCCGATTCCGCTCCGCTCCATCAGCCCCGCAGGGGCTCGTTACCCAGTCAAGTGTCACCTTGCTAGGTGTACGGAGAATGGGGTCAGGCCATTTCCTATCCCTGGAGCTCTCCACATCAGGCCGCGAGGCGCGAGTGGATTCAGATTGAGTTCGAAGATCAGACGGAGCTCGGCCCGCGCGTCGAGTTCTACTTGGTGCGTCCTTGGTTTGCACATCGACGGGACCGGGATCCTCGATTCACTGAGTGGATGAAGTCCATCAATCGCCAGCGCGCCCCGTGCCTCGGCGGGAGCGAAGAGCCTCAGGACTAGCGCAGAAAGAAGCCGGTCAGGAAGGCGTCGGCGGGGTCGAGCAGCAGCTCGTTGCGGCCGCAAATCCAAGCTTGGCCGCGCACTTCGGGGATCACGGCAGCGTGGGGGCCGAAGGAAGTCGTCTCGAGGGCGCGCACCGCGAAGCGGCTGCCGGTGATGCTCTCGATCGTGATCCAATCACCAAGCGCCAGCTCGCTGCGGGCGTGATGGATCGCGGCGCGCGCGCTGACTCCGGTGCCGGTGGGGCAGCGGTCGACTTCGCCGTCGGCGAAAACGCAGACGTTGCGCGAGTGGTGCGCCGGGTCGCTCGCCGGGCCGGTGAAGATGACGCCGTACAGGAAGGACAAGTCCGTGCTGGCGGGGTGCTCGATCGGTCGCGCGGCCGTGACCGCCTGCTTGATGGCGCGGCCCAGCGCGACCTGCTGGCCCAGGTGCGCGGGCCCGCAGCCGATGCCCACGGATGCGGCGTCGACGAAGGCGTAGAAGGCGCCGCCGAAGGCCAGGTCATAGCGCACCGTTCCTAGACCCGGCACCTCGACCGTGGCATCCAGTTCGCTGACGAAGCTGGGGACATTGCGGAACGAGACCTCGTCCACGACACCGTCCACGAGGTGCGCCGTGGCGTACACCCGGCCCGCCGGCGCGTCGATGGTGACCGGCGCCGCATCGCCGGCGAGCGGCAGCATGCCGGTCTCCAGCACCACCTTGGTGGCCGCGATGATTCCATGCCCGCACATCGTGCTGAAGCCCTCGTTGTGCAGGAACAGAATGCCGAAGTCGGCCTCGGCGTCGTTCGGTTCGACCAGAAAACAGCCGTACATATCGGCGTGGCCGCGCGGCTCCCACATCAGCAGCCTGCGCAGCTCATCCAGCCGGGTCTGCGCGAAGCGCCGCTTGGCCAGGATGTCCTCGCCGGGGATCGCCGGCGCATCCAGCACGACGCGGAATGGCTCGCCACCGGTGTGCGCGTCGATGGTGCGGATGCGCTGGTAGCGCGCGCTCGGCTGCCAGTCGCGCGCGGCGGCGATGCGCAGGCGTCCGCTCATCCGATCATCCCCAGCCAGCTCTGCACCAGGCTGATCCACAGCCAGGAAATCAGCGGCACTGCGAAGTACAGACTGGTGATCGCCAGCTTGGACTTGTCGAAGGGCAGCTCAGGCAGCGTCTCGACGTAGTGCAGGTAGGCGAGCAGATCGGCCAGTCGCCCGGGCGCGGCGTCGGGCCCGTCCTGGGTCGACTCCAGCACCTCGGCGCGCGCTTCGCGAATCTCGCTCTGCAGCCGACGCATCTCGGCCTGCTTGGCGGCGCTGATGATCCGTTGAATCCGCAGGATCGGCGGGATGACCGAGACCAGCGCGATCACGGTGATGAAGATCAGGATCGCGATGGTCACCTGATCGCCGCCAAGCAGGAAGAACAGCGAGGACAGCGAAGCGCCGACCATCCATGCGATTGCGGTGCGCAGCGCGCAGCGCCCGGCGCGCAGCTGCGGCTCGAGATCGAGCAGGTCGACGTGCTCGGCGGCCGCAAAGATGGGCGCTCGCTTGATCTTGGCGTCGCGCGTCATGGCGATGCCGCGCGCGAGCAGCACAAACAGCCCACCCAGCAGCGCGGCGGTCCACCACACCGCGGGGTAGCTCCAGACTTCGCTCGAGTTGCCGAAGATCCAGTACACCAGCGGCGCAGCGATGGCGATGCCCAGCAGCGTCGCGAGGATCAGCCGGCGCGGGCTCTCGACTTCGCTCGGCAGCAGCTCGCGCTCGCGCTTCCAGCGCTTCCTGGCTTCGAGCGGAGCGGCCTCGTCGCGTAGATCCCACAGCTCGCTGGCGCTGGTCGCGCGGCCGGTCGCCGGCAGCAGGCCCCACATCAGCGAAGCGACCATCATCAGAATGCCAAAGGGGGCGATCTCGTGGCCGCCGCCGCTGCGTTCCTGAATCAGCCGCGGCTCGCCGGGCCCGCTGCCCCCGTACTGCTGCCAGATCAGCACGCTGATCCCGCCGAGGATCACGCTCCAGAGCAGACCCGCTACCACGGGGGGCAGCGGGAAGGCATAGGCGAACCGCAGTTCGAAAGGCAGGCGCGGGCGGCGCTCGGCGCTCATGGCCCGCCCAGGATAGAGCGGCTCAGGCCTCGACGGGCGCGAAGCGTGCGCCGACGATCGGCAGCTCGGTGCGATGCAGCCAGCTGGTGATGGCACCCGCGACCAGTGACACCACCGCCATCGTGAACAGCAGCCCGCCATCGCCTTCGACTTCGATGCCGAGCACCGTGAGGTGGCTCATGATGGCGCCGCCCATCAGGCCCAGCGTGAGCAGTCCGCCCAGGCCGGCGGTCCGCGGGACCAGCAGCAGAAGGACCGCGATCAGCTCGAAGCCGCCGGTCGCCAGCCGTCCCCAGGGTTCCACGCCGAGCTTCTCGAACAGCGCGATGGTCTCCGGCGCGGCCGAGAACTTGTAGAACAGGGTCTGGCCCATGATCACCGCCGCAGCGAGGCGGGCGATCCAATCCATGAGCAGGGTCTTTCCGGAGAGGGTGGCGGTCATCGTTCTTCCGTCGGGTTTGACCGGTATTCCGCTCAACCGCGACCGCTGTGACGGCGTTTCCTAGTCCCTCTCGGAATCTGCGTGGACATCTTCCGGCTCGGGTTCACCTGCGTCGAGGAACCGTTCCAGAAGCTCGGGGCTGGGCATGGGGCAGGCATCCTTCTTGCCGAACCAGCGATAGCGGTTGCGTGCCACCCAGCGGTAGATCGCGTCCCGCAGCGGCGGCGGGACGATCCTGAAGACGGCCAGCAGCGCCCAGGGAAACCCCAGCAGTCTCGCGACGCGCAGTGCCGCATCGCTTTCCTGGCGCATGTTCCTCCCTTCGATCAGGACCACGCTGTCTGGCAATGGACCTTGATGTCCGCATGCTGCCATCGCCTCCTGGCCAACCCGGGATTGCAAAGCTGCAAACTGGAACCGCTCCTTTCGATCGCGCTTCAGGACCCACTGCACCGCGCCGTGGCACAGATTGCAGACGCCGTCGTACAGCAACAGCGGGGGGCGGCTGGGCTGGTAGCTCAAGCGCGCAGCCTAGCGAAAATCAGCCCCGACCATCTTCCCGAAGCCGGTCTTGGGTGCCATGATTCCGGCCTCTCCCGAGATCCGCACATGATGCACCCCAGCACCTCGGTCCAGTTCATCGCCGATGACCTGGGCCACGGAGTGGTCGCGACCGCGTTCATTCCGAAAGGGACCATTACCTGGGTCCAGGACCCACTCGACCGAGTCTTCAGCCCGGCCGAGATTCACCAGCTCACCCCTTCCGTGCAGGCGCTGCTGGAGTACTACGCCTTCCGCAACGCGCGCGGCGAAATGGTGCTGTGCTGGGATCACGCTCGCTACGTCAACCACAGCTTCCGCAGCAACTGCCTCTCGACGGCGTACGACTTCGAGATCGCGGTGCGGGACATCCACCCCGGCGAGCAGCTGACCGACGACTATGGCTATCTCAATTTGAGCATGCCCTGGCGGCCGAGCGATGAGGGTACCCGCCGCAAGTGGGTCCGCCCGGATGATCTGCTGCGCTACGCGCAAGGGTGGGACCGCTCGCTTGGCGAGGCGCTGCGCAGCTCGTCGGCGGTGGCTCAGCCATTGCTTGAGTGGCTCCCCGCCGAGACCTGCGCCGAGCTGCAGCGGATTCAGGCTGGTGAGGCCTCGATGCGCAGCATTCGAGAGCTCTACTTCGCGGGTTAGACTGGGAAATGGCGTTCATGAGACTCCTTGCACTGCTCGGACTGATCACAGCCTGCGCGCAGGCTCCGCTTGAGATCGATCGAGACGCGCAGGGGGAGCCGATTCTGGCGACCGTGCCCTATGACGTGGTCGTGCTGCTCCGCGAAGGTCGCGAGACCGCGGGCGACCCGGGCCTGTTCATCGAGCACGCGAACTTCCGTTACACCTTCGCGGCCCCGGAGCACCGGCAGGCTTTTGCCGCCGACCCGGATCGCTTTGCGGTGCAGCAGGGCGGCGCCTGCGGGCGGATGGGCGCGCTGTCCGGCACCGGCTCGCCGCGCCTGCATGCCGTGCACGAGGGCAAGCTCTACTTCTTCGCTTCCGAAGGCTGCCGGGAGGGTTTCCTCGCCGCTCCAGAGTCGGTGGTCGCTCCGCTGATGGATCCCATCATCACGGCCGGAACCAACGAAGCGCTGCTCGCCCATGAGCTGCTGACGAAGTCGCTCGACTTCCTGGGTGGCGCCGAGGCCGTCGACGGCGCGCAGCTCGATTGGAGTCTGCAGACCGAGCAGGAATACGGCGGCGTGAACTACCAGGTGCGCCAGCGCGAGGTGGTGGGCCCGGGCGCCCGCTACCGCTATGACTCGGCATGGAACGACGACGAGAGCGGCTATCGCCTGGCCGACGGCGCGGGCAGCCTGAGCAACTCGAGTTCAGGTACGCGCACCGCGCAGCTCGCCCAGGTGCGTGAGATGGAACGGCGGCACCAGGCCCACCTGCTCGCCGTGTATCAGCAGCGCGACGGCGAGCACACCTACCTCTGCGCGGAACCGGGCGAAGCGGGGGTCGAGATTCTGCACATCTCGGTGCAGGGCATCGGGCACCGTATCGGGGTCGAGCGCGAGACCGGGCGCATCGTCTGGCACGAGTACCTCGGCGTCGGTCCGGAGATTCACTTCGGCACGGTGCGTGACTCTTTCCGCGCCTGGGAAGTGCAGGACGGGATCGCGATCCCGATCGGCTGGACGCGTTCCTTTGAGGGCGAGGAGGTCGCGCAGGTGCACCGCGGCGACGAAGGCTGGCGCGTGAAAGTGCGCCGCTAGACTGGGGCATGGCTAGCCCGGAAGAAATGGCGGCGTCGATGATCGCCAACATGAAGGAGAAGACCGGCAAAGATCTTGCCGCCTGGAAGAAGCTGGTCGCCAAGTCCGGCTGCGCCAAGCACGGCGAGATCGTGAAGTGGCTGAAGAGCGAACACGGCATGACGCACGGTTATGCCAATCTGGTCTCGCACAAGTTCCGCGAGAGCGACGCCGCCTCCGTCGCCGAAACCACCGATCTGGTCGCCGCGCAGTACGGCGGCAAGAAGGAAGGGCTGCGGCCGATCTACGACAAGCTGGCCAAGGCGATCGCCAAGTTCGGCAAGGACGTCGAGCTGGCGCCGAAGAAGGCGTACGTCAGCCTGCGTCGCTCGAAGCAGTTCGGGCTGATCCAGCCCTCCACGCAGACGCGGGTCGATGTCGGCCTCAACCTGAAGGGCGAGGCCGCCACCGCGCGGCTCGAGGAGTCGGGCAGCTTCAACTCGATGGTGTCGCACCGTGTGCGGCTGAGTGATGCCTCGGAGGTCGACGCCGAGCTGATCGGCTGGCTCCGCGAGGCCTACGAGCGCGCCTAGACCGTGAGCGCAAGCCGCCCGCCCGAGGTCCTCACGCCCGGCGTGGTGCTCGTGCTCGGCATCCTGCTGATGGTCGCCGCGGTCGAGTCTCGACTGGGCCTGGGGCTGGCCGGGCTGCTGCTCATCGCGCACGGCTATCGCGCCTGGGTCGCCGACAGCGACGGCCCGCTCGACGACGGCGAGACCCTGCTGATGAAAGTGGGGGAAGAGGGCGAGCCGGATCGCCCGGTTCGGCTGTCGGATTTGGAGCAGAGCGGGGAAGAAGCAGCCGAAAAGGACTAGAGAGGCCGTTTTTTTGGCCGAACACATCCCGATGCCGCTCCGCCACCTCACGCTGCTCGCTCTCGCGCTGCTGCCATCCTGCACAGCGGCGACCTTCCAGCCGGTCGACTGGCCGCGCTCCGGCCCGCCCTCCGAGGCGCGCACGACGGGCGCCTGGGAGCTGGGCGTGATGCGCAACGCCCACGGCGTGCGATCCGGCCCCGGCGGCTTCGCCAGCACGCTCCGTTTCGCGGTTACGACCCGCGACACCTGGGACAGCGCGATCCTGCGCTGGTTCACCCCGCTCGAAGAGAACGTCGCCGAGTTCTGGACCCTGTTCACCCTCGAGCCCGCCGAGGTGGAGGTCCAGCTCGGCGACGGCCTGCGCTGGCAGGCCGCGGAGCGCAACGCGGAAGTGAGCGGCTGGACCGAGGTCTACGTCGATTCGCTGCATCGCTACTTCCTGTTGCCGCTGCTCGAGTTTGACATGTACGGCTCGCTCGAAGCGGGCACGGCCGATGGTCAGGCCTACCGCCGACTCTGGGCGGCCTATGGCGAGGACGAGTTCGTGCTGTGGACGCTCCCGGACACCGGTCAGCTCCACTACGCCGAGTTCACCTTCCGGGGTGTCGGCCGCAGCTACACCGGCGTGCTCGAGTACCCCACGTGGACCGAGTTCCCCAGCACCGATGGCTGGGAGACGCGCCTGCTGCCGACGACCGTGCTGGTCCGCAACGAGTTCGGCGGCTCGGTCGTGCATCAGCTCGACTTTGAGGTTCTGGAGAACCCCTACGAGCTGCTCGAGGACGGAACGCAAGACTCCGAGGCCCAAGAGCCCGAGGCGCCCGAGTCGTTCTAGACTGGGCGGATGAGCAAGTCCGTTCTGACTGCGCTGGCGATCAGCGCGGGGGCGCTGGGCGCGCAAGCCTGGCCCGGCCCGCTATCCACCCAGGATCTCGACCGCGAGCCCGAGCGCGCCTACACCCTGATCCTTGATGGCAAGGAAGTGGCGTTGCAGCCGGGGCAGGAAGTCCGCATCGAGGGCAAGTTCGAGAACCCGAGCGCGCGCCTCGAGCTCGGGGCCACGCGCCACTTCGCCTACGCCGGGATCGGCTTCGACTACCCGGCCGAGTTCGTCTGGGAGCCCGACGTCGCCGACCCGGCCATCCGGATGTGGACCATGGACGGCTCCGACATCACGCTGATGGTCTTCCGCTTCTCCTTCGGCTTCAGCGCCGAGGAGTACGCCGATTCGCTGGGCGAGGAGCTGGACGAAGTCAGCGCCGATCCCATCCAGCGCAAGCTCGGCGGGCAGGCCCTGGCCGGAGTCGGCGTGCGTGCGGAGGTGGCCGGGTCGGTCCTGCTCTACGAGGTCCTCGAGGTGCCCAGCCAGGTCGGGAGCACCCTGCTCGTCGTCATGGATGCCACCGAGGCCGGCATGCACACCGCCGAGTACCAGCGGACCATGGAGCTGCTGGCCGCCAGCTTCCGCGTCGGGGGGCCGGTCAACGCCGAACGCCTGCTGCAGCTCGAAGAAGAGATCGCGGACGTCCGCCAGCAGATCGAAGTCTTCGAGGTGACCTACACCGACGAGCAGCCGATCCTGAAGGAGCTGCGTGACCGGCTGGCCAAGCTCGAAGCCGAACTCGAGCGCGCCCGCGCCGGCGGCCGCTAGTCGACCGCTAGCTTCGCGCTCGCGCGGCCCAGGTGCTCGGCGTAGGCCTGGGCGGCGCGCCGGGCGCCGGCGAGGTGCTTGCTCTTGCGCCAGCCGGACAGCGGGGTGATCGTCACGTCCACCTCTTTGGCCCGGGCTTTGGCCTGCCAGGTCCCCACCACTTGGCCGCGGGCCAGGACCACCGCCGAGACCATCGCGGCCTTCTTCCAGATCGCCTTGCGTTCGGACTCGACTGGAACGGTCCACGACTTGTCGGCGTGGCTCATCAGCAGGCCGTCCCACAGCGGCAGCAGGCGCACTGGCCAGGCCGCCGCGCCGCCGGGTACCTCGGCCCGCAGCGCGGCCTCATCCTCCGCCAGCGCGAACAGCGCGCGGTCAGCTTCCTGCTCCACCGCGACGTCCACCAGCTCGCCGGTCTTGCGCAGCGCGGCTTCCCATTTGCGCGCCTCGCTCACGCGCGCGCCGAAGAAGTGCGCCAGATCCTGGACGCTGGCCGGGCCGCAGCTGCGCAGATAGTCACGCGCCAGCGCGATCGCTGCCTTGCTCGCCGCGGCCCGCGGCCAGCACAGCTTGGGGTGCCACTCTTTGCGCAGCGCATAGGCTTGTTCCTGGCCGCGCTTGCCGGCAAAGCACAGCTCGCCGTTGACGGTCAGCTGCCAGATCAGCCGGCTGGCGCCGAGCCGCTGCGGGTCCATCATCGTGCCGACGTAATCCTTGGCCTCCTGCAGAAACTTGCCGCGTACCAGCGGCATCAGCTCGCTGCGTGTGACCTCGCCTTCGCCGGCGAGAATCTGCTTACGCGCGACCTCCACCAGCTCGTCCGGGGCCATCACCCCGCGCCGCACATCGACCGCCCAGACTTTCTTGCTGGCGATGACCGCGCGCCAGTGGTCGAGCGCATAGAGATGGATGGTGCCGCGCTGCCCCCAGGTCCGCACCAGCGAGCGTGGCTCGGCGAACAGCTGCTGCTGCAGCGCGGCCGCGGTCGGCGAACCCACGCTGCGCTGGGCCAGGCCCCACAGCGAGGGCGCGAGCTGCTGCGACTGAATCCCGACGTTGGCCCGCGCGGCATCGGCGGGCTCGGCCAGAGGCTCGACCAGCCCGGTGCGGCGGGCACGGAACCAGCGCACCTGCTCGGATTCGAGGGCGAGGGGACGGGCCATGCTGGCAGGATACGGCGTTCCCTCCCGCGCCGGTCCGTCCTAAGGACAGGCCCAGGGATCCCTCACCATGCCCAAGCTCACCGTCTTCTACGCTCTGCTGCTGATCGCCCTCGGCGTCGGCGGCTACTTCGCCTCGGGCCAGGCCAGCGTCACCGCGCTGATTCCGGCCTTCATCGGCGCGCCGATCCTGCTCTGTGGGCTGGTGGCGCAGGCCAAGCCGGCGAGCCGCAAGCTGACGATGCACATCGCGGTCTTCCTGGCCATCGTCGCCCTCGCCGGCGGCGCGCGCGGCCTGGGCGGCTTCTTCACCGTGCTCAGCGGCGGAGAAGTCGAGCGGCCCCAGGCTGCGATCGCCCAAGGGGTGTTGGTGATTCTGTCGGCGATTTACGTGATCCTCGCGATCCGTTCCTTCGCCGCGGCGCGCAAAGCGGGCTGATCCCCGCGTAAGATCGGGTGTGTCCCGATCTGCCACCGAAACCCTGGTCCGCTTAATGGGCCTGTATTTCGTCCTGCAGGGGGCCGCAGATCTGATCTACGGCCTGGTGCAGTACTTCCGCCTGCGCGATTTTGATCCGACCGATTCGGTCCAGCTCGTGCACTTCCTGTCCGGAGTCGTGCCGGCGCTGATCGGTGTGGGCGTGCTGGCGATGTCGCCTGCCCTGGCAAGCTGGGCTTACCGCGAGGATGCCTCCGATGCGTGAGACCGCCGTGCGACTGCTTGGGCTGTTGCTCGTGCTGCAGGCGCTCGCCATGACCGGGCAGACCTACTTCGAGACGATTGGCATGACCGTGCCCTCCGAGGGAATCGAGTTGTCCGGCCCCGGCTTGGTCGAGCTCTTTCAGCAGATCACGACCAGCCCGCTGAGCTTCTGGTCGAGCATCTTCCCCTACACCCTGGCCGTCGGCCTGGTGTTCTGCTTCGCGGCGCGACCGATCAGCCGCTGGATCACGCCGGCGCGCCAGCAGGGCTGATGGCGCGCAATGTCGAGATCAAGGCGAGGGTCCGGGATCGCCACGAACTCGAGCGGCGCGCCCGCGCGCTCGAAGACGGCGGGTGCGAATCGCTGCACCAGACCGACGTCTACTTCCGGGTCCCGACGGGCCGCCTGAAACTGCGCATCTTCGGCAGCTGCGGCCGCAGCGACCTGCCCGGCGCGCCCCCGGCCGAGCTCATTCAGTACCAGCGCCCGGACGCGAGCGACCCCGAGGTCTCGCACTATCAGCGTGTCGCCGTGCCCGATCCGGACGCGCTGCGCAGCGCGCTGGCGGCCGCCCTGGGCGAGCGCGTGGTCGTCGAAAAGCGCCGGACGGTCTACTTCGCGGGGCGCACGCGTCTGCACCTCGATCAGGTGGTCGGACTGGGCGACTTTCTAGAACTGGAAGTCGTGCTACGCGAAGGCGAAGATCAGGGGGCTGGTGAACTCGAGGCCACCGCTCTGATTCAGGCGCTGGGGCTTGCCCCCTCGGATCTGATCGAGTCGGGCTACGCCGATCTGCTCGAGGCCGCCGGCGGCGCGGCATGCACAAGCTCGACCTGATCCTCACCCTGACCGGCGGCCTCGCCGCCGCGCTGGTGTGCGGCTATCTGACGCAGCGCCTCAAGCTGTCGCCGATTGTCGGCTACCTGCTGGCCGGGATCGTGGTCGGGCCGCACACGCCCGGCTTCGTCGCCAACCAGGAGCTGGCCGAGCAGTTCGCCGAGATCGGCGTGATCCTGCTGCTGTTCGGCGTCGGCCTGGACTTCCACCTCGAGCATCTGCTCAAGGTGCGCAAGCTGGTGGTGCCCGGCGGGGTGATGCAGATCACTTGGACGGCCACGCTCACCACGCTGCTCACGCAGGCGCTCGGCTGGGAGCTGCACGCCGGCGTCGTCTTCGGTCTGTCGCTGTCGGTGGCCAGCACCGTCGTGATGGTGCGCGTGCTGGCGGACAACCGCGCGCTGCACACGCCGACCGGGCACTCGGCGCTGGGCTGGCTGGTTGTCGAAGACCTGGTCGTGGTTCTTCTGCTCGTTCTGCTGCCGGCGCTGGTCGGCGAAGCGGGGGGCGAAGCGCAGCAAAGTCTGCTGCTCGTTCTGGGCGGCGCGCTGGTCAAGATCACGGCAGCGGTCGGGGCGATCTTCCTGATCGGCGGCCGCGTGCTACCGTGGCTGATCGAGCAGGCCGCGCGTTCCCGTTCACGCGAGCTCTTCACGCTGGCCGTGCTGGTGATCGCCCTGGGGCTGGCGGTCGGATCGGCCACGCTGTTCGGCGTCTCGATGGCGCTCGGCGCCTTCCTGGCCGGCATGGTGGTCGGTCGCTCCGAGTTCAGCGTGCGCGCGATCGCCGAAGCGCTGCCTCTGCGCGACGCCTTCTCGGTGCTGTTCTTCGTGTCAATCGGCATGCTGCTCGATCCGGCCTCGCTGCTGGAGCAGCCGGGGCTGGTGCTGGGCACGCTCGGCATCGTGATGCTCGCTAAGCCGCTGGCCGTCTTCGGCCTGGTGCTCCTGCTGAAGCACCCGCCGCGGCTGGCTCTGAGCATCGCCGTCGCCCTGGCGCAGATCGGTGAGTTCAGCTTCATCCTGGCGCTGAAGGGGCGAGAACTGGGCGTCTTCGACGAAAGCGCGACGCAGGCGCTCGTCGCGGCCTCGATCCTGTCAATCAGCCTCAACCCACTGCTGTTCCGCATCGTGCGCCCGCTCGAGCTGAGCATGCGCAAGCGCAGCGGCTGGTGGGTGCGCATGGAGCAGCGCGCCGACCCCGGCCTGGTGCACGAAGCGCGTAAGCGGGCCGACGCGCCGCAGGACCGCAAGCACCGCGCGATCGTGATCGGCTCCGGTCCGGTCGGCCGCACGCTCACCCGCCTGCTGCTCGACAACGAGATCGATCCGGTGCTGATTGAGCTCAACATCGACACCGTGCGTTCGCTGCGGCGCCACGGCCTGCGCGCGGTCTACGGCGACGCGACGCACGCCGACACGCTGAAGCAGGCGGGCATCGAAGAGGCCGACACGCTGATTCTCAGCGCATCCGGCCTGCACACCAGCGGCGAGATCGTGCGCACCGCGCGCGAACTCAACCCGAACCTGCGCGTGCTGGCGCGCGCCGATTATCTGCGCGAGGTCGATGCGCTGCGCGAAGCCGGAGTGCAGCAGGCATTCTCGGGCGAGGGCGAAATCGCGCTGGCGATGACGACCGCGATCCTCGAGCACCTCGGGGCCAGCCCGGAACAGATCGACCGCGAGCGGGATCGCGTGCACCGCGAACTCGGCGTGGCAGGAGACGGCCAAGATGTCGCTGGCGCAACTTCCTGAGCTGCGCGAGCGCGGCTTCGTGCTGGTCGAGGACTTCCACACGCTCGCCCCGCTCGATGCCTGGCTGCAGGCTTACCTCCAGGGCCCGGTGCGCATCGTGACGGCCGGGCTGCGCGCGCCCGAGGCCGGGCAGGGGCTGCAGGGACTGCACCAGGACTTCCCGCGTCAGGCGCCGGGCGCGCCGCCCAGCGTGCTGACCTGCCTGCTCTTCCTCGACGACTTCGGCCCGGACAACGGCGCGACCGGGCTGATCCCAGGCAGCCATCGCTGGCCTCAAGCCTTACCGAAGTCCCAGCAGCAGCCGGCGGCGGAGCACCTGGATGAAATCCAACTCACCGGCAAGGCGAACACCGCCCTGCTGCTTGACGGACATCTCTGGCATCGCGGCCGCGCCAACCACAGCGGGCTGCCGCGGCGCGCGGTCCAGCTGCAGTACGCGCTCAGCCGATGATGGTCGCCAGCCCGTTGCTGAAGCGCAAGGAGTTGGCGTCGAAGGCGTGGAACCAGATCGCGCGCCCCTGCGCGGCTGCCGGAACGGGCAGCGACTGCTGGGCGACGCCCTGAGCATTGGCCTGCATTCCGGGGAGCTGCATGAACGGGCGACTCAGCAGGAGATCGCCGAACTGCGTGGCGACCGGGCCAGCTCCGCGCAGCGAGTACGCGGCAAGCACCGCGCCATTCGGGCTGGCTCCCTGAACGGTCAGCGTGGCGACCCCGCCGGCGAGCAGATCATCGACGCGCAGCCGCGGCTCGTCGAAGTACTGCTCGACGTACAGCTCGAGAATCACGAAATTGCCGACGGTGGACGGCGCGACGACTTCCACGCGGTCGAAACTTCCGCCGAGCATCTGGTAGTACTGCGGCGTGCACTGCAGGTGCACCGAGGTGGTGTAGCTCGCCACCGCGGCGCCGTTCAGGAAGAAGTGCAGATCGGTGGTGCCGCCCCAGTCGCCGAGCATCATGCCGAACTCGGTCACCGGCCCGCCGAAGTCGAAGCCGATCCGAAAGCTGTCGTAGCGCGCGCGTCCGAAGCCGTTGATGATCGCCGGAGTCGTCCCGCCGGATCCCAGCTCGGCGGCCAGCGCGAAGCCGCAGGTCTGCAGTTCATAGGCGCCCGAGCCGCCGCTGGTCGGCGTCAGCTGCATGCCCGTCAGCGTGGCGCCACCGCGCGTGCCCGCCGCATTCAAGGCGGCCAGGCTGGTGACTCCCTGCGGCAGCTGATCCATATCGATCATCGAGTACGGCTGGGTCGGGCCGTTGGTCTCGATCACGGTCTGGGCCGAAGCCGGCGCGGCCAGGAGGAGGGCGAGCAGGAGCGTACGCATGGGAAGCCTCACTCTGGATCCTAAGCCAGGAAACGGCGCTTGCGCAGGTAGGATCTGCACATGGGCTGGCTGCGCACGCTTTTCCTCGGCGATATCGGCAATCGCCTCGATATCAGCGACAACGAAGATCGGATCCGCAGGATGCGGGCGGCGATCCGCAAGAACCGCCGCGCGGACGCGAGCCAGGATGAGCGGCTGGCGCTGCTCGAGCGCGAGAACGAGCAGCTCGAGATCCTGGTCTCCGCGCTGGCCCAGATGCTCGCGGCACGAGGGGTGATCGACGAGGAGGAGCTGGCCCCCTTCGTCGCCGCCCTCGATGACGAGGTCTAGCCCGCGCGGCTACAATCCGATCCAGCCATGACTGCACTCGTCGGCATCATCATGGGCTCTCAGTCAGACTGGGAAACCATGCAACACGCGGTGGACACGCTGGCGCAGCTTGGCGTGCCCTACGAGACCGAGGTCGTCTCGGCGCACCGTACCCCGGACAAGCTCTTCGCCTACGCCGAGGCGGCGGCCGAACGCGGGATCGAAGTGATCATCGCGGGGGCGGGGGGTGCGGCGCACCTCCCGGGCATGGTCGCGGCCAAGACCGCGCTGCCGGTCCTCGGCGTGCCGGTGCAGTCGCGCGCGCTGAACGGCATGGACTCGCTGCTGTCGATCGTGCAGATGCCGGCCGGCATTCCGGTAGGCACCCTGGCCATCGGCAAGGCGGGGGCGACCAACGCCGCGTTGCTCGCGGCTTCGATCCTGGGCACCCATCGCCCCGAAGTGCGCGCGGCACTCGAAGACTTCCGCAGCGCGCAGACCGAACGCGTTCTGGCTCATCCGGATCCACGCCCCGGCACCTAGGGCATGAAGGTCGGGGTACTCGGCGGCGGACAGCTGGCGCGCATGCTCGCGCTGGCCGGTCGGCCGCTTGGCCTGGACTTTGCCTTTCTCGATCCCGCGGCCGACGCCTGCGCCTTTGCGCTGGGGCGCGGCCTGCAGGGCGACTACGACGACCCGGCTTGTCTCGACGAGCTCGCTGAGTTCGCTGAGGTCGTCACCTTCGAGTTCGAAAATGTCCCCGCGGCTGTCACCGAGCGGCTGGCGGCGCGCGTTCCGGTCTATCCGCCGGCGCGCGCGCTGGCGGTGGCGCAGGATCGGCTTCTGGAGAAGTCGATGTTCCGCGAACTGGGCATCGGGACGCCCGAGTTTCGCGCCATCGATGCGCGCGGCGATCTCGATCGGGCCGCCGCCGAGCTGGGTTTCCCCTTCGTCCTCAAGACGCGCCACGAAGGCTACGACGGCAAAGGGCAGCGGCTGCTGCGAGAAGCCGGCGAGTTGGATGCCGCCTGGGAGCAGCTGGGCGGCCGACCGCTGATCGCGGAGGCCTTCGTTCACTTCGAGCGTGAAGTCTCGGTCATCGCCGTGCGCGCCCGCGACGGCGAGGTGCGCTGTTATCCGCTGGCGGAGAACGAGCATGAAGACGGCATCCTCGCGGTGTCGCGCAGCCGTCCGGAGGACCCGCTCGCCGAGCAGGCGCAGCGCGCTGCCGAGAAGCTTCTGCACCAGCTCGATTACGTCGGCGTGCTCACGCTCGAGCTGTTTGACTGCGGCGGCAGCCTTCTCGCCAACGAGTTCGCGCCGCGGGTGCACAACTCGGGGCACTGGACCATCGAAGGCACAACCATCAGCCAGTTCGAGAATCATCTGCGCGCAGTCTGCGGCCTGCCGCTGGGCTGCACGCGCGCGCGCGGCCGCGTCGCCATGCTCAATTTGATCGGCGAGCTGCCGCCGCTCGAGCCGCTGCTCGCGCTGTCCGACGTGCACCTGCACCTCTACGACAAGGCGCCGCGACCGGGGCGCAAGATCGGTCACCTTACGGTCTGGGGCGAAGACGATGCGCAGCTCGCCGCGCGCTTTGCCGAGGCATGTGCGCACGCCGGACGCGCGCCGCACCCGCTAGGCTAGGGCCATGCTGCTTCCGCCCCTCCTGCACGACGGCGCTGGTGTCGCCGGCGGATTCTCCAGCGGGCTGCTGCACCCGCTCACCGGGCCGGATCACCTCGCGGCGATGGTCGCCGTCGGGCTTTGGGGTGCCTTCCTCGGCGCGCCAGCGATCTGGCTCCTGCCGGTGATCTTCCCGCTGGTCATGGCGGTGGGCGGCGCGCTGGGTGTGGCGGGGGTCGCCGTGCCCGGAGTCGAGACCGGCATCGCGCTGTCGGCGGTCGCGCTGGGCGCGATGGTCGCCGCCGCCGCCAAGCCGCCGCTGCCCTTCGCGGCGATTCTGGTGGCGCTGTTCGCGATCTTCCACGGCCACGCGCACGGCACCGAGCTCCCCGAGTCGGCCGATGCGCTGTCGTACAGCCTCGGCTTCGTCATCTCGACCGGGCTGCTGCACCTCGCCGGCATCGGTCTGGGCTTCGCCGTCGAGAAGCCGGCGGGCCGCACCTTCGTGCGCGCCTGCGGCGCGGTGATCTGCCTGGCCGGACTCGGCTTCCTGTTCGGCGTGCTCTAAAGCGCGCGGCCCGATGACTCCGCTGTTCCTGCTGCACAATCCCATCGAAGGGATCGGCAGCTTCTACGGCGGGGTGCTGCATCCGCTGGTGGTGCCGGAGCAGGCGCTGTTGCTCGTCGCGACCGCAGCCTGCCTGTCCCAGCAAGGGCTGGAGCAGCTGCGACGCGCGCTTCCTCCGGCGCTGGTGGCGCTGGTGGCGGCGATCTTTCTGCAGCCGCGGCTGGGCTGGATGCCGCCGCAGTCGCTGGTCCTGATCCTCGGCATGCTGATCGGTCTCGGCGTCGCGGCGCGACTGCGGCTCCCTGCCGCCGTCTCGGTCGCGCTGGGCCTGCTCTGCGGCCTCGCGGTCGGCCTGGGCACCGACGTCGACACCATCCCGGCCGGTGAGGAGCTGCTGTTTCAGAGCGGCGCCGGCATCGGCGCCGGCTTCGCGCTGCTCTGTCTCGCAGTTTGGCTCGAAACCGCGAAACGTCCGTGGCAGCAGATCGTAGTGCGAGTGCTCGGCTCCTGGACCGCTGCCGCGGCGCTGATCAACTTGAGTTGGCAGCTTGTTCAGGGCTGATTCCCGCCATGCTCCGCCCCTCTGCTTTTCTCTCCGTCGCCCTTCTCTTCGCTTCCTGTGCGCAGGCGCCGGCCGCACCGCGCGCCGCATCGCAGGCACCCCAGGCAGAGCGCGCCGCTTCGGCAACGGCGACGATCGACGAAGGCAAGCTGCTGCCGGCGGTCCGGGTGCGCGACTACTTCATGGTTCCGTTTGCGCTCGATGGGCGTGACGGCAGCGATGGCGAGGACGCGCGCATCCTCTGGATGCTCTACGACACCGGCGCCAGCACCACGGTGGTCGACCCCGAGGCGCTGAAGGCCGTCTCCAGCTGGGAGCCCGAGCAGGGCCGGCGCATCAACTTCGTCCAAGCCACGATCGGCCCGGTCACGATCAGCAACCTCTCGGCGCAGGTGCGGGATCTCGACCACATCGAGGACGCGCTCGGCTTTCCCTGCGATGGCATCCTCGGCTACACCGCGTTCACCGGCGGCCTGCTGACCCTCGATTACCCCGCCGGAGAGATGCGGGTGCGCGAAGGCGCGCTGCCCAAACCCGATGGCGAGAAAGTCTTTCGGATCACGCGAAAGGAGCGCCGCCGCCCCTTCATCGAGATGGACTTTGGCGGACGCACCGAGGAAGTGCTGATCGACTCGGGCAGCGGCTCGGGCTTCGTGCTGCAGGATCGGCGCGGGCGCAAGTTCCTCGGCGAGCCGGCACCGCTCAGCATGATGATGGGCATCAATGGCCCGCGCGCTGAACCCACAGGTCGCCTCGACGGCGATGCCCAGCTGTTCGGCCGACGCTTTCGCTACCCGGCGGTGCGTCTGACTCAAGGCACCGAGCTGCTGGGGACGCAGGTGCTGCGCCACTTCGCGCTGACCTTCGACATCTCGCAGCGGCGTGTACTGGTCGAAGGCGCCGGCGCGGACTGGCCGGAGGGCCAGGCGCCGGTGCTCGCGCCCGAGCGGCTCTGGGCGAGCGGGGTGCTCAAGTCCGCGACCGAACAAGGTCATCGCGTGCGCGGCATCGTGGCCGACTCACCGGCCGCTGCGCTCGATCTGCAGAAGGAAGATCTGCTGATCGAGGTCAACGGAGTGCCGCACCGCGAACGGGGCGGAGAGCCGATTCAGGCCTGGGTCGACGGCGCGCGCCGTTATCACCGGGTCGTGGTCGAACGCGACGGCGCGCGCCACACCCTCGAGGTGGACCAGGTCGAGTGGGTGCCGATCCCCGCCGAGGTCGAGGCCGCTCCGCAGCGCGAGACGCTACCGCGTGATCTGGTGCTGGGGGTGAGCTCGCCAGCAGGCCCAAGCGAGGCCGAGCTCGCCCAGCCGGGGCGCGCTGTGCCCTCGCCCGACGGCCTGCGCAGCGCCCAGATCCTCGACCGCGACGGCGGCTCGATCGTGCGTGTCTTCGACGCGGAGGGGCGCATTCTGAGCAATCCAGTCACCCGCGGCCGCACGCGAGGGCTGCAATGGTCGGCAAACGGGCGTTGGCTGGCTTTCTGGCGCGAAGTCGAGGAGAATGGGGAGATCGTCTGGTCCCGATGGGCTGTGCCGGCAAATGGCTGGCAGCCGCCGGAACCGGTCCCCGTGCGATGAGCACCTCCTGGTATTACCTCGAAGACGGCGTGACGCGTGGCCCCGCGCCGCACGCCGAACTGCTGCTGCTCTTTCAGGAGCAGCGCCTGCCCGCGCACACGCTGGTGTGGCGCGAAGGCATGGAAGAGTGGCGTCCCGCTGCGGACATGGGCCTGCTCCCGCCGGCGGCGCCGCCGGAAGGCCCGCGCATGCCTCCGCCGCCCCCGGTCGAACCGCGCCCTGCCTTCGCCGGTGCCGCAGCGGGTTCCATCCCGCAGCAGCTCGACCGCGTCGCGCTGGGCCAGCTGGCTTGGCGTCGGTACCTCGCCCGGCTGATCGACTTCGTGCTGTTCGCGATGTTCAGCGGCGCGATCCTGAGCATGGCTTTCCCCGAGCAGGCCAAGACCTGGGCCGAGGAAGGCAACCTCTGGCTGGGGGTCGTGATCGCGCTGGCTTACGTGCCGCTCGAAGCTTGGATGCTGGCCAGTTCGGGTTCCACCCCGGGCAAGCGACTCTTCGCCATGCAGGTGCGGCGTCGGGACGGCTCGCCGCTCGACTACACCACGGCGCTGCAGCGCAGCGGCTGGGTCTTCGTGCTCGGCCAGGCCTGCGGCGCGCCGATCCTGACCTGGGTGGTCAAGCTGCTGGCCTTCGGGCGCTTTCAGCGCACTGGCACCACGCTGTGGGATCAGCGGGTCGGCACGCAGGTGGTGTACGGCACCATGACGGAAGGGCGCAGGTTCGCTGCGGCGGCGTTGATCGGCCTGTATCTGGCGTTGATGTACCTTGTGGCATCCTCTGCCTTGGCCTGATGCTCTCCTCCCTCCTTCTGCTGGCGGCGGCGCAAGGCGCTCCCGCCGAAGCCCCCGCACGCCCGAACGTTCTGTTTGTCCTCGCCGACGACCTCGGCGTCATGGACATTCAGCCGAATCACCCGGGCAGCTTCTACGACACGCCCGCGCTGGAAGAACTCGCAGCGACCGGGATGCGCTTCACCCAGGGTTACGCGGCCTGCCCGGTCTGCAGCCCGACCCGCGCGAGCATCCTGACCGGCAAGTACCCGCAGCGCGTGGGGATCACCGACTACATCAACGCAGCCGGAGGCAATCAGCCCGAGAAGTGGCGGCGGCCGACGCGCCTGTTGCCCGCGCCGTACGCCGACCGGCTGGCACACGAGGAGCTCACGCTGGCCGAGGCGCTGAAGGAGGCCGGCTATGCCACCTTCTTCGCCGGCAAGTGGCACCTCGGCCCGGAAGGATGGTGGCCGGAAGACCAGGGCTTTGACGAGAACCAGGGCGGCATCACCCGCGGCGGCCCTTACGGCGGCGATCGCTACTTCTCGCCCTATGGCAATCCGCGGCTGGAAGATGGCCCGAAGGGGGAGCACCTGCCCGCGCGCCTCGCCCGCGAGACCTCCGACTTCATCCGCGAGAACCGCGAGCGACCCTGGCTGGCTTACCTGAGCTTTTACTCGGTGCACACCCCGCTGCTCGCGCGCGAGGATCTGATCGCGAAGTACCGCGCCAAGAAAGAGGAGTTGGGGCTCTCCGTGATCTGGGGCCAGGAGGGCGAGCGCGCCGTGCGCATGGTGCAGGAACACGCCGTCTACGCGGGCATGGTCGAGGCCATGGACGAGGCGATCGGCGATGTGCTGGCGACCCTGGAGGAAACCGGCGAGGCCGAGGAGACCATCGTGATCTTCTTCTCGGACAACGGCGGGCTCTCGACCTCCGAAGGGCATCCGACCAGCAACCTGCCGTTCCGCGCCGGGAAGGGTTGGATGTACGAAGGTGGCATCCGCGAACCGCTGCTGGTGCGGGTTCCCTGGCTGACCGAAGCCGGATCGGTGCAGGATCAGGTGGTCAGCAGCATCGACTTCTTCCCGACCATCCTCGAGCTCTGCCGGGTGCCGCTCGCCGCCGAGGTCGACGGCAAGAGCTTCGCTCCGGCGCTGGCCGGCCAGGCGCAGCCGCGCGGGCCGATCTACTGGCACTATCCGCACTACGGCAATCAGGGCGGCAAGCCTTCGGCGGCGGTGCGGGACGGGGACTGGAAGCTGATCCGCTGGTTTGAGACCGGCCAGGAAGAGCTGTTCCGCCTCGACCTCGACCTCGCCGAGCAATATGACCTGGCCGGACGCTACCCCGAACAGCGCGCGCGTCTCGCCGCGCAGCTCGACACTTGGCTGGACGATGTCGGCGCACGCTATGCCACGCTGAACGACAAAGGACTCGACGCCACCAACGGGCCGCAGGGCATCGAGCGCCTTAGCTGGCTCGCCGGCCACTGGTCGCGCGAAGAGGAAGGCGTGCTGTATGAAGAGGCCTGGCTGGGCGCGCGCGGCGGCACGATGCTCGGCGTCAACCGCACCGCATCCGAAGGCGAGACGATGGGGACCGAACAGCTGCGGATCTTCGAGGAGGACGGAAGGCTTTACTACGAAGCCACGCCTTCCGGCCAGTCCGCGACTCGTTTCGCGCTGGTCTCGGCCAACGGGCAGCGCGCGGTCTTCGAAAACCGCGCCCACGACTTCCCGCAGCAGATCGAGTACCGGCGCGACGGCGACGCGCTGCGCGCCTTCATTCGCGGCCCGCAGGAAGACGGATCCCAACTCGAGATCGAGTTCCGCTGGACCCGACAGCCCTAGCGCTACTCGCTGGCGACGATCGAATCGAAGACGCGCACTTCCGCCCAGGTCGGCGCGTTCTCTTCGATGAACTTCAGGTGATCCGGCGCGGTCTGATAAAGGTCGTGATTCGCGCGCGTGTCGAAGACCACGTGCAGCGCCACGTGCCAGTCCATGACGTTGACCGGGCGGTCCAGCTCGGGCTCGAGCGTGCCGGCGGCGAAGAACACCACGCCCGGATGATCGCGCAGGTACTTCTTGCAGGAGCCGACCAGGTTCTCGATCGCCTGCGGCGAATCGTCGTTCAAGCGAAAGTAGACGTTGTGGGCGAGCATGGCTGGGGAGCATACTCGACGCCGCATGGTGCGGCGCGAGATGGCTAGAATGCCGACGTGAAGACGGGCGTCCTTGTGCATGGCTGCCATCTCGATGCCTACGACTGGCGCGGGATCGTCTGGGGATATCCGGACGCCGGCGAGCTGGGGCGTGCTCCGAAGGGCGTGCTCGTGGCTCATCAAGAGCAGGCGGACGTGCTGGTCTTTGGCACCGGCGCCTCCGAGCGCGTGGTCGATCGCGACGGCAAGCGCGTCGTCATGAAGGAGGGGGAGTACACCCTCGACTACCTCCTGCAGCACTTTGACGAGCTGGCGGATTTTCCGGCCTTCGGTAAGGTCGATCTTGAGGCGCTGCGTCGCCAGATCGAGTCGACGGCGGTCGCCGAGAGTCGCTCGCAGAACACCCGTGAAGAAGTGGTCGAGGCGGCCGAGCACTTTCTAGAGCGCGGGGTCGAGCGCATGATCCTGGTCTCCAGCCCCACGCACATCTCGCGCTGCGTCCGGGATGCCTACTCGGCGCTCGAGAGCGCCCGTTTTGCCCGCCTGCGTCATCAGCTCTTCGCCACGCCCAGCGATTCGAGCTACCTCGGCTCGCGCGCGGAAGACGTCGTCATCTTCGAACCGCCGCACCGGGCGGACCGCCATTCCGCGCCGATCCACCTCAACGTCTCGCGGATTCTGCGCATCCCGGCGAGCGAGTTGGGGGGCTTTCTGAAGCGGCTCGACCGGCTGCTCCAGGAGGAGTACCGGGTCTGATCCCGCGGCGCGATTCTCCGAATTAGGGGGAATCCACGGTTACCGCAGGTTTTCTGGCTAGAATTCGGTGGGGCCCGACCGCCGCAACCTGCCTTTGGGGTGCCACGGAGCTGGGCCAAGACTGACAATGATGAACATTTACGTTGGGAACCTGCCCTGGTCGATGACCGACGAGGAGCTGCAGGACCTCTTCGCTGAGTACGGCACTGTTTCGCGTGCTCGGCACATGACTGATCGAGAGACCGGTCGACCCCGTGGTTTCGGATTCGTGGAGATGGAGTCTCGCGAAGAAGGCGAGAAAGCGATCGAAAACCTGAATGGCGTGGCTGTCGACGGCCGTGACCTGAAGGTGAACGAAGCGCGTCCGCGCGAAGAGCGCCCCCGTGGTGGGGGTGGCGGCTTCGGTGGCGGCGGTGGTGGTTACGGCGGCGGTCGCGGTGGCGGCGGCGGTGGTTACGGCGGCGGCGGAGGCCGCGGCGGCCAGCGCGGCGGTGGCGGCGGCAAGCGCAAAGAATGGGACCGCGGCGGCGGTCGTCGCGGCGGCGGCAAGCACCAGGGTGACAACTGGGGCGGCGGCGGAGGCGGCGGCGGCGGCGGCTGGGACGACGGCGGCTGGTAATCCAGTCGGCTCCCACTGCTAGACTCACGAACGAGCGAGGGCATCCGCCTTCGCTCGTTCCTTCGTTGATGAGCAAAGAGCGCGATCGAGAGCGCGCGGCGACCGACGCCGTGCACGCCGGGATGCAGCCGGATCCGGTGACCGGCGCGGTCATGCCGCCGATTCACCTGGCGACCACCTTCGAGCGCGACGCCGACGGCGGCTACGCGCGGGGTTACGTCTACTCCCGCCAGGGCAACCCCAACCGCGACGCTCTCGAGACAGCGCTCGCCCAGCTGGAGGCCGGGGCCGGAGCGGCCGCGTTTCCTTCGGGGATGGCCGCGGCTTTCGCCGTGCTGTTCGCCCTCGAGCCGGGCGACCACCTGGTGGTGGCCGACGACTGTTACTACGGCGTCGGCGAACTGCTGCGCGGCCCGCTGGCCCGTTGGGGTTTGCAGGCCGACTTCGTCGACTTGTCTTCCTTGGAAGAGGCGCGCGCGGCGATGCGCCCGAACACTGCGCTGGTCTGGGCGGAGTCGCCGTCCAATCCCATGCTGCGGATCAGCGATCTGCAGGCGCTGGCCGAGCTCGCGCATCAGCACGACGCGCGGCTCGCGGTCGACAACACCTGGCCCACGCCGCTCGGCCAGCAGCCGCTCCTGCTGGGGGCGGATGTGGTGGTGCATTCGACGACCAAGTACCTCGCCGGGCACAGCGACGTCCTGGGCGGCGCCGCCGTCGCGCGCGAGGAGGGCCCGTTGCTGGAACGGCTGCGCGAGGCGCAGGACCTGGCCGGCATCGTGCTCGGCCCCTTCGACTGCTGGCTGACGCGGCGCGGCATTCTCAGTCTGCCGGCCCGCCTCGAGCGCCAGACGCGCGGCGCGCAGGCGGTCGCCGAGGCGCTGCAGCTGCACCCCGCCGTCGAGCAGGTGCACTACCCCGGTCTGCCGAGCGATCCCGGGCACGCAGTCGCGGCCCGGCAGATGCACGGCTTCGGCGGCATGCTGTCCTTCCAGGTCCGCGGCGGCGAGGCGGCGGCCATGGCAGTCGCGGCGCACACGCGGCTGTTCCGTCGCGCGACCAGCCTGGGCGGACCGGAGAGCCTCATCGAGCATCGCGCCTCGATCGAAGGGCCGCATTCCGCGACGCCGGGCGGTCTGCTGCGGCTCTCGATCGGCCTGGAAGGCGTGCAGGATCTGATCGAGGATCTGGACCAGGCGCTGACGCAGGCGCAGGCGGGATGACCGCCCTCCTCAGCGAAGCCGCACGCGCGCGCTTTCTGGCCGCGGGCAAGTGGAGCGCGCAGGAAGTCGCCGCGCTGGTCGGCGCGGGTTCCGCGGCCGAAGGCTTGCCGGCGGCCTGGCTTGCTCTCGTGGAAGAGGCGCTGCCGCTCGCCGCGATGCGGGCGCAGGCGCCGGTCAGCGCCTTTCACGTCGGGGCGGTGGCGGTGGGCCAGATCTGCCCGGAAGCGGGGGCGCCTGCGCTCTATCTCGGCGCCAACCTCGAGTGTGCCGGATTGCCGCTCGCCGCTTCGGTCCATGCCGAACAGGCCGCTGCCGCAGCAGCCTGGGCCGCCGGCGAGACCGGCCTGCTGGCGATCGCCGCCAGTGCGCCGCCCTGTGGTCATTGCCGCCAGTTCCTCTGCGAGCTGGGCGACCCGACCGAGCTGCGCATCGTGGTGCCCGGCGAGCCGGAGCGGCGACTCGCGGCCCTGCTTCCGCAGTGGTTCGGCCCCGAACAGCTGGGAGTGAACCAGACCTGGATGCAGCGCACCTTCGCGGTCCAGGCGCAGGCCACCGTCGCCGAGCAGGCGGTCGCAGCGGCGCGGTCCAGCTTCAGTCCGTACAGCGGCGTCTTGCAGGGGCTCGCGCTCGAGTACGAGGATGGCGCCGTCATCGCCGGCGCGACGGTCGAAAGCGTGGCCTACAACCCCAGCCTGACTGCTTTCGCGATGGCTTTGAGCCGCGCAGCCATGCAGCGGAACGCGCCGCCCTGGGCTGCCTTGCGCCGCGTCGTGCTCGCCGAGTCGTCGGGCGCGACTTCGCTGCGCGCTTCGATCGAAGCGGCGCTCGCCCAGGCCGCGCCGGGCTGCGGCTTCGAGCGGATCGAAGTGCAGAGCGGCCAGGCGCAGTGAACCTGCTCGGCCTGGACCTGGCCTGGAAGCCGGAGCGCAACCCGAGCGCGCTGGCGATCTGGTGCACACACGATGCTGCCGGGACCGCACTCGAACAGCCGCGGGCGTGGCTCTACCCCGCGCTTCGCTCGAGCGCGGAGGTTCAGGCCTGCATCCTGCAGCACGCCGGGTCATCGGCCCTGCTGGCCGTCGATGCACCGCTGATCGTCCGCAACCCCACCGGCCAGCGAGCCTGCGAGGCGCAGCTCAACGCGGACTTTCGCCGACATCACGCCGGGGCTCATCCCAGCAATCTGCAGCTCTACCCCGAGGCCGAGACCGCCCGGCTGGCGGATGCGCTGCGGGCCGGCGGCTTTGCCTGGTTCCCGCGGCAGGGGGTCGCGACTGCGCCGGCGCAGCGGTGGCAGGCCGAGGTTTATCCGCACCCCGCGCAGATCACTCTGCTCGGCCGGGACCGCATCCTCGCCTACAAGCGCGGTTCGGTCGCCGAGCGACGCGCGCGGCTCGCTGAGTATCAGCAACTGCTGCATCAGAAGCTGCAGCAGCGCCTCCCCGGTTTCGCGGCGGCGCCGCCGATCGCCGAGCGATTCGCGCGCAGCCCCGCCGCGCTGCGCGGCCGCGCCCTGAAGGAGCACGAGGACGCGCTGGATGCCTGCTTCTGCGTGCTGATCGCGGATCGTCTCGCGCGGGCCAAGCCGGCCGAACTGCACTTCTACGGCGATCATCAGCAGGGTTTCATCGTCGTCCCGAAGGCCTAGAAGAGGCCATGCTCGACACGCTGCGCCTGCTCGTCGACTTTGGCCTGGTCGTGCTGATCTGGCTGGTGCAGCTGGTGATCTACCCTGGCTTCCGCTACTGCTCGCCCGCTGGCCTGGCGACCTGGCATCCGGTCTATACCGGCAAGGTGACCCTGGTGGTCGCGCCGCTGATGTTCGGCCAGCTCGGCCTGGTGGCGCATCAGCTCTGGCTGGATCCGCGGCCGAGTCAGTACGCCGTCGCGGCGCTGGTCGCGCTGGCCTGGCTCAGCACCTTCCTGCAGTCGGTCCCGGCGCATGCGCAGATCAGCTCCGGGCGCGATGCACAGGCCGCCGTCGAGCGGCTGATCCGCGGCAACTGGCTGCGCACCTTCGCCTGGTCCGCGGCCTTCCTGGTGAATGCGGCGGACACCGGTCTGCTCGCCTTCCTGCGCGGCTAAGCTGCGCGCATGGCGATTCGCGCGCTTCATCATGTGCAGTTGGCGATGCCGCCGGGCGGCGAGGCCGAGGCGCGTCGCTTCTATGCGGGCGTGCTCGGCATCCCGGAGGTTTCCAAGCCTCAGCCGCTCGCCGCGCGCGGCGGGTGCTGGTTCGAATCAGGCGAGCTGCGTCTTCACCTGGGAGTGAAGCAGGACTTTCGTCCGGCGAAGAAGGCGCATCCGGCTCTGGCCGTCACCGATTTGGATGGGCTGCGCGCGCGCCTGCAGGAAAACGGCATCGCGCTGCAGGAGGCCGAGGTGCTGGGCGAGCAGCGGCGCGGCTTCGTCGAGGACCCTTTCGGGAATCGCGTCGAGCTGATCGAGCAGAGAGGGGCCGGCTTCGCCGTGCTCTATCGCTGGAAGCTGAAGCCCGAACGGATCGACGACTTCCGCGACGCCTGGGCTGCGGCCACGCATCGGATCCGCGCCGAGCGGGGCGGCCTCGGGTCGCGCCTGCACCAGAGTTCGGACGGCTGGTGGGCGGCCTACGCGCAGTGGCCCTCGCGCGAGACCTGGCTGGCCTCGCAGGACCAGGGCGCGGTCGATGCCTCGCTCAGCGCGCGGATGCAGGCGGCGATCCTGGAGTCCAAGCCGGCGCTCGAACTCACCGGCGTGCACGACCTGCTCGAGGCTCTGCTGCTGGAAGCAGGCGAAGTCGCGCGGCGCTAGGCAGCGAGGCCCGGCACCGGGTGCGGCGGGGCGAGCTGCGGCTGCAGTTCGAGCTCGTCGCGCGGGCTGGGTTCGTAGAGCGACAGCGACTCCAGCCACTGCAGCACGCGCGCAGCGACGACCTCGCCGCCCGGCTCGGCGAACATCATGTGCCCGAGCGTCGGCAGCTCTTCGTAGATCGCCTGCGGGTAAAAGCGAGCGATGCGCTCGATCACGCGCGGCGGCAGGATGCGATCCTGTTCGGCGGACAGCACCAGCATCGGAGCCATCACGTGGCGAGGGTCGACCGAAGACGCGCGGTGTCGATCCCAGAACCAGAACACGATCTCCGAGTACGCGCGGCCGCTCTCCCAGACCAGCTTGGTGTACTCTTCCCGAGCCTGCTTGCGGCCCATGCGATGGAGCAGCCCGAACTGGGCGAACCAGCGCGGCGGCTTCTGGGTGCGACGCCAGAACCCGTACTTGGCCAGGACGTGGAAGGTCGCGACCGTCGACGTCGGCTGGATCAGGTTGAAGCCGGCCGGCGCAGCCGGGGCCAGCAGACCGACCGCGCTCACCGGCACTCGCGAAGCCACGATCTGCGCGAGCAACCCGCCCATTGAGTGCCCGATCAGAATCGGCGGCGGGCCCGGGGGCAGCTGGGCGAGCTGCTCCAGGTGGAAGTCGACGTAGTCCAGCAGCGAGGTGCGGCCCAGGCGGCGACGTCCGTCCCGGTCCAGGTCGACGCGGTGGTCCGGCAGCGTCGGGGCCTCGACGCGAAAGCCCGCCGCCCGCAGGGGCTCGGCGAGCCCTTGCAGGGTGTCGCCCGTGCACCACATGCCATGCATGAGGTAAATCGGGGCGCGGGGGGACGGCGCGGAGGTCATGGACGACGGAACGCAAAGCGCATGCCCGACCAGTCCTGGTCGACGGCGCACACTTTGATATCCACCAATCCATCGTCCAGAAGGAACTTGCGAATGAAGTCCCGGTCCAGATCTTGAGCGAGCGCGGAGCTCTTCTTGGGCCAGGCCACCCACAGCCCGGCACCCTCGGCAAAACGGCGCTTTTTCGGGTATTCCCGCTGAAACTGAGCCCGATTCTGGACGAACCACAGGACCACATCGGGCTTGCCGGCGGCCCGCTGCAGCAGCCTGGAATCGGTCGGCAGATCGCCGAAACTGGCCTCGGCCAGGCCGGAGGGAGCCCCCGAGAGCGCCAGCGTGCCTCCGGGCTTCAGCCCCAGCTTCTTCCACAGCGGGGTGCCGGAGTGGGGCCCGGAGGAGGACGCCGGAGCCTTGCGCCGCTCCAGCTTCTGGCGCGCCGCGCGCTCGAGCGCCCCGCGGATCCCGCGCCAGCGGCAGTAGATCGCGTCCGGCAGCAGGGCACGCACCCGATCGACCTTCTCGGGCAGGCCGTCGACGAAGACCACCGGGACGTGTCCGTGTCCTTTCGAGCCGCGCAGATAGACGCCGGCTTCGCGGCCATGCGAGGGCAGCCGGGAGAGATCGATCAGGTAGATGTCCGGCGGCTCCCTGCGCATCTCGGGGCCGTACTGCGGACCGAAGGGGCGAGCGTCACACTCGAAGCCGGCATCGCGCACGCGCTCGGCGCGCTCTTCGGCCTCTTCCGCTTTCCAGTGAATCAGGCGGACGCGAGTCATTCGCCGGGACTGTCGGCGCCGGCGCCGGCGGGGACCCGCAGGCTGGCATGAAAGTGCAGCGCGGTATCGGGTGTGCGCGCGGTGCGCAGCAGATCACCCAGGGTCGGCTGCACCATCTCGCGCGCCACCTCCTTGCCGTTGACGAAGAGCACGACCTCCTGCTCCAGGTCCAGGACGCGGGCGTCGAGCAGGACGCGCATCCCGCCGAGATCCGCATCGCTCTGCAGGCGCACCGCGTTCTGGGCACGATCCAGATCGGCGATCACGATGGCCTCGGCGGTGGGCTCATCCCACCACAGCCAATAGAACTGACGCTTCCAGTCGAGCACCGGCTGCCAGACGACGCGCTCCTGGATGAGCTCGCGCTGAAACTCGGTCAGCGGCTCGACCACCGCCTGCAGGCCGCCGTCGGGATAGCCGTGGCCGTACCCGTTCACTTCCCAGTAGCGAAACTTCTCGTAGCCACCCCAGCGCTCCTTGGCCGCCGCGACGAAGCGCGCGGCCGCCTGGTTGACGTCGGGTGGAACGCGCGGGTCGTCGATGCTCTGAAAGACCACCATCGGCACGTTGCGCAGATTGGGAATGACGCCCGGATCCAGATCGATGACTTCCTCATCGAAGTTGTAGATCGGCGAAGGCGCGCCGGCCGATGGCCCCAGGCCGGCCACGCGGTCGGCGTGATGAGCGCCCAGCGTCCAGCTGCCGTAACCGCCCATCGAGTGGCCCGAGAAGTAGACCCGCGAGGGGTCGATCTCCCAGGTGCGGATCGCGGCGTCGACCAGATCGAGCACCCACTCTTCGGTACCCGAGTCGGTCCAGCCGCGTTCGGTCTTCTCGAGCACACCCGGGCTGATGGTGAGCAGATCCAGGGCGCTGCCCGCCGCGCTGATCGTGCCGTGAATGCCGTTCGGGTCGCCGGAGCCGACCCCGCCGCCGTGCATGCCGATCAGCAGGCCTTGGGGCTTCTTGGTCTCGCCGCCGATCAGGAACAGCCCCTTCTTCTCGTCCTCCCAGTAGTAGTGGGAACCGCCCTTCTTCGGCAGCTTGCGCAGCGCCCGGTCCTGCCACTTGGCCAAATCCTTGCGCCAGGTCTTCTCGGCGTTCTTCTTCAGCGGCACCAGCTCGAGCCGGGCGAGGATCTGCTGCTCACGTTCAAACTGCTCAGCCTGACGCGGGTCCAGCTGCTGCCATTCCTCGAACAGCTCCTTGACCTCGCGCTTCGAGGGCGGCTCGGGCTCTTGCGCGGCGTGCGCCGCCGGCGCTGCGGAGAGCGTCAGGCACAGGCTGAGGGTGGCCAGCATCGATCCGCCTACTTGCGACTCATCTCGATCCACATGACTTCCTGCTCCTGGCCGTCTTCCGTCATGTGCATCGTGTAGGAGAGGGTGTCGTCGCCGTAGACCGTGACGTGCCGATACTGGATCTTCTTCTCCGGGTCGGTCCAGCTGGTTCCCTCGCCCTGCATGGTGAGGGTGTTCGTTTCGGCATCCCAGCTGCCGCGGGTGACGAGGCTTTCCTCGCTGCCGCTGTCGCTCCAGGTAGCCACGAGTTCGCCGTCCTCGGCGATGGTCATCCGCTCGTAGCCCGTGAACCCGCCTTCGAAGGCGCTGGTGAAGTTGTGCACCAGAACATCGCCTTCCATCGAGATGGTGTACGAGGCCTCAAACTCCTCGGGGTAACCCAGGATCTTGTGGCTGCCTTCCCAGTCTCCGACCAGGCTGGCGAAGTGATCGCGGGCGCTGGGGGGCTCGCTGCTTCCGCAGCTGGCGAGGCTCAGCAGAAGGAGCGCGCCGACCCACGCGGCGAGGGTCGACAGAAGGGGGCGGCCGGAAACGAACATGGCCCCAGCCTAACGCTGGGGCCATGAAGTGGCGGTGCTTCAGGTCGGCCTAACGCAGCCCTTCGGCGAGCACTTCGATCGCCTGCTTGCGGGCCTGGATCTCGCGGTGCGGGAAGGCCGGGTGGTCCTTCTTGTAGCGGGAAGCGAGCTCGTCGATCTGGTGCTCGAGGTCCGAGATCCGCGCTTGGACTACGCGCTGAGCAAGCTCGTACTTGCGCTGCAGGGTGCGGACGCGCGTCTCTTCCGCGCGGAATTCGGTCGCGGAGATCATGCTCTTCTTGGCCAGCTGCTCAGACTGCATGAGCTTCTCCTTGGCAGTCGTGAGCTCGCCCTGCATGTCGATCGAGCGGAAGGCGATCTCCATGCATTCAGCCAGGTTGACGGCGGGAAGCGGAGCGCCCGAAGCGGCCGGTTCGTCCTGGAACAGATCCTGCAGCAGCGGCAGGTCGGACAGAATCGGGACCTCTTCGGAGCCCGAGCCCAGTTCGCCGTTCTGCAGCTGGATGTAGGCATCCGCGACCTCCCGGCCTTGGGCGTCTAGCACGCGGCCTTCCAGCTGGCCGTCTTCCATCAGGCGGCCCCAGTAGATGCGCTGGGTCGCCGGATCGACCGGTCCGTCCTGGCCGTGGATCTTGCCAGTGACGTCGCGGTACGAGAAGTTGAGCTTCAGTAAGCCTTCCGGGGTGGTCTGGGCCACGACTTCGCCGTCGCCGTTCGCGACCGGGACGCGCAGCGTCTCACCGGGCTTGAGCTGGTACGCATGCATCTCGTCCGGCACCTTGCTGCCGAACTTATCGGCGTTGAGGCCGTAGAACAGCAGCTGCAGGTCACGCGACATCAGGCCGTGGCGCAGCGCGACGTCAAAGACGGTGTCGCCTTCCTTGACCACGTACTTCAGCGCGGTGTACTCGATGGTCTCCTGGAAGGGATTGGCCGGATCGACGCTGTGCTTCTGGCGCGGCAGCATCAGCGACTGGCCGGGCACGAGGTTGATGCGATACCCGCCGCGGATGCTGGTGAGCAGGCTCGGGTTGAGCTCCTGCAGCGTCTTCAAGTACTCAGAGTCGCTGGCGGCGTCCTTGCCGACGATCTTGGCGAGCGAGTCGCCTTCGCGGACCACGTATTCCTCGACGGCGAGGTAGCCGAGCGCGCGCAGCGCCTCGTGCTGATCGTCTTCGACCAGCTTCTGCAGCATGCCGTCCTTGCGGTCCATGCGTTCGGCTTCCTGGTCGGCGCGCAGCTGCGTCAGCAGATCGCGCAGGTCAGTCAGCACGACCTGCATCTCGGCGAGGTCGGCGCGCAGCTGAGAGTTCTCGGCGCGGAGGCGCGCGATCTCATCGGCTTGGCGCTGGATCTCGGCGGGTTCCTGCTGCGCGGGCAGGGGAGCGGCGCCCCCCAGGCTGCTGGCTCCGGTGAGCAAGGCGAGCCCGAACAGGCTGTGAAGAGCACGACGGCGCAGGGTCGTGCGCGTGGCAAGAGGTTGGCGGCGAGTCAAAAGCATCTGCATGCGTTGGTAGAAGTCAGAGCGCTGACGGAACAGCGCTGTGGCGCCGACGACGGCGGTGGGCGTGGTGGACTGGCGTTCGACCAGGTGCACCAGCTCCCGCGCGTAGGCGCGGTTGGATGTGTTGCCGGCGGCGATCGCGTCGGCGACGAGTTCGGTGGCGAAGCGGTGCTGAGCACGCAGCCACCAGAACAGGGGGTGGAACCAGAACGGAATCTGGGCCAGAGCCAGCAGCCACAGCCCGCGCGCGTCGCGCTGGGTGGCGTGGGCCAGCTCGTGGTGGATGACCGGCGCCAGCGAGACGCGGCCTTCGGTCTCGAGCAGCTCCGCCGGGATCACGATCGTGGGGCGGAACAGCCCCACGCAGAAGGGGCGGACTTCATCCTGGGCGATCCGCAGCCGCACCCGGCGCGGCAGCTCGATGCCGTGCTCGCGCAGCAGCTGGTGCACTGGGCGCGATGCCGGGCGGCTGCGACGCAGCACTCGATGAACCCGCCACGCGCCGAGCAGGAGCCAGCCGGCGGAGAGGGCGGCGCCGAGCAGCCAGAGGCCGAGCAGCGACTCGCGGATCGGCAGCGGTGCAGCCGGCGCAGCTTCGATCGGGTCTGCAGCGGCTGGCAGCTGGAGCGGTACGGCGTCGAGGACCGGAACGCTGGCCGCGCTGGATGATGCCGCGAGCGGAGCCTCGGCGAGCGGCGCGGGAGCCAGCGGTTGCTCCGCGAGCGGCGGACGACCGGCGAGCTCGGCCCGGGTGTTCTCGATCAGCCCGAGCACCGGTCCGAAGTCGTAGGCCGGCGGCCGCGTGATCGGCGCCGTCTCCTTGGCCGCCGGCGCGGCGGCGAGCGGCCGAGGCAAGGGCGCGACGCTGAGCAGAGCGAAGACCAGCGCGCAGCCGACCGCGAGTTCGGTGACCCGAATCCGCTGAATCGGCGCCTTCTGCAGCAGGTTGATCAGGCTGCCGAGCGCCAGGAAGGCGCTGGCCCCCGCGACCAGAAATGCGCCGTGCTCGAGCAGGGGGTTGGCCCAGCTCATACGAGGCCTCCGGACTGCGCCGAACCGTCCCCCTCAAGATCAGACTCGGCGTCTTCGAGCAGGGCGCGGAGCTGGGCCAGCTCCTCGCGGGTGGGCCGGCGGACCGAGAAGGCGCTCTGCACCAGCTGGTCCATGGCGCCGTCGAAGACCCGGTTCATGACCCCGGAGACCACGGTCTGCGCGGTCGATTCGCGCTGCAGGACGGCCCGGTAGATGAAGCTGCGGCCCTCCGCGCGGTGGGTGACCAGCCCCTTGTCCTCCATGGTGCGGAGGAAGGCCTGGACGGTGTTCTGCACGATCGGCAGCCGCTCCCGCAGCGCCTCGTGCACCTGGCGCACTGTGCTCTCGCCTTGTTCCCAAAGGACTTTGAGAATCTCGAGCTCGCGCTCGGTGGGCTCCGGGTGGGTGGGGGTCGCGTCCATGGCCTTCGCTTAGACCTCTACACTTAGTTGACCAAGCGAAATCCGTCAACCGAATTCGCGAGATTCACGAGCCCTCTCCAAGGACCCCGGGTTCTGGCCTACACTCGATTCTGATGAAACCTCTCTTCCTCACAGCCACTCTCGCCCTGGCCCTGCCAGCGGTCGCGACGGCGCAGGATGCCAAGCCGGTACCCACGGTGAAGCAAGCGCCCGCGGACGCTCAGGAAAAGGACAAAGAACCCAAGGTCTATGAAGTCGGCACCAAGGTCCCTGAAAAGGTCACCTTGATCGACATGGACGGCAAGAAGACCACGATGAAGCAGCTTCGTGGCAAGCACGTCGTCCTCGTTTGGTATTCGAAGGACTGCCCGGCCATCAAGTCGTCGGGTGAGCGCCTCGCTGCCACGGCCAAGGAGTTCGCCAAGCACAAGGACGTCGTGATGATCGCGGTCAACAGTGACAAGAACGATCTCAAGGACGCTCAGGCGACCAAGGACGCCGAAGGCAACGTGATCAAGCCCTTCGCCAAGCTGCGCAAGCACATGAAGGACAAGAAGATCAACTTCGGCATGGCGGTCGACAAGGGTGGCGTCCTGGCGCGCAAGTTCCAGGCCAAGACCACGCCGCACGTCTTCGTGATCGACGCCAAGGGCGTGGTGCAGTACTCGGGCGCGCTCGACAACGACCCGCGCGGTCGGAAGAGCAAAGAGGAGTACACCAACTACGCGCTGGCCGCCGTCACCGAACTGAAGTCGGGCAAGCCGGTCACCGTGAAGTCCTCGCGGCCTTATGGCTGAGGCGTGAAGATGGAGAGCTCGGTGAGCTCTCAACCCCAGCCCTAACAGGTTTCATCATCACGCTCGCGGCGTCGCACTTCGGTGCGGCGCCGCTTTGCTTATGATGGAATCGTCCATGGTGGAGTCTGACCCCCATGAGTGGGCTCGATTCTCGAGTCGACCGGTAACTTTCGACCTCCCTAAGCGTCCTCTAGGTGAACCCACCTGGAGGACGCTTCTTGTTTCACCCAACCTTTTGCCCGCGCTTCGGCTGCCCCTCCGCCGAACGCGATCTCGCCTTCCGTTATCGCCGCTCCGGCTCCTATCACCGCAAGTGTGATGGCCGTTGGATTCAGCGCTTCCGCTGTCTTGTCTGCCACCGCGGTTTCAGCACACAGACCTACAAGGCCAACTATCGCTATCGCAAGCCCTTTCTCCATCACGCCTTAGTCCACGCACTCTGCTCCAAAGTCACGCGTCGACAGGCAGCCCGGCTCTTTGGGGTGAATAAGAAAACCGTCGAGCGCCGCTTCGTCCGTATGGCGCAGGTCGCCCGAGACTTCCACCTAGCTCGCCTACAAGAATGCACAGAAGGCGGCGGCATCGACGGCACCTTCCAGCTCGACGAGCTCGAGACCTTCGAGCACCACCGCAAACTGAAGCCGGTCACGATGGCGGTCCTGATCGAG
>PAHY01000046.1 GCA_002705055.1 Planctomycetota bacterium
CAAGGACTTCTGGCGCGACAAGGCCGACTCGCCGAGCGGGCAGGCCTACCACTGGAACAACAATGCCGAGACCTTCTACCTGATCGGCGAAGGCATGGGTCGGGCGATGCTGGAGCTCATCTCCGGAAAACAAGCGAGCGCAGCCCGTGCCAAGTATACCTGGTCGAAGAAAGAGGTGATTTGATTCGAAATGAGCACTCGAGATCCAGATGTCGATGACTTTGTTGCGCGATCGGAGCGATGGCAAGGCGAGATCATCAAGTTGCGGAAGCTTCTCCTCGACTGCGGTCTCGACGAGCAGCTGAAGTGGGGCAAGCCCTGCTATTCCTCTAAGGGAAAGAACGTGGCGATCATTCAGCCATTCAAGGGTCACTGCGCGCTGATGTTCTTCAAAGGAGTGCTCCTTGAGGACACCCATGGACTCCTGCGCAGCCAGGGGGAGAACTCGCAATCGGCCATGCGACTGGAGTTCACCAGCGAGGTCGAAATAGGAAGGACGGTTGTCGAGTCCTATGTCAAGCAGGCCATCGACGTCGAGACGGCCGGACTCAAGGTCGACTTCAAGGCGAAGCATGCTCTGGATTTCCCAGACGAGTTGACCCAGTCCTTGAATGAGAATCCGGACCTCGCAAGAGCGTTTCGCGCGCTCACGCCCGGGCGGCAGCGAGGCTACATCCTCTACTTCACCGCGGCGAAGCAGTCGAAGACGCGAATCGCTCGCATCGAGAAGAGCGCGCCGAGAATCCTAGCAGGCAAGGGGAGAAACGACCGCTAAGCTGCCGATTCACGAGGCAAGGGAAAAGCGGGGCGCTGCAGCCAAAGGTGTTGCCAAGGTGCAGCAAACCGACCTCGTGCGACTCAACCGAATGGAAAGCGGCCCGCTGACGAGTGCCAGCGGGCCGCGGTGCGATGCGCGTCGATCCTAGAGATCGAAGCGGTCGTTCTGCATCACCTTGACCCAGGCGTCGACGAAGTCGGCGACGAACTTGGCCTCGGCGTCATCGCTGGCGTAGACCTCGGCGATCGCGCGCAGCTGCGAGTTGGAACCGAAGATCAGGTCGACGGAGGTGCCGGTCCAGGCGGCCGCGCCGGAATCCCGGTCGTAGGCCTGGTAGACATCCTTACCTTCGGCCTTCTTCCACTCCCACTTCATGTCGAGCAGGTTGACGAAGAAGTCGTTCGACAGCACGCCGGGGCGCTCGGTCAGCACGCCGTGCGCGCTGCCGTCGTAGTTGGCGTTCAGCGCACGCATGCCACCGACCAGCACGGTCATCTCCGGGGCGGTCAGGCCCAGCAGCTGGGCGCGGTCGACCAGGAGCTCCGGAGCCGGGCGATCCCAGCGGTCGCTCAGGTAGTTGCGGAAACCATCCGCCGCCGGCTCGAGCACCGCGAAGGCCTCGACGTCGGTCATCTCCTGGGTCGCGTCGGTGCGGCCCGGGGCGAAAGGCACGGTCAGGTTGTGGCCGGCCTTCTGAGCAGCATCCTCGATCGCCGCGGCGCCACCGAGCACGATGACGTCAGCCAGCGAGACCTTCTTGTTGCCCGATTGGGCGTCGTTGAAGTCTTCCTGGATGCCTTCCAGGACCTCGATCACGCGACCGAGCTGCGCCGGGTTGTTGACCGCCCAGCTCTTCTGCGGCTCCAGACGAATCCGCGCGCCGTTGGCGCCACCCCGACGGTCGGAGCCGCGGTAGTTCGCCGCAGCACCCCAGGCGGTGGTGACCAGCTCCGAGGTCGAGAGACCCGAATCCAGGATCGCCTGCTTGATCTTGGCCGCGTCCTGGGCGTTGATCAGCGCGTGATCGACCGCCGGGACCGGATCCTGCCAGAGCTGCGCTTCGGGAACTTCCGGACCGAGCAGACCCGAGTGCGGGCCCATGTCACGGTGCGTCAGCTTGTACCAGGCACGCGCGAAGGCGGCCTCGAACTCCTCCGGGTTCTCGTAGAAGCGCTGCGAGATCTCGGCGTAGATCGGGTCGACCTTCAGCGCGAGGTCGGTGGTCAGCATCATGACCGGGTGCGACTTGTTCGGGTCGTGCGCATCCGGGGTACGACGCGAGGTCTGGCCCTCCTTCGGGTGCCACTGCCAGGCGCCGGCCGGGCTCTTGTGCAGCTCCCACTCGTACTCCATCAGGTTGTCGAAGTAGTCGTGCGACCACTGCGCCGGGGTGTAGGTCCAGGCGCCTTCGAGACCACTGGTGATGGTGTCCGCGCCCTTGCCGGTGCCGTAGTTGTTCTTCCAGCCCAGGCCCTGCATCTCGATGCTGGCGGCTTCCGGCTCGGGGCCAACGAACTCGTTCGGGTCGGCGGCGCCGTGCACCTTACCGAGGGTGTGGCCCCCGGCGATCAGCGCGACGGTTTCCTCGTCGTTCATCGCCATGCGCGAGAAGGTGATGCGGATGTCACGCGCCGCGGCGAGCGGATCCGGGACCCCATTCGGGCCCTGCGGGTTGACGTAGATCAGACCCATCTGCGAAGCGGCCAGCGGGTTGTCCAGCTCGCGGTCTTCGCTCATGCGCTGGTCGCCCAGCCACTCCGACTCGGGGCCCCAGTTGATGTCCATTTCGGGCTCCCAGACGTCCTCGCGACCGCCGGCGAAGCCGAAGGTCTCAAAGCCCATCGACTCGAGGGCGACGTTGCCGGTGAGGACCATGAGGTCCGCCCACGAGATCGAGCGGCCGTACTTCTTCTTGATCGGCCACAGCAGACGGCGCGCCTTGTCCAGGTTGCCGTTGTCCGGCCAGCTGTTGAGCGGGGCGAAGCGGATGGTGCCCGAGGTGGCGCCGCCGCGGCCGTCGTGGATGCGGTAGGTACCCGCGCTGTGCCAGGCGAGGCGGATCATCAGCGGGCCGTAGTTCCCGTAGTCGGCCGGCCACCATTCCTGCGAGTCGGTCAGCGCCGCCTCGATGTCCTTCTTCACGGCCGCGAGATCGAGCTTGGCGAACTCGGCGGCGTAGTCGAAGTCATCCCCCATCGGGTTGCTGAGCTCCGAGTGCTGGTGAAGGATCTGCAGGTTGAGCTGGTTCGGCCACCAATCGGCGTTGGAGTAGCCACCGGCCGCAGTATGTCGATGCTCAGGCGGCATCGCTGCTTGTTGCGCGAGCGAGTTCATGAAGCCAGTGACCGGGCAACCGCTCGAAGCGGGGTTGCTGGCCATGCTGGCCTCCGAAGCCGCGATCGGAGTCTCGGCGGCTGCGTCGCCCTGCGCGGGCGTGGCACAGCCAGCCAGCAGTGCGAGCGGGCTGGCCGAAAGGGCGAGCGCCGCAAAGCGTGTGGAGGATCGGGACATGGGGAGTCTCTTTCGTGAAGTTGTGGTTGAACTCCGTCGCCGTTTGGGGCCGACGGCAGATGGCCTACTCGGAGGCCATGGATTGGGGGTCGAGGCAGCCAGAACAGGTGCCCCAGAAGATCACCTCGGCCTCGTCGATTTCGAAGCCGGAGGCCTCGCCGATGGCAAGGCAGGGAGCCGAGCCGACCTCGCAGTCGACGTCGGTGGTCTGCCCGCAGCTGCGGCAGACCATGTGGTGATGGTTGTCGCCCGCGCGCGGGTCGTAGAGGGCGGGCGAGCCGGCGGGCTGAATGCGCCGCAGCAGGCCCTTGCCGGTGAGGGTGCCGAGGGCGTCGTAGACCGCCTGGCGCGAGATCGAGCCGATCTCGGCGCGCACGTCCTCCGCCACCTGGTCCGCGGTGCAGTGCGGACGCACATGGACCGCGCGAAGCACCGCGAGGCGCTGGGCGGTCACCTGCACGCCGTGTTCGCGCAGAAGGAGGGCCGGATCGAAGTCCATGCCCCTGGTTCTAATCTGATTCTGGACTCAGTCCAGACTCTTTTTTGCGTCGGGCAGGCACGGGATTGCGCACTGCCCCACGCTAAGCGTAGCCTTCGCATCGCATGACTCCCCTGCGCCTTGCCCCTCTCCTGGGTGCCGCACTGGCCACGCTGCTCATCGTGGTCGCATCTCAGGCTTACCCAGGGGGTTACGACTGGCTGAATCAGTCGATTTCGAGCCTGTTCCAGCCCACTGCGGAGAACGGCGAGGTCAACTCGGCTCGTTGGCTGGCCAGCGCCGGCGTGATCCTGTTCTGCGCCAGCATGGCCGTGATCTTCGCCCTGGTCGCCCAACGCGCCCCGAGTCGCGCCCATTTCAAGGCGACCCAGATCGCCGGTATCGGCTCGATGGTCTACGCCGCGCTGGTTACCACGCCCATGCACGATGCGCTGGTGCTAGTGGCGCTGGCCTTCTTCCTGGTCGCGATGCTGGCGATTCTGCACGGCTTGTTCCTGGAGCGCAGGCTTCGATCGCTCGCGTTCGGCGCGCTCACGTTGGCGCTCGTCCTGGCCAACGCGTCGATGTACTACGGCGAGCTGTCGGGCGGCTTCCTGCCTGTCGTCCAGAAGGTCTCGGTCTGCATGTGGGTTCCCTGGCTGTTCGTGCTCGCTTACTCAGAGAAGGCCACCTCGGCCTAGCCGAGCAAGGTCACGAGCGACCAGCCGGCGACCACCACAAAGGCGGCACAGGACAGCCAGAGCAGCGCGTCCCAGAGTCGACCGGGTGCCAGGGCCGGGTCGGTGCGGCGGTGGCGCGCCCACAGCGCGGCGGCGCCGAGGGCTGGCAGCATCAGCGCCTGAGCGACCCCGCCGGCCAGGACGAGGCGCGCGGGGGCCTGGACAAAGACGAAGACCAGCAGGCAGAGGATCGGCAGCAGGCCGCAGAAGATCCGTGTCCAGCGCAGGCGCAGGGTCTCAGCGTGTTCGCCGCTCGCCCCCACCAGCCGGGTGACGCAGTCGGCGGCGACCCGCGCCATGCCGGCGATGCCGACGAAGAAGGTCGAGTAGAGCACGCAGAAGGCCGCCGCCAGGAACATCGGCGTCGCCCACTCGCCGAAGACCGGCGCGTACATCTCGGACAGCGTGCGCACCATCAGCTCCTTCTCCGGGTCGAGGCCGACGCGCCCGAGCACGGCGGCGCCGAGCAGATAGAAGGCCACGGTCGAGAAGGTGTAGACCGCGGCGGACAGCCAGGCGTCGACCTGCAGCACGCGCATCCAGCCGCGTGCGCGCGCGCGCCAGGCTTCGCTGGCTTCCTGCCGGCCTGCGAACTTGGCGTAGCCCTTCTCGAGGCACCAGTACGGGTACATCACGAGCTCCGCCGCGCCGACTCCGATGATGCCGAAGGCAGCGAGCGCGGTGGCGAGGGAGCCCGAGCCGCCGTCTGCCCCGCTCGGCAGCTGAAAGCGCAGCCCCGAGATCAGCTCTTCCGAGCGAATCGCCCAGTCTGGCTGGAGCTGCAGCAGCACCACAGTCGCGACCGTGACGATAGTGAAGGAGACCACCAGCGCCGTCGCCACCAGCTGAATCAGCGTGAAGCGCCCGACCACCAGGATGATTGCCGTCGGGAAGGCCAGCACGGCCGCCCAGAGCGCGGCGTCGGGAGCGCTGGAGAGCGCGTCCGCCTGCTGCCGCAGATCGGTCAGCCGCGCGAGGAACGCGTCCATGGTGGACAGCTCGGCAGGCAAAGTGCCCAGCGCTGCCTGAACCTGCAGCCGCACCCACTCGCCGTTCACCTCCTGCAGGGCGCGGCCGTCGTCGGTCCACGACCAAGCCACCGCCAGCGCCTGGCCGACGCCGCCGACGATCCCGCCGAGCTGGGCGACCGTCAGCAGGGTCATGGCGACCCACATCCACACCCCCCAGCCGACGCGCCAGCGCGGGCCGGGCAGGTCGTCGAGCGCGCCGAGCGCGGTCCGCCCGGACACGACCGCCGCGCGCCCCAGCTCGACCTGCGTGAACACCTTCACCAGGCAGCCCAGCACGATCAGCCACAGCAGCACGAAGCCCGACTGCGCTCCCACTTTGGTCGTGGCGATGAGTTCGCCTGAACCCACGATCGAACCGGCCACGATCAGCCCCGGTCCCAGACGCCGCAGCACGGCGCCGAATCGGCGGGGAGGGTCGATGGGTGGCAAGAGGACAGCGCACCACGAAGGGGCGCCGCCGATGGTAGCGCAGGGCGACCGCCTTCTCTCGCTGGCGGGTGAGAGGCCCCTGGTGGACTAGTTGCTCACCGTGACCGTCATGCTGGCGGTCGATCGATTGCCCGCGGCGTCGATCGCGACCGCTTCGATGACGTAGTCCCCGTTAGGAACGGCATTGGTATCCCAGGCCTCGTTCTGGTCGGCCGCGTCGTAGATTCGGTCGCCGTTCGAGTTCGTCAGGATGTGGAAGAACTCGCGGCTGTTGTAGTCGCCGTCGGTGTTGCAGGTCGAGTCTTCCTTGTACAGCAGGTCGACGAGGAAGCCGTCGATCGTGCCGCTGCCGTAAGTATCGAGCGCCATGTCGAAGTGAACGGACAGCTTGTTGTCCACCACCGGAGCCCCCGGGTTGCCCGCCGGATAGATTGAATAACGCAGGGTCTGCACGCTGCAGGTCCAGGAGGAGTTCAGCCGGTCCCCGACGTGGGCGATGATGTCGACCTTGCCATTCAGGGAGTTCGGGTTGAGGTAGTTCGAGGTCTCGTTGCGACAGAAGGCGAACAGGCCGTTGCCGCGCGCGTTCTCGAACACCGGCGCGGAGCTCTCGTGGACGTGCTCGAGGTCCTCGTGGACGTTATTGGGCACGAGCCAATCACCGAACCACTGATTGCCGCGGTCCTCCAGGCTGTTGAAATGCACGTGGGTGAAGTTGGAGGTCGGCCAGGGCACCAGATCGCCGAGGTATTGCCCCGCGACGACCGTGTCCCCTACGTTGACGGCAATCGAGGACTGTCGCAGGTGCGCGTACAGGTGCCCTTGGGTCGTGCCGCTTCCCGGCCCCCCGATCGCGACCCGCCAGTGGTACTGGCCGCTGGTCGTCAGCACCGCCTTGACCACGCCATCGGCGACCGCGTAGACCGGCTGATCCGGGCTGCCCAGCACATCGATGCCCGGGTGCAGATAGGGCGAGCCACCATAGTTCTGGTATTCGCCGTAAGTGTTGCCGATCGGGTGCTGGCTGTTCGGCGCGAGCGGCCAGGGCAACAGATCGCGGGCCTGCCAGTTCGCGAAGTGACTCGGCGGCGGCACCGCGACCGAGCTCTGCGACTGGTGCAGCATCTGTCCCTGCGCGTTGATGACCACCTGGTGGCCGGCGAAGCCCCCGCCCTGCGCGAGGCGCGCCCCCACATGCAGGATGCCGCGGTGCACGCGCAGATCCCGGAACTCGCCGTTCTCACGCAGCGAGAAGAGGGTGGTGAGCTCGCCCGAGCTAGGCTTGATGCGGTGCAGAGTCTGCGCAGTCAGGGCGTAGAGCGTTCCGTCTGGAGCGAAGGCGAGTCGCCGCGCGGCTTCGGGCAAGACGACGCTGATGACGGGGCCATCCGCTCGATGCAGACGCAGCTCGCTCGAGTCGATGACCAGCCCTGCGAGCGTCCCATCCGAAGCCACCGCATACTCGGCGTAGCGCGGGTACCGCGTCGTGCTCAGGCTTTCGAGATCGAGCACCGCGGTGTGCTCGCGGGTGCGGAGCACCAGCTGGTCGCCGTCACTCGAAAGCGCGGGGTCGGTCAGCCCCAGGATCTTCCGCTCCAGCTGCAGCTGCCCCTCCGGGCTGAGCACGCGCACGCGGACCGGCACCGCTTCGGAATGGGTCGCCTCCGTGGCGATCACCTGCCCAAGCCTTGAGACCAGGAAGCCAGTCCCCGCCACGCCCGACAGCAACCGCACCTGACCGTCCGGGGAGGTCAAACGAAGATCCGACTCGATGTAGGTCAGATCTGCGGCGACGGGAGTGACTTCCAAGGTCCAGCCATGCGCGTTCTGATGATTCAGCGTCGACGGCGCCGGGAAGAGCCCTTGCGGGCTGACCCTCAGCGGCTCCTGCGCCGCGATCGGCGCGCTATGGCTGAGCAGGAGAAGAGCGGCGGACGCGAAGATGCGAGGGGACATGGCTTGCAGGGGGGATGAAATCGACTCTCGACTCCCCCACCTTAATGCAAGCGATCCGAGTGGGGCACGCCTTTGAAGAACCGCCTAGCGCCCCCGAGTGGCTTCAAACCTCGGATCTACAGGTCACGTTCAAATGATAAGCTCAAAGAACGTGGCTTTTCCCTCCTATCGGCGCGGGCCCGCTCTCTGGCGTTTCCGGCACTGCCCACATGGACGCGCTGGGCGGCAGTCATTGCAGGTGCTCTTGAGTTGGATTCTTCGAACGGAGAATAGGCGCATCTTCAGATCTATTGCATGCCTGGCGACCATTGCCGCCGGTGCCGTTTGCGCTCCAGCCTTGACCGCCCAATCGCAACAGGATGTCGGCGGTGAATGGACGGCGAAGTACTTCTTTGAGCCGTCCTATGCGAATCCACAAATGGACGCGGATGACAGCTCCATGATGTCCATTGGTGATATCGATGGCGACATGGTTGCGGACTTTGTGTTTGTCGCGCTCGGCGCAAACGGCTCAGACGGCGGCTTGATTGCCGTGTCGGGATCAACTGGGCAGCGCCTTTGGAGCTTTGGGTATCTTCTCGATCTTGGAATACAAGGCACGCCCAATACGGCAATCTGCACGATTCAAGACTTAGATGGAGATTCCATCTGTGAGATTCTTGCATCTGACCGTCACGCCTCAGCAAGCGGATCTCAAAGGAATAGCGGGATTGTCACGGTGCATTCCGGACGAACCGGCGCACTCGTTTGGAAGTTTGACGATCCGGATTTGATGGGAGATAACCTGGGCCTAGGGCTAGCGGGATTGAGCGATCTAAATGGCGATGGATTTGCTGAGTTCGCAGTTTCCGCGAATGAAGACACACAGGGTTCTTGGGCAAGCGTAATTCATATCTTTTCAGGAAGAGACTTCACTCTGATGAACTCGATTACTGAGCCTACGAGTGGCCAGACTCGGACGTTCAGTGTCATGTCGGGCTTGGATCAGAAGATCGATGCGGACCTCGATGGAGCCCCAGATCTGCTGGTCAGGACGGGCGCAATCAGCGCGGAGTTGATTTCCCCACTGACTGGCATGACGGTTTATGAGGCCGTGGACTGTTTTGTTTCCAAGGGGCCGCCCCTCGCCGATGTCACAGTATTGGACGATTTGGACGGTGACGGTATTCCGGACTATGTTTCGCCACTCGGATCATCGGATGGGGTCGCATGCTTCTCCGGTGGTACTGGCTTCGAGATTTGGAGGCGTGAACTAGCTCAAGGATCCGGTGCTGGCTGGTCGATTGCCCGACTTCCCGACCAAGACGGCGACGGAGTTCAAGACTTGGCTGTTGGAGCACACCAGGCGCAGATTCAGAACTACCAAGGAACTGGCAAGCTGCATTTCCTGAGTGGAGCGGATGGCAAGAGGCAGCGAGCAGTGCGAAGCGGCGTGCTCGGATTTCCGAATGAACTCTATTTCGGAGTAGCAGCTTTTTACGATGATGCCTCGGAATTGCTCTTCGTGCGCGAGGGCGGCGTGATTCCGGGTTCGAGCACCGGGGTTGGTCCAGCGATCGCTTTGGAATTCATGCCATTTCTTGTGGCAAGCGATGAGTCAGTTTCCGCATCGGTTGGCGGGCTCATTCAGTTCGATCTCGAGTTTCCAACTGAATACGGTGGCAGTTTCTACGCCCTTGGGGTATCCGCCTCCGGCACTGGGCCAGTGTTTCTGAGGGATGTGAAGGTTCCGCTGACCATGGATGCATGGCTGCATGCATCGATTCGGAATTCGCTGCCAGATGTGTTTGTCCATCGGACAGGGCAACTCGATGCACGCGCGAGTGGGACAGTCTTGCTCGGAGTTCCTCCTGGCGCTCTCAGTTCTGCGGTTGGGAATTCAGTCTGGTTCGCTGCAATTTGTGGGACGACACAGTCCCAGCCTAGCTTGAGCTCGGTAGCTTGGCGCATCGACGTGCTGCCCTAGTCGCGTCGCCGCATTTGACTTGGATGTAGCCCTCGATATCAGGGCCACTCGAAGTGGTGCATATCTACCAGCCCGGAGAGCGATCCGACGCAGGCATGCGCTACACGGAGGTATCGACCGTGCGCAACGATCTAGCGGGCGCTCGAAACCACTCGTCGAGCCACACTCCTCGCACTGGCGCTGTCTCTTTGCGACTCGACTAGGGAATCACGTGAACTTGGGCGGCGTAGCTGCTCTTGCCGTCGCCAGGAAGGAATGGAAGCGGACTGCAAAACGCAATAACCGAAAGCACCTGCCCAGCGAGAAGGCCGCTATTCGGAGGTAGCGTCAGCTGAAAATCGATCGACCCGCTCGCGTCCAGGAACCCACCCGCTTGAGGGGTCACCTGTGCATACCCCGACCGGTATCCCTGCCGGAAGAGTGGACCTTGAGCGAGCGGCACGAAGACTCCGAGAAACTCGCTACGCGTGACTCCACGCCTTGTCGCAAGAAGGAATGCGTACTCGCCGGCTGATTCAACTCCAAGGTTCGCCGAGAGTTGAATCGAGCCACCCGCACTTGCGCTCACAGACTCTGCCGATAGCACCAGCATGGGATCGAATCGAAGTACCTCGATCTTCCCCGTCTCGCCCGTCGCACCGGCTGGAATCCACCCGCGCGAGCCCACGACCATCCGCGCGACTCCGCCGAAGTCGAACCCCACCAATCCAGACCCAAACCGCGCATAGGCTGAATCACGTTGGATCCTCCGTAGAGACTCACCCGATGCGGAGCTAAGGATGCGCACCCTGCCCGCCTCGCGCTGCCCTTGGACCCATGCCGAGTCACCGCTCGTTGCGATATCTGGTCGCCCATCAAAGTCGAGGTCTGGAACAACCGTGACCGAAGATCCCAACGCTTCTCGCGCAGATTGCCCCTCGACGGTCCACCCCGGGATCGCAGCCTCGGATGGCAAGAATGCCAACCTCCCCGCGCGGTCGACTCCACTCGACGAGTTTGCTGCGCCATCGCCTGCAACGACATCGCTCAAGCCATCCCCAGTCACATCGCCTACGACGTATGGAGTCGCGCGCTCGACCTTCCATGCGTGCAGGGTCGAACCGTCCAAGCCACTCATGACCTTGATCGCTTCGCCCATCGAGGTATGGCGCCCTCGATCCAAGCACACGAGATCGCCGACTCCATCCAGATTCCAATCGCCGATGGACGAGAACTGCGTCCCCGTATCTTCCGACTGGGAAGTCGAATACAAGGAGCGAACACGTGAACCATCGATGCCCGAGTGAAGGTGCAGTACGCCAGCAACGCTGGCGCCGATGCCCCATTCATCGCGTGCGTAAACCGCCCAATCCGAAACGCCATCCCAGTTGACATCCTCGATCGCGCAGACTTCGGAGCCAAACTCCGAATTTTGATCGCCTGTAAATGTCGCGAGAACCAATCCCGAATTGCCGTCGAGAACGACCACCTGATCGAGCTCATCTTGCCCGACCAAGACGTCGTCAATCCCATCCAGATTGAAATCCGTGATCACGGCGATGGAGGGCGCCGGGTCGTAGGGGCCGAACAAGCGCACACTCCATATGGGTCGGAGAGTATCCGCTGAACGGGCTCCGATCGCATTCTGATAGAGACTCCCTGCAAACCGATCTCGCCACGCACCCAGGACAACCCCCCTCTCACCCGGAATCTCCGGGCCCACCGTGAGCAATCCGCCAAGGTTGTCTTCACCCGGGCTCGCCTCAACGAGACTCTCCTCGACCCAGGACCCTCCTGGGATCTGTGCGGCGAGGAGCAGGATGGCGCCGGGGATCATTCCCACTCAGCCTACTTCATGCTGCTCAAATCGGCGCCGCAGCCTTCACTTGGACGCGCCTGGCGTCCCCGAGAGGATTCGAACCTCTGACCTACGGTTTAGGAAACCGCGAGCACGAGAACGGAATTCGATTGACTGACAGTGACTTAGAGCAGCAGCCGTGTGCTGCATGCAGGACAGCATGCAGGAGCCTTGGACCGCACTTCTCCAAACTCACAGACCTCTGGCCTCGGCTCACGGCTGAAGCTCAAGCCGAGATCATCAAAACCGCAGCATCCATGGCTGAGGAAAACCGCCCCTAAGTCGCCAGCCACTCGGCCTGCCGTTTACCAAGTGTCACGTCGAACCTGGACCAGTTCTTGGGGGGGGCGTGCCACGTGCCTTCTGCATGAAGGCAATGGACTTGAGGCGGGCAGCTTGAGTCACCGTCTTGCCTTGCCAACCCGCTAACGCTCCCGCGAAGATCTTCAAGTTGGCGACACACTCCTATTACCGTGGCATAGCCAAACTTCGCCCAAACATCGACTTGCATCTATACAAGCCCTTGCGGAAGACGGCCCCTCGAATCCGATGCACGCGAATCAGTGAGACGAACATCGCTTGAGCCCCCCGCAAGAAAGTCAGCCTAGTGAACAATCGAGAGTTCTTGGGCGATCGAACTAACTTGCACATCATTACGATCGCCGGCAACAGCGGCAAACCAGATTGACGAACCCGTCAACACACTAAGTGCCCCACTTGGCACGGCAAGATCGACTGTTGCATCGCCCGCCAGGTTCAGGGTTCCAGTTCTGCCTGAGAACCAAGGCGGAAGCTGGTCGTTAACGGAATCTCGAAACAAGCGGCTCATCCCCAAGGGAATTACGACTCCACTTGGTGCGGTCGATTCGCCTGGTAACCGTGACGCGAGCAATGCGTACCGAACCGATTGATACTCCTCTGGGAAGTCAATCCACACATCAAGGTGACCGCCGCTCGCCGCCGACAATTCGCAGTCGCTTAGCTCAAGAAATGGCAAAAACTGGAGGCCAACTACCGGCCGACTCTCAGTGCCCAGGAATCCATAGTCACTGCGCACGAAGAGAGTCTCCGATGCGCTATCCCAAAGCAGGTTGACCCCGAAGCGATCGCTATTCAAATCACCAGTGACCTCGCAGTCCAAGCGACGAATTCGCTCTCCTGTCGCACCACTGAGAAAGTGAACTTTTCCACTTCCCGCAAAACCTTTCACTGGCAAGAAAGGAGACCCAACTGCCAAATCCTCTATTTGGTCGCCGTCAATGTCCGCGACTGTGCACATGGAGGTAGCCACAGGACCATTCAGCCACTCCTGTGTCCACATCAATGCCCCGGTCTGGGTCGAGAACAAGCTACACCCCAACTGATCCGGCCGCATAAGTGCGATTTCCGGAATACTGTCGCCATCAAGATCTTGCACAAACGACACCACACTTTGTGAGTTGTAGTCTGCAATCTCTCCGGGAATCCAAGCTAGCGCCTGCCCAGTGACGGACGAAACTACGGAGGTCCCCCAATGAAACGTCTGTCCAACCGGAATGAGCAAGTCGCCAAGTCCATCGAGATCAAGGTCCACCCCTGGGGGCGCATAACCAAGCGATAAGCTTGAAAGCGACTCACCACCATCAAATCTAAAGGTCCGAAGATGATCCTGCGTCTTCCCGGAAAAAACGTGAACGGCTGAATCCCAAGTCTGCGCATAGTCGCCTCGCACAGACACTGAAAAGTCGCAAACTCCATCGCCATCCAGGTCATCCGTCTTCGCTGCGCCAACTCCAATGGAATCGCCCCAGTCCATTGCAGACGCATGCCAGATCAGCGCGCCGTCTATTCCTGAGTGCAGGAACACCGCGCCTCTCATCTGAAACGAGTTTCCGGTTGTCGCAGTCGGATCCCCGCAAAGGACCTCCGGGACACCATCACCATTGAGGTCATCGAGAGCAACAATGCAACCGGAAATACTCGGAGCGTCAGAACTGAAATACGCGTAGTACTCAAAGATCCACTCAAGATCTCCGGACTCACCATTCAAACAAACGAGTGCTGGGATGCTCGAGTTGTATCCCTCGGAGGCAAAGACAAGCTCCGGAATCTGATCGCCATTCAAATCGCCAACACTTGCCATTGCAGCGTTATTCGACTCGATCGAATGCTGATCGGACAATGGCGCATACTGGAACTGAGGTTCCCACGCTCCACCATGTGCCCCCCATTGCGCCGACGGAACTGCACCACACAGAACTCCAATTGAAACGATTGTCAGAGATAGCTGTCTCACAATGAAGGACCTCTACACCTCGCTATAGTTGTATCTCAAACGCTCCACAATCATAGACTAACCCAGAACCCAAAGCTGAGTATTGCGGCCATCAGCTTCAATGAAGAGAGCGGCATCGCAGTCCACCCACTCAATTCCGGTCAACAGCAGTGCATCGCCTGCGAGTTTGGGACCATCTCTAGACCCCAATACTCGAATAGCAGTCTCAGTGAACCCCTCCAGCCTTAGCAATTTGAGAGTCTCTGCTGGAGGTCCATTAAACGTCCTGGCAAATCGAAGGCCTGACTGCGCTGGATCGCCGATGTCCTCAAACACAAATGCCGAGGCCTTGTCTCCTTCGGTCTTGAGAACAACTTGCCCCGGGTGCACGTGGGGAAGATCGTTGCCAATATCCCAGAATCGGAACTGGACTTCTTCTTTTACGAGATAGCCACCGATCCCTGCCCCAGAAAAGTCCTCGCCTGTCGATTCAGAGTAGTACCCAGGCGCAACATGAACAGCATCTCCAGTTGATTTCACCCAGCTCGATGGAAGACAGACTTCGGCTGCTTTCGAGCAGCATTTCATCCCTTTACATTCGCGGACGACAAACAGTCGAGATCGCCTCCAGAGAAACACGAATTGGTGCGCCCGGCAGGATTCGAACCTGCGACCTGTCGGTTAGGAACCGACTGCTCTATCCTGCTGAGCTACGGGCGCGATTGGGGTCGTAGTTTACGATCGAGATTGCGCGAACGAGCGATTGCGTTTGCAGGGAGAAGGGGCGCCTCGCGCATGCAGGCAAGCATGCAGGAATTCTGTTCCTCGCAAGTCACATCGTGTCCGCCGCAGTCCCTGCCAGTCACCCCCTCGAACCGGTGCCTTTCGAGGCAGACTGGGCGAATCGTGGATTGGGTCATGATGAGGCGGAGCTTTGCGTCCTGTTGGCGCATTGCCCTCGCGTGCGGCGGGTGCTTGCGCTACAAGCAACGGTTAGGAAACCGCAGTCAAGGCGACGCAATCATATTACTTGTAAAGGACTTACGTTCTTCCGAGTGTGATGCATGCAGGTCAGCATGCAGGAGCTACGGACTGCGATTCTTGGGCCTCGCGGCACTCTGGCCACTCCTATCGTTCGACGCTCAGTCCGCGATCATCACACTCGCCGCCGACTCCATAGACGGCGAAGGACGAGGCGGCACTTGACGGTCAACCTGTTCGCTCCAGCGCGGAATCCGGTCGGAATTGGACCGGATCCGCGGGGACAGGTCACGGCCTCAGGATTTGACCTGGCATGACCTCTCAACCCGCGCACTCTATTGCGGGCGCGGGAATCGACCGATATGGTGGGTGCGTGCCCTCTCGATTCCTCGCCTTCCTCCTAACCGCGGCCTTAGCGGTCCACGCCCTTTATGGTGTGGCTGGGGATGTGCTTGTCCTGTGCTTCGGCGGTGGCCACCATCACGCGCCGACCGAAAGCGAGCATTGCGAGAATGTGTGCCAGCATGATGGTTTTTTGCTGGGCCCCATTCCCGCCATTTCGCAAGAGGACGGGTGCGGCTGCACGGATATCGAGTTGTCCCTTGTCGATCTCGTCTCCCGCACGTCTGGCGAAGGCGCAGTCGAGATTCCTGAGGGAGTGCCTCAGGCTTCTATTCCACAAGCTCGCGGCACGATTTCCGAGCCTTCCATTGCCTGCAGGTCGATTCAATCTCGGCCAGTTGACGGCGGAGTGGCTCGCCGACTGGCCCTCGTGGCAAGTGTCCGTCTGACGACCTGATTTCTGTTTTCTTCCGTTACTCGAACCGCGCAGGGCTCCCCCGCGCGGCTTGGATCAGGAACTTGAACAGTTATCACGACAGATGGAAAGATGGAAACGCCCGCGCTTCGCGCGGAATACCGCGCCGATGCTTGGCTCGGCGGTTTGGGCCTTGGCCCTGGCAGGATGCCAGTCATTTGAACGAGCGCCGATCGACCTGTCCGGGCACAGGTCCGCCTTCGGTGAACGGCTAAAAGCCACCGAGTCGATCTCAGAGCTCGTCGAGCAGCTTGCCTTGGAAGGCATGCCTGCGCCCGAGCGATTCGACCTCAGCGACGGGCTGTCCCCGTCAGAGGGTGAGGTGCTCGCTCTCTTCTTCAACCCGGACCTGCGGATCGCACGGCTCGACGCCGGCGTGGCCCTTGCCAGGTATGAGGAAGGCGGTCTGTGGCAGGACCCAGAATTCGGATTCGATGCAGCCGAGCTCCTCTCGCCGACAGGCCCTCTCGAGTACGGGCTGACTCTCGGCCTCACCCTGCCACTCTCAGGGCGGCTGGAGACCGAGAAGGAGAAGGCAAAGGCTGGGTACAAAGCCGAACTGCTACGGATCGTTGACGCCGAGTGGGAACTTCGAGCGAGGGTTCGGTCCGCCTGGGCTGCTTGGGCGACCGCGTCCGAGCACCTCAGGCTCGCAGACGAAGCCGTCCAACAGATCGAACAGGTTGCCCGGATCACCGACAGGCTTGAAGCAGCCGAAGAACTCACCCGCGTCGAGGCTCGGCTCATTCGCGCCGAGCTTGTCGAATCGCGAGCGGCCGCCACGGTAGCCGAGTTCCACGAAGCGCAAGCTCGCGTCAACCTACTTCGCCTGCTCGGCCTTCCCCCCGATGCCCCTGTTGATCTCCTGCCGGCGCATCCGCCGATCGACATCCCGCAGACCAATGACCCGATGGCGCGAATCATTCAGGCCAATACGAGATTGGCAGTTCTACGCGCAGATTACGACGTCAAGGAGGAGAGCTATCGCCACGAGATTCGTAAGCAATACCCCGATGTCTCGATCAACGGAGGATATGGCAGCGAGGACAATGATGATCGGCTCCTGTTCGGAATCTCGCTTCCGATCCCGCTCCTGAATGCGAATCGCGCAGGAATCGCTGAAGCCAGGGCCCAGCGAGAGGTCGCGAGAGCCATCGCCGAGACCACTTTCGAAAGGCTTGCGGGCGACTTCGCAATCGCGCGCGCAATCCACGAGTCCGCCACCACCAGGTTCCGGACGCTCTCGGAGGAGCTCATTCCCATGCTCAACCAGCAAGCATCGGAAGTAGCGAGTCTTGCCGAACTCGGGGAAGTCGACACCCTCCTCCTCCTCGAGACCATCTCACGCCGATTCGAAGCCAAGAGACAGGCTCTCGACCTCAATCAGGCCATCCTCGATGCTGCCATCGAGATGGCCCGACTGCTCGGGCCTGGCGTGCCCCATCTGCCTGCTCCCGTTGAACCGTCATTGTCCGAGGACTCCCGATGAAACTCATGCATAGAGCCACAACGCTCGCCATTGCGGCGTCCCTGCCATTCCTTCTCGCCGCCTGCAGTGGCGGCTCCTCGCCCACCTCCAGCAGCGACGAAAGTGCATTGGACAATCGGAGTGAGGCAGCCGCGAAGGCCGGCGATACGGACCGCGTCGCGATCCCCGCAGCTGTCCGCTCCAACCTGGGAATCAGTTTCGCCAAAGTCGAACGCCGACGTGTTGAGCAGACATTGCGTGTTCCTGGCCGGTTCGAGTTTCTTCCTTCCGCCCGCAGGGAGTACCTCACTGCGATCCCAGGAAGAGTGGAACTTCTCGTCGAGCAGTTCGACCACGTCAAGGAGGGTCAGGCGCTTTACCGGCTCGACTCTCCCGCGTGGCGTGACATGCAGCGGCAACTCGTCGACGCCGCGTCACAAATCGAGCGCCTTGAAACTCGGATCGCCGCTTATGGACCACTGCTCATTGCCCACCAACAGCACGAGGACAGTCTGCGCGAGAGCATGGCGGTCTGGAACGCCAGGGTTGAGCAGCTTCAGTCGCTCCGGGAAGCAGGTGGCGGGCGTGTCAACGAACTCACCCAGGCGAGGGCATCGCTCGCGAGTACTCGCGCGGATCTCGCAGGGGTGATCGAAAAGAAAGCTGAGTTACAAGCAGCCCAGCAACAAGCCGAAGCCGACCTCCGTGCCGCAGAGTCCCTGTCGGACTATCTCCTGGCCTCGGCATCCTCGATCGTCTCTCAACCGCGGGAAGAACTGGCAAGGCTCGCCGATTCCGAGGAAGGCGCGACACCTGGCTGGGCGTTGATCTCCATCATCGAAGTCAAAGCGACTTCTGCAGGTGTCATCGAGACGCTCGGGGTCACCAATGGCGCCTGGGCGGACGAAAGAGCACCCGTCCTGACGACTGTGGAGCCGGATCGACTCCGATTCCGCGCCTCGGGGATCCAGAGCGATCTCGGCGTCCTGCGTGATGGGCTGAGCGGCCGCATCGTCCCGCCGACCCCGACCGCCACGGGCCGCGCCGTCCCGATGACGGAGACCATGACCGGGACGATTTCCATCGGACTTGCCGGGGACCCGAATGCCCGCACCCTCGACCTGTTCATCGTTCCCGATGACCTGAGGGCTTGGGCGCGCTCAGGAGTTTCCGCGCAGCTGGAGATCATCACCGACGAAACCGCGATGCCCGAGCTCGCCATTCCGCTTGCAGCGATTCAACGCGATGGGCTCAAGCCGATCCTATTTCGTCGGAACCCGAGCGATCCGAATGAAGCCATCCGCATGGAAGCCGACCTCGGCCTCGATGATGGCCGCTGGGTTGCCATCCTCAGCGGCTTGCGGGACGGCGACGAAGTTGTCCTCGATGGTTCGTTCCAACTCATGCTCGCGACCAGCGGGTCGATCCAGAAGGGTGGGCATTTCCACGCTGACGGGACGTTTCACGAGGGTGAGGACTGATCGATGTTGAAAGCCGTCATCCGTTTCTCCCTGCGCTACTCGTCGCTGGTCCTGATCGCTGCGGCCATGCTCCTCGGCTATGCCGGAAACCGCCTCCCTCAGATGGGCGTCGACGTGTTCCCGGAGCTCAACGCCCCGACAGTGACCATCATGGCGGAGGCCGGCGGACTTGCCGCAGACGAGGTCGAGCAATACGTGACATTCCCCATCGAGACCGCGGTGAATGGAATGTCAGGAGTGCGGCGCGTCAGGAGCTCGAGCGCCATCGGGCTCGGCATCATCTGGATCGACCTGAACTGGGGAGCGGATCTGATCGATGCGCGCCAACTCGTCTCCGAGCGGCTCGTCGCGGCGAGAGAGAACCTACCTGACGGAGTCGAGCCCTTCATCACTCCCATCACTTCCATCGCCGGGGAGATCATGCTGATATCGCTGTCATCCCCGGACGGCTCCGTGGACCCGATGCAGCTCCGCTCCTTCTGCGAGTTCGAACTGCGGAACAAGATCCTCGCTGTGCCAGGTGTCTCGCAGGTCGTCGCCATCGGCGGCGACATGCCTGAGTACCAGGTCAACGTCGACCAGGAGCGCCTTCGCCTTTATGACCTGACGATCTCCGATGTGGTCCAGGCAGCCGACGGGGCTCACAGCACCGCCAGCGGCGGCTACCTCGTCAACGTCAACAGCTTCGAGATCCCGATCCGCCAACAGAGCCGGGTTTCCGCGCCCGAGGACATCGCCAATACGATCGTCAAGTTTCACGAAGGCACACCGGTCACCATCGGCCAAGTCGCCGACGTCGCTCTTGGCCCCGCGATCAAACGCGGCACAGCTTCGGAGGGTGGAGATACGGCCGTCATCCTTTCGATCCAGAAGTCACCGGGCACGAACACTCTCGCGCTAACCGCCGAGCTCGACGACCTGTTCGACCAAATCGAGCCCACCTTGGCAATGGGCATGGTCCTCAATCGCGATGTCGTTCGCCAATCCCACTTCATCGATCGCGCTGTCGACAACGTGACCAAGGTGCTCGGCGAGGCTGTCTTGATCGTCCTCGCGGTACTCGTCCTGTTCCTCCTGAACTTGCGGACCACGTTGATCACGTTGACCGCGATCCCGCTCTCCTTGGCTGTCGGCCTCCTGATGATGGATGCGATGGACCTCGGCCTGAACGTGATGACCCTTGGCGGACTCACCGTTGCCATCGGGGTCCTCGTCGACGATGCCATCATCGATGTGGAGAATGTGTTCCGCAGGCTCAGGCAGAACCGGGCATTGGACGCGTCGCAGCGTCGGTCGACAACGGACGTCATCTTCGATGCCAGCAATGAGATTCGCCCGGCGATGGTCTTCGCCACAATCATCATCGTCATGGTCTTTGTGCCCCTGCTCTTTCTGCAGGGGCTCGAGGGACGGTTCTTTCAACCACTAGCCCTCACCTACATGATCTCGATCGTGGCTTCCCTGGTCGTGGCATTGACGGTCGTTCCGGCAATGTGCAAGTTCCTGCTCAAGGGACGTTTGACGGGTAGAGGCGAGCGCCAGGAAGGATTCCTTGTTCGCGGACTCAAGCGGGTATATGAACCGGCGCTGCGTGCCTCGATACGGCTGCGTGCATGGGTGCTCGGAGCGGCCGGCATACTCACAGCGGGCGCCCTTCTGCTCGCAAGCACCTTCGGCAGTTCCTTTCTCCCCTCTTTCAACGAAGGGACCTATACGGTCTTCCTGCTCGCTCCTCCGGGGACGTCGATCGTCGAGAGTGACCGACTCGCGACGGAGGTCGAGAATCAGCTTATCCAGGTGGAGGGTGTCCGATCCGTTTCCCGTCGGACCGGCAGGGCGGAGCGCGACGAGCACGCGGAGCCGGTCAGCAACTCCGAGCTTGAGGTGACGCTTGAGGACGGCGCCGATCGACTCGTGGTGCGTGATGAGATCGACCAGATTCTTGCAGCGGTTCCAGGCATCACCACCACCGTCGGCCAGCCCATCGAGCATCGCCTCAGCCATGTGCTTTCGGGCACTCCAGCGGCGATTGCGATCAATGTATTCGGAGAGGATCTTTCCCGCCTTCGCGCGGTCGCGAAAGAGATCGAAGCGGAGCTCCAGGCCCTGCCCGGAGCTCGTGATGTCAACGCCAACCGGGAAGTCATGATCACTTCGCTCCCGATCCGATACCGCCACGCCGAACTTGCCGCAGCTGGCCTGAGTCCGGCAGACGCCGCCGAACAGGTCCGGGAGGCCATCTACGGCGAGGTCGTCGACACGGTAAACCAAGGGGTCCGGCAGTACGACCTCGTGGTTCGGCTCGCGCCGGACGAGCGTGAGTCCGTGCAACAGGTCCGCGACCTTCTCCTGCGCGGCCGCGGCGGCGCCACCGTGCGCCTGAGCGACGTCGCGGATATCGGCCCAGAGCGGTCCAGCAATCTCATCACACGGGAGAATGCTCAGCGCAAGGCTGTGATTTCCCTCAACGTCGCCGAAGGGGCGAACCTAGGTGACCTCGTCGCTCAGGTGCAGGAACGCGTCGACCCGATCGTGCAGGGAGCCGGAATGACCGTCTCGTACGGCGGCCAGTTCGAAGCTCAACAATCCGCATCGCGCACGATCCTGATCGCCGGAATCGCGATCGCTCTGGTCATGTTCATGCTGCTTCAGATCTCGACGGGCTCCATGCGGGCGGCAGCACTCGTGATGCTCAACATGCCCCTCGCACTCATCGGTGGCATCGTCGCCATCTTCGTCACGGCAGGAGACGGAGTCGCACTCAACGCTCTTGCTCTGGCTGGGATTGGCGGCCCGTATGTCCCGCCGATCGTTTCCATTGCGAGCCTGGTCGGCTTCATCACCCTCTTTGGCATCGCCGTCAGGAATGGCATTCTTCTCATCAATCATTACAACCACCTAATGGATACCGAGGGGGTCCCGCTCGGAGAAGCGATTGTCCAGGGTTCGATGGAACGCCTGGTTCCGATCCTGATGACTGCGATCTCGGCAGTCCTTGGCCTGTTGCCGCTGGCTCTGGCGGCCGGCCAACCAGGCAGCGAGTTGCTCGCGCCACTTGCGATCGTCACGCTCGGAGGTCTGCTGACCTCCACAGCTCTCAACCTGATTATCGTTCCGGCGGGGTACTCGCTCGTATTCGGGCATCGGCCCGATCGACATCCAAAAACATCTAGCCCTTCACCAGAAGTTCGAACCACGTCATGACTCAAATCGACAAATCCCTAGGAACCACGGCGCTGATGACCGCGGCGCTACTCCTGCTTCTCGGCTGCGGAGAACCGGAGGAATCTGCTTCCGCCAAGAACAATTCCGAAAGCCATGAAGGCCACAATCATGAAACCAGTGAAAATTCTGATGCTTCTCACGAGCATGCCTCGGGCGAGCTGACCTCTCTCGGATCCATCGAACTGGCTGGCGCTTCTTTCTCCGTTTCCTTAACCAAGGACGTCAAGCCCTCTTCGGTCGCCCATCTCGAGTTGGAGCATGACGAAGGCCCGATGCCGACCGCAATCCGCTTCTGGATTGGCAACGAGGCGGGGACTGGAGCCCTGAAGTCCAAGGCGGATGCGCATGAAGACCATTTCCACGGTGAAACAGAGACTCCCTCCGATCTGACTGGAGCAAGTTTGTGGATCGAAGTCGAATCTTCCGACGGCAAACGCACCGCTGGTTCCCTAAAGTTTGATTGATCGGGATTCGATGCGCAGCCATAAGCACCAGAGGCTGCCACGAGGGACCAAGCCACTTGCTTGGGCCATTGCAATCAACGTTCTGTTGACAGTGGCCCAAGTGGTCGGCGGCGTCCTGTCCGGAAGCCTATCCCTGATCGCAGATGCCCTGCACAACCTGAGCGATGCTGGCGGGTTGATGCTTGCGCTCATTGCCCGCCACGTCTCCAGACGAGCGCCAGATGAAAAGCGCACCTTTGGCTACGGCATGGCCGAGGTCGTGGGCGGCCTCATCAATCTAACCTCCATTATCGTGATCGCCGGATTCCTGATGATCGAGGCACTTACCCGGTCGTTTGACCACCCTGAGATCATGGGCTGGCCGGTCATGTTTGTCGCGGGCATCGCCCTTATGGTCGACCTCGCGACCGCTGCTTTGACGTATTCCATGTCAAAGGAGAGCCTGAATTTCAAGGCCGCATTCCTGCACAACGTCTCTGACGCTCTCGCTTCGGTTGCCGTCATCGCCTCGGGCGCGCTCGTCATCCTGTTCGGCTGGTATTGGACGGACCTCGTGGTCACGGTTGGAATCTCGCTCTACATCGTCTGGCTATCACTGCCTGCGCTCAAGAAGTGCATTCGAGTGCTTCTGGCAAGTGTTCCGGAGGGAATCTCTCTACGCGAGGTCGCGGCCGTGATAGAGAACACGGACGAAGTCAGGAGTGTATCCCACCTTCATGTCTGGTCCGTCGATGAGGGGACAGTCGCGCTCCAGGCAATCGTCGAGATGCGAGCCGAAGCCTCGCTGCAGGATGCGGCTCTGTTACGGGAGCGACTCTGCAAGCGCCTGAAAGCCGAGCATCGCATTCAACATGCCTCAATCGAGGTCTTGCCACTCGGGCAGCCCCCAGGCCTCTCACTCTCGGATGGAGAGGATGCGACGCGCCCCGTTGAGCACGATGAGCCCGGTGGCTGTTCCAATCACCAAGTCGGGAAGGTTCGACCCCGTCCACGCGACTAGCGCCCCGGCGACTATCACCCCGACATTGATCAGCACATCATTGGCCGAGAAAATCCAACTGGCCTTCATGTGGGCGCCGCCCCCTCTATGCCTGGAGATCAACAGCAGACAAGAAACATTGGCCGTGAGCGCGACCAACGCGATGGTCATCATCACCACTGATTGTGGCTCACTGCCGTAGACCAGCCGCCTCAGGACCTCGCCGAGAACGCCAATCGCCAGGGCTATTTGAAGCACGCCGGCAACATGCGCTGCACGCAATTGCATTCTCGGACCGTGTCCGACTGCATATAACGCAAGCCCATAAACTGCGGCATCGGCGAGATTATCGAGCGACTCCCCAATCAATGCCGTCGATTCGGACAGGATGCCGGCAAACATCTCCACCAAGAAGAGCAACGCGTTGATCCCCAGCAACCAACGCAATGCGTTGGACTCCCTTCCAGACGGAGACAACGAATCGGCGAAATCGGTGGATGGTCTCGAGCCAACTGGCAGGGTCGCTTCTAGGGAAGCACCAAGCCCTAGGCCCGAAAGCCGGTCTAAGACAGCCTCGCCGCCGCCGCCATGTAAGACCTCCAGCTTGCGTCCCGCAAGGTCGAACGAAAGTCCTCGCACCTCGTCCATGCCCCCTAACGCGAGCCGAATCGTACGCTCCTCCGCCGGGCAGTCCATCTTCGGCACGCTGAACGAACTGATCCAGATCTCCTCGGGCTCGATGGATTCGTCCGGTATGGCTCCCTTGGAGAGAGTCATTCCTCCGCTTCCAACAGGAAGTCAAATGGGCGACCACACGCAGCCTCCAGAGCCGGGATGCTCAGCGCAACTGCTTCCAATTGATCCACGAATTCCTGCCTCGTCTGGAGGAGACGTTCTTGAGCCTCGAGGACCGATAAGAACCCCGTCTTGCCTGCAGCGAACGACTCCATGGCGAGATTCAAACTCTCTTCTCGCAGTGGAAGAAGCTCGGCTCGATACAGGTCGGCCATATCCTGTGCCAACAAGAACCTCTCGTATGCGCCGCGAACCTGCTGACTGACGGCCGTCGTCACACCGTCCAGGCGCTCCAGTGCCTTCAGATAGCGGAGTTCCGCCTTGGCGACCTGGGCTTGATTCTGATCGAAAATCGGCAGCTCCAGCTCGAGGGCTGGGCCAAGTGATACTTCGCCACCTTCGACCTCGAAGTCCAGCCCACCTCCGACGAATCGCCAAACCCGCCGACGCTCCAGGGGAACGGATTGCTCGAGAGCCAGGACTTCTTGCTTGACCGCACGCAGATCAAGGCGGTTCTCACTGGCGACGGTCAACAGCCGCTCCAACTCAAGAGTTCCGTGGTCGGAATCTGAAAGTCGGTCAGACAACTCGATCCTTTCCGGAGGCGTCGCGAGTCCCAAAACGAGAACGAGGTTCCGCTTTGCCTCACCTGCCCGGAACCTGGCGGCGCGTACGTGCGCCAGCTGCTCGAGCATCGTCGAGCGCGCGGCATTCAGATCGACCTGGGTTGCGGCACCGGCAGCAACTCTCTCACCAGTCAAATCCAAGAATCTCTGGGCGGTCCCGAGGTTTTCCTCAGCGACGGTAAGCGCAGAAGCGGTGGCAAGAGCGGAGGAATAGGCCGACTTCGTCTGCGCCGCTACAAGCACCGCGTTCTGGCCGAGCGCTAGGATGGCGTGCTCGACCTGCCCTTCCGCGATCTGCTTGCGTATGGGCATCTGCCACAGTTCGGAAAGGTTTTGCATGACGCCGCCTTCTGTCACAACGCTCCCACCGTCTACTGGGAATCGCACAAGCAACCCCAAGGACGGGTTGGACAGCAAACCAGCCTGAACGGCATCGGCGCGACTCGAGCCGATCTCGAACATCAGCTCGCGCAGACGGGGATGATTCAAAAGGGCAACCTGGACCGCTTCATGGCTTGTCAGACCGCCCTCCAGGAGTTCGGCCACCTGCTCACGACAACGCTCCTCCTCATTCGGCTGATAGAGCGTGGCGAATCCGGTCGCTCTTGCCACCTCATCCCGGGCTCGACCGTAGTCCGGCTCCGGATTGACGGAAGCACATCCGCCCAATGCGAGCGCGATGCCTCCAAGCGCCCAACGTCGTCGGCAACTCATGCCGCCACCTCCGTCGTCGCCACCTCGGACACGGCATTCTTCATCGCGAGTTGGTAGAGAATCGGGAGCACGAACAGGGTAAGCACGGTTGAGGTCAGGACACCCGCGACCACCACCGTTGCCAACGGACGCTGCACTTCCGCTCCTACGCCCGTCGAAAGGGCCATCGGCAGGAATCCGGCCGCGTCCGTGATGGCTGTGGCCAGGACCGGTCGAAGCCTCTGCTTGGCGGCATCCGTCACGGCAACGCCAATCTCCCGCCCGTCTTCCAAGAACCCACGGATGGCCGACACGAGGATCTGGCCGTTCAGTACGGCGATTCCTCCAAGGGCGATGAATCCGACGGCCGCGCTGACACTGAAGGGCATGCCTCGGAACCAAAGCGCAAACACGCCTCCGACCGCGGCGAATGGGATTCCCGTGTAGATCAGCAGGACCTCGCGGAGGTTCTTGAGGCTGAAGAACAGCAGGAAGAAGACCAACAGGAGCGTGACCGGGACGACGATGAGGAAACGGAGCTTCGCATTCGCCAGGTTCTCGAATTGCCCTCCCCAATCGATGACGTAGCCCTCAGGAAGCTCCAGCTCGGAGGCGATTCGCGCCTGGGCATCCTCGACGAATGATGCCACGTCTCTACCGGAAACGTTGCACTGGACTCGAATCAGCCGACGCCCCCATTCCCGGTTGATCGTAGATACTCCTTCTTCCTCCTCCACCGTGGCAACGCCACTCAAAGGCAACCTGAACCCGGATTCCGTCGGAATCAAGGCGTCCCGGAGTGCGTCCGCGTCCGTGCGATAGGAATCGGGAAGACGTACGGCAAGCGGGAACCTCCGCTGCCCCTCGAAGACCTCCCCTACGCGGCGTGTCCCGACGACCTCGACGAAATCGAGGACCTCGCGGCCAGATACACCGACGCGAGCAAGCGCATCAGGATCGACACGGATGCGTAGAGTCGGCTGCCCAGTGACCTGGTCAACCGCGACATCCGATTGACCGGGAATGTCCACCAGGATGCGTTGGACCTCATCACTGATCCGGACGAGTTCGTCGAAGTCATCCCCGTAGATCTTGATCCCGATGTCGGAACGGATCCCGGAGACCATCTCATTCATCCGCAGCTCGATCGGCTGTGTCGCGATGATGTTCAGGCCCGGCAAATCGTCCACTGCCGCCTGCATCGCAGCGACCAACTCAGCCTGTGTGTCCGCCTTCGTCCAATCCTCCCGCGGCTTGAGCGACAGGAAGATGTCCGTGAGCTCCACCCCCATCGGGTCGGTGGCGATCTCGGCCGTTCCGATGCGGCTCCACACATGGCGGACCTCGTCCTGGAATTCGTCCAGGAGAAGCTGTTCGATCCGAGTGTTGTAGCGGACGGATTCCTCAAGGGAGACTCCAGCGAGGCGAATGGTGTTCAAGACGACAGCACCCTCGCTCAATCGCGGTATGAACTCACCTCCGATGCGCCCCGCTGTCCAACCTGCAGCGACCAGAAGGAAAACGGAGGCAGCGAGAACCACCCAACGAATCTTGAATGCCAACGCGAGAAACCACGAATAGACGCGATTCATCGCTCGAGCCAAAAAGCCTTCCCGCTCGCCAGCGCGCCGAGGCAGGAAGTAGTAACCGAGGACCGGAGACAATGTGAGCGCCACCAGGAGCGCTCCGCCCAGGGCGAAAATGAACGTCAGCGCCATCGGGCGGAACATCTTTCCCTCGATGCCCTGCAGCGCGAGTACCGGGAAAAAGACGACCATGATGATCGCCATGCCGAAGACGATTGGGCGGGCGACCTTCTTGGCTGACGCGGCAACGACCTCGAGTCGCTCCTTCCTCGTCAGAGGACGACCGAGCGCTCGAGAGCGCTGAGCCAGATTCCTCATGTTGGCCTCCGTCATGACGACGGAGCCATCGACGATGATGCCGAAATCGATGGCACCGAGACTGAGCAGGCTCGCTGCGATCGCGAACTCGTACATGCCAATCAACGCGAACAGCATTGCCAGCGGGATGGCAAGCGCCACCAGGAGACCGGCGCGGATGTTCCCGAGCAGGACGAACAGCACGACGATCACGAGCAAGGCGCCGGCAAGCAGGTTGTGCCGAACCGTCTTGATGACCTCGCCCGTCAGCTCGGTACGGTCGTAGACAACCTCGACGATCACGTCTTCAGGGAGCGACTTGCGAACACTCTCCAGCCTCTCCTTGAGTTCCTTCGTGACCGCCTGGGCATTCTCACCCATGAGCATAAAGGCAAGTCCAAGCACCACTTCCCCGCGCCCATCCGCCGTCACCGCTCCCCTACGGATTTCATGGCCAATCTTCACTTCATGGGCGACGTCGACAACCCTGATGGGCGCCCCATCGATTGCGGTGACGACGATGTTCTCGATCTGCTCGATCGAGGCGACACGCCCGAGGCCGTGAACGAGTTGGGACTGACCGCCCGATGTCACCACCCCTCCGCCTACGTTCTGGTTGTTCTCCTCCAGGGCCGTGAAGACGTCACCGAGAGTCAAGTCGTACTTGAGCAATGCCTCGGGGGCGACGACCACGTGGTACTGCTTCTCGAATCCACCCCAGGAATTGACCTCCGCTACCCCCGGGACCTTTCGCAACTCGGGCTTCACGACCCAGTCGTGAAGAGTGCGCAATTCCTCGAGGGTTCGACCTGGGCTATCGGAACGAAGAACATAATGGAAGATCTCCCCCAAGCCCGTCGAGATCGGCCCGAGCTGCGGCCGCTCGATTCCCTCCGCCAGTTCGACGGTCGCCAGCCGTTCCGACACATACTGGCGCGCATCGGAGATACTTGTCTCATCGTCGAAAGTGGCGACGACTTGGGAAAGTCCGAATTTGGAGATCGAGCGGACATTGCTGAGTCCGGGCAGACCACCGATCGAAAGTTCCACCGGCAGGGTAAGCTGCTGCTCGACCTCCTCGGGATTCAGCGCAGGCGCAACCGTATTGATCTGGACCTGAACAGGGGTCGTGTCGGGAAAGGCATCCACTGGAGTGCGGGAGGCCGAATAGACCCCACCCCCGATGAGCGCCAGCCCCAAAAGAACGACAAGAAGTCGATTACGGAGCGCGAATTCGATGAGGCGGTCAAGCATGTCGAGGACCCTCTCCTAGTCGTCAACGCAACCTGCTCCGAGCCTCGACTTGAGGAACTCGGACATCACCGTAAATGCGCCCGTGGTCACAACCGGCTCACCGGACCGCAGCCCGGCGAGGACCGCAACCGAGTCACCGGACTGGCCTTCAACCGTGGTGACACGTCGGAGCGAATAGAGATCGTCCTCGATCTCGACAAAGACGTACGTGCCGCCCTCGTATCGCTGCAACGCATCCTTGGCGATCTCAACGGAATCCTGCGCTTCGGCAACGAATAACACGGCATCCCCGAAAGATCCGGCGCTCAGCGATCTCGCGGTGTTGTCCACCACCGCGCGAGCCTGCACCATTCGACTCCTCTCATCAATCGACGTGTTCACCCAGTCAACTTCACCGCGAACTGTCTCGCCAGCTGAACCGGGGAACTCCGCCTCCACCAAGAGGCCATCGCGTAGGTGCCTCGCCTGCTCGAAAGGAATCGAAAGCGAAAGCCACATCGTTTCGAGATCGGCAAGCAGGAAGAGACGCCTCCCGGGCTCGACAGCCTCACCCACGACGACGTCCCGTTCCACGAGGGTGCCACGAAACGGCGCCCGCAAGTAGAGCGTCGCGGTCGTGTCTTGGTTCTCGCGGATAGAATCGACCTCGGCTTCCGTGAAGCCGTAATTGAGGAGTACCTGCTGTGCAGTACGAAGCTGAACTTCTGCGGTCTGGAACGCTGCGTCCGCCTCCTGGACCTCTCGCTCCGAGGAGATGTCCTTCTTGGCCAGTAGATGTTCGCGTTCGCTGACCTGCCTCTTGAGGTCATAGTCGACCAGGGCGGCGACGTAGGCCGCTTTCGCAGTGGCCGCTGTCGAGGAGTGGAGCTCCATCAGGATCTCTCCTTCCTCGACCTCCTGCCCGACATCGACAAGCACCTTGCGCACGATTCCTGAGGCGAATGGCGTAACCCTTGCAAGGGAATTTCCGTTGTACTCCACTTCGCAATAGGCGCGAACGCTTGCCTGGGCTGCCGCTGCACGAGCCGGGCTCGTGCGAATCCCTGCTTTAGCGGCCGACTGCGCCGACTCGAAACGAATCTTGAGCTCGCCGCCCGGCATGAGGCCGGCAGCAAGCTGCGGCTGACAGATTCCACACTCTGCCTCCACTACCTGGTGCTCGTTGCAGAAAAGACCGTGGCCTGCATGCGAGGTGGGCTCTTGCTCCTGGGGCCCTCCATCCTCCAGTTGCGGATGGCAGAGGAAGCACTCGTCTTCATAGAGCGAATGCTCCTCGCACCAGAGCCGCCCCTTCTCTTCGAGTTGCGGCTGACAGAGCCAGCACCGATCCTCATACCGGGCGTGCTCCGTACACCACAAGCGTCCCGGTTCGCGCTTGCTCTCGTCGCAGATGAAACACGTTTCCCCTGACTCATCATGGTGATGAACGGTAACTGACCCTGCCGCGCCCGAGGAACTCGATGGGTCGGAGTCAGACGGTGGGTCACCGCACCCCAAGATCAAGAGGACCGCGAGAACACCGAAGAGAATGGTGGATCTTGAAATCATGGTCATGGCCTGGAACCTATGCAGCGGGCGTGGCAACTGATCGATTCATGACATCTTCAGCCAGGCGAAGCCAAAACGGGTCCGCGAGGCTGTAGTAGGCGAGCTTGCCTTCAGCGCGAAAGTCAACAGCTCCGAGATTTCTCAACTCGCGAAGAACCTGGGAGGTGCCTGACATGGAAATGTCGAGAACCTCGCGAAGGTCGCAAACGCAGAGTTCACGCCCTTGAAGGGCGATCAGGACTCGCAACCGGTTGGGATTGGCAAGGACACGAAATGCGTCCCCTGCTCGCCGAAGCTCCGCCTCGCTGGGCAGGGCATCACGTGCTTCCGATACCTTGCAGGGGTCGACCTGGTTGATCTCACAGGCACCTTGGCCGGTCGTGAGCACCTGGGAGGGATGCTTTGCGTCGCGCTCCTTCATCATTTCATGATATTACGAAATGACGGCCATGCAATCCTCCTTTCCAAGAACGGAGCACTCGTTCCTTCATGGCTCCCCCCTACGAGGTGAACGGTGCGCCCGGTAGGATCTGAACCTGCGACCTGCTGACTAGCAATTGGCAGCTCTTACCGCCCGTGGTTCAAGCTGAGGAGGTCAGGTTCGCTGCCGATGCGCTCAATGTCGACCCGGATAGGCGTCCTTGATAGCCCGAGCCCCCTCGGGACTGGATCGGCTCTGCACGGGGGCGGAAACTTCGCTGAACGCCTCGGAGCGCACTTGCCCCATATACTCCCCTGGGGTAGTGTATCTTGCAAGGCGATACACCCCACCAATGCTCCACGGATCCAATCAACTAGACGTACTGAAGCGCCTCAAACGCATCGAAGGTCAGATTGCCGGCATCCGCCGGATGGTCGAAGGCGGCCAGTACTGCATTGACATCTTGCAGCAGATTGCAGCAGCCCAAGGCGCGCTGACCCAGACGAGCAAGCTGATCATCGGCAACCATCTCCGAACCTGCATGAAGAGCGCACTGGAGTCTGGAGATGCGGTCAAGGCCGACCAAGTGATCGGCGAGTTGGAGGACGTGTTCGCCCGCTACCTGAAGAAATGAAATACCTCACTTACATTGCATTCCTGTCGGCCGCCATGCTGCTCCCGGCCTGCTCGTCCGACGACTCCCCTACTCCCGAACAGGAAACGAGCCAAGCCGTCGAGGTCGCCGAGGACGGGACCCGCTTCGACCCGCCGGAGGCAAAGCAGAACATGCCGGATGGTGCCTGGATCTGCGACATGGGCACGGTCCACTTCGCCTCCATGGCGGCCGGAGACGGCAAGTGCCCGATCTGCGGCATGAGCCTCAAGGAGTACCACGCCGAGCACGAGGATCCGGACTCAAGTGATTGAATCGCGTCCGGCTCCGGTGGTGAGCACCATGCGCGACCCCGTCTGCGGCATGGCTGTGGACGCGTCCTCTGCGCATCGCGCTCACCACCACGGCCAGGACTATGCGTTCTGTAGCGAACGTTGCCGGGCGCGATTCGTCGCCGACCCGCTCGCGTTCCTGGAAAAGGAGGGCCTTGCAAGGCCGTCTACGGCGGAGGGATCAGCGGCAGAATACATCTGCCCAATGCACCCGGAGGTCCGGCAACTCGGCCCCGGCGACTGCCCCATCTGCGGGATGTCGCTCGAGCCCAATGCCCCTTCTCTGGACGACGGGGCCGAGGAGGCCGAGTTGCGGGACATGTCGCGCCGCCTGCTGGTCAGCGCGACTCTTACCGTCCCGCTGGCCTTCATCTCGATGGGCGGCCTCCTCCATGGCGATCCGGTCTCGAGCTGGCTCCCGCCGACGCCTCGGCGGTACCTCGAACTGGCCCTGGCCACACCGGTCTGCGTCTGGGCAGCCTGGCCCTTCTTCCAGCGCTTCGGAGTCTCCCTGCGCAACAGACACCTGAACATGTTCACCCTGATCGGGCTTGGGGTCGGCGCCGCCTACCTCTACAGCCTGGTCGCGACCGTGCTACCGGGCTTTTTCCCAGAGTCCTTCCGCGATGCCGGTGAGTTGCAAGTCTATTTTGAAGGCGCATCGGTCATCGTCACTTTGATCCTGGTTGGGCAAGTGCTCGAGCTCCGTGCACGACGGCGGACCAGCAGCGCAATTCGGCAACTACTGGGCATGAGCGCCAAGTCGGCACGACTCATCGGGCCCGATGGAGCCGAGGAGGATGTTCCACTCGACGACATCCGCATCGGCGACCTACTGCGGGTGCGACCTGGCGAGAAGATCCCCGTCGACGGTGTGATCACCGAGGGGTCCAGCTCGGTCGACCAGTCAATGGTCACCGGGGAACCCGTTCCGGTCGCCAAGCAGCCCGGCGATGAGGTCGTCGGCGCGACCGTCAATGGTGCCGGTGGCTTCGTGATGCGCGCCGAGAAGGTAGGCAGCGAGACGCTCCTCGCCCGCATCATCACGATGGTCGCCCAAGCACAGCGAAGCCGCGCCCCGATCCAGAAACTCGCAGACGCGGTCTCGGGATGGTTCGTTCCGGCCGTCGTGGTCGTCGCGGCCGTAACTTTCGGCCTATGGGCAGCCGTCGGTCCGCAGCCGCGTATGGCCCATGCGCTCATCAACGCCGTCGCGGTACTGATCATCGCCTGCCCTTGCGCGCTGGGCCTGGCGACTCCGATCTCGATCATGGTGGCCACCGGCAGGGGCGCATCCTTGGGCATCCTGTTCCGCGATGCTGAGGCAGTAGAAGTCGTGCGGACGGTGGACACCCTCGTGGTCGACAAGACCGGCACCCTCACCGAAGGCAAGCCGCACCTGGTCAGCATCATCCCGACCGGGGAGATTCAGGAAGCTGAGGTGTTACGCCTCGCAGCGACCCTGGAACGGGGTAGCGAACATCCGCTAGCCACGGCAATCGTGGAGGGAGCGGAGGAGCGTGAGGTTGCCCTCGGCAAGGCCGAGGACTTCACCTCCGTGACCGGCAAGGGTGTCAGCGGCAGACTAGACGGGAAGGCCGTTCACCTGGGGAATCACGCGATGATGGCCTCATCCGGCATCGATTGCGGCGCCGCCCTTGAACGCGCGGAGGAACTCCGCGGAATGGGCCAGACGGTCATGTTCCTCGCGCAAGACGCTCACCTTGTCGGTCTGCTCGGCGTCGCCGACCCGATCAAGGCGAGCACTGCGGATGCCCTTGCCACGCTGCGTAGCGAAGGCATCCACACGGTCATGATGACCGGCGACAATCCGACCACGGCAGGAGTCGTCGCCGAGGCTCTCGGCATCGACGAAGTCCTCGCCGACGTGTTGCCCGAACAGAAGGCTGAGAAGGTCCTCGAACTCCAGGCGGCTGGCAAGGTCGTCGCCATGGCCGGGGACGGCATCAATGACGCCCCTGCATTGGCCCAGGCCCAGGTCGGCATCGCAATGGGAACGGGCACCGACGTGGCCATGGAAAGCGCCGGGGTGACCCTGGTGCGCGGAGACCTCCGCGGAATCGTCGACGCTCTTCGCCTCTCGCGCAGGACCATGGCGAACATCCGCCAGAACCTCTTCTTCGCCTTCGCATACAACACCGCCGGAATCCCCATCGCCGCGGGAGCGCTCTACCCCTGGTTCGGGCTGCTTCTGTCGCCGATGATCGCCGCGGCCGCAATGAGCCTCAGCTCCGTCTCCGTGATCGGAAACGCCCTACGCCTTCGCGGCGCGCCGATCTGACTTCGACACCTATCGAAGTGGGTTACTCTCAGCCCCTTCGCACTCGCGCCCCCCACAACGCCTGTGGGCGTGCCGCCCAAGCGCCGTCGACTGTTGGGTATCTGCGAGGCACTTCCCAATTGCCCGAAGGGTGGTGCGCCCGGCAGGACTCGAACCTGCGACCTGCTGATTAGGAATCAGCCGCTCTATCCAGCGGAGCTACGGGCGCGACACCGGTTTCCGTGCATGCAGGTCCTGGGGTCCTCTCCAGTCCCGGCATGGCCTCCGCAGTCCGCCTGAGTCACCAAAAAGACCGTTAGGAAACCGTTGCTCTATCCTGCTGAGCTACGGGGACGTGCGCGAAGGGGGCAAATGATAGCCGCGTCAGCGAGTCGCAAAGCAGCCCGCGGGCAACTCAGAGGTCGGTACAGCGGCCTGATTCGACCCTCGGATATGCATAACGTCTCGAGGGACGAGCGACGCTGTCCAAGCACCGACAGATTCCGCGCAAGACTCAAACAGCAGCGGATCCCAGGACACGGCCTCAGGCTAGCTGTGAATTTGCAACATCCCTCAACTGTTCTTCACCTCGGGGCAGTTCTGCCTGTTACCCTGCTTGGCTATGCCTGTCACTCCATGGATTGCCCGGGCCCTCGTTTTGGCTTGGAGCACGGCCCTTCTCACCCCTCTTGCGTCCGCGCAGGCCCCTCAATGGACTCAGTATCAAGCGGACTCGAGTCATGCCGGCTACGTACCGGTCACGCTGGACCCACTCGTACTCGATCTGCGCTTCGAGAAGCAGCCTCCCACCGATCGGGAGCTCGGTCACCCGATCGCCATGGATGGCGTGATCCTCGCGCAGCGTCGCCGAGCACCGGGCCTGGGCCTCTACGCCTATGACCACATCTCGGGCGAGCTGCTCTGGACCGAGGATTTTGACGCGTTCGGACCTTCGGTCATCAGTGACCCTTCGTGGGTCCCTGGCGCGGTCATGGTGGAGATTCTGAAGGGCAGCTACACCAGCGAGTTTCGCACCTTCGACACTCGACTTGGCGTGCCCTACGCCACGGGATACGGCCTGCACGGCTTTACCTCGAGCGGATGCAAAGCGCCTTCGGTATACAAGAATCGAGCCTACCTGGCGTCCGGCCGCTTCGACGGCGTCGCCGCGCGGGAGATCGCGACGGGCGACTTAATCTGGGACTACGACTCGAACGAAGTCGAGAACGACTGGACCCCTGCGGTCGATGACGACTACTGCTATCTCTACCTTGAGGGAAAACTGCATGCCTACGACCGCATCACGGGCGTTGTGGAATACAAGGTGCCCGATCCAGATTGGACCGGCGGCCGGCACGACTACTCCACGCCCCGGCTGGGCAGTCTCGACAACGTGATTGTCGGGCATTCCAACCGAATCATGAGTTGGAATCGCAATACCGGCGTACAGAACTGGGCGGTCAGCGGCGACTGGCGCGACCCTTCTGCGATCGCGCATGGGATGGTTTTTGCACGCGGCTATTCCGGCCAGGTTGTTGCGCTATCCGAGCTGGATGGATCCTTCCTGTGGGAGTGGTATCCGCCGAATGGTGACGAGATTCAGTGGGACATTCTGGTGACGGACTCCCACTTTGTCTGCTCCAGCTACACCGACACCTACATGGTCGACCTGGGGACACGCAGTCTCGACTGGCAGTACGCCAATGGCGGCAAGCTGTGCCTCGCAGAGAGCAATCTCGTGATCGCTGGAACTTACGGCATCCTCTCGGTCTTCGCGTACCGGGAAGTCCCCGAGCCCGCGACGATCAGCCCCGCGCGAATGGAATATTACGTCAGTACGCTGCCGACAGTCACGATCACCGGCGAGGGCTTCACTGAGCCTGGTGAAATCGAAGTCTGGTTTGGTGACGAGAAGGCCGATCAAATCACGGTAATCGATGATCAGACTCTGACCTGTCGCCCCCCGGATCGCGGCCCGGGCGTGGTCGACGTCACAGTGCGCAACACGCACGGTTATGGAACGATCGCCGACGGCTTCGCCTACACACCAAGCCAGCAGTTGGGCGGCAGTTTCGCAATCGGCGAGCAGGTGGAACTCGGCCTCCAGTTTGAGCAGGGCCACGGCATCGCCGTCCTGTTCGATTTCGGCGCGCGCCGTAGCCAGAAGATCCAGTTTCCGCCCTACATCGGCGACTTCTGGCTCGAGTCCTATCAGATCCTGTTTGAGGTGGGCAGCTGGCCCTTCGGCGAACGCCTCGATCTCGATTTCCAGATCCCGATGGATCCCGCGCTGATTGGCCAGGAAGTCCAGGTGCAGTCGGCCATCGGCCCCAACCCGCGCGGCAAACAAGCTGCCTTCTCCAACCTCGTCAGCTTCCAGATTCAGTAATGCGTGCCATTCCCCTTTCCCTTCTTGCCGGGCTCGGCCTGGCCCCGATCAGCTTCGCCGCACAAGCCGGGGCAGATTCCTGGCAGACCTTTCAGAATGGCCCGTTGCACCTTGGCGGGACACCGATCAAGCTCGAGCCCTCTGGCATGTCTTTGGCATGGCAGCAGGCAGTCGGAACTTCTGCTCTAGGAATGGCCGTGATTGAGAACGGCGAAATCGTCGTGACCCAGGACGGAGGATTCGATCGCGGAGTCTTTGGTATCGACCGCCAGACCGGCTCAGTGGACTGGAGCTGGAACCCAACAGGTGGTGGCGTTTGGATTGGCCACGCAGCCCTTTATGACGGCAAGGCCTACGTGCAGCTTGAAGACAACACCGATGACTACCTCGTGGCCTTCGATGCGGCAAGCGGAAGCATCCAGCTTCAGCACCCCCTGACGGACCAGGGAACTCTGCACTACGCTCCGGTTCTCGAAGACGGCGTTCTGTATTGCAATACGGGACGAACTGGTGGCATGGCTGCGCTGGACCCAAACACCGGAAGCGAGATCTGGTTTGCGGACATGGAGCTCGGAGATGAATGGTCTCCTACCGTGACCGAGGACGTTTGCTACGGCTGGGGCACGGGTCGGCTCGTCGCCATCGATCGTGACACCGGAACGGTGCTCTATGACGTCGAGGACTTCGGAGCCGAAACCGCCGGCGTAGTCGGACATACGCCCATCCCGGATGGCGCGGGAAACCTGTTCATCGTGAATGGCGGAAGGCTCGTCTGCCATGATCAGGCAAACGGCCTGATTCAATGGGTGCTCGAGGATGCATTCACCGATCAGGTTTCGCCTGCCCCGGAAGGCATCTATGTGCTCAATGGTGGATCGCTCGAACTGCGGGCTCCGGAGGATGGCAGTCTGATGAACAGCTTCACTCCCACCGCAGGCGCACTGGCGAAGAACATCATCGTGACCCCGGAGCACTTGATCGTTGCAACGGATGCGGAGACCCACCTGCTCGATCGCACGACCCTCAACTCGGTGTGGGATTACCCTGCGGGCGGTTGGCTTTCGCTGGGTGAAGGTCTGCTGCTCATTGCGGAGGGTTCCGGCCAGCTCACTGCAATTTCTTACGCACGGCTCCCTCAAGCGCTGTCGGCACAGCCGGACCGGTTGGACTTCTTCGCCAGCGCCGGTGAGGTCGTGACGGTCTCCGGCTTTGGCTTTGACGACGGCACGACCCCGAGCGTGGACTTTGGCGGAATCGTCCCCAGCCTCGTGACGGTCATCGATGACCACACGCTGGAGTGCACCTTGCCTGTCGGCGAGCCTGGCCCGGCTCCGCTCAGCGTGACCAACTCAATCGGCTCGGCGACCTCCGCCGGCGTCTTTACTTTCTCGCCCAGCGTGGTGGCCTCGGGCGACTTCCAGCTCGGCGGCCAGGTGCGACTCTCGATGCGCTTCGACCCCGACCAGCAGATTGTCGGGATCTACGACCTGGGTGCAGCGCGTACGAGCGGAGTCAGCGTGCCACCGCTTGAAGGCAAGTACTGGCTCAATCGCTTCGACATCCTGTTCGAACTTCCGATGTGGCCCTTCGACGATGCAGCCGAGCTCGACTTCTTAATCCCAAATGACCCTGCTTTGCAGGGCCAGTCGATCCAGCTGCAGATAGTCGTAGGCTCTGACCCGCGCAGCCGCCAAGGCGCATTCTCGCAACTGGCCACGATTCAGATTCTGTAAGGACGCGCCCCGAAGGAGCCCGCGTCAATCTGACTTCGCGGGCTCCGACGGCGCGGGCTTCTTATCCCAAGGCTGCGCGGGCAGCGGGGTGTAGCGCGGGATGGCGTCGGTGGCCGGGAACTGCGCCACTACCCCCATCAGCAGGTCGAGCGCGGCCTTGGCCTTGCCCTCGGCGCCGTCGAGCAGATTGACGGCTTCGTCCGGGTCCGACGGCAGGTGGTGCAGCCGCTCCGGCTGGCCATTGGCATCGACCCACAGCTTGTAGTCGGTCGTGCGCAGCACGCGCGGGGCGTAGGGCAGCTCGGGGCGGACGCGGCCCTCGCGCAGGTGGGCGGTGCGGCCGCCCATCGACATCATCCACTTGCGCTGCCCCTGGCCACCGAAGCCGAGCAGCGGGTCGACGAAGGAGACGCCATCGACGAGGTGGCCTTCCGGCATCGGCGCGCCGGCCAGCTCAAGCATGGTCGGGAAGATGTCGGTGAAGTCGACCAGCGCCGGCACCTTCCGGTTGGGCGAGACCTGCCCCACCCAGCGGGTGAAGAAGGGCGCCCGGCAGCCCGCCTCGACCATCAGCCCTTTGCCGCCCGCCACCGGCCGGCCCGCGAGGGTTCCGTCGATGCCGCGCGCGGTGCCGTTATCGGTCGTGAAGATCACCAGGGTCTGGTGCGCCAGGTCCAGCTCATCGAGCTCGTCGAGCAGGCGCCCCACCAGCTGATCGGCGTAGCGGACCATGGCGCGGTGGCGCTCCATCGCCGTGGTGGCATCCGGGTCGAGCGGAGTCGCAACCAGCGGCGTGTGCGTGAGCGCCATCGGGTAGTAGAGCAGCATCGGGTGCTCGCGATTCTCGCGCATGAAGTCGATCAGGAAGTCGGTGAAGAGATCCGGACCGAAGCGGCCTTTGTAAAGCCGGCTGCCCGCGCGCGTGTGCACATAGGGTGTGTGGTAGCGCTCGTTGCTCTGGGGGTTGTTGCCCTCGCCGCCGGTCCACATGCACCAGTCGTCAAAGCCGTGCGCTTCGAGGATGTCCGGCTGCACCCGGAAATCATTAAGCTGCCATTTGCCGGCGATCGCGGTGCGGTAGCCGACCTGCCTCAGCGCCTGCGTCCAGCTGGGGTTGAGCGCCGGATCCAGATGGCAGCCCGCCCCCCAGCGCGGCACGTCCCAGTGATTCACCCAGCCATGCCGGAAGGGATACTGACCGGTCAGCAACGTGACCCGCGTCGGCGTGCACTTCGGCATCGAGTAGGCGTTCACGAAGCGCGTGCCCTCCTGCGCGATGCGGTCGATGTTCGGGGTGGGGAAATCGCCGCCGCTGGCCGAGATCCACTCCGGACCCAGATCGTCGACCATGATCAGCAGGATGTTGGGGCGCGGCGGGGCATGATCGGTGAAGTACTTCTCCACGATCCAGTCCGGCTGGTGGGCGTCGGCCTTGCGCTTGCGGCCGGTGAGATCGGACTTCATCGACCGCAGGTTCGCTACCTGCAAGGGGTGCGGGTCGGCGACCGCGGCGTGATGCTCGTCCATCAGCGCCCGCAGGCGCGTGAGCTGCGCCGCCTGCGCGGGGTCCTCGGCCAGGTTGTGCAGCTCGTCCGGGTCGTTCTGCAGATCGAACAGCTGCTCGTGGTCGATCGGCGGATAGCGAATGAGCTTCCAGCGGCCATCGCTGACCGCGCGCATCTTGTTCTCATAAGTGAGATAGATCGAATCACGCACGCCGGGCGTCTTGCCTTCCCAGATCGGCTTGAGGCTCAGGCCTTCCACCCCATCCGGAGTTTCCACTCCGACCGTGTCGAGCAGGGTGGGCATCAGGTCGTAGAGGTAAGTCAGCGCCTCGGTTTCCCCGTGCGGGATGCCCGGGCCGGCGATGACCAGCGGGCAGCCCATCGCGTGTTCGTAGACGCTCTGCTTGCCGAGCAGGCCATGACTGCCCACCGCCAGGCCGTGGTCGGCGGTGAAGACGACGATGGTGTTGTCGGCGCGCCCGCTGCGCTCGAGCGCCGCCAGGATGCGCGCGATCTGATCGTCCATGTGGGTGATCAGGCCGTAGTACTCGGCCAGCTGATCGCCGACGACTTCGGGCGTGCGGGGCCAGGCGGCGAGGCTTTCATCCCGGCCCGTCATCCAGCCGTTGTGGAAGGGGTGCTGCGGCATGAAGTTGCCAGGCAGCGGCGGGCGGTTCTTGTAGTAGTGCTCGCGGTAGGACAGCGGCGGCTGGCGCGGGTCATGCGGCGCCGTAAACGCGACGTAGGCGAAGAAGGGCTGGGTCGACTCGGGATCGAGGCCACCGAGAAACTCGATCACCGAGTCGGCGAACATCTCGCTCGAGAAGCCCTCGCCGATCACGCGCTTGGACAAGGTGCCGTCTTCCTGCACATGCTGAATCGGCACCTTGAGGTGGTCCGACATCCCACCCAGCATCACGTTCTCGCCTTCCTCGAAGCTGCGCAGGAAGGACCCACCGCCGTTGTGCCACTTGCCGGTGCCGAAGGTCGCGTAGCCGGCCTCCCGCAAGGTCTCGCCCAGGGTCGGCGCGCCTTCCAGGTTCATCTTCACCCGGTACAGGGTCCGACCCGAGTTGAGCATCGCCCGCGAGGGCTGACACACCGCGCCGTGGATCGAGCCCATGCAGTAGTTCCGGCCGAAGCGGAAGCCGCGCTCGGAGAGCGAGTCGATCGCCGGCGTCTGGATCGACGCGTTGCCGAATGCCCCGACCGCATCGGGCCGGTGATCGTCGGCGAACAGGAACAGGATGTTCGGGCGGCTCGTCTCCTGCGCGGGCAGGAGCGGACTCGTGATCCACGCGAGGGCAGCGATGGCGAGCAGGCGCATGCCGCTATCCTAGTCGGCGCGCACGCCACCCCGGCGTGCTGGTTTCGACCCCCGTCCGATCATGACCAACGCCTCCCCTGCCGACGCCATCCAGCACTACATCCAGGGCGTCACCACCGGCGACGCCGACGCGATGAACGCCGCCTTCCACGCCGACGCCCGCATGTTCGGGGCCCTGGGCGATCAGCGCGTCGATATCCCGATCGCCGACATGATCGGCATGATCTCGGCCCAGCCGGCCGACGTCGACGGCAGCTTCAAGGCGACCGTGCGCTCGATCGAGGAGCACGGCGACATCGCCACCGCGATCGTCGACGAGGAGAACTTCTGGGGCAGCGTGGCCTTCACCGATGTGTTCTCGCTGGCGCGGATCGACGGCAGCTGGGTGATCGTGAACAAGGTGTTCACCCACACTGGCGGCACCCCGCCGACCCCCTAGTTCTGCGCGGCCGCGGGTTGCGGCGCGCGCCGTCGCAGCCACTCCATCCACAGCTGCGGCCAGTCGCCGACCGGCAGCTTGCCGCGCTGCGTCAGGCCGAAGCCATGCCCGCCGCGGGCGTAGAGGTGGACTTCGGCCGCGACCCCTTGGGCTGCCACCGCTTCGGCGTAGACGACCGAGTTGCGCGCCGGGATGCGGTCATTCAGCGCGTGCACCAGGAAGGCCGGCACCGGCGCGTCGGCCGGGGCGACTTCCTCGACCAGCTGACTGCTGCTCGGATCGGGCAGGAAGTAGGCCGGGTAGACCAGGCTGACGAAATCGACCGGGCGCTGCGGCTGCGCCGCGGTGACGGCGGCCAGGTGACCGCCGGCGGAGAAGCCCAGGATGCCGACCGCCTCGATGCCGAGTTCGTCCTGCCGCGCGCGCACCCGCTGCGCCGCCTGCAGGGTGTCTTCCAAGCCGGGGCGATAGCGCAGCTCGCCCTGGTTGGGCAGCCGGTACTTCAGCACGAAGGCGTGGAATCCGTGCGTCGCGAGCAGCTCGGCGATGTCGGTGCCTTCCTTGTTCATCGCCAGGATCCGGTAGCCGCCGCCCGGGCAGATGATGACCGCCACCGGCTGCGGCGGGACGCCCGGCGCGGGCGCGTAGTACTGCAGGCTGGGCTGCTCGACGTGCGCGATCCGCAGCACCCCGTCGCCCCCCATCGTTTGCGTCTCCGCTTCCTCGGCCTGCCAGCCGCCAGGATTCCCGTCCGGCCAGAGCAACTCGGGAGCGGAGGGGGTCGCCTGCGGCGCCGGTGCGGGCGGCGCGGGGGTGTCTGCCGCCTGCGGCTGCGCGCAGCTCGTGAAGGCAAGACCGAGAAGGATGCCGGAACGCAGCATCAGGCGCGACAGACAGGCGGGCATGGCTTCCATCATGAGAGCTCTGGATTGTGGGAAGCACCGTCGCGCCGCTCGGTGGCGGGCCCAGACGGGATCAGACGGTACAGCAGGTAGCCCAGCAGGATCAGCACTAGAACCAGCGAGCCGACCAGGAGGACGTTGGCCAAAGCGCTCTGCGTCACCGGGAAGACCCAAGCCAGCAGAATCAGCGTCAGCCAGTAATAGACGAAGAACCCGGGATAGGCGGCCTGCGCCAGGAGTGCCCAGGACTCACTCCTTCCTCGCACCAGGCGGTTGCAGGCCGCGAGCAGGCCAAGGCAGACGAACCAGGGGTACGCCGCCACCAGGATGCGGGACAGCGCCGACGGCCCGTCGGGACCTGAGAGGGGTGGAAAGAACTGGGCGCGGATGCTCTGGAAGGCGATCGCTGCCGTAACGCCCCCGAGCACCAGACCTGCCATCCAGATCGCGGAGATCTTCAGCCCTCTTCCATCCGCGCGGTACGAGCAGGCACCGAACAAGAAGAAGCTGAGGCCGACGAAGAACCCATGCCTGCCAGGAATCCAGCTCAGCTGAGGAGCGACATGCTGGCGCAGATCCGTCGCACCCGCCCGCTCCAACCAGACCACAGCCACGCTGACAAGCACGCATGCGACCAGCGCGAACGGCCGCCAGCGGACGATTCGTGCGCGCAGGTCCCCGGAGAGTCGCGCGAAGGCGGCAAGACCAAGCGCGAGGATGAGTCCATAGAGCAAGAGGTACCAGAGAAACCACAACTGCTGCACCAGTCGCATGGTCGACGGCCAACGCAAACGCGACTTCTCCTGGGCCCGTGGGTCCAAGCCGAGCCGCTCCTGGACCTCCGGCAGATCCCTCCTGACCCTCTCCACATCGACGGCAAAGCCGAGCTGCCTCCCCAGCAGATGCATCTGACTGGCCGCGAAACGAGTCCAGGAGTAGCGGACCATGTCGGCCGGCGTCGCTCCCCTGCGATCGGCGCGCATCGGGTCCGCGCCCCGTTGAAGCAGCAGCTTGATCGCAGCTGGCTGGGAATACAGCGCCGCGAAGTGCAGCGCCGTCCTGCCATCCACGCTGGGAAGGTTGGGATCCACTCCCTCGTCCAACAGGAGCTCGATGACCTCAAGCTGGCCGCCGATGGCTGCCCAGTGCAATGCAGCGATCCCTCGCCGATCGAATCGCTGGAGGTCGTGCGCATCTGCCAGCGGCGTACCCCCAAAGAGCTGGCCCACGTCCAGCCGGGAATCGCCGCGATCGACCTCCCACTGCACGCGCGGAAGATGCCCGAGCCGTGCCGCCTGAAAGAAATCGCCTGCCGAGGGGTCTTGCGGATCGAACTCGGGCTCGAGTGCACGCAGGATGTGCGCTCCACTCCAGTTGTAGGCCCAAGTCGTCAGCGGCGTGAGCGCGAAGACCGCGACGACGAACGGGATGCCGATCCGGATGAACCGACGCTTCAGCATCGCGCCCGTTCCGCGACGCAGAGCCATGTCTGCCGTGAAGTAGCCACTCAGCATGAAAAGGAGCGGCGCCCAGAATCCCTCAACGAGCCAGGAGAGGAAGCCCGGCCACATCGTGGGCATCTCACCCGCTAACTGCCAATGATGGACTGCATGCGATGCAGCCGCGAAGGCGTACACCATGAGCGCCGCCGTGATGGCTCGCGCTGCGTCCAGATCAGGACGTCGGGTGGAAAGGTGGGATGTCACTCGCGGACCAGGAGATCCGAGAGGTCGTACCACAGCAGCGCTTCCGGCACGACAAAGGCCAGCGCGTCGCGATAGGCGCCATAACCGAAGAGGTCCTCCCAGCTGGCGAAGGGCAGCTCGATCGCGTGCTCCGCGGTGAAGAGCTCCGGCGCAAGAGCGTAGGCGTGGGCCGCGGCGAGCGCGGGCAAGCCGGTGGCCGCCAGCGTCTCCTTGCCGGGTTGTTGCGCCGCGAAGGCAAGGATCTGCGCCACCTGGCGTCCCAGCAAAGACCGCCCGAGCAGGACGCCGTAGGCGCCGTCCGTCCCCGCGGGG
>PAHY01000047.1 GCA_002705055.1 Planctomycetota bacterium
GCAGCCGGTCCAGCAAGGTGTCGGCCCAGCGTCCGCGCTCGATGATGCCGGTGCCGTGTCCGTACTCATCGACCAGCAGGACGAAGGGAGCGCCTCGCGCGCGGAGCAGCGGCACCCCCGCGGCGACCGGCGCCAGCTCGGGCAGGATCGGAACACCCTGCATGACATCGGCCACGGTGCGCCCCCGCGGCGCGCGCGCGAGGTCGAGAATGCCGCAGACCTGCTGCTCGTGATCCAGCACCGCGGCCCAGGCCGCGCGCCGCTGGCGCAGGGCCGCCACCGCTTCCTTCAGCGGCTGATCGCGCTGGACCTGCACGACCTTGTGCAGAGGCCGCCGAATCGCCCCCGCGCGCAGAGATCCGAGCTCCAGGACCTGGTGCATCAGCCCCCGCTCCTCGTCGTCGAGCATGCCCGGCGCGGTGCGTTCGAGGATGCCTCGCACCTCGTCGGAGGCCAGCGGGCGGGCGCGCTGAGCGGGGCGTGCCCAGTGGTTGCCGAGCCAAGCGGCCGGGCGCTGAAACACCGTGTGCAGCAGCACGATCGGCGGCAACAGCAGACGCCCCAGCGCATCCGGGTAACGGTGGGCGAGGACCTTCGGCAGGATCTCTCCGAACAGCACGATGGCCAGCACCGCGAGCACCTCGACGGTGGCTCCGGCGGCCGGCTCGAGGCCGCGCGCCCAGGCGGTTGCCAGCGCGAAGTAAGAGAGGTTCAGCAGCAGGTTGCCGAACAGGATCACCGTCAGCGCCGAGACGGACTGATCGAGCAGCGGGCGCGCCCAGCGCGGCACCCTCTGCAGGCCTTGGGTCCCGAGCGTGAACAGCGCGGCTTCCGCTCCGGAGAATGTCCCGGAGGCCAGCAGCAACATGACCATCGCAGGCAGCAGCTCCATCACGCCTCATCCGTGAGCCGCGGGAGCTCCATGCTGACCACGAAGCCGCCGCCCTCGGCCGGGCAGGCCTCCATGCGCCCCCCGAGCTGGCGCACCGTGGCATGCGCGAGCGCGAGCCCGAGGCCGGTCCCCTGGCCGACGTCCTTCGTGGTCACGAAAGGCTCAAAGAGATGCGGCAGGAGTTCCTCGGGCACTCCGGGGCCGTTGTCCCGCACCTCGATACGGACGCGCGACTCATGCAGGGCTTCGGCCCGCAGCTGAATCTCGCCGCCCTCTTCGCCCAGCGCATCACAGGCGTTCTGAACGAGATTGAGAATCACCGCAAAGACATCGCCCGGAGCCGCCGCGACGCGCAGGTCGGCCGGCTCGACCCGGGTTGAAAACTGGCGCGAGGCGAGTCGTCCGGAGAGGAAGGTGCCGACGTCGTCGAACACGGAGCCAAGCGCGCACTCCCCCGCTTCGGCCCGCGCCGGCGCCAGCCGCAGCAGGCGCTGGACGAGCTCTCGGATCCGCTCGAGCGCATCCTGAATCAGCTCGCCGTAGCGCTCGGCCCGTTCGCTCGCCGCCTCCCGACGCAGGACCTCGAGGCTGTGCAGCGCGCCGGCGAGCGGTGAGTTGATCTCATGGGCCAGGCCTGCAGCCAGGGTGCCCATCGCGGCGAGGCGTTCCTGCCGGGCCGCACGTCGCTCCGCCTCGGATGCGGCGGCGGTCGCCCGCTCCACCTCGACCTCGAGCTCGGCCTGGAAGTTGGCGATCCGCTCGCGCATCTGCCGGAAGGAGTCCACCAGCCCGTCGATCTCGCGCCCGAGCCCCGGCCCCGGCAGGGCCAGCTGCGCGCGCTGGCCGCCGAAGCCCGCGGCCGCCGCCGAGAGTCGCTCCACCGGGCGGACGACCGCGCGCCCGAGGAAGACGTAGACCAGCCCGGCGCTGAGCAGGGTGGCGGCGATCGCCGCCGCGACGACGAGCGTGGGCACCGAGACGGTCACGAAAGCCTCGCGCGGCCGGACGAAGACCCCGCCCCAGATCTTGCGCGGCTCCAGCGAGAACTTCTCCTGCACGATCAGCGGCAAGCAGATGCCGCCGGCGATCAGTTCGGGCTCCAGCTCCTCGCTGGCGCGGACCATGCCGCCCAGCACCGCCTCCAAGGGAAAGTCCACCGATCGCGTCCGCGCCCCCAGCGGACTGAGGAAAGCCCCGATCGGCACCAGATCCTCGCCGACGCGCAAGACGCGCGTGTCGACCAGCAGGACTTCCTCAAACTCGGACCAGCCGTCCCAGGCCAGGATGTCGCGCGTCTCGTTGGCCTCGCCGGATTCGAAGCGCTCCGCCAGCCGACTGCTCACCTGCTCGGCCAGCCGCCGCTTCTTGCTCTCCAGCCGCAGCTCGCGCTGCACCTTGTCGTTGGCAGTCCACCAGGCGAGCGCCCCGAGGACGACCGCATTCACTGCGAGCAGAACCAGCGTCAGCCGCAGCCTGAGCCGCATCTTAGGCGTTCTGCCCGAACTGCTTCAGCAGCTCGAAGAGCGGCAGGAACAGCGCCAGCGCGATCACACCGACGACCGCCGCCATCGCGACGAGCATGATCGGCTCGAGCAACTTCAGCGCGATGTCCAGTGCGCGCTTGTAGTTGGTCTCGTAGTTGTCCCCGACCCGCAGACACATGCGGTCGAGTTCGCCGGTTTCTTCGCCGACTTCGACCATCGAAACGATCACGTCGTCGAAGCACTCGGTCTGTTCCAGCGAGGCGGCAATGCCCTCGCCTTCACGCACCTCCTCGCGGACCTCGTCCATGGCCTCGCGATAGACCTCGGAGGTCAGCGCACCGCGCACGATGTCGAAGGCGCGCAGGTGCGGCACGCCCGAAGCCACCAGGGTGCCGAAGGTCGTCGCGAAGCGCGAGATCTGCGACATGCGCACCAACCCGCCGATCACGGGCAGGCGCAGGTGCACCGCGTGGTTCCAGCGGCGGAAGCCATAGGAGCGCATGTACGCGAGCTGATACACGATCACGAGAATGATCGGGATGCCCAGGTACAGGTACCAGTAGGTGACGACGTTGGTGCTGAGGTCGATCAGGGCCTGGGTCAGGCCCGGCAGCGTAAGCCCCATCTCCTGGAACAGCGCGTCAAACTTCGGAATGACGACCAGCATCAACGCCGTGACCACCGCGAAAGCGACGATCACGATGACGACCGGGTAGGTGAGCGCGCTGCGGGTGCGCTCGCGCAGTTCCTGCGAGCGTTCCTGGAAGTCGGCCAGGCGGTTGAGCACGGTGTCCAGCACACCGCCCGCTTCGCCGGCCTTGACCATGTTGATGTAAAGCTCGTCGAAGACCTCGGGGTTGTCCCCCATCGCCTCGGAGAGCGGCTGACCTTCCTCGACCATCTCGGCCGAATCGATGATCGCGTCGCGGAAGCGTCCGGCCGGCCATTGGTCCGACAGGATCCGCAGGTTGCGCAGAATCGGCAACCCGGCCTCGGTCAGCGTGGCCAGCATCCGCGTGAAGCGCACGATGTGCTTGAGCGGAACCTTGCGCCGAATGCGTGAGCCTCCCGAGGACTCCGTCGAGGACGTCCGTGCAGCAGCAGGACGGGAGCTGGGTGCGACGCGGCGCTGAATGCGGGCCATCTTGGGGGGATTCCGGCGAGCGGAAGCTTAGTAGTTTTCGGTCTGCGTCTCGCGCAGGACCTCGTCGAGGGTCGTGCGGCCGGTCGCGGCCAGTTCCAAGGCGCGCTCGCGGAGCGTCTTCATCTTGCGCTCGCGGGCCAGTTCACGCAAAGCGATGGTGCTGGGATTCTGCAGGAACTGTTCACGAAGGCCGTCGTCCATCGGCAGAATCTCATAGATGGCGGTCCGGCCGCTGTAACCGGTGAAGTGGCAAGCTTCGCAGCCTTTTCCGCGATAGAACGGCTGATCGCCGGTGATTCCGGCCTTGCGCAGCTGTTCGGGATCGGGGTCGTGCGTCGCGCCACACTCCGAGCAGACCGTGCGCAGCAGGCGCTGGGCAACGATGCCCTCGATGGTCGCTGCCAGCAGGAAGGGCTCCACTCCCAGGTCGATCATCCGGGTGACGGTGGAGGGCGCATCGTTGGTGTGCAGCGTGGACAACACCAGGTGACCGGTCAGCGAGGCTTCGACCGCGATCTGGGCAGTCTCCGGGTCGCGGATCTCACCGACCAGGATGATGTCCGGGTCCTGGCGCAGCATGGTGCGCAGCACCCGCGAATAGTTGACGCCGATCTCGTCATTGACCGGCACCTGCACGATGCCATCGAGGTCGTATTCGACCGGATCCTCGACCGTGAGGATCTTGGTGTCGGGCTCGTTCACGCTGTGCAGCAGCGAGTAGAGCGTGGTGGTCTTACCGGAACCCGTTGGGCCGGTGACCAGCACGATGCCGTGCGGCAGACGCACGAACTTGCCCAGCTGCTCGGCTTCTTCGGGAAGCAGGCCGAGCTGCGTCAGATCGAGGCGCAGTGACTTGCGGTCGAGCACGCGCAGCACGGTGCTCTCGCCCCCTTGAATCGGCACCGTCGAAACCCGGAAGTCGATCGGCCGGCCATCCACGACCAGCTCGATGCGACCATCCTGCGGCAGCCGCGTCTCGGAGATATCGAGATTGGCCAGCACCTTGATGCGCGAGATCAGCGCGGTCGCGAGGTGCGGCGGCGGCGGGTCGACTTCGTAGAGCACGCCGTCGACGCGCATGCGGATGCGGAACTCGCCCTGGTACGGCTCGAAGTGGATGTCGGCCGCGCCGTCGCGCACCGCGCGGGTGAGCAGCGACTCGAGCAGGCGCACGATCGGCGCCGCTTCACCCGCTTCGGTCTCGGCGGCGACCTGCTTCTCGGCGCGCTTCTGATAGGCCTGCTCGACGGCGTCCGCCAAGGCTGCGGGCGCGGCGAGCACGATCTCGAGCGGATAACCGGTCAGAGCCTCGAGGTCGCCGAGCAGCGGCAGGACTTCCGGGTCGGCCACCGCGATGCGCAAGCGGCCGTCCTGGACGGCCAGGGGCAGCGCCCCGAAGGCGCGCGCCGTCCCGGCATCGACCATCGAGACCGCGTCCTCGGACGGCTTCAGCGCCCCCGCCGGCAGCCATTCGAGCCCCTTCTGAATAGCGATCGCCCGCGACAGATCCTCTTCGCTGATCTGTTCGCGGTCGAGCAGGATCTGGCCGATCCGGCCGCCGCTGCGGCGCTGTTCGGCCAACGCCGCCTGCAGCTGGCCCATGCGCAGCACGCCGAGATCGACGAGGATCCGGCCGAGCTGTCGGGGGTCGGGTGTGGGCATGGTCTAGCCGCCGAGCCGCTGCACCAGGTCTGCGGGGTACTGAGCCGAGCCCAGAGCCACCTCGCGGGTGATCGTCCCGGCCTGGACGAGTTCGTACAGATGCTCGTCGAGCAGCTGCATGCCCAGGCGCTTCTGCGTCTGCATGACCGAGCCGATCTTGAAGGTCTCGCCCTTCCGGATGTGGTTTTCGATCGCCGAGTTGCGCACCATGATCTCGAAGGCCGCGACGCGGCCATGGCCATCGGCGCGGGGCAGCAGCACCTGCGACACCACGGCCTGCAGCGAGACCGAGAGCTGGGCGCGCACCTGCTCCTGCTGGTTCTCCGGATACTGGTCAATGATCCGGTCAACGGTGCGTGCCGCGCCGGTCGTGTGCAAGGTGCCCAGCACCAAGTGACCGGTTTCCGCAGCGGTGATCGCCGCCGAGGTCGTCTCCAGGTCACGCATCTCACCCAGCATGATCACGTCCGGGTCCTGACGCAGAACCCGGCGCAGGCCTTCGCCGAAGTTGACGACGTCGTCGCCGATCTCGCGCTGGTTGATGACCGCCTTGTGCGACTCATGGAAGAATTCGATCGGATCTTCCAGCGTCATGATGTGGCAAGGGTGCGAGATGTTGATCTCGTGGATCAGCGCCGCGAGCGTGGTCGTCTTACCCGAACCGGTCGGGCCGGTGACCAGGATCATGCCGCGCGGCAGGTGGGCCAGGCTGCGCAGCACCGGCGGCGCGCCGATCTCATCGAAGCTCAGTCGATTCTGCGGCACGCGACGCAGGACCAGCGCGTAGGAGCCCTTCTGCTTGAAGACGCTGGCGCGGTAGCGGTCGCCTTCGAAGGGAAAGCCGAAGTCACAGCTGCCGGAATCCATCAGCTCCTGATGGCGATGATCCGGCGTCAGCTCCATGCAGATCGCCTTGGCCTGATCCTCCGAGACGTCCTCCGCTGTGATGGGCACCAGCTCGCCGGAGGCGCGCATCGCCGGCGGGCGGTTGGCCCCCATGTGGAGGTCAGAAGCGTCATTGGATGCGACAACGCGCAACCAATCCTGGAGCATGGCGGGTACGAAACTCATGCGGCGGGTTGGGCCGGGGGTTCAGGATCGACGTCCGGGACCTCGATGTCGGCCTCCGAGTCCTCTTCGACGACCATCGAGGTCACGCGCAGCAATTCCTGCACAGTGGTTTTGCCGGCGCGCACTTTCGACTCGACATCGGCGCCGAGCGGCGTCCAGGTGTCGCCCCGGCGCGCCTCGGCTACGAAAGCACCGCCATCCGCGGACTGGAACAGCGATTCACGCAGGCGCTCGCTCATGCCCAGCCACTCGAAGGCGCCCAGGCGACCGCGGTAGCCGCTGCGGGTGCACTCGTTGCAGCCACGGGCGTGGAACAGCTTGGACCCTTCCGGCAGCTTGAGCAGCTGGCGCTCGAGCGGGGTGGCCTCTTCTTCGACCTTGCAGGCGTCGCAGAGCCGGCGCACCAGGCGCTGGGCCAGGACGCCCTGCAGCGAGGTGGCGACCAGGAAGGGCGGCACGCCCATATCCAGCAGTCGCGTCGCAGCCGAGGGCGCGTCATTGGTGTGCACCGTGCTGAACACCAGGTGCCCGGTCAGCGAGGCCTGAATGGCGACTTCGGCGGTCTCCTTGTCGCGGATCTCACCGACCAGCACGACGTTGGGCGCCTGACGCAGGAATGCCTTCAGGACGCGGGCGAAGTCCAGCCCGATCCGCGGCGCCACCTGCACCTGGTTGATGCCCTTGATGCGGTATTCGACCGGATCCTCGACCGTGAGGATCTTGCGGTCGGCCCGGTTGAGCGTCTGCAGCGCCGCGTAAAGCGTGGTCGTCTTGCCCGAGCCGGTCGGCCCGGTGACCAGGAAGATGCCGTTCGGACGATCGATGACGTCGCGGAACCAGCTCAGCGCCGAAGGTGTCATGCCCAGGTCTTCGAGCGAGAGCAGGTTGGCCTCGCGGTCGAGCAGACGCATGACCACCGACTCGCCGTGGTTGGTGGGCACGACCGAGACACGCACGTCGAGCTCGCGCTCTGCGGCGCGATGTTCGATTCGGCCATCCTGAGGCTTGCGCTTCTCGGCGATGTCGAGGCCCGCGTTGACCTTGACGTGCGAGATCAGCGGCGCATGCAGGTCGACGGGGTGCTCGGCGGCGACGACCAGATGACCATCGATGCGATAACGCACCTGCACCTTGGTCGAGAACGGCTCGATGTGAATATCCGAGGCGCGCCGCTTGACGGCTTCCTCGAACATCCGGTGCACCAAGCGCACGACCGGCGACTCTTCAAAATCGCCGACCTCGACTTCCTCCTGCTTGCCGCCGCCGTCGCGCGGCCCGTAGGCGCGTTCGAGGGCGCCGCGCAAGGCGCTGGGCGATGCGATCGCCAGCGCAACCGGGGCGTCCAGCAGAAAGCCGAGCGTGTCGGAGACCACCGCTTTCTCGGGATCCCCCACCGCGACGATGACGCGCCCTTCCTTTTCGGCTACCGGGATGGCCTCGAGCTCCCAGGCGGAGTTGCCGGAGAGTCGCTCGGTCAGACGGGCCGGGGGCGTCTTCCCTTCCAGATCAACGAAGGGCAGCCGCGCCTGCTTGGCGAGCGCGCGATGGACCGTGACTTCATCACAGGCCCGCTGCTCGATCAGAATCAGGCCCAACGGACGGTTGCGCGTCTTTTGCGCAGCGAGAGCCTCGCGCAGGGCCTCGTCGGTGATCGCGCCTTGCGCGAGAAGCAGCTCGCCGAGTTTCGATCGCACTTTAGCGGCGCACCATGGCGCTGACTTTGATCTCGCGGGGTGGCAGCGCCTCGTCGTCCGGGAAGCTGATCATCAGCCGGCCGCCGTGACGCCCAATGGGCGCGTCCTCGGCGAGCTGGAAGCGCACGATCCACTCGCGACCGACTTCCTTCTCGACCAGCTTCCAGCTGAAGTACTCGGGGCCCGCGAACTCAATCTTGGGCTCGGGCAGCGTGACGGTGGGATCGCTGGCCAGGATCTTGACCTGACGCTTGGTGAGCGTGCCCTCGGTGACCGCACCGAACTTGAGGAACTCCTCGGGCGCGTACTGCACCGGGCCGACGATGTTGGCGTAGAGGTGCACCTCGAGGTCGCGATCCAGGGTGGTCTCCGCCTGAATGCTGCGCATGAACACGCCCGCCGGAGCCTGGCCGTTGAGCTTAATGTTCAGATAACGCACCTGACGGCCGTCCCCCAGCATCTGCGTCTCAGCATCGACCTCGACTTCGACGCCCTGCGGCACGAGCTTCCAGGACTTGATCTCGAAGGCTTCGCGCCCCGTGACTTTGACGCGCTGGGTCGCCGGCTGTTCGGCGAGATTGCGCACCAGCTGCTGCCCGAAGCGTACGGTGCCCGGGCTGATCTCGAAGTGACGTCGAATGAAGGCCTGCAGATTCAGCGTGATCGGCAGGTTCATGGCATTGCCCATGACCCGAATTGTCGATGTCTTGGTGTTGAGGTACTGCGCCGCGTTGAAGGTGCCCACGACCGCCCCTTTCGCCCCCGCCTTGATCGGGGTGTTGATCGGGTACGGCTTGCCTTCCACCTCAAGAGAGACCTCGCTGCAGCCGCAGGAGGCGTCCATGCCGGTGATCGTGACCGGATCCGGGCCTTCGACCACGAAGGGGAAGCGGATCTCGGTGGTGTTCTCCTGGTAGATGACGCCCAGATCCAGGTCCAGGAACTCAAACTGAACTCGGCTGCGCGAGCCGCCCTGGACGCTCTGCAGGGACTCGCCGATCGGCTTGGTCGAGGTCTCGGCGGTGAGCCGCGCCCCGTCGGGGGCCGAGCTGTCCTGAGCGGCCGAGGTGGCCGGAGTCTGGCCCTCGGTCTCCGGCGATTCGTCAGAACCGCCGCAGGCGACCAGCAGGCAGGGAAGGAGGAGGAGCAGGCGGGCGAGTTTCATCGTTCTTGCGATTCCGAGTTCGTGGAGCTCGTGGCGAGCCCAAAAAACTGGATCTCCCGTTGCAGCAAGGACTCACGACCGGCGTTCCGATGCGCGAGCAGCAGGTGGATTGTGCCGCGGACGGGGCCAGATGCCAAGTCCGGAGGGAGGACCAGTCTGAGCGCATAACGCCTTCCCTCTTCAAGCGTTTCGACCTTTACGGCCGCTCCGGCCACGCCCTCGACCTGGACATCGCGGAGCTCGAGTTCACCCTCGCGGGCCCCCAGCTCGAGCGGATCGACCTCGACCCGGCCGTCGACGACCTCGCGGAGCAGGTACTTGAGGGCCGGACGGGTGTAAACCAGGCTCTCGACGGTGAATTCGATCGGGATCGTCGCCGCGTACTCCTGATCGGTGCGCAGCTGCACGAAGCCCGCGCGGCGGCCCTCTTCGGCCATCCCCGCCTCGCGTACCAGCCTGAGACGCTGTTCGAGCGCGGGCTCGGCGGAGGGCAGGCCCTCGACTCGCACCCCGGCAAGCCCTGCCAGGATGTCGAGGAGACGGAAGGGCTCGGGCCCGCGCACCACGACCTCGGCGCTCAGCTCCTGCTCGCTGCCCGCTGTCTCGAAGCGCACGACGGCAGGCTCGATCTCGAACCAGGGCTCGAGCTCGCCCTGGAAATGGAGCGTCGCCGGCAGCCCCGGCCCCTCGCCCAGCAGCCGCAGCTGGGACTTGCGGACCCCGAGAAAGCCGGAGGTATCCCAGAGGGCGCGCAGCTCTCCCCGCGTTCCCTCGGGAATCTGCTGACCAAAGTCGAAGCGCTGGCCTCCCTCGCCGAGCAGCTCCAGCTCGATGCAGCCGCAGGAAGCCTCGAAGCGGTGAATGACGACCGGTGCACCCTGCACCTCGAAGGCGAAGCGCACCTCGCGCTGCTCGCCCGAGGTCATCACGCCCAGATCCTGCCGCAGCTCCTCGAACAGCAGGCCCGCCGCGGCCTCGGCCCCTGAGCCGCAGCCAGCAAACAGCCCGAGCAACAGCGCTGCTCCCAGGCCTCGTGCTTGTTCCGCTCCGCGCACCTCGCCAAGATACCGCCATGCTTCCCGCCCGTTTCGCGCTTCCTGGCCGAGTCCTCGGCTTGCTGCTGGCCGCTGCCCTGGGAACGAGCTGCGCTTCGCCCCCGCCCGAGCTGGAAGCCCTCGCCTACCGCCCCGACTTCTCCCGGCCGGAGGAGACCGGGCGGACCTTCCTGGTCTCCTGGGCGGTCCACGCACCGAAGACCGAGTACGAAGCGCTCTCTGAGGCCTGGAAGGACGAGGTCGGCGGCACGCTCGACGCCTATTTGCTGGCGCGGCCGCAGCTCCAGGCGGAGGTCGGCTGGATCAGCAGTCAGGCCTGGCGGCTGCAGCCGATCCGCACCGAGGCCGGAGCCGAGGGCGTGCTCACCTGGTGGGGCCTGGACCCGGAGCGGGACCCCGTCCTGGGGATCGAATGCGTGCCGCAGAACTACCTCGAATTCGAGGAAGCCGGCGCGCGCGACCGGACACCCGGCAGCTACTTCGACGAGGAGCTGGAGCAGTTCTACGGCATCGAGGGCTCGCTGCTCTGGGTCGAGATCGAGGACAGCGCGGTGCGCGAAGCCAGTCGCCTCGACGGCATCCGCAGCATCAAGCTCGGCACCGAATGGAAAATCCGCAGGCTGATCCCGTGGGATCCTCCTGCGGATGAGGACGACGCGGGAGCCGATGCCCGCGCCGGCAACGACGCCTAGGTGCGGGCCGGATCGACCAGCACGCGGCTGAGCAGCTCGCGCGCCGAGCGGAGAGTCGCGTCGGGGCTGACCGTGGTGCTGGTGAGCCATTCGACCGGACGGCCGCCCAGATCCTGGATGCCGAGGTCTGCGAGGCCCTGACGCACCCGCTCGGCGAACAGCCGCACGCCTTCCGGGCCGGTGTGCGGCAGCAGCGCGAGGAAGGTGTGGTGGTCAAAGCGCGTCACCACGTCGACGTCGCGGGTGTCGAGCAGAATGACGCTGGCGACATCGAGCAGGCGCTCTTCGGCGAGCATGTCTTCGACGCGGAAGGCCGCGAGCCCCAGCGGGAAGCGGAAGCGGTTCGAGCGCTTGAACTCCTCTTCGAGGCGGTGCTCCCAGTAGTCGAAGACGTAGAGCCCCGTTTCCGGGTCGGTGATCGACTGGACGAACTCCTCGCCGCCGCCCTCTTCTTCGCGCAGGATGGCGCTGAGCTTGGCGCCCAGGTTCTCTTCGAGCGCCGACTCATCGATCTCGGGGAGCTCCCGGCCGGCCGAGGCCAGCCGCACCCCAAAGGGCGAGCTGAGGCGGTCGGCGAGCGCCTCGGGGTCGAGCGGCAGGGCCAGCGCGCCCTGCGCCCCGACGAAGCGGGCCAGGCCTTCGGCGTCGTCGGCGTCGCCGTGGGTCAGCAGGAAGACGAGCGCGCGGTGATCGCGCAGGAAACCGAGCGCCCATTCGTGCATGGCCATCGGCGCGATCGCGCGCGGGTCGACGACGACCAGGCCATCCGGGCCGGAGGCCTCGAGGGCTTCGGCGGTCTCGAAGAAAGAGACCGTCGAGACGGCCTGCTGCGCGGAGGCGGCGGCCGCCTCGCAGGCGGAGCGGACCTCGGCGTCGGTGGTCAGGACGGACAGGCTGCGCTGGGGCATGGACTAGACGAACTCGGCGTTGTGGTGCACGGCTTGGACGTCTTCGTCGTCCTCGATCGCGTCGATGATCGCCTGAATCTTGTCGGCATCACCGCCCGAGACCTCGACCGTGTTGTCAGGAATGTAACGGATGGAGGCATCCAATGTCTCCCATCCTTGCCCATCAAAAGCCTCTTTCAGCTGCAGAAAGGCGCCCGGCTCGGCCTCGACCCCGTAGATTTCGGTCTCTTCGGTGGTGACGTCCTCGGCTCCGTTCTCGAGCGCGACCTCCATGAGCGCGTCCTCGTCGCAGGCCTCCTTCGGGATGGCGAAGACGGCTTTGCGGTTGAACATGAAGGAGACCGAGCCCGAGTTGGCCATCGATCCCCCCCGCTTCGCGAGGATGTGGCGCAGGTTGGGGGCCGTCCGATTGCGGTTGTCGGTGAGGGTCTCGATCATGATCGCGACGCCGCCGGGGGCGTAGCCCTCGTAGACCACCTCTTCCATGGCGGCGCCGTCGAGCTCGCCGGCGCCCTTCTTGATGGCCCGCTCAATCGAGTCCTTGGGCATGTTGTCCGCTTTCGCCCGCTCGATCGCGTAGCGCAGGGACAGGTTCATGTCCGGGTCGCTGCCGCCGGTGCGGGCAGCGGTCATGATCAGCTTGGCCCACTTGCTGAAGATCTTGCCGCGCTTGGCGTCGACCTTTGCCTTGCTGCGCTGGATGTTGGCCCAGTGAGAATGTCCTGCCATCTCTTTGCTCGATTGTATCCCGCCCTGGTGGGCTTCAAAAGATCGAACCGCCGACCGGAAGGCCGACGGTCCGAGGGAACTCGCCAAGGAGTTCGTGGAAGTGCGCCGGATTTAGCGCTTGCCCCACTGGTGACCACGACGGGCACCGTGGCGGCCGGGCTTCTTGCGCTCGACCATGCGGGCATCGCGGCTGAGGTGGCCGGCGTCGCGCAGCGCCTGCTGGGAATCCGGGTAGAGACCCATCAGCGCACGACCCAGACCCATGCGGACCGCACCAGCCTGACCGGTGACTCCGCCGCCTTCGGCGTTGACGAAGACATCGACCTTCTTGCCGACCTTGAGCGACTCCAGCGGACCGCAGATGGCCGTGTGATCGACCGGGCGGGTGAAGTACTCGTTGGCGTCCTTGCCGTTGACCTGGAAGACGCCGCTTCCGGGACGGATGCGGACGCGGGCGCGCGCATTCTTGCGGCGGCCGGTACCCCAGTGGTAGCCGTTCTTGGCCGGTTCGATGATGCGACCGGTGGGGTCGATCTCGATGACGGTCTCTTCGCCGCCTTCTTCGCCGGTGGCTTCGGCACCGTCCACGGTGCCCCCCATCGCGGCGGCGACGGCCGAGGCCATCGTGTTGTCGCCTTCCTGGGGCGTCGTCGTCTCTTTCTGCTCTTCCATCTTGGGATCCTGTGCTGCGACCGGACTAGACCTGCGGGAGCGGTTCCGGCTTCTGCGCGGCGTGCGGGTGTTCCTCGCCGGCGTAGACGAACAGCTGCTTCAGCATTTGGCGACCGAGGCGATTCTTGGGCAGCATGCGCTGCACCGCCTTGATCAGGATGCGCTCGGGGTGACGCTCGCGCACCAGTTCGAAGTCCTCCTCGACCCGACCACCCGGGTAGCCGGTGACGTGGACGTACTTCTTGGTCTCGGACTTCTGGCCGGTCGTGGCGACTTTCTCGCAGTTGATGACCACGACGGCATCACCGCAGGCAGTGTGCTCGGAAACAGTCGGCTTGTGCTTGCCCTGGAGCACGACGGCGATGTCGCGGGCCAGGCGGCCCAGGACCTTGCCCTCGGCATCGGCCACGAACCACGACCGCTCGATCTCGGCGGGCTTCAGGTGGGAAGTCTTCGGACGCATCGGTTTTGTTGGCGGCACCTCCGCCAAATGGGCCGAGCATCATAAAGGAAGACCCCAGGGGCGGCAAGGCCCGCCCGAGGCCGAATTATCGCGGCCGGAGGACCACCCCGTCGAAGGGCAGCTGCCGGTAAGTCGCGTCGAGGACCAGGGTTTCGCCCTCGTGGTGGAGCACGACGGCCTGGACGCCCGCCAGACCGGGATATTGTCGCATGACGGAGCCCAGGCGGGCCGCCTTGAGCTCGGAATCCGGCTCGTTCGGGGCGCTGGAAAGATCGCTGCGGCCCCAGTCCAGCTCGCGGCCGTCGTGCAGCACGAAGCGCAGGCCGGGCGCGCTGCTGCGGACCTGACCCAGCTTGTCCGACATCGGGCGCAGGCGGCGCACCACCAGCCCGGAGACCTCCTCGATGGCGACAATCTCGGGGAAGACGCGCAACGCCTCTTGAGCCAGGCGGCTCGCCAGCGGGCGGCCGGGCGCCGGAACCACATCGCCGGGCTCCAGCTCGATCTGCATCAGCTGACCGAGCACCTCGGCGGGCAGGCCGGCGGGCAGCATGCAGCCATCCGAGGCCAGGACCCCGGCCGGGCGGCCGTTTTGGAACAGCAGATAGCGCGCCTGGCGCGGCAGATAGTCGACCGCGATGCCGTCGGGCAACTTGAGTTCGGCGCGGACGGTCTCGGGCTGGATCCAGCTGACCGACTTGAGGACCTCCTCGGCGATGCCGGGGGCCGCCGGCTCGAGCAGCGAGACCTGCGGGGCGCGGGCGATCGCCGCGCGCAGCTCGGCCTGCCAAGCTTCCGGCATCTCGACCCCGAAGGGGTTCTGGTCAAAACGCGCGGAGGACAGCGGTCGCTGCACATCGGAGGCCTCGACCGCGCCTTCCTGGAACAGCCAGTACACCAGTGCGATGACGAGCACGGCCCCGCCAGCCCATGTCAGACGCTTGTCCATGCCCCCGTTCTACCTTGACCGAGGTTGCGGTTCCACTCATGCTTGCGCCATGAGTACGGCGGGACCTGCCACCTTCAAGGGCTTTACGCTCGCGCCGTTCCAGCGCCGTGCCGCGGCGGCCCTCGACACCGACCGCAACGTGCTGGTCGCCGCCCCCACCGGGGCCGGCAAGACGCTGGTCGCCGAGTACGCCATCCACCTGGCGACCCAGCGCGGCATGCGCTCGATCTACACGGCGCCCATCAAGGCCTTGTCCAATCAGAAGTTCCGCGACTTCCGCGAGGACGAGGCGATCCGCGACGCCGGGCTGATGACCGGGGACATCACTCTCAATCCGGGCGGCCGGGTGCTGGTGATGACGACCGAGATCCTGCGCAATACGCTCACCGAAGACCCGGAGAAGCTGCAGGACGTCGGCGTCGTCGTGTTCGACGAGGTGCATTACATGGACGACCCGGACCGCGGCTCGGTCTGGGAAGAGACTCTCATGTTCCTGCCCAAGGAGGTGATCGTCGTCGCGCTCTCCGCGACGATCGACAACCTGGGCCAGTTCGCGGCCTGGCTCGAGCGGGTCCGCGAGCGGCCGGTCGAGGCGATCACCGAGACCAAGCGACCGGTTCCGCTGAAGAACTATCTGTACCACCCGAAGGCCGGCGTCTTCCCGCCCGCGCGACTCAAGCAGGTGCGCAAGCGCTTCGAGGGCCAGCGCCGCAACCGCGAGTACAAGCGCCGCGATGACCGCGAACTGGTCGAGGAGCTGATCAGCGCCAAGACGCTGCCCGTCCTCTACTTCTGCTTCTCGCGCCGGCTCTGCGAAACCAAGGCGCGCAAGATGGCGCGCAAGCGGCTGCTGTCGCCGAAGGAGGTCGAGCAGGTGGACGCCGTCTGGGAAGAGGAGCGCGCCGAGTTCGGCTTCGACGATCGGCGCGGCGCGCTGGCCGAACTGCGCAAGCAGACCTCGCGCGGCGTGGCCTGCCACCACGCGGGCATGCTGCCGCTGCACAAGGAGATGGTCGAGCGGCTGTTCTCGCGCGGCCTGCTGAAGTTCCTGTTCACCACCGAGACCTTCGCGCTGGGCATCAACATGCCGGCGCGCGCGGTGGTCTTTGATTCGCTGTCCAAGTTCGACGGCGTCGACTTCGACTACATGCGCACCCGCGACTTCTTGCAGATGGCCGGGCGCGCCGGGCGCCAGGGCATGGACGAAGTCGGGCTGGTGTACACGGTGCTCGAGTACGACGACGTCCTCGAGGCGCCGATTCATCGCATCCAGGAGGGCAAGGTCGAGCCGGTGGTGTCGCGCTTCAACCTGGAGTACGCAACTCTGGTGCACCTGCACGGGGTGGCCGGACAGGCCGCGGCGGCCGACGCCTGGGAGCGCAGTTTTGCCGCCTTCCAGGCCCGCGAGCACTCCAAGAAGCGCGAAGAGCAGAACCGACGCGAAGTCCGCGCGCTGCTCACCAAGCGCTTCGCCTTCCTCGAGAAGATGGGCTACATCCGCGGCGAGCGCGAAGTGCTGTCGCGCGGCGTGACCTGCCAGAAGCTGCACGGTTACGAGATCGAGCTGACTGAGCTGCTCTATGAAGGCGTGCTGCCGCAGTGCGATGCGCCCGAGCTGTGCGGGCTGGTCGCGGCGGTCATCTACGAAAGTCGCCGCGGCGACGAGTACTGGCGCAACGCGTTGCGTCCGCTGAAGAAGGTGCTGCGCCAGGCCTCGAACGTGCTCGACGCGGCGCAGGCCACCGAGGTCAATCAGGGCCTGGTGGCGACCGTCAAGCAGCTCGACGAGGCCATGACCCCGGCCATCTACGAGTACGCCGCCGGTCGCCCCTTCCGCGAACTCGGCGACTTCACCAACGCCACGCCCGGCGACTTCGTCCGCTGTGCGCGGCTGGTCGTGCAGTACCTGCGCCACCTCGCCCGCGCCTCCGAGCAGAGCGACCCCGATTTCCACAACACCTGCCTCGACGCCGTCGAGTGCCTGTACCGTGGACCGGTCGACGTCCGCGCCGAACTCGGCCTGCGCGACGACGACGAGCTCGAACCGGAATGATCGTCTCTCTGCTGCTTACTGCCCTGCTTGGCGCCGTGGCTCCGCAGGAGCGGGGTGAGATTCCGAGGCAAGCAGTTCTGCAACCACGCGAGGAAACACATTCCAAGGCGCATGCACCCATCGAGGACTACCTCATCGGCGGCCCGGATCGCGTGCACGCCGAGGCACGGGATCTGTTGGCGAGCTGGGTCGAGGGCCTGGAGAGCAGTTCGGCTTACTTCCTCCAGGTTGAGCGGAACCTCGACGGCAACTCAAAGGTCGAAAGTTACTGGCTGCGCCGCGGGATCGGCACTGCGCGTGAAGAGACGCCGCTCCGACTCCTCGTGAGGCGCTCCGCGGAGCCTGCTCTCCATTCACTTCGGCACTGCCTCCCGCTCCGCGATTGGATGGGGAGCGAGCCTCTGCCCTTTTCCGCACTCCACCTCGACCCGACAGAGGGTCCGCATGGTGAGCGCACGCTGCACTGGATCTCCGACGGAAGGCGCGGAACGGTGACCTGGTCGGATAACGGCAAGCCCACCGCCTGGACGGAAGAGGGCGACGGTCACTTCCATCACTTCGCAGCGACCACTTTTCGCGTGCTCGAGTTTCGTGCGGTCGACGAAGTTGAACTCCCGCGAACGCTGCGAGAGCGCCCCCCCCCAATCGAAGCGCTCGTCGGCTCTAGTGGAAGGGTCGAGCCAATGTACTTCGCTTCCCTGCAACTTCCGAGATACCGCGCAATGCAGAGCTGGCGGGCGCTGATGAGTCAGTTTGCGATGCATCGTGGCTTCCGAAGCTCCGGTTCCCTGACCTTGACCTTGCCCAGCGAAGACGAGGGCGGGATCGAGGTCGGTCAGCTCGACTTCTCAGTCGACCTGCATTGGCCTGCTCTGGGCAAGATCGAGCTGCAGGGCGAGCTCGGAATGCCGGGCGATCGCCGCCCGGTCCATACCCAGATCCTCGGCGATGAATCGCGACTCTGGCACTGGGATCGCGTCAAGGATGAGCTGCGCCCCATCCCGGGGCTGACTGAAGTGCTCGCTGGCTTCCAGGGCATCCTTCCGCTCTACGCTTGGGCCGCACGCTCCAGCCCGAAGGATGGCTGGACGGCCGAGTGGCTCTCGCCTTCGCAGGATCAGTGCTGGCTTCGCGTGGTGGACGGCCCGACAACCACCGACTTCTTGATCGATGGCGCGCGTATCCTCGAAGCCAAAGTGCGCGCGACGAACGCGCGACCCGGCGCGCCCGAACTGCATTATCGATTCGAGTCTCTGACCTACTTCGAATCCATGCGCCCGTTGAGACGCGCCCTGCGATGGGATGAGATCGAGTACGTCACCCGGAACACAGTCGATCCGCCACTCGACGAGCTGCGTGAGCGCATCGCGCGCGAACGCCAAGAAGCGATCGACACGGACCCTCGCTTGGCAGATTTGCTCGACCTCGGGGAACGCGCACCGTCAGCGGTATGCTGGCAGAGCGCAGAGGGTGAGAGCCAGTCACTTGGAACCCTGCGCGGCAAGCCGACCCTCCTGGTCTTCTGGTACCGCGACCAGAACAGCTGCCTTCCTGCCGTGCGCGCGGCGCACGACCTACGCCGCAAGCTGGACCGGGTCGGGGAGCGCGTGCACGTGCGCGCGATCGCGATCGATGAAAGCACCGAGGCGGCGGCCGCCTGGTTGGACGAACATCAGCTGGCCCTGCCGCTGGGCGTCGGAGACGCGGAACTCCAGCGAGCTTTCCGCGCGCGCTGGCTCCCCACCACCTACCTGATCGGCAGCGACGGGGTCGTGCTGGGCCGCTGGCTGGGGACACCAGGCCCCGAGTTGGGCGTCCAATTGGAACGCCTGCTGCGCCGCGCGCAGCGGGAGCGCGACTAGGCTGGGCGCATGTCCCTCGAGATGCGACCCGTCTGTGAAGGCTGTGGCGCGGCCACGCCGCCGGCCGACGCGGCCTGGATCTGCAGCTTTGAGTGCACCTTCTGCGGGGATTGCGCCGAGCGCGGCGCGGCGGCCTGCCCGAACTGCGGCGGCGAGCTGGTGCCTCGGCCGCGGCGCCGCCCGGAAGGCGATGAAGGCGGCGCGCCCAGCGACCGTTAAACTGAGGTCATGTTCCTCACCACCGCTTTCGCGGTTGCGACGGTGCTCTTCCAGGAGCCGCATACCCATGATCACGATCATGCGGAGCACACTCACCAGGAAGACCCGGTCCACACCGCCTACAAGAAAGCCCTTGCACCTTACCGCGAGGCCGCGGCTCTTCACCTCAACGGCACGCTCGAGATTCACATCAACTCGGCGGCCTTCGACCAAACCGCGGCAGCGGATGCGGTCAAGATGGAGAAGATCGGCACGCTCGCCTCGACCGTGAAGTGGGCCAAGCCTCACTACGGCTCGCTGAAGGTTCAGGGCATGATCGACTTCCTAGGTTTCGAGCAGAAGGTCGACGTCGAGTCGATGGGCCTCGAAGACGGGGTCTACATCCTCGACCACGACGCCAAGATGATCGATGGCCCGCATCCCCTGGGTGAGGTCAGCGATCCGATGGTCGATCTGCAGCCGTTCCGCAGCTTCATCTTCGGCAAGACCGAAGTCCCCAACGGGCTGAAGCAGCTTAAGGCCGACGACGCTCACGCTGGCATGCAGGGTTGGACCTGGGAGTCCGACCAAGGTCAGGTCGAATGCTGGATGAAGGACGGCATTCCTGCCTCGATGAAAATCGAGATGAAGGAAGGCGGCCGCTTGATGCAGCGCATGGTCCTGGGCTTCAGCAAGGTCGAGCTGGCCAAGGAAGTCGACGCCAAGAGCTACCTCGGCAAGCTGCCGAAGGACTACAGCACGATGGACGAGCTGGAAGCCGAAGACGGCGAAGCGGGTGGCATTGATGCCAGCCTGCTGGCCGTCGGCGTGGAAGCTCCGGACGTCAAGCTGACCGACATGAACGATCAGGAAGTCAGCCTGGCTTCCCTGGAGGGCAAGACGGTCCTCCTGAACTTCTGGTTCTACCACTGAGGTGGTTGCCGCGAGGAGATGCCGCAACTCCAGAGCCTCTGGTCAGAGGTGAACAAAGAGCGGGACGATGTCGTTTTCCTTTGCGTCAACATCGGTGACGAAAAGGATGTCATTCAGAAGTGGTGGGACGAGGACGGCTTCACCCTGAAGGCGATGCGCCAGGACGGCTCGGCCGTCTCGAACGCCTTCGGTGTGCAGTACTACCCGACGAACTACCTGATCGGCCCGGATGGCAAAGTGGCGTGGCGCGCCGTCGGCTACGACGAAGGCGCGATCCGCAAGTATCTGGGCATGTAAGGATCAGATCGACATCACGCGGAGCCTGACTCCGGATCGCGGCGGCCCTCGAGCAGGGCCGCCGCTTTTTCGTGCTCACGCTGGTGCGCGTTGAGGTCGAAGGCCGTCTTCAGCGCGATCAGCAGCACCAGCGCGAAGAGCGGACTGCCCAGCGCCATCACCGCGAAGCTGCCGAACAGAATCGCGATGTGCAGCACGACGATGCGGAAGTAGATCCCCCCCATCATCAGCGCCGGCCCGCCGGTGAAGGCCTGCCGCTCGCCCGCCAGGACGACGTGCCGAATCAGCGAGACGACGTGGCTGAGAGCCAGCGCGAGCAGCGGAACGGCGAGGTGGTACTCCCTGATCGCGGCCTGCAGCGCGTCGATGTTTGGGAAGAAGCCGTGACCGAAGGGGTCACGCCCGTCATTGAACATCGCGAACACGAAGACCCCGTGCACCATGCAGAAGCCGCCGTAGTGAATCGCGAAGAAGGGCATCATGAAGGCCTTGCCGGCCACCATGCCCCAGCGCGAGACGCCTTCGGGGGCGGGCATCAGGCCGATCCGCACCAGGTGCAGCGCACCCAGGATGAGGTTCTCCAGCCAATAGAGCAGGATGAGCGGGAAGACCGCCCAGTCATGCACGAGCACGCCGTAGAGCGGCACCAGATTGGCCGCGATCAGCAGCTTGCCGGTGAAGCGGGTTCGCCCGGGCGTGTAGCGGCTCACGGCGCCGAGGCTCCCTGGTCGTCGAGCAGGGCGGCGCGCAGAGGGGCGGCATCGGCTGCGGCGATCTTCAACGGCAGCGCGATCAGGGTGTAGAGGCCTGGCTGGACACCCTCGAGCACCAGCCCTTCCAGGATGGCTAGGTCGTGCGCTGCCACGCGGTGATGGCTGAGTAATTCCGCGTCGTCCTGCGGGTCGATCGAAGGAGTGTCGATGCCGACAGTCTGCACGCCAGCCGCCGCGAGGAAGTCGATCAGCTCGGGGGACAGCGCGGCGAAGTCCTCGTTCCAGTTGTCCGGGTCCGGGAAGGTGCCGGTATGAAACAGGACGCGCGGCGCCTCGATGGCTTCGCTCAGGTGCTCGGGCCGCACGCGTTCGCCGCGGCCGACCTTGACGCGCATCAGCTGGCAGCGCCCGAAGTAGCGCTCGAGCGGCCGGGCGGAGATGCCCTGCCCATCGGCGACGTAGTGGATCGGCGCATCGGCGTGTGCGCCCAGATGAACCGTCGCCCGCGTCGCGCTGAGGCCGATGTGATCGCCCCGCGCGATCTCCAGCGCGACCTCTCGCGAGAAAGGCACGTCGCCGGGCCAGACCCCCAACCGCTCCGAAATCGTCGGGCTGATGTCGATCAGGCGCGGGCCAGCCATGCCTAGGCCTGGGCGATCACCTTGAACTCGACCGCGATCGGCGTGGGCAGCGCGCGAATCGCGACCGTGGTGCGCGCCGCCTGGATGCCCTCAAAGTACTCGGCGTAGACCTCGTTGTAGCCGGCGAAGTCACGCTCCATGTCGATCAGAAAGACGGTGACATCGAGCACCTTGTCGAGCGAGCTGCCGGCCGCCTCGAGCACGGTGCGGACATTCTCAATGACCGCACGGGTCTGCGCGCGCACGTCGTAAGCGCGTGGCTGCCCCTGCTCGTCGACGATCGGCCCGCCGGGGATGGCGTTCGTCCCGGCCTGGCGCGGCCCCACCCCGGACAGAAACAGCAGCTCGCCGAAGCGACGCGCGTGCGGATAAGCGCCCACGGGCTGCGGGGCGGCATCGGTGCGAATCGGTTCACTCATGGATCAGCTCTCGTCGTCGGACTGGCTCACCAGAACGTTGCGGTCGCCGCGGAAGAACTCGGCGTCGTCCTCGTCGTACTCGAGATCGCCTGACCCGGCCTCCGCCGGCTGCAGGCCGACCATGGCGGCGCCCGTCCCCCACACCGGCTGATAATCAAAGACGGTCCCGGTGTACTGATTGTGCTGGCCCAGCGTCGCGGCCAGCCACCAGATCGCCTTCATGCGCGAATCGCCGTTGGCCTGACGACTGAACTCACGCGCAAGCTGGCTGACGTCCTCGAGGCGACCCTCCGCGAGCAGCTCAAGCAGCTTGCGATTCCATTCGTCGTCCTTCTGCGAGTGGATGCGATCCTGCGCGGGGTCGATCCAGCGACTGAACATGCGATTGGACAGCGCGCTGACCCCGATGGCGATCGCCTTGCGCCCGCTGGCCCGCACCGCGTCGGCGGCGGCCTTGCCGAGGACCAGCGTCTCGGCGCGATCGCTGTACGCGTTGCACGAGACCACGCTCGCCGCGATGCGATTGTCCGGGTTGAGCAGCTTCAGCGTGGTGATCGTGCCGACGTCGATCGGAAAGCCCTGATAGGCCACCGTGCGGGCGTGCAGGCCGCGCGCCCGCGCCGCGTCGCGGTAGGCGGTGGCGAACTCGGCATCCATGCGCAATGAATAGTGCAGGGTGCCGAACTCGTGAAAATCCTCGTCGACTACCCACCACTCCGGCTTCGGGTCGGCCTGCATCTGGTGACCGATGATCGAGACCCAGCGCGTCGAGAAGAGCAGCAGCAGGTCCGCGCCCGAGGCCTCGATCTCGGCACGGATGCGCGCCGCGTTCGCCGCGAGCGATGCCCAGCCGGCGTTGGCCTCCGGCGCGAGGACCGGCAGCGGCTGGTAGGGCATCAGATAGCCGCCGAGAAGCTCGCCTGCAGCCGCGCTCATGCCGAGGCCTCCGTGCGCGCGCTGTCCAGATCCCAGCTCACGACCGCGTTGCCCGTGCCGATCACCGTGCCATAGCCGTGCACCGTGGCGGGCAGCGGCGGGAAGTCCATCGCCGCCAGCAGCCAGGACAGACAGCCATCCTTGGTCTCGGCGACACACTGCTCGGTGAAGTCCGGCATCTCATCGAAGATCCGCCGCGTTTCGCCGGCCTTCATCAGCCCGAGGATATGACGATCCCAAGCCGACTGGTTCTCGTTGTAGACGTGCTCGAAGCTGGGATCCTCCGGGTCTTCCGGCTCGCTTGTGAAGTGGCGGTGCGAGAGCGAGTTGGAGGCCAAGCACAGCGCGCGCCGGCCGGAGGCCTCGATCGCGCGGCGCGTCGCGCGCCCCAGAGCCAGCATCTCCTGGTCGCCGGCCTCATTCGAGTAGTCAAACGCGGTGCGCGCCGAAGAGATGGCGACGACCGGCTTATCCCAGGCCGGGTGCACCAGGTGGCAGGAGGTGATGGTGCCGTAGTCGACCCGGAACTCGGGGTTCCGCATCATCCGCGTCGACAGGCCCGCCGCCGCTGCCTCGTCGTGGATCGCTTCGGACAGCTCGACGTCGATATCGAGCGCGAAGTTGTACTGGAAGAGGTTGGGAAAGATCGGGTCGACCGACTTGCCCTCGAAGTGCGGTACACCCAGGAAGTGATGTCCGGTGCGCGTCTTCCAGTGCGGAGTATGCGCGACGAGCACATCAAACTCGTGCCGCGCCAGTTCGGCGCGCAGCTTCTCGTAACCGTCAAGCAGGCCGTTCCAGGCGCCCGCGCGGCTCGACCGCGGCTCGTTCTGCGGCGGATTGCTGGCGTAGATGAGGTGCGGCGGGTGCGGCGACAGGATGCCAGCGACGATGCGTCCGGGTTCACTCATAGCTGCACACAGATGTTGCGGTCCTGGGAGAAAAACTCGAGCGAGTAGCGCCCGCCTTCCCGACCGACGCCGCTCTGCTTGACGCCACCGAAAGGCGCCCGCAGATCGCGCTTGTTCCAGGTGTTGATCCAGACCATGCCGGACTCGAGCGCAGCGGCGACCCGGTGGGCGCGATTGAGGTCGCGCGTCCAGACCGAAGCCGCCAGGCCATAGTCCACCGAATTGGCGATCCGCAGCGCTTCCTCCTCGCTGTCGAAGGGATGCAGGCTGACGACCGGACCGAAGATCTCTTCGGTCGCCGTGCGGCAATCGGGCGCGAGCCCGGTGATGACGGTCGGCGCGAAGAAGGCCGAGCCCTCCGGCCCGCTCGATCGCCCGCCGCACAGCACCTGTCCCCCTTCCTCGCGGGCGAGCTCGACGTACGAGGCCACCTTGTCGCGGTGAGCCGCGCTGATCAGACTGCCGATGTTCTCGCCCGGCGTCCATTGCCCCGCCTCGGCGACCAGCGCTTCCGCGAGGCGATCGTGCAACGCGCGCTCGACCAGAATGCGCGAACCACAGAGGCAGACTTGCCCAGTGTTGAAGAAGGCGGCCCGCGCCACCCCAGCGACCGTGGCCTCGAAATCGCAGTCGGCGAAGACCAAGCTCGGGTTCTTGCCGCCCAGCTCGAGGCTGAGCTTCTTCAGGCCGGCCCCCGCCACCGCGGCCAAGTGCCGCCCGGTAGACGTTCCGCCGGTGAAGCTGACTGCTTTGATCCCCGGGTGCTCCAGGATGGCCTGTCCGGCTTCGGGCCCCAGCCCCTGCACCACGTTGAGCAGACCGGCCGGCGCGCCGGCGTCGTGAAAGAGCTCGGCGAACAGGCGCGCGGTGGACGGCGTCAGCTCGCTGGGTTTGGCCACGACTCGGTTGCCCATCGCGATGGCCGGGGCGACCTTCCAGGTGAACAGGTGCGCCGGGAAGTTCCACGGCGTGATCGTGGCCACCACGCCCAGCGGCTCGCGCAGCGTGTAGTTGAGGCCGTCCTCCATCGGCTGACAGGCCGTCTGGTCGAGCCGCACCGCGCGCGCGTAGAAGCGCAGATTGTCGAGCGAGCGCGGGATATCCCCCTGGGTCGTCGCGGCGAGCAGCTTGCCCGAATCCGCCGCTTCGGCCGCGGCCAGCACATCCAGATTCTGCGCTGCGAGATCCGCGACGCGCTCGAGCAGAGTCGCCCGCTCCTCGACCGGGAGCACCGGGGCCGCCTGCGCCGTCGCCACCGCCGCGGCGACATCCTCCGCGTTGCCGCGGGCGACTCCGCCGATACGCGCGCCGGTCTTCGGGTCGATGTTGTCGAGGTAGGCGCCGCTGGCCGGGGCGTGCGCCTGGCCGCCGATCCAATGATCGATGTTGCTGGTCTTGGTCGACACGGTGCTCATGCTTGGTACTCGTCCCAGTCGTAGAGGTAGCGCTCGCGGTCCGGGTCCCATTCGTCCCAGGTCGGGATCGATTCCAGGCTGGATTGCCGCTCGGGAGGCACCACGCCTGGCACCAGGAAGGCCTTCTGCCGATGCAGCGGGTAGGGATTGCGCAGCTCGATGCCGAGCACCCCGAGCACGCCGCGGGCGATGTACCAGGTGGCCTGCGGATTCCAGCCGTGGGCGACCTTGATGACGACGCCGAGGCCGTCCGGGTAGTCGGGGTGCACGATCGCCAGCCCTAACAGGCCGTCCGCGCCTTCTTTCGCCAGGACCTGCCCCTCAGAAGTCTTCAGAATCGTCGAATCGAGGCGGTTGAAGCCCCCCACCAGGTCAGGGTGGCGCTGCATGGCCTCCCAGATCCAGTCTTCGTCGCGGACCTGCGCCAGCCCGGCGTAGAGCTGAGCCAGCTCGCCGACCGTGTTGGCGATGGTCGGCAGCCCGCAGCCGTCCCGGGCAACCCGCAGCGGCTGCCAGTCCGCGCCGAGGAAGCGGCGCACTTGCTCGAGGTACGCATGGAAGAAGGCATGGTGCGGCAGCATGTAACCGACCTGCTCCCAGCCTTTGGCCTTGCAGCCCGCCAGCAGGGCCGCATGCTCGCCCGAGCAGGTATGGAACCAGCGGCGCGGGCGGCGCACCTGGCGGCCGAACTGCACCAGCGGCACATCGAGGGGTGTCTGCATGAAGCCCCACTCGTCCTCGGGCAGGATCGACTGCGCAGCCGCCACGTGCTGCGCATCGCCGTTGTGGCTGGCCACCGAGATGGCCCGCTGCTTCCAGTCCAGCCAGGCGAGCTCCTCGGTGAAGACCTTCATCATCAGCGGCTTCATCATGCTGCGCCCGTAGCACAGCACGTTGCCGCCGAAGGAATGCACGACGCGCGCCTGATCGAGCCGCCCGTCGGCTCCGCCGACCGCCCAGGCCACCGCGCCGTGGATCGTCGTTTCGCTGACGCCGGCCCGCCGATAGTCCACCAGCGGCTCCCACTCGACGTCGCGCCCGGTGGGAATGCCGGCCTCGCGCTCGCCCAGCGGGCTGCGCGGATAGAGCGCGTCACGCGGCGCGCTCATGCTTCGACCTCCGCCTGCACCTGCGGCGCCACCCGCTCCATGAAGGCGCGCATATTGCGCACGACCCGTGCGGAGTCGTGATTGAAGAAGTCGAACCAGAGCATCAGCCGATCTTCGGGGTGGAATCGGGTGCGGATCTGCGTGGCGATCTCTTCGGCGTTGCCGATCAGCGCGTTGTCCGCCGCGTTCGCCACCTTATTGGGATCGATCGTGCCCTCGAGCGCCTTCCAGTACTCGCCCAGCGCGGACTCGGCCTCGGCGCGGGCCGCAGCGCTGCGCGCTTCCGGCGAAAGCCCCGGCTCTTCGTTGAGGAAGACGAAGACCGTGCGCGGCATGAAGGAGCGCTTCCACGGCCCGCCAGCCGGGTGAAAGGCCGCCGCCATCCGCTGGTGCGTCGCCTCGATGACCTCGGGCTTGGTGATCGACAGGTTGAAGACCTGGACCGGCAGGATCTGATTGAGTTCTTCCTGCAGCTTGGGGTCGTGAGAACCGACGATCGGCACGCACAGCTCGCGGCGCCATTCCTCGGGCACGATCTTCAGCTCTTCGAAGACCCAGCGCGGCGCGATCTCGATGCAGTCCGGCGCCGGCGCCCCGTGCTGCTCCTGATAGGCGCGCTGGACCGCTTCCCAATCCTCGTCGCTGCGGAAGTCCGCGCGCTCGAGGGTGGTCGCGACGCTGTCCGCGCTGCTCAGCACGTCGCCGCGCAGCAAGCGCAAGAAGATGGTCGCCGCCTCGCGGAAGACCTTGCCCTTCAGCGCCGGCCAGGCCGCAGCTTCGACAGCGTCGCGCGCGTCGATGCCGTAGGCGCGATTCATGAACTCGAAGCGCCCGGCGGAGAAACCGACATGCAGCCGACGCTTCTCCTGTTCGTCCCAGCCATGCAGCGCGCAGCAGGCCGCCACGCGTTCTGCCGCGGCGATCGGCCCGCCGTTGCAGACGATATTCATCACGGCCGAGCCCACCTCGATGCGCTGCGTCGTGGCGAACACGCGCTGCGCGAGCTGCGGCAGATCGACGTTCAGCCCGATCTCGCCCTGCCAGTGCGGCACCACCGGCCGCCGGTTGCGCTTCTGGACCTCAGTCGAGAGGTGCGATTCGGCGACCCAGGCCACGCCGAAGCCCAGCTCATCGGCGACTGTGACCTGCTCGAAGAAGTTGCGGAACATCTCGGCCTCGCTCGGCAGATGTCCGGCCACCGGCGTCCTGCTGATCGAGAAGAAGATGTCGAACTCCATGCCGTGCAGGATAGCGTGCTCAGATGCCGTTCAGCCGCCCGCCATCGGCGGCGATGGACTGCCCGCGGATGTAGGAAGCCGCCGGCGTACAAAGGAAAGCCGCGAGCGCAGCGACCTCTTCGGGGCGGCCCAGGCGGCCTTCCGGCACGGAGGCCAGCCACTCGGCTTCGACCTGCGCCGGCTGAATCGCGCGGCGCTCGGCCACCTGCTCTTTCAGGGAAGCCAGCCGATCGGTCGCCGTGAAGCCGGGCAGAACGTTATTGATCGTGATGCCGGACGGCAGCTCCTTGCTGACCGTCTTGGACCAAGCCGCCATCGCAGCGCGGATGGTGTTGGACACGCCCAGGCCCGCGATCGGCTCCTTGACCGAGGTCGAGATGATGTTGACGATCCGGCCGAAGCCCTGCTCCACCATGCCCGGCAGCAGGCTGCGGGTGAGCAGATGCGCCGTCAGCACGTGCAGGTGGAATGCGCGCGTGAACTCCTCAGCGGACGCGTCCAGAATCGGGCCGCCGCGCGGACCGCCCGCGTTGTTGATCAAGATGTGAACCGGCCCGACGTCAAGGACCAGGCGGTCCAGCGCTGCCTGCACCGACTGATGAAGGCTGAGGTCGCACTTGAGCGAGCGCGCGCCGCCCGCCCCGGCCTCCTTGAGCTCGGGGATGAGCGTTTCCAGCTTGTCGCCCGAGCGCGCCAGCGCCGTGACCTGCGCACCGTGCGCGGCCAACGCGAGGGCCGTGGCGCGCCCGATGCCCGAGCTGGCGCCGCAGACCAGGGCGTGCCGCCCGGCCAGAGAGAGGGATTCGTTCATCGTGCTGAGGGGGAATGAAAGAAGCGATTGCGCACTTCCCAGAGCTCCGGGAAGAAGCGGTGGTGAACGCGCTGCTCAAGGAATGCCTTGCCGGAGGACCCACCGGTCCCCTTCTGGCCGCCGATGGTGCGCGACACCATCAGGATGTGGACCTGCCGCCACTTGCTGACCAGCATGTCGAGGTCGAGCAGCGCCTCGCAGACCAGGATCCAGTGGTAGTTGCCCTCCGGCTCCTGATAGAGCTCGTGAAGGACGCTGACCAGATCTTCGTCGAGCTCATGCGTGCTGGTGCGCTGCCCGGCCAGCAGCCGTTCGGGCACGGGGTAGCCGGCCGCGTGCAACGCCTGCAGAAACTCATCGTAGACACTGGGCGCATCGGCACGGGCCTGCAGCCGCTGGTGCGCCTCCGGGTCATTTTCGAAGAACTGCAGGAAGAACTCTTCGCGGATGCCGTAGGCGAACTCCATCTCGCGGAACTGCACCGACTGGAAGCCGCTGCCCGTCCCCAGCCGCTCGCGGAAGCCGGCGAACTCGGCCGGCGTCAGCGTGTGTAGCAGCTGAATCTGGTCACACAGGCAGGCAAGAATCGCGTTGATGCGCTTGATGACCTTGAGGACCCGGGACATGGATCCCTTGCGGAAGCCGCGCACCAGCAGATCGGTCTCGTGCAAGAGCTGCTTGAACCAGAGCTCGAAGCTCTGGTGGATGATGATGAAGAACATCTCATCGTGATGCGGCGGATCGCTCTGGAGCTGCTGAAGCTGCAACAGATCGGGGACCCGGAGATAACTGTTGTAGTTCAGGTCCTCGAAGGCGATCCGCTCGTACTGCGAGGTGCGGTCCGACACGCGCGACAGGATACAATCCCCCGCATGGCGTACTGGCTGGTCAAGGAAGAGCCCGAGAAATACAACTTCGCCAAGCTCCTGAAGGACGGCTCGACCGCCTGGGACGGGGTTCGAAACTACCAGGCTCGCAATAACCTGCGCGCGATGAAGGTCGGCGACGAGCTGATCTACTACCACACGGGCAAGGAGCGCGCGGCGGTGGGGACGGCAGTCGTCACCCGCGCGGCCTACCCCGACCCCACCGCCCAGGAGGGCGACTGGTCCTGCGTCGATGTCGAGCCGGGCGAGCGCTTGGACCGGGCCGTGACCCTCGCCGAGATCAAGGCGGACGAAAAGCTGAACGGTTGCGCGCTCGTGAAACAGGGGCGGCTCTCGGTCGTCCCGCTGACCGCCGCCGAGTTCAAACGCATCCGCAGCCTGGCCAAAAAGGCGAGCGTGTGAGCCCCTTCGCCACTCCTCCCGCGCCGGGCGCCTGGGCCCAGCTCCACGACCGCCTGCGCGGCCCGCGGGTGTTCCGCAAGAACGTCCGCGAGGTCGGCCCGGATGCCCGGGCCGGCGGGCTCGTGGCTGTCCGTGATGGCGACGGCGAGCACCTGGGATGGGCGCTGTTTCATCCGCATTCGCAGATCGCGCTGCGGCTGCTGAGCCGGACCGAGGAGGCGCCCGGGCCCGAGGCGCTCGCGGCACGCGCGCAGGCCGCCGCCCAGCGCCGCCTGACGGACCCCTCGATTCCCGATGAGGTCTGTCGGGTCATCCACGGCGAAGCGGACGGTTTCCCGGGGCTGCTGGTCGATCGCTACGGGCCGATCCTCGCCGCGGAAGCCCACAGCCTGGGCAGCGTGCAGCTGTTTCGCTCGATCATTCCAGCGCTTCATGAGGCTCTCGGGACGGAGCACTTCCAAATCGTCTTTGACGAGCGCTCGGCGCGCGCCGAGGGCGAGCGCCCGGGCACCAAGCGATCCGACGGCGCTCCCCCCTTTCTGCGGATCGAGGAAGGCGGGGTCCGCTACGAGCTCGATTTTGCTCGCGGCCACAAGACCGGCTTCTTCTGCGATCAACGCGAGAATCGCGCCGCCTTCGCGGCGCTGGCCGCGGGCAAGCGCGTCCTGGATGTCTGCAGCTATACCGGCGGCTTCGCGCTGTCGGCCGCCTTCGGCGGGGCCGAGGAAGTCCTGGCCGTGGACCTGGACGAAGACGCGATCGCCCAGGGCAAGCGCAACGCCAACCTCAACGGCGCTGCCGTCGCCCGCCGCACCAAGTTTGTCCACGCCGACGCCTTCAGCTATCTGCGCCAGCTTCAGCGAAACGAGCGTGAGTTCGATCTGATCGTCGTCGACCCGCCGAAGTTTGTCCCCAATCGACGCGCCTGGGACGAGGGCATCGCGCGCTATCACGACATCAACAAGCTGGCGATTCCGCTGCTGGCGCCCGGCGGCAATTACCTGACCTGCTCCTGCAGTGGCCTGGTCTCGGCGCTCGACCTGCAGGAGACCGTGCGGCGCTCGGCGCGCCTCGCCCCGCTGCAGATTCTTCGCAAGACCGGGGCCGGCCCCGATCACCCGGTCGCCCTGGACTTCCCGGAAGGCGAATACCTGAAAGCGCTCTGGCTGCGCGACACCCGAGCCCGCGCCGCGAGCGCGGAGCAGCCTTAAGCGGCGCGCGCTGCCCGGCCTAGGGACCGGGCGGGTCGAGAATCCAGCCAGAGAGTTCGGCGACCGGCGGATCCTCGCCTTCCCCGGCTTCCGGGACGGAGCGCCGCACCACCAGAATCTCGGCTCGCCCGTCGCCGTCGAAGTCGCGGGCGACCAGGCTATGCGGGGTCTTCCAACCCTCGGGAAGCTGCACGCTCCAGGATGGCTCACTGTCTCGCGTGCGGGCGATCAGCGCCGAGGTTCGGCCCAGCACCCATTCCGTCAGCGTGCCGACGTCGACCTCCAGCTTGCCTCGCTCGTCGAAGGCCCGCTGCAGGAAGTCTTCGGCCAGGTCGCCAAAGGGGGTATCGGAGGGCGCGGCATTGCGCCAGACGCCCAGCCGGCCGTCGGCGCCGAGCATGATCAGGTCATCGCTCGTCCCGCTGCCGTCGATGTCGGCGATGCGGACGATCGACTCGCGCATGGCTGCGAGCTGCTCCTTGTTGTCTTCAATCAGGCTCAGTAGGCGCCCGCCCTCCAGCACCACCGTCTTCTCCTTGTAGACCCGCGGATGGAAGGAGCCGTCCCCGCGGCCGCGGAAGACGTAGAAGTCGAAGCGCATCTTGAAGCTGGTGATCACCGAGATGGCGAGGTCGGCCAGGCCCAGATCCTCGACGCCGACTAGCACCAGATCGGGAACGCCATCGCCACTGATCTCGGCGACCTTGGCGTAGAAGATATTGCCGTCGAGCTTGACCGGGCGCTTGCTGCGCTCGAGGCTGACGCCGCTGGCATCGCCCAGGAAGATGCGCACCTTGCCCGCCGAGAGCACCAGTAGATCGAGCGCGCCGTCGCCGTTGAGATCGGCCCACTCATCGACCACGATGTACTTCAGCAGCTTGGTGAGGTTGCCCAGATCGATCTTGCTCTGATCAAACTCCTCCCGGAACTGATCCAGCTCGACCTCCACCGAAGGCTGCGCGGGAAATCCCTGCTCGCTCGCCAGGTACTGACGCACCTGATCGCCGAAGCGGATGAGCAGGTCCGGGGTACCGTCGCCGCTAACATCCGCGGTGTCGGGCTCGGGCAGCGTGACCGTGCGCGTGTACTTGCTCAGCAGGCCGTCCTCCCGGTCCCCGGCCTCGAGCGCGAGTTGCACCAGCCCCCCTACCTCGGGGCCGCGCACCAGCCCCTCCGGGGTGCCATGCCAGATCAGCGCTCGGTCGGCGCGCGGAACGATCAGGTCGGGATGCCCGTTGGCATCGAGATCGCGCACGAAGGAAGCCGGGCGAATCCCCAAGGGCGGGGTGCCGTCCAGACCTTCTGCCAGCGGAGCGGACAGCTGCAGGACTTCCTCGGCGAGCACGACGCGATGCAGCGCCTTGCCGTCGACCAGGACCAGAAACTCGTGGTAGCCGTCGCCATCCCAGTCGGCCACCGTCCACAGACTGGCGCGCCCCGGGACCGGAAGCGGATCGCAGCTGCCTCCGAAGAGCAGGCAGACTTCGCCGTTCTGGACCGAGACGAGCTCCGCCTTGCGGTCGCCGTCCAGGTCGACCGCGGCAAGGTTATCGGGCACCGGCGCGATACGGATCGGCGCACCGGGGAGCTCGTCCTGCGCCGACAGAGACGGGGTGGCAGCGCCAAGCGCCAGGCCGCAAAGCAGGAAGGCAGCTCTCATCGACGACTCAGATAAATCTCCCAGTGACCCAGGTGGGCGACCAGGAGGTCGCCAACTCCATCGGAATTGAGATCACGCACCCGGACCACAGCGGCGAGGGCATCGACCGGAACCCGCAGGAAGGGATCCCCGACGCGAGGCGCTCCGGCCCACTCGAGGGCGCGGAACTCGAGTTCGCCATCTCCGGAACTCTGCAGCGTGTCACCCTGGCCATCGCCGTTGAGGTCGCCCGGGAAGCTCGGTACGACCGCAAAGGACTCGAGGTCATCCACCCCGTAGCTGCGCTCGCTGGCCAGGGCGGCGCGGGTCTCCCAGCCGGTCCCGTCGGCCTGCGCGCGGAACACATAGACCCCGTGCGTGACGCGCGGATCGCGCAGCGTGAGGCCCAGCTCCAGCTCCCAGATGGACACCCCCAATTCGGGGAGGCCATCACCATCGAGGTCGGTGATGGTCGGGCGTACCCAGGAACCCTCGACCTTGCGGAAGTGGCCGACTTCGCCCAGTTCGCCGCGGCTGACCGGATCAAACCAGACCCGAATCTGCCATTCGTAACTGACGCCCAGTCCACCGCCGGATCGCACCAGCAGCAGATCGGCGCCCGGGCCGCCGCCAAACTGGCCCCAGCGCAGCACCTCGTTGTCCTGCGACTTCAGCTCGGGAAGGTCGAGGCGCATCGAGATCCCGCGCGGAAAGCCTCCGTCCTCGTCCTGCAGATGGACTCGAATCTGATTGCGGTGATGAAAGCTGAAATCAATCCGGCCGTCGCCGTTCAGATCTTCGAGCGTGGGCCGCGGCAGGACCGAGGAGGTGAACATCAGCGGCGGGCGACTGACGACCCCAGGGCTTTCCTCCGGGACAAACAGATCGGAAAGCGCGCGGCTGGACAGCGTGGCCGTCGCCGCCCCGCCGAACAGCTCCTGCTGGGCCACGGGGCTGCGGCCCTCCCGCGGCGCCCATGGAATTTCGGCCAGCACGGTGCCATCCCCCGCCAGCAGGGTGTAACCCTCGCGCGTGGGAATCACGATCTCGTCCAGGCCATCGGCGTTGAGATCGGCGACCTCGCGCAGCACCGGGAGCTCAGTCTCGCTGGGCAGATCCAGCAGCATCGGCGAGTCCAGGATCTTGCGCGGACGGCCTCCCAGCGACTGCAGGTAGACCGCCTCGCGCGTCGTCAGCAGAAGCTCCGCGCCCTCGTCAGGCAGAAAGTTGCCCGCCGACCAGGCCACCACCGCCTTGGAGATCGGTTGGGTGTGCGCCGGCTCCGCGGCGAAGCCCTGACTGCCCAACTGCTTCGACACGCTGATGCGTCGCACGCCGTCTTCCAGCGTCGCCAACCAGATCTCGCTCAGCCCATCGCCATCTGCGTCGGTGACCAGGGTGTCGATGATCTCGCCGGCCGGATCGATGCGGTAGCGAGCGAAGCTCGGCTCCTGCGGCGCGGGAGCTGCAAGAAGCAGCAGCAAAGGCAACAGCATCAGACCCCTTCCTCCACCGACTGCAGCGTGGCCGTGCCCGTTTCCCAGCGCAGCAGGCCGAGGATGGACCAGTAGGTGACCGATCCGACCCGGCGCATCTTGAACACGCTGATCAGGATCAGGTCGCCCAGTTCAAAGACCTCGCGATTCTCCGCGCGATCCGTCTCCCAGCCGAACAGCGGCCACAGGCCAATCGCCTGCAGTCGCGTGCGCGGCTTCCAGGCCGTGCCTTCCAGTTCACGCACCCGGCCGTTGTCGCCGCGCTTGACGGTGAGCTGGAAGGGGTCCCCCGGCTGCAGTTCGCGGCGGACCCGGCGGACCAGCTCGCCGGGCGAGCCAGGATCCTGCCCCTGGAAGCTGAGGATCCAATCGCCTTCACGCGCGCCCGCGCGCTTCAAGGCGCTGCGCGGCGCGAACTTGTGGATCCGGGGATACGGCTCCTGGCCCCCTTCCTCGAGCGCCACCCGCCACAGCGCGCGCTCGACGAAGTAGAGCGGACGCAGCTGACTGCTGGATCGCATGCTCAGACTGGGTTCAGCGAGCAGGACTTCGTCCCCTCGCTGCACCTCAAGACGGACCGCCCCAGCCTGGCTCACGCCGCGAAGCAGGATGGCGAGCCGTTCGGGGTCGTCGGTCGGCGTTCCGTTGAAGCTCAGCAGCACATCGCCGACCTGCAGGCCCACGTCGGCAGCCGGGCTGCCCCCTTCCACGCTGAGGATCCGCACCCCCGGCTGAAGCTCCAGCGACTCCAGGCTGTCCGACTCGTTGACGGCTACCTCGATTCCCAGCCAGGCCGTCTGTTCGGGCACCGGAGCCGTCGCCGACTCCAGGCCAAAGAAGCCTTGCGGGAGCGGCTCCGGGCTGGACACCAAGGTGCACGAGCTGCCGAGGAGCGTCAGCAGCAGCGTCAGAACGAGGCGCATGGGAAGAGCAATCATGATTCGATCAGAGCGCGCGCCGACGGAAGACCAGCAGCGCGGCGTAGGCGCTCAGGAACAGAGCCGGAAGCGGTGCCCACCAGCCGGTGGCCACGACCGCGTCAAAGGACTCGGGATAGTAGTCGAGCAACCCCTGGGAGAATCCGGCCGCCTGCTCGAGGAAGGAGTCGGGCCCGAAGCCCGCCAGCGTATCGGCGAACCAGAGCGGCGCAGCATCGCCGAGGGACTCGTGAAAGATCCCCGTGGCAAAGACCACGCCCAGGCCGACGCCGCTGGCCACGACCCCGCGCTGGAAGACGACGGACAGCAGGCAGGCGAAAGCACCCAGCGCGACGATGGCTGGGAAGCCGTGGAGCATGGCCAGAACCACCGGCTCCTGAATCTCGAGCTCATCCAACAGGATGTCGCCGTCCTCGACCACCGGGCCCATGTCGAACAGCAGCCAACTGGGAACGAAGGCCGCCACGGCCGCCGTCAGGTAAAGGCTGCACGGCAGCAGCAGAGCACCCAGTGTGCGGGCGGTCATCAGCGCCGAGCGTGAGATGCCGCGGGTCGCGGGGTCGCGGACCACGCCGCCCGAGATCTCGCGCGGAAAGGAGCCGGCGATCAGGGCTAGGACGAGCAGCTCCACGAAGTACATCGCCGCCCGGCTGCCCGCGGCCCAGCGCGGCCAGAAGTTCCAGGCCGCCAGCGTGTCAGCCCGGATGTCGTCCAGTCGTGCTTCGGCCTGCAGCAGCCACATGGAACCGAGCACATGCAGCACCGCGACCACCACGACGAGCAGATGGGCGCGACGGACCGAGCTGCGATGGGAGAGCAGGTAGAGCTCCCCTTGAAAGGCGCGGAGGAAACCACTCATGCTGCGGCCTCCGAGCTGGCGTCGCGCACGGCACGCTGAAAGACATCGACCAAGCTCGCGCGTTCGCGGACGAACTCCTCGACTTCGCTTCCTGCAGCAACCAGCTGCTCAAGCAGCGCGGCGGGAACCACCGTGCCGTCGATGCGCGCGCGCAGGACGACGCGCCCGCCTTCCTCGCGTTCCCGGAGTTCGGATACCCCCGAGGCCTTCTCAAGAATGGCGCGCGCCGCCACAGCCTGGGAGCAGACGACACGCAGGCCGTCGCCGGCATCGGCCAGCAGGCCCGCGACCTCGCCCTCGAGGACGGTGCGTCCGGCCTCGATCATGCCCACGCGGGTGCAGACGGCCTCGACCTCGCGCAGGTGGTGGCTCGAGAGCACGACCGTGACCCCCTCCTCCTGGGTGAGACGCCGAAACAGCTCGATCAGGATCTCGACGCCTTCCGGGTCGAGGCCGGAGAGCGGCTCGTCCATGACCAGCAGACGGGGCTGGCCGACCAAGGCCCGCGCGACCGCGGCCCGTCGCCCCTGGCCGTGGGACAGCCGATCCCCGCGATGATGGGCGCGATGGGAAAGCCCGACGAGCTCCAGCGCCTCGTCGACCGAGCGCCCGTCGCGAATGCCCCCACGCAGGCGCGCCAGTTCGAGGTTCTGCCGGACCGTGAGGGTGTCATCCAGCCCAGGCGGGTCGAGCGCGACGGCGATCGGCTCGGGGCAGCGGTGCAGATGCGCGGCCGCCGCACCGAAGATCTCGCAGCGCCCCTGCGCGCGCGGCAGCAGACCGAGAAAGGCGCGCATGCTGGTGGTCTTGCCAGCACCATTGCGCCCCAACAACCCGTAGAGGTCGCCGCGCTCGACGCGGAGGTCGACTCCGTCGAGGACCTGAGTCGAGCCGAGC
>PAHY01000048.1 GCA_002705055.1 Planctomycetota bacterium
CCTGCGGGGCCGATTCCGCTCCGCTCCATCAGCCCCGCAGGGGCTCGTTACCCAGTCAAGTGTCACCTTGCTAGGTGTACGGAGAATGGGGTCAGGCCACCAGCAGCGAGAGGCTTCCCCGCATCAGCTCGGTGCCAGCCACCACAGTGGCCGTCAGGATAATGAGGAACAAGGGGATCATGCTTTGCGTTCGTCCTGGCGCACCGCTTCAAGCAGTTGCATCAGGAACTGCATTCCGAACTGAAACGGCGCGCCCGACCCGAGTCGGCGTGCCGGGTGATAGAACCACACTTCGACCCCGCCGTGCCTGAATTGAGAGTAGCGCAGGGTGTAGAGACTCCGTTCCCACCGCGGGAGGATTTCGGCAAGAAGTCGAAACGGCCAGGCCCATGGCGGGCTCGTGTACCCACCACTTCGCGCATACTCGGCATCGTCTTCGTCGAAAGGCGCCCACCCGATCAGCTGCTTCTGTCGTGCGAGATGAAGGTTTTCATCGATCGGAAGAAAGTGCTGATGCCCTTTCCAGTCGGTTGCGATCACGAAATCACCGGCAATCTTCACCGTGCGACAGCGCAAGAAGGCCGGAAGGCTGTAAAGGTTGGGCATGAGCCAGTAGAAACTCACGATCACATAGCCCCACAACCACCCTTCCGAGAGCCCGGTATCGCTGTAGTCAAACAGGATGCCCGGGCTCGGCGATTTCGAGTCGATGAGCACCACCCAGCTCAACGGAATCCCGATGAGCAGCAACTTCATCGCCCACGAAAAACGGGAGCTCACCCACAAGCGCTGGGTGAGCTCCCGTTCGTTCATGAGGCGAGTCTACTCGCCTTGGCCGAGGGAGTAGCCCGGCTGGCCGTCGAACTGGTAGAGGTTCTCGGTCTTGATCGCGTCCAGGCCGGCCACGCCGAGGCGCTGCAGCAGGTGGATGATCTGCTCGTTGTTGCCCACGCCGTCGTTGACGATGCGGAAACGGCAGCGCCAGTGGTCGGTGCAGAAGGTCTCGGGCATGCCGTCCGGGAAGACCTTGACGCCGCGGTTGGTGATCAGGCGCAGCTCGAAGTCCGGGCCGGCCTGTTCCGCCAGGATCTTGCCCAGCACGTTCGGGTCGCGATCGGACTCATCCCAGTCGAGGAAGACGTCGACGCCGACGAGCTCCTTCTTCTGCGGGGTGACGCGCTTGACGCCCACCTGGATGCCCGCGCCGCCGAAGGCGACCGGCTCGAGCTGGTCGGGCTTCTGACCGAGGCGCTCGATGATCGCCTGCGTGAAAGCCTTGCAGCCGACGCGCTCCTTGCTGGAACCTTCGCGGTAGATGTCGCCGGTGTGGACGCCGTCTTCGAGCGTCTTCAGCCAGGCGTTCATGATGCGCTCGGCGATCTCGCCTTCGCCCAGGTGGACGAGCATCATGGCCGCGCCCTGCAGCAGACCCGAGGGGTTCGCCAGGTCCTGGCCGGCGATGTCCGGCGCCGAACCGTGCACCGCTTCGAACATCGAAACGCGGTTGCCGATGTTGGCCGAGCCGGCCAGGCCGACCGAACCGCCGACCTCGGCAGCGATGTCGGACAGGATGTCGCCGTAGAGGTTCAGCGACACGACCACGTCGAGCATCTCCGGCTTGGCCGCGAGCTTGGCCGCGCCGATGTCGATGATCATGTGCTCGTTCTCGATCTCCGGGTACTCGGCGGCGATCTCGTCGAACACCTGGTGGAAGGTGCCATCGGCGAGCTTCATGATGTTGTCCTTGGTCATGCAGGTGACCTTCTTGCGACCGTAGGCGCGCGCGTACTCAAAGGCGTAGCGCACGATCCGCTCGGTGCCCGGACGGGTGATCAGCTTGAGCACCTGCGCGACCTCCTGGGTCTGGCGGTGCTCGATGCCGGCGTAGAGGTCTTCCTCGTTCTCGCGCACGATGACCAGGTTGATGGTCGGGTGCGAGTCGGCGACGAAGGGGTAGTAGCTCTTGACCGGGCGGACGTTGGCGTAGAGGTTCAGCGTCTTGCGGATGGTGACGTTGACGCTCTTGAAGCCCTTGCCCTGCGGGGTGGTGATCGGGCCCTTCAGGAAGCACGCGTTGCTGCGCAGCGTGTCCCAGGCCGAATCCGGAATGCCCGAGGTGATCCCCTCCTTATAGAGGGCCTCGCCGACCTCAATGAACTCATACTCGAGCGGTGCGCCCGCCGCGTCGAGGATGTCCAGGGTGGCCTGCATGATCTCAGGCCCGATGCCGTCGCCGCGCGCGACCGTAATGCGATGCTTCGTCATGGCTTTTCCAGGGTTCCTCAGGGACCAGGAAGCCGCATATTGTGCCGTCGCGGAGATTCTCGGATGAGCCAGACTGCCCAATTCGTGGCCCCCTCGGCTCTCACGATGAGGCGAGGAGGATGATCGGAGCTCGACCCGGGGGACCACCTATAAAGCCTTGCCCTCCAGCAATTTACGGATTCCTGAAGCGTCTTGACCACGCAATAGAATAAGCCGGGCAGCACTCTTATTCTAAGGCCTCTATCCTCGATGATCTGCCTATTCTATCTCTAAGTACATTTAAGAAAGAGGCTTAGGGGCCCGCCTCCTGCACAAATCCCCCCTTTGTATAAGACTTTGCCGACTCTTATACTTCTTGTGTGAGCAGGATCATTGACCCGCCTTCGATCAGGGACACCCTTGCTGGGAATCCCGATCGCATGCTGCAGCTCTTGGGGCGGCTCAGCCCGGACAAGGAGCGGATCCTGCAGATAGCGGATTCCGCCGCGGGTTACCTCCACTGGACTGATTTCCGCCACAAACGACCGTTCCCGGAGGGAATCACCCGCGAGGAGGGGTGGGCCATCGTCCGGCTGCATCGTTCTTCGGTGGCGAAGCGCCTGCCATTTCAATCCAAAGCCGGGCAGTCCATCACCGTTGCCCTCACCGATGGCTTGCATGCTGCGGTTCGGCGCGTGAGCGCTCATCGGAATCTCATCCGAGCCGGGATCCCGGAGAATCCACACTCCGAACTGCCGGAAGAGATGCGCACCTTCGGGCTCAAGGCGCTCATCGATGAAGCTTACTACTCGGCCGTGATTGAAGGCGCCGTCTCAACGCGCAAAGACGCGCGGCGGATGATTCGCGAAGAGGCCACGCCCCGCGATCACTCCGAGCGCATGATTCTGAACAACTATCGAGCGGGCAAGAAGATGGCTGAACAGTGGATTCACGAGCCCATGAGTCCGGCGCTTCTCTGTGAGATTCAGAAGACCCTCACGGAGGAAACGCTTGAGGACCCCGCCGATTGGGGCCAGTTTCGAAGCGGACCGGTGCATGTCGTCGACGAACAGACTCAGGAGGTAGTCCATACCGGCCCCGATCCGGACGAGCTGCCCGCACGAATCGAGCAGCTCTGCGAGTTCGCGAACTACGAGAACTCCGACGACCCCGTCCCGGTCCTTGTCAGAGCCTGCCTGCTTCACTATCAGCTTGCCTATGACCACCCCTTCGGGGATGGCAACGGCAGGACCGCACGCTGGCTCTTCCTTTGGCGGCTGCTTCGTTGCCCGGAGTACTGGTGGGTCGCCATGTTGTCCATTTCACGGATGACGAGTCAGGGAAGACAGGACTATTACGACAGCTTCCGCTTCGCGCAATCCGATGGAGATGACGCCACCTACTTGGTGCGACATCAGCTGGCAGCGATGGAGCGTGAAATGGACCGCTTCGCGCGCTTCCTGACGAGGCGGCGAGATCTCAGGATTCATCTCAGAGAGTTCATTCCTCGTCACGAGGATCTGAACAGCCGCCAAACAGCCCTGCTTGAACATGCCATGAACGCCAAGGAACCGGTTTACACGCAACCTGTTCACCGCGCCTTCCACGATGTCACCCAACCGACCGCTCGGGAAGACTTGGAGAGACTGGTGACCTGGGGCCTTCTCGAGCGCAGAGAGGGACGGCCCATTCGGTACATTCCCACCGAACTGCTCGCGCAGGCACGCCGCGCCCATCACGCGGCGCGAGAGCGCGACTAGCCCACCCCGTGTGCCAGCATGCCGCGTGAGACCTTCACGAAGCCGGCGAGGTTGGCGCCGGTGACGTAGTCGACGCTGCCGTTGTGGCTGCCGAACTCGACGCACTGGGCGTGGATGTCGCGCATGATCGTCTGCAGGCGCTCGTCGACCTGCTCGCGGGACCAGGACAGACGCTGCGAGTTCTGGGTCTGCTCCAGGCCCGACACCGCGACCCCGCCGGCGTTGGCGGCCTTGCCCGGGCCGAACAGCGTGCCGGCCTCGCGGAAGACATGGACCGCGTCCAGGGTGCTGGGCATGTTGGCGCCCTCGCAGACCACCCGGCAGCCGTTCGCGATCAGGGTGCGCGCCTCTTCGCCGTCGAGCTCGTTCTGCGTGGCGCAGGGCAGCGCGACTTCGCAGGGGATCACCCAGGGCTCTTCGCCCTCGAGGCACTCGCAGCCGAAGTTCTCGGCGTACTCGCGAATACGGCCGCGGCGGACCTCCTTCAGATCCTGCAGCCAGTCCAGCTTGATCTCATCGAGACCATCCGGATCGTGGACCGTGCCGCCTGAATCGCTCATCGCGATCACCTTGGCGCCCAGCTGCATCGCCTTCTCGGCAGCGTACAGCGCCACGTTGCCCGAGCCGGAGATGCACACCGTCTTGCCTTCCAGCGAATCGCCGGCGTGGCTCAGCATGTTCTGGGCAAAGTAGACGCAGCCGTAGCCGGTGGACTCGGTGCGGATCAGGCTGCCGCCATAGGCGACGCCCTTCCCGGTCATGACGCCAGCGAAGCGGTTCTGCAGGCGCTTGTACTCGCCGAACAGGTAGCCGATCTCGCGCGCGCCGCAGCCGATGTCGCCGGCCGGCACGTCGACGTCTTCGCCGATGTAACGGCACAGCTCGCGCATGAAGGCCTGGCAGAAGCGCATGACCTCGTTGTCCGACTTGCCCTTCGGGTCGAAGTCCGAGCCGCCCTTGGCGCCGCCCATCGGCAGGCCCGTCAGGCTGTTCTTGAAGATCTGCTCGAAGCCAAGGAACTTCAGCACCGACTCGTTGACAGTCGGATGGAAGCGCAGGCCGCCTTTGTACGGCCCGATGGTGTTGTTGAACTGCACCCGCCAGCCGCGGTTGATGTGCACCTCGCCCTGGTCATCCTGCCAGGTCACGCGGAAGCTCAGGATCCGGTCCGGCTCGCACAGCCGCTCGAGCACGCGCGCCTGCTGCAGCTCGGGATGCTCGAGCACGTAGGGCATCAGCGTCTCCACGACCTCTTCCGCGGCCTGAAGAAACTCCGGCTGGTGCGGATTGCGTTTGCGCAGCTGCGCCAGGAACTCTTGGGTCGCAGCGCGCGATTCGCTGCTGTCCAGGCTCACCGTCGTCGTCGAGTTCATGGCTACTCGGCGTCTTCCGCCTTCAGAGTCGCCAGGATCGCATCCACCTGCTCGTCTTCGGCCTCGGCCTCGAGCGCGCAGTGGTAGGTCGCGAACAGGAACTGGCGGCCGCGGTAGACCATGAACACGCTCCAGTCATCCGACTCGGATTCGAAGGCCGTGCCGAAGCCGCTGAAGTCGCCGCACTGAATCGGGACCATCGGGACCTCGGTCTGGAACTGCTCCTGGGCGAACTCCTGGACGTCTTCATCGACGAAGTCGCGGTCATCGCGCACCAGGGCAGTGATCTCGAGCAGGCCGATCGGGTTCTGCGCCGCGCGCAGTTCCACGCCGTCCTCGGTTTCGGTCAGTTCCCAGTCATCGGGGACCATCAACGACCAGCTTGGATCCTGGGCAGTCGCTTCGGGGGTCGGCGTATCGGACATTCCGAGATTCTAGGCCCGCGCACGGGTGGACGCGCCGCTCCACGGGTGAAGATCCGCTACAACCGGGCCATGACGCGCTGGCTCCTGCTCGCCCCCGCCCTGACCCTAGCCTGTCAGCCCGCAACGCCCGCGGGCACCGAAGTCGCGCCGCATGCCTCGGCGGCGCGATCCGATGCGCCTGCCCGGCCCAACATCCTGTTCCTGGCAGTCGACGATCTGCGCCCGGAGCTAGGCTGCTACGGCGCGGGCCACGCGGTGACGCCTGCGCTCGATCGGCTGGCGGCGGAAGGCACTCTGTTTGAGCGGGCGTACTGTCAATCCGCCGTCTGCAACCCTTCGCGCGCCAGCCTGATGACCGGCCTGCGCCCGGGCACCCTGGGCGTGTTGGATCTGCGCACAGAGCTGCGCAAGGTGCAGCCGGAGGTGCTCACGCTGCCGCAGCACTTCCGTCAGCACGGCTACTTCACCGCGAGCATCGGCAAGATCTACCACAACATCTTCCCGGACGAGCCGTCCTGGGATGAGCGGGCCTATCTGGACGGCTTTCCCTTCGATCCGGACGCGGTTTACCTGGGCGAGGAAGGGCAGGCGATCCAGCAGCAGCGCATCGCCGCGCGCGCCGAGGCCGGCCGGCCTTTCCGCCCGGATCGCTTCGGCCACATCTACGTGAAGGCGCAGGCGACTGAAGCGCCGGAGGTGGAAGACAGCGCCTACTACGACGGCGCGCAGACGGATTGGGCGCTCGACAAGCTCGAGCTCCTTGCTGAGTCCGAGCAGCCGTGGTTCCTGGCGGTGGGCTACTACCGCCCCCACCTTCCGTTCAACGCGCCCAAGAAGTACTGGGATCTCTACGACCCCGCGGCGATTCCGCTGGCGCCGGACCCGGCGCTGCCGCGCGACGCGCCGCCGATGGCGATGAACAATCTGCGCGAGCTGCGCGGCTACTCCGACTTCACGCGGTACGGCTTCCCGGCGGATTCCGAAATCTCCGAGGCCGAGCAGCGCCGCCTGAAGCACGGCTATCTGGCCAGCGTCAGCTACGTCGACGCGCAAATTGGCCGCCTGCTGGATGCGCTCGAGAAGCTGGAGCTTGCCACCGACACCATCGTCGTGGTCTGGGGCGACCACGGCTGGAAGCTGGGCGAGTATCGAAGCTGGGGGAAGATGACGAACTGCGAGATCGACACGCGCGTGCCGCTGATCGTGCGCGTGCCGGGGGCCGGAGCGGGGCAGCGGGTGCCCGCCCTGGTCGAGTTCGTCGATCTCTTTCCCACGCTCTGTGAGCTCTCCGGGCTGCCTGCGCCGCCACAGCTGGAAGGCGTCAGCCTGCGGCCGCAGCTGGAAGACCCTTCGGATCCGGGCAAGGGCTTCGCCATGAGCGAGTACCTACGCAGCGGCATCTGGATCGGCCCCACTGGCGAAGCACACCACGGTCGCGCGCTGCGCACCGATCGCTATCGCTACGTCGAATGGACGCGCGTTGCGGATGGCAGCCTGGCCGGGGTGGAGTTGTATGACCATCAATCGGACCCAGCCGAGAGCGTCAACCTCGCCGGGGCTGCTGAGTACGCGGATGCCCGCGCAAGCCTGCGGGCGCAGTTCGGGGAACTGTGGGGATCTGATTCCGCAGAATCACGTTAACTCCAAACTATGCTAGGTCGTGCGCAACGACCGACGACGTTTTTTGGGCCTCCTCGCCGCCAGTCCCTGGCTGGTGAGCTGCGCGGCGCGCACGGCGGTTCGGGACGCGCCGGTCGCAGCGCCTCCGACGACGCCGGAGGATCTGTCGGCGCTGGCGACTGAGCTCGAGGCCGAGCTCACCGGGCGGGGGTTTGCGCTTCCGGATCTGCGCGAAGAGCGGGTCATCCGGCAGCTCGCCGGCGTCCGCCCGTACCGACGTGGCGGGATTCGCGTCGAAGGCGAGAGCCACGGCGGCTTCCCTCTCTTTCACAACTACGGACACGGCGGCGGCGGCCTGACGACCGCCTGGGGCTGCGCCGAGGAAGTCGCGCGCATGAAGACCATGGCTGGCTTCGTCCGGGGCAGCCGCGTGACCGTGGTCGGCGCCGGAATCATCGGCCTGACGACCGCGCTGCGCCTGCAGGAGGACGGTCACCGCGTGCGCCTCGTCTTTCGCGAGACCACGCCGCACACCGTGTCCGATGTCGCCGGCGGTCAGTGGGCGCCCTCACTGATGGCCTGGGGTAGCGGCCCCAGCGCAGGCCCGCGCCGCGATCGCATCCTGCGCGATTCGCTGCGACGCCTGCGCGCGGAGATCGAGCGCGACGTCGGAGTGCGGGAAGTCCCCAACTTCGTCGCGATGGGTTACGGCGCGTCGGTCGGCAAGATGGCGGGCGAGTACCTGCCCGATGCCACCTGGCACGATGCCATCCCGATCCGCGGCTTGAAGATGGCCGGAACGCAGGTCGACACCCTGCTGATCGAGCCCAGCCGCTACCTCGCCGCGCTCTGGGAACGCCTGCGCCGCGGCGGCGTCGAGGAACAGGTCGCCGAGCTTGCTCAGCTGGATGAAGTGCGCCAGTTCGGGGACGACTTCGCGGTGATCGCGACCGGCATGGGCGCGCGTGAGCTCTGCCAGGACAGCGCGATGCGCCCGATCCGCGGCCAGCTCGTGCTGCTCGAGCCGCAGGATTTGGGCTACCTCTTCAGCCACGCGGGCGGCTACCTCTTTTCACGCGGCGACGCGCTGGTGCTGGGCGGCACCGTCGAGCGCGATGTCGAGGATCCCACGCCAACGGCAAGTGCGCGCGAGCGGATCCTCAGCCGCCATCGCCGCTTCTTCGCCCCGCAGGCCTAGTCGATGGTCGGCGTGACCGTCCAGCGATGGGCCACGGTGTCGCCCGGGCCATACAAGGTGTAGGTCACCGGCGAACCCTTCTGGGCGACGCGCGGGTGTTCGAAGCTGATTGTCGGGCCTTTCTCGGTCTGGACCAGCGGGGCGTCGGGCTGCACGCGCGGCGCGCCTTCGCGGACCAGCCGCAGATCGATCTCCATGCCGCGGTCTTCGATGTCGGCTCCGATGCACGGCTCGATCCGTTCAAAGCGCAGCGTCACACCCATGGTGCTGTCGGTGGGCCGATGACTCGAGCCCATCTCCAGCAGAAACTCGTCGGCGTGGAGATAGTTCGGGTCGCGCCCGAAGACGAAGTGCGCGACCAGAAAGGCGGCGCCGACCGCCGCCGCCAGGGTGATCAGCAGGCGCTTCATTCCGGCTGCCCCTCCTTCCTCTCGAGCTGATTCGCCCGCGTGATGAAGACGTACCAGGCCACCAGGTTGCACCCCGCCGCCACCAGCATGAGCGGCTGATCCAGGCCGATACCGGCCGTCAGAAAGCAGACCGTGGCAACGAAAAAGCAGACCCCGGCGATGCGAGTGGTCTTGGAATTCTCGGGACGAGGGCGGGAAGTGGTCATCAGAAAACGGAAAGCAGCAGCTTAGCGCTGATCCCGGAGCGCGCGCAGGCGATCCAGGAGCTCGCTGGGAGGACGAAGGACGAGCGGAGCGCCGCTTTCGACGGCATCAGCATGAAGCTGCCACTCGCTCCGTATGGGGTTTCGGAATTCGCCGTCGGCACTTTCACGGAGAAACCAGATCATCTGCATCTTCCCGGGACTCGCGAGCTCGAGCTGCGGCTCTCCGTCGACGTCGCTCCGCACCCTGGTGCTCGCGGACGATGCCCCAGAAGGATGCAGCATCACCATCCAAGCGCCCCCCTCAGGAAGCAGGTCCTCGTCATCAAAACGAACCGAAACGGTCCGACGCGGACGAGCGGTGATCTGGTTCAGGCCGGGGCGGAGGTGGCGCAGGTCCACGGCCTGCCAGCGCGGGTCGGTCCACCAGGCCTGCGGCGCGACGCCCCGTGGCTCGGCAAACCGCCAGCGCCCTGCTGAGAAGTCCACGTAGGCGTTCATCGTCACATACTCCGAAAGGACATAGCCGAACTCGCCGCGGACCTCGGGCTCACCCAGCAGCCGCCCCTCCTCATCGCGTACCTCGACCTCGTAGAGCGAGATCAGCTCGCCGAGGTCGATCTCCTGCAGGCGCGGGTCGCGACAGGGGGCGTCCCCCGAGACGACGACGTTGGGAATGCGCAGAACCTCACGGATTCCACCGGGATCGACGCTCATGACGAAGTCCCAGGTCCCCAACTCAACGCGCTGCATCACGCTTGAGCAAAGTTCGCCCGGGTCAGCGCGTTGCAGATTGACGCTACCCATCCCCCGAAAAGCCTGTTCGTCTCGCGCCTGCGTCAGACTTTGACCGGGCGCCACCAAGTAAGCGCCCACTCTCTCCAACCCGGCGAGGGCGAACACGCTCATCTCGATGGCGCCTGCTCGCTTCATTTGGATCGTCACTTGCTTCTGGCTCGGCGGAAACTTGACGGTCGTCGTCTCGAAGCTCGCTCCTGCTTCCTGACCAAACCCGCCCGAGGAAGAGTGGGCACGCAAGGACAACTCCTCGATCGCGCCGTGGCGTGAATCAGGATGATCGGGGTCGGCGAGATGAAACTCGCTGTACCAGTCATAGTCCTGCACCCAGCTGCGACCTTGGCTGTCGGTGCTCGGCCCTCCTTGCGCGCGATGGAGCCAGTGATCGCCGGCCGGACGGGCGGTGCGCGCGAGCAGCTGCAGGTTGATCCCCTCCAACGGCTCCCCGGACTCGTCCTCGACACGAATCGTGAGAAGCACCGGTTCTTCGTGTAGAGGAACCGTACCCAAGTCAATCCGACCGAGAGTGTCGGCTGGAGGAAGGTCGACTTGGGCAAACACGCTGCGGCGAGGCGAAGCTCCTTGATCATTCGCGACCAACCCAAACTGCGTGGAATGCCACTCGAAACAGATCGTGTGGTAGTCCGCCCAGGAGCGCGGAGCATCTGCGTCCTCGCCGTCGGCAAGCGGAACCAGGAAGCTCCCATCCGAGAACACGCCGATGCTGAGGCGATCCGCGCCGCGATCTCGATCTAGCGGAATCGCCTTCACAACCATCTCGAAGCTGCCATCCCAATCGATGTGCTCCTTTCTGGATTCCTGCACGGAGAATTGCCCCACGAGAACACGCTCGGCTCGGAAGACCAGACGTCGCTGGGCGTGTTCGCCAGCAACACTCAAGCCCTGCACGGCTTGCCTGGGGATGGGCAGCGCTCGCCATCGTCTCGCGATTCCATCGTCATCAATCTGAACGGTCATGAAGCGAGCTTCGAAATCCAAGTCGACGGGAACCTGGGCAAACTCAAAGACGCCCGTTGCGCCTGGGTTCTCCGGTCGGAGTGCCGCAGCTTCGTCAACTCCGACGACCTCGAGAAGAGGAACGGTCCGAGCTGGAAACCCCTCGAGCTGCACAGTCAGCCTGCCCGTCGGCGGGAATCGCAAGATCAGCGGCTCGCTTGCAGGCAGCGTGGCCTCCGCGGAAACACCAGAAGTCCCCGGCATCCGCGCTTCCACGCGAGCCACCCACACCGCCACTTCGCCCAGCTCCCGCCGAGCCTGATCGGGAATCAGCACGGGCATCCATGCTCGCCCGGATTCGTCAGAGCGGACGGACACATCCGTCGGGTACCAGATGCCGCCGCGATACGCGGGGCGCTCCCGGTTCTCGCCGCTTGCTTCAGCAGCGCGCTGCTTACTGCTGACGGAGAGGTCGAGCAGAGTCTCGCTCACCGGCTGGCCTTCCGCGTCGAGGCAATGCACCTCAAGGAAGGGCGTTGGCTGCAAGCGCAGCTCGTGCACCATCTCCTGCTCGCCGGCCTCGATCGCCGGAAGAACAAGGCAACCGATGCCGTGCCGCGGGTCGACGACACCTGCTGCACCCAAGCCGCGGATGGGCAGTCGCGCGAGCCCCTCCTCATCGGTCACTTCCTGGAGTGGGCGACCGATGAACTGCTCGGGCCGAGGCTGTTGGTCCGGGTCCGCCCACATCGCGAGCGCACTCTCGACTCGGTCCTCTCCCACCTCGTAGTAGCCCACGGTGACGCCGGCAAGCGGCTCGCCCGCTTCGTTCAGGACACGGAGAGTGTGACCCAGGTGGCTCGCCTCCCGCTCTCCGGCGCCCTCCTCTGCATCGCCATCAAGCGTTGCCGCGCTCTCCGGCTTCGACGAACTGGACCCCTGTGCCGAGGACGGCTGCTGCGCATTCGCGCCCTCGCCTTCACGGTGGGCCGGGATGGAATCCGCCGGTGTGCTCGGCCAAAAGAAGACAGCGGCTGCAATCGCCGCAAGCAGAGCAAGGAGAGGCCAGAGCGAAGTGCGGGGGGCCATATCGAGTCGACATCCAATCGGATGTATCTCGATCCTAGCCCCGCCGCGAACCTCGTCCCGAGTCAATCCCCTCTGAACCACTCACTGACCGCCGCACTCACGCCGGTGACGATCTGCGGCAGCGGTTCGGCATCTGCTGGCTTGGCGCCGCAGTTGGCGAGCAGGATGGAGTTGATCTGGCTGACGTCGATCGGGCTGTCTTCGAAGACCTGCGTCAGGCGATCGGCGTAGTCCCAGACGCTCGAGACCCAGGGGCCGTTGGCGATGGCTTCGAGGGTTGGCGAATAGACCCCGAACAGCTGCGAGAAGGGCAGTGACAGCAGCTCGTCGCCGATGCCGACGATGCGGCCGGAGCTCTGCTCGAACTCGATCCGGAAGCGATCAAACAGATCCCAAAGGAAGGTGCCGACGCAGTACTCGATCTTGCCGTTTGGATCGATGCTGAGGTTCTCCCAGTCGAGTCCGCGGTAGTTGTCCGGCTCGGCGAGGCCGAGGCGCTTGTTCAGAACCAGCGCGACGAAGTGCGCCCAGCCCTCCGACATCGCCAGCGCATAGTTCGCGGCCGGCGTCGTCATGCCGTGCGGTCCGCCGGCGAAGTGGTTGATCGGCGTGTGGCCCAGCAGGGCGTGACCGATCTCATGGAACAGCGTCTCGCGGATCGCCTGTTCACCCTGGCCGGTGTCCATGATCTGAATACTGTGGAAGAGCGGGCTGTAGTGGTGCCAGAAGGGATCGCTCGAGTCGCCGTCGCCGATGGGCGCGCGGAAGAAGATGTGCAGCGGCCGAATGGCGGGCGCCAGCACCACACCCAGCTCGGCGAGAGCGCCGACCGCCTGCATAACCAGATCCTGGATGAGGCTGTTGTTGGTGTAGAACTTCAGCCCGCCGTTGAACTCTTCGCGCACCACCGGCAGGGGGTGCGAGCAGGGCAAGGGCGGCCCAGGGTGCCCATCCGGGTGGGCCGGCTGCACGTGCGCGCAGGGCACCGTGGCCGTGTGCCCGTTCGGGTGGATGGGCTCGAGGTGAATGCACGGGACGCGCTTTTCACCGAACCAGGTCTGAATCAGGTCGCCGTCGGGGTGCTTCGGCTTGAAGCCGTGCAGGCACGGGACGGTCACCGCGTGGCCATTCGGGTGCGCGACCTCCAGGTGCGCACACGGAAAAGTGGTGGGATCGCCCAGCGGGTGCTGAAGAAAAAGAAGTGCGGAATCTGCCATGAGCTTGGAGAGGGGTTCTCTCTTGCTCACGTTGGATGGGCTGGACTCCCTTCAGCGAAATCCGTGTTTCCCGGTCGGGCCTCGGCGCCACGCTAGTCGTGATCCGCGAATGGCCAGGCGATCTCCACGTTTCCTGCACCATCGCTTGCCGCAGCGAGATCCTGTGCCTTGAGTTCGTGCACCTCAATCCGGCCGGATCGATACCACGAAATCGTCGCGCGGTGCTCGGTCGGCGCGGAATAGAAGAACTCCAAGGCCTCACCCTGCCACAGTTGGGAGAAGCCGATCTCACTCCCGTCATCGCGCTTCACTGCAATGACCACCGGGCCCAGATCATCCACTTCGGGGACTCCGGTCAGCTGAACACGAACGGACTCGGCGGGGATGCACGGGATCTCGTGGACGCCAGGCAGAAGTCGCTCCACCCTGACCGCCCGATATCCATCGACGGCAAGCTCCACCGGGCCAATCCCGGCCGCGGGAATCGGCACCTCCCAGACGGCCGCCCAGGTCAGCGTGGAGGAGCGAGATTGCCGAGGGAGCCCGGGGTCGCTCAGCACCAGGGCCACCGAGCGCCGCTTCGCCATCGACAGCTCGCGGCCTTGGGCGTCGACGAAGCGCATGGCGGCCACCCCCATCCAATCTCCCAGCGGGATGTTCTGCAGGGCGTCCGGTTCCTGCTCGGGCTCACCGCTGATGACCACGCCCGGGATCCGCAGCCCGTCGGCAAGCCCGAGCCCATTCACCTGGACCACGAAGTCCCAGCTTCCGGCAGGGACCGAGGCGATCTCAAACTCGAGCATGTCTTCGGTCTCCCGCGTGGACACACGTTCGACGGGAAGAAGCTGGGATGATTCTTCCTGCAAGCTCCGTCCCGGCTCGCAAAACCCCAGGTTCAGCGTCGTCCGTGCGGGGACCGGGCCGAGGCTGCCATAGACCGTGGCGGCTCGCGGAAGCACCACCGTCAGTTCGCGGGTCTGCGGGCCGAACTCCTGGCGTTGGGTGAGGTGACCCTCTGCCGAAACCTCGACGCGCAGCCGCTCGATCCTCTGACTGCTCGACTTGCCGGACTCCGGCGGGAAGAGCTGCAACTCGGTGTACCAATCGCGGTCGGTGATCCACAGCTCGCCGTCCTCCTGCGTGCGCGCCTGCGGACTTCCCCAAGCGTGCCCCCACTTGGCTTCCTCGCCGGCGGCAGACTGGAGCAGGCTGCGCTCCACCTTCGCCCCTTCAATCGGGTCACCTGCCTGATCCACAACCCGGACGCGCAGCAGTGCATGGTCGCGCGAGAGCTGCACCTCTCCGAGGTCGACCGCCTGGTCAAAGGACGGCATCGCCTGCGAGGAAACCACCCACAGCGGACGAGCATCCTCAAACTCGAACAGCACATCGCCGATCCACTCCGGGTGCTGCGATTCACGCACGCGATAGGGAACCCGCGCGACGAACTCGCCCCCGGGATAGAGCGTGAGGTCGAGCGTGTCGGTGTACTGCAGGCCATCCGCCAGCACCATGCGCGCCTTCCAGCTGCGCGCCCTCGACCCGAAAACCTGCCAGGGCTCCCATTCACAATCCTCCGGCAGCACGAGTCGACCGTAGTAGCTGCCGGGTGGCGCTTGAAAGACCAGAGTGTGAGCCACGCGCTCGCCGGCGGCCTGCGGCCCGGCGACCCGGATCACTTCCGGGCCCACGCCGCGAAGAACTGGCTGCGGATCATCCGGGTGCGGAGTCGTCATGAGGCACACCTCGTACTCCTGCCCCACCGGGACCTGCGGGATGAGGAAGGCCTCTCCTTCGCGCTGAGGACGAGCGAAGGTATCACGCGAGTTGATCCTGCCATCCGCCTGAAACAGAAATGGGCGCACCCCTTCGGGGTAGCCCTGCAAGGTCAGCAGCATCTCGCCATAGGCAGGAAGGCGCAGCTCAAGTGGCCCCGCAGTTTGCGCATCGAAGTCTGCGCCGACTTCGAGACGACCGAGGCGCAGATCGACGCGATAGGCAAGGTCTTCCATCCGATCGCCGAAGCGCTCCTTGCTCTTGGCCGAGAGGGTGCGGCTGAAGAACCAGCGACCGTCCGGCAGCTTCCCGACCGCCGCGCTGATCCTGCGCATGGGTTCCCCGTCGCGGTAGAGCGGGCCGCGCGCCACGCGCGCGGAACCACTGAGGAAGATCCCCTCCTTGAGCAGCTCCCCTTCCGCGCTGAGCGGCAGGACTTCGATCATCGATTGTGCGTGCAGCTGGAGGACCGCGGCCTCCGCGCCATCCTCCGGGGGCCGCGCTTCGAAGGTCTCCGGGTCCATGCCACAGACCACATGGCCGCAGTGATCTGGGGAGAGCACCGCGGCGACCACGGGCCCGGGTCCGGCGAGCGTCACTTCGCCCTCAGCGTCGGCGTGGACCTCGTCCCAGCCCGCCGCCTGCCACAGGATCTGATCGGGGAAACGGACGGCGGTCTGCCAGGCCTGCTCGCTCGTGTTGATGACGTCACGCGCGACCCGCAACTTGGCATGGGCTTGAGGCGTCCCATCGGGAAGGAGAACACGCACGCGGTAGCCACTCGCCTCGCGATCGGCAGCGGGCTGGTTCTGCTCTGCGAGGGATGTCTCCGCCAACTGAGGTGCCGCCGATTGCTCCTCGGTCGTCGAGCTCGTGGCCCCTGCTGGCGATGGACCCTCCGGATCCGTGAGCATCACCCAGACCAGCGCGCCCAGCACGCCGGCGCAGGTAAGCAGCAAGAAGAGTGGTCGCACGGTCATGGGATTAGTCGGCTCGCGCGCGGACGCGCTCCAGGAACTCCGTCGGCGGGCGCAGCGGCAGCGGGCCATTTGCGGTGAGCTGCTCGAGGGTGAACGCGACCACGCCGCCGTCGGCCGTGATCATGTCCCGCCCCTCGCCGGCCGACCAGCCGAGCTCGTACTCGCCAGGAGCGGGCAGCTGCACCGTGCCCTTGCCGCTGGCGTCGAGGGTGAGGTACGAAGTCCGGCGTGGCGGCTGCAGGCTTTGCAACGACACGCTCAAGAGCTGCCCATCCGGAAGCGGACTCGCGAGCCCGCAGTCCACCGGCTGATCGCGGCGCGGGTGCACCGTCAGCCGATGGCTGCCCGGGCGCAGGCCAGTGAGGTCGAGCGACAGCCAGCGGTCATCCACCAGGTAAGCCTCAAGCGGGACCCCCAGCGGACGCGCCAGCAGAAACTCGCCCTGACGCCAGTGCAGCCTGGCGAGCTCGCGAAAGGCTTGTTCGCTCTGCCGGACCAGCAGACGGCCGCGGAAGTCGGGCGGGATCACCGGCTTGCCTGCGGGGTCCTGCAGCTTCACGCGATAGCTCGCGACGGTGCTGACGAGATCCACCTCCTGCAGGCGAGGGTCGCGGCAGACTTCCCCGGCGCGCACTTCAACCCGCGGGATGCGGATGGCCTCCATGCTGGGGCGGATCCCGACTGAAAAGACCACATCCCATTGCCCCGTCGGAATCGAATCGAGCTCAAAGGAGGTGATGCCGTCCTCCGGGTTCAGGTGCATGGCCTGGCCCACCCAACGCGCCACCGCGCCCGTCGCCCAGTCGTCGACCGGCGCTCCCACGGGCATCCAGTGCATCTGGACGTAGTGCGCGCCCTCTGCCCAGCGCATCCCGCCCTCGGCGCTGCCCGCAGCCGCGAGGCGGACTTCCACCTCTCGCTGGCTCGGAGGAATCTCGACCATCGCCGGGGCGTAGCCCTCGCGCCGCGCATGCACGTGAAGGAACGGGATCGCACCCTGGTGGTTGTGGCGACTGTCCGCCGGCGCGGTGCCGAACTCCGAGTGCCAGTCATGATCCTGAATCCAGCACTCGCCGTTCTGGTCAGCGTTCAGATAGCCCGGCGAGGCGGAACGGCTAGGCGCTCTGCCTCTGTCCGGTTCGTAGCCGCGCTCGACCCAAACATGGGCACCGGGGACCGGCTCGCCCTGCTCATCCAGCACGGTGATGTGCAGAAGATAAGGCTCTTCGACGAGCGTGACCTCGCCCAACTCGATGTGCGATTCCTCCCCATCGAGCTGAAGCGGCACCGTGGCAAAGAGCGAACGCCGCTCCTCCTGCGGCCCCGGGTCGTTGATGCGGAACGAGCGCGGGAGCCACTCAAAGACGAGGTGGTCGAGCCCGCTCCACTTCACTTCGCCTTCGCTGTAACGCGGCCGCGGGCTGATATGAAAGCTGCCATCCGGATAGAAATCGAAGGCGAGCTCCTGCACCGGGTAGTTGAGCCGGTCGGCGAGGCCGCGTACCGAGAAACCACTGACGCTCGAAGAGGTCGAGGCGATCGCCTCGCGTCGATGTTCAGGCAGGATCAGCTTGCCGTAGATCCCCGGCTGGCGCTCATAGCGCAGCACACGGCGGGTCAGCTGCTGCGGCGCCTCGGGGCCTCGGATCAGCCGGTCGGGGATCGACCGCTGCGTCAGGCGTTCACGCTGCGTATCCGGATCGATCTCGCGCAGCAAGAAGAACGCGCGCAAGGAAGCCGCGACCGGCACCCCTTCGAACCGAAAGACCGGACCCAGGTCTTCCTGCCGCGCATAGAGGCTCCGCGCATGTGGATCCTCCGCGGCGACCAGCTGGGGCACCACGCCGGGCGGGAAGTCCTGCAGCTCCAACTCGAGGGTCCCCGTGCTGGGGACGCGCAGCAGGATCGGCTGCGTCGGCGGCGCATCCGCCTCGGCCCGTACCGCACCCCAGAGCGCGATCTCGGCTGTGGCGTCGAGGCGCCAATACTGCTCCTCGCCCAAGCGCTCGCGCACCTCGTCGGGGATCTGCCAGGGCAGCAGAACGCGGCCCTGATCATCGGAGCGCGCGCGCAGGCCAAACTCCTCCCAGGCGCCGCCCCGCGGCAAGCCGGTGAGTCGCGCCTCGCCTTCCAGGCCGGCGAGTCGCGTCGCGTTGGCGACGCGCACCTCGACGCTCTGCTTCGCGAGCGGCCGGTCCGCCTCGTCGCGCACGTGAATCTCGACCATCCGCTGCGCCGCGAGTTGCAGGGTGTGCACCTCCGCAGCAGCGCCCTCTTCGAGCGCGGCAAAGTGAATCGCGCCCATCATCCCGGGCTCGATCACGCCGACCAGCGCCGCGCCGCGATGGCCGAGGTCCGCGATGCCTTGGTCGTCCGTCCGCACCGCCGGGTAGCGCCCCGGCAGCAGCCACGGCCTCCGCTGCTGAGGGTTCTCGGTGTAGTACGGAATCAGGTCGTCATAGAGATGCGGCGGAATGGTGCGCACCCACAAGTTCACCGCGGCAAGCGGACGGCCATCGGGGTCGAGCACGAGCACGCGCTGGTTCTGCTCCGCAGCGCTGGCCTCGCGCAGCGCTGCGCCCGGCGACTCGGCCGGAGAAGTCGGGGCCCCGTCGGCATCGGCAAGTGTGGGCTCCAGTCCTTCTTCCGCGCCCTCCGTCGCGGGCGCCGGGGGCGCGGATGGTTCCGGCCAAAGCACCCAGGCAGCCAGCGCAAGGAGCGCGAGAAGGCCGGCAAGAAGGCGCGGCTTCACTGCTGCAGCGCCTCCACCAGCTTGTCCGGCAGATCGATCACCAGCTCCTGGCCTTCGCTCAGACTCGCTGCATCGACCTCAAGCGTGCCGCGATCGACCACGATCGAAGTCCCGTTGAGGTGGACGGTCCAGCTCAGACTCAGCGGACCCTCCGCCGGGAGGCGCACTTCAAAGGCAGGCCCATCCTGCGAGCGAAGCCGAAGGCTACCGTGGAGCTGATCCTCGGCGGCAATACGGAGACTGTAGATCGCCTCGGCGGGAACACGGTCGGTGCCCCGCAGACGAAGGGTGATCTTCGGGCTGGGTCGCATCGTGACCTCATGTCGCCCCGGCCCCAACTCACCAAGCTGCTTGGTCAACCAGCCCTCTGCATAGAGGTCAAGTCGAAGCGTCTCCCCTTGTGGAACGGGAAGCACGATCTCCCCCTCATCCCAGGTGAGCTGCACACTCGACACACCGCGCGGGAGGCGACTGATGAGCTGCGGATCAAAGCGTTCGCGGTCCGCGACGGTGAGCGGTCCCCCGCCTGCTTCGCGCATGGCAAGCCGGATCAACCCCACCCTGTCCGCGAGCGAAACCTCCTGCAGGCGCGGGTCGCGCGTGACCTCTCCCTGGACCGTGCGCACCCCGGGCACCCGATAGATCTCTTCGCCCAGACCGCTGCTCAGCCGAAACACCACATCCCAGCTTCCCGGCGGCACCGCGCGCAGATCAATCTCCTGAAGCTGCGGCGTGGGCTTGGACCGAAAATCGATCTGGCTGCGCTGGATCCCAGTCTGATGGTAAGTGTCCATTGCCTCTCCTGGCCTCACTGCCACCGCGTAGACGATCGGTACACCCGGCATGTGTTTCAGCGAGCCCACAATCGACGCGGCGCGCTCGAGGACAACTTCCAGTTCGCGTAGGCTTGGGTCGAATGCGACGCGGGCCACGATGAACTTGTGGTGACTCACATCCATGCGCACGCTGACGACTTCTGTCTGGGGCGTGGACTCCTTGAAACGGCCGTGCAGACCGAAGAACTCGGACCAATCCGTGGCGTAAAGCGTGATCCCACCCTGCTCGTCGGTCATCTTCGGTCGGCCTCCCCATGACTGATAGGTGCGCACTCCATCCTCGCGCAGATCGCGCGCCAGGCCGACCATCGCTTCCACCCGGGCGCCCGCGACGGGCTGACCATCCGCGTCGACCACGCGCAGTTGGAAGAAGGGGCCGATGAACTCCAGCGGCACCTCGCCGACATCGGTGACCGACTCATAGGACTCGAGGCGAGCGTCGAACTGAGCACGCACTCGAATCGTCTCCGCGCGGCCGGCTTCCTCCGAAGCCGGAAGCAAAGCCGTGTGCTCGACCCCTGAAACATCCTCCGCACGCATGTTCTGCGGCTCAAGGCGCGCGCTCTCGATCCAGAAGCTCCCGTCGGGGTATACGGTACACCGGGGCCGATCCGCACGCCTTTGATCGCCATCAAGCAACAGCCAGGTCTGCCCCCGACCCAAGTCGATGCAGTTCGACCGAAAGTCGAATCCTTCGGGCGCCGTGAAGCGGCCGATAATCCCAGGGCGCGATTGATACCGGACCGAGTGCTCGACGCGTCCTCCAGCAGCAGTGGGCCCGGGGACCACGCCAAGATGATCATCCGTGAGGTAGGCTCCTCCACGCTCCTGAGGGCGCATCAAGAGGCCCACCTGGAACTGGGCATCGACCGCGACCTTCTCAAAGATGAAGAAGTCGCCCTCCTGGCGCACCGCCTGGCTAAGCGACTGAGGCTCGCCTTCGTCATCGAGCATTGCAATCGTGGGCTCGACCCCTTGCGGCCCGCCCAGCACTTGGATCGCGAGCTCCCCGTTGGCAGGGAGAACAAACTCGATCGGCTCGCGGCGGGTCTGATCAAACTCGACGGATTCTTCGAAGCCGCGCTGGGGAAGCTCCAGGCGCATCTGGAAGAGGAAAGGGCCCGGCGGATCACTGAGGCGCTGCCGATCTTGGGCCGTGGGCTCGGGAATGAACGCGCGGCGACCATCGGGCAAGGGGAAGACGTTGCGCCGGGTGTAGGGCCAGACTTGGTCGCGCTCCCAGGCGCTCGCATCCCCGGGGAGCTGTGCCGCCGCCTGCGTATCGGCCACGTGCACATCCAGCCGCGGATTGAGGTTGGGAACCGTGCCGTCCGCTTCCACGATGCGCACCTCGATCATGGGATAGGCCCGGAGTGAGAGCACGTGCTCTGTGGGCTCGCCTTCGAGAGCCGCCTCGACAAAGACCATCCCCGCGCGCTCCCATTCCGTCACCCAAGCGGAGCAGGTGGCGCGCGTCGGCAGAGTGACGCGACCGGTGGCGTCGGTGCGCGGGAGATTGTCGTCGTTCATGATCCCGCCGACCTGATCCGTCTGCTCGGTGTAGTAGGCACGGAGCTCGTCCATGCGTTCTTCCGGAATCACCCAGTGCGCCACCGCCACGTCCACCGCCGGCGAACCATCGGGCGCGAGCACCAGGATCGTGTGCCCGTCCGCGCTTTCGGGCTCCGCGGCCTCGCGCTGGGCGGGCTCTTCTTCTTCGCCCCCCGTCGCGGCAAGCTCGAGGACCGGATCCGCGCCTGCCTCCGGCGCTTCCTGCTGGACACTCTCTGCCGGGTGGCTGCGAAGTGGCTCGATACCTTGCTCGTCTTCCGAAAAGAAGAGCCATGCGACCGCTGCCAGAGCAGCAGCCGCGAGCAGAATCAGGGGGGCGCGCGAAGACATCAAATGGAAAACTGCCAGAATAGCAGTCATCCCCGGTGCGGGGCTCCGATGCGTTTGAACTTCTTGCGACATGGCTTTCTGATCAGCGCTCTCGCGTGCGCCAGCGCCTGTTCGATCCCGGTTTCCGAGGCGCGGTCGATGGTGCGGCTCGACACCATCGCCTGGGAGGACACGACGCGCCGCGATGAAGACGGCGCAGCCCGCGCCGAGCGGAGCGTGGACCGCGACGCGCTCGAGCTTGCAATCGGTGGCGGATACTTCGATCAGTACGATCGCAAGCTGGTCGGCTGGGAGATGGTCGGCGGCCGCGCGCGCCTCGGCTCGCTGGATGGCTGGTCGCTGCGCGCCAGCCTGCGTTGGTACTGGCCGATCTCTGAGTTTCTGCGGCCCTATGCCGCGCTCGGCGCAGGGGGGCTGTACCTGGAAGACCTCGAGACCGCCCAGGGCGAGCTGCATGCCGGCATCGGCGCCGAGATTCCGATCACCCGCGGCTGGTTTCTGAACCTCGGCCTCGACTACCTCTACCCCGGCGAGCCAGCGCTCGACGAGGCCACCGAGAAGATCGAGACCGAGTTCGACGGCTGGGCGCTGCGCTTGGGCCTGGGCTGGGAGTTCTAGCCGCGCTTCAGCGACTCGAAGAGTTTGGCGGGCGGCTCCAGCTCGAGCACTCCGCCGCCGCGCAGCATCGCTTCGCTGATCCAGGCCTGCGACTGCGCGACGCCGCGCCAGCCCCCCGACTCGTCGACGAGTTTCCAGGTCAGGCTCATCCCGCCGGAACTGGCCAGCTCGATCCGCAGGCCGTCGCTCGGGTTGCCCTCCAGCAGCTTGGCGGGAGTCGGCATCTGACCACTGTGCAGATCCAGTTCAATCGCCCAGCCTTCCGGCAGCTCGTGGCCATGCACGGCGCGCAGCACGAGTTGAAAGCTGCCGGTCTCGAGCTGAATCGAGCTCTCTCCGGGAGCGACGCCTTCCAGGGCGTACGGCCGCGCATCGCGCGAAGTGATCCAACCGTTCAGCGGCTGATCGCGCGGCGAGAAGAACACCGCCCTATCTTGTTCGATCACGGGCCCGCGCCCAAACAGGCCGCGGTCGCTGTCCGCTCGCCAGCCGCGGTACATCACGTCCTGCACCTTGCCGTCGGCATCGGTCAGCGGCTTGCCATCCAGGCCCAGGACCGTGATCGCGTACCGGTGGATCTGCGGAGTGAGATCGATCAGGCTGGGTAGCGTCGTGGGCCCGGCGACTCGAATCGTCTCGCGATGCGGGATGATCTGCCGCGTGTCCATTAAGCGGAAGACTAGGTCGTACTCGCCTTCCGCGAGCGGCTTCAGCTCGAAGGGCACGACCGCGAAATCAGCTTCGACGCGCGCTTCATCGCTTTGCGGCCAAAGCTGCGCGCGGGGCCGCCGCTGCGTTCCCCAGGCTTCGGGCGGCGTGCCGGCCGGGACCGCGAGCACCTCGACGTTGAGCAGATCCTTGTAGACCCGGGCCTCGCCCTGAACGACAGCGGCCTGGGGGAGCACGAGCTCGAACTGAGTGTCGTGACGATCGAAGATGCGCTCGGCCGGCAGATACTCCTGGTGCTGCAGCTGGACCCGCAGCTTGCCCGTCAGTCGCCCGGCCGCCGGCGGCAGCGGCCGCTGAAACTGGTGATCAAAGTCAAAGCCGGGCACGATGAGACTGCCGTCACGTTCTGTCGTGCGCGGGGTCAGCTGGCTCGAAATATGACGCCATTGGACGGACCCGTCATCAAGCACACACTCGACTTCAAAACGCGCGGTCGCACCCGGCACGCCTTCACCGGACGCGTTGACCGCGCGGATCGACAGCAGGGGTTGATCCTGGCCCAGGACCACATCACCCAAATCAATCACGCCCTCGGCGTTCGGTTCAGGCATCGCGAGCTTCTTCCAGCGGCGCTGCGGGTCGATCCAGGTTCCTCGCATGGGTCCCATGCCCTGGAAGGCGAGGATCAGTTCGGTGTAGTCCGCCGCCTCCGTATCACCCACGCCAACGCGTCCAAAGTCGACCACAAACTGACCGTCTAGGCCCGGCTCCAGGCTGGCAGCCACCGTGCGCCAGGGGTCATCGCGGAAGCGCATGCGCAGTTCGAGCGACTCCCCCCCGCTGCCACGCGGAATGATCGGCTGCCCGGCCTCATCAAGCGCACGGCCGACCATCATTCCGGTGAGGTCCCGGGTGTACTCCGCCTCGACCACATCGCCCGCAAACGCAGGGCCCGCCAGCGTCATGGGCTGAATCTGCGTGCTATTGGAGGAGTACCCGGAGGCCTGACGCTGGATCAACGCAAACCGCACCTGCAAGGCAGCGCCGACCGGGATGAAGTCAAAGTGGTGCCAGCCTTCCGCGTCCGGCCCGAGCGACTCCGCGTTCTCGCCTCGCATGCGCCGATCCTCCATGACCGGATAAAGCACCGGCTCGACCCCAAGCGGATAACCGCGCAGCCGGATCCGCACGCTCCCCATCTCTGAAGTGATGATCTGCAGCTCTTCGCTCCTGCCCTCCTCGAAGCGGACTTGCAGCCGCTCCTGGCAGGGCAGGGTCACTTCGACGCTAGGGCTGAACTGTTCGGGATCGATCCCGGCGTTTTTCAGCTGATCCACGTCGAATCGTGAACGCAACCAGGCGCGCCCCTGCGCGTCCGTGCGACGCGGATCGTCGACGCCGCTTCTGGCGTGCAGGCGCGAAAATTCATCCCGCTGCTCCTGGGGCGCATCGCGCACCCGCACCTGGACACCTGCGACGGGCTCGCCACTCGGCGTGACCACACGCACCGGGAATCCGTCAAAGCGGTGCAGGGTGAGTAGCACCGGGTCCGAGCGCGGAGCCGGCGCGTCGGTCACCCAAGCGGCGCCTTCTGCTGCTTCATGGCTCGCCAGGACCGTCCCGAGGCCTTGGGTTGGAAGAGGTGCATAGCCATCTTGGTCGGTAGGTGTGACGGAGCTGTGCCGAAAGGGCATCCGATACTCGATCGGAGTCTCCGCCGCAGCCGCCCCCACGATGTGCGCCCGGACCTCCTCCGAAACCTCTGATTCGAGCCGAGGGAAAACTTGTGCCCCCGCGACCGGCGCTCCGTCTTCGTTCACCACGCGGACCCAGCGTTCGCGCGGAGCTTCGTCTGCTTCGACCCGCTCGCCTGCTTGCTCGACCTCTTCCGCCACCGGATCTGCGAGCGCCGTCGAAACAGGAGGAGCACTCTCACTCTCGCCCCCAAGTAGCTCCTCGTTTGCAGTCGAATCCGAGGGCCAGTTGATCCATGCGATCGCAAGCAGCGCGACGGACACGAGAAGAAGAAAGAGACGAGACTGCTGAGACATGAGAATGCCGCGAGGGCTTTGAATACTCAGGCCAAGTCTAGCGCCTACCAGCCCGGAGGCGGTTCGATGATCAGCTCGCCCCGCGCGAGGTCGGCTTCGGTCACGACGATCGTGGTGGTCTTCGCGTTGCGGTCGAAGCGCGCGCCGTTGGGGCGGTACCAGCTGAGTTCATACTGGCCGGGGCCTTGCAGTCGCAGCGCGATATCCCTGGACACAGGGTCGAACTCGGCCATCTGACTCTCGCCGCTCGAGATGCCCAGGAACCAGGTATCGCCGTAGCCTTCGACGCCGGAGCTCGGCTTGATCACCAGTCGGCGCAGCGCCTTGAGGTCGAGCTTGTGGCGACCGGCACCGATACTGCGCACTTCGAGCGGCTCAAAGCCCTGCGCGGTGAAGCCGCCGGTCCAGGCCGCGCTCCCCGCCGGGATCGGAAACTTCCACACGCCGTCATCCGCCGGCACCAAGGTGCGGTACTCCACCCCCGCGCGCGCCCGATGCGTGACGACCGCGCGCGAACCTTCCACGACGCCTTCCGGCACCTCCACTTCAACCCAGCGCAGCCGCTGATCGAAGGGCGAGGCCTCGAAGCTGGTCAGCGAGGTCTCTTCTCCGGCGCGGATCGGGATGCCGCGCTCGACCCAGACCGGCCAATCCTGGCTCCAGCCCCAAGCGATCACCAGATCCACTGTGCCCTCCGGCAGCTGGCGAATGCGGAAAGTGTCGCGTCCGCGGCGCGGGCGGACGGAATCCGAGCCCAGCTCCTCTTCGGCATGGACCGGCGAACCGGGCGCCAGCGCGCGCACGCGGAAACGGCTGGAGAAGCCCTCGCTGAACACCACCGCGCCGCTCAGTCCGCCGCCGCTCTTCAAGGTGATCGTCACTTCCCGCGTGCCCAGCGGGACGACTTCGCTGTGGCGAATGAAAGCCCGCGCATCCACGCTCACGCGCAGCCCGGTGATCGTCGGACGCCGCTCGGCGCTGCCGCCGCGCGCGGTGCGCTCGATCAGCTGCCAGCTGGGCGCCATCAGCCAAGCCTCGCCGCTTCGCCCTGTCTCGAGGTCGCTCAAGAAGGTCGAGCGCAGACCGCGTCGCTCGCCTTCGGCCACAAGCACGAGCCCAATGTCGGCGTCGGCAACCGGCTCGCCGGCTTCATTGACGACCCGGAAGCGGGTCAGATAGTTGTCCGCCGGCATCGTGACATCCCCCAGCGTGACGCCCGGCTGGCCCAGCGGCAGCAGCACCATGGCGTCGCGGCCGACGCGCAGAATCTCGCTCGAGATCTCGTTGCGCGCGTTATCTGGCACCCATGAGAAGTAGAGCTTCTGCAGCTGATGCAGGCCGAGCGTCTGCTCTTCCGCGGGAAGCTGCGAGGCATCCAGGTAGCCCAGGTTGACCAGCGACTGCCCCAGAACCGCAAACTGATCCTGCTCGCGGCGGCCGGTGGGCCAGGCCAGGAACAGGCCGCTGCTCAGATACTCGACGTGGAAGCGCTGCAGCGCAAAGCTGCCCGCGTCCGAGATGCCGCGCAGGCTGAGGTCGCGCGCGTTGCGACCAAGCCGAAGCGGACGGCCTTCTTCGTCGACCAGGCGGCCCTGCACGACCGGCTGATCCATCAGATTCGACTCGGCGCGGGTGATCTCACCTGGCACCCCCGGGCCGACAAACTGAATCTTGCCCGGAATGTCGATGCGCTTGTGCGGGGTCACGATGCCCGTGCCTTCCTCGACGGTCACGCGCGCGTAGAGCAGGTCCCATACCTCGCCGAGCGGCGGTTCGTCGAAGCGCCACCAGCCGTCGGCCTGATGCAGCCCGCTGATCTCCATCGCGTCGTAGGCGCTGCCTTCCGCCGGGGAAAGCACCGGGGCCACGCTGCTCGGGAAGCCGTGCAGCTTGACCAGAATCTGCTGCACCCCGGGCAGCTCAAAGCGCAGCGAGCTGTGATCGGCCAGCACGACCGTCTCTTCGACCCGGAAGCCGCGCAGCTTCCAATCCCAGACGCCGATGATGACTTCTTCCCAGCCGCTCTCTTCGCAGGTGCGCAGCGCCTGGGCGCGATCGAAGACGGCGCGGCCCTGCGCGTCAGTGCGGCGGCCCAGGTACACGACCCAGATCGGCAGCTCGCCGGTCGAAGTGATGGCCACGGTCACGTCGGAGACCGGGCGCATATACTCGTCGACTACGGTCACCACGAGCGCGTCGCCGATTCCGATCAGGCTGGGGTCGAGCTCTTCGCGCTGCGCCTCTTCCTCTGAGGGCTGCAGCGAGACCGAGGCCTCGGAGCGCTGCTCCTCTTCGGCCGCGGGCCCCGCGTAGATGCCCAGGCCATCCTCGATCCCGCCGCTCGGCCAGAACGCGACCCCGAGCACCGCGATGAGCAGAACCAGACCGGCGATCAGGAAGGTGGAGCGATACATCAGGCCAAACCGAAGGGTCCATCCTAGTCGAAGCGCGCGGGGCCCGGTTTCCGGTTACGGAACCGCCTCGGACGGCCGATAAGACTGCTTCCCCGGGGCTACAATCCCGGCAGGAATTGCCATGACTGACGTCCAGAAGATCCTCGAAGTCGCCCAGGCGGCGGGCCGCAAGGCCGCCGTGGTTTGCCGCGCGGTGCACGCGCAGACGCCCGAGTCGATGGACAAGGGCGATAAGTCGCCGGTGACCATCGCCGACTACGGCTCGCAGGCAGTCATCCTGCGCGAGCTGGCGGCGGCCTTCCCGGATCACGGCGTGATCTCGGAAGAAGGCAGCGAGCACCTGCGCGAGTCGGCCGGCGACGAGGGCGTCGCCACCATCGTCTCGCTGGTCAACGAAGCCACCGGCGAGAACGCCGACTTCGATCAGGTCTGCGCCTGGATCGATCACGAAGGCGTCGACGGCGCCGAGTACACCTGGGCGATCGACCCGATCGACGGCACCAAGGGCTTCCTGCGTCGCCAGCAGTACGCGATCGCCATCGGCCTGATGCGCAACGGCGTGCCCTTCGCCGGGGTCATGGTCTGCCCCAACCTGCCGGTCGACCTCAATCAACCCGACGGCGCCAAGGGCGTGATGTACGTCGCCGCGCAAGGTCAGGGTTGTCAGCGCATCCCGCTCGACGGCGGCGATGCCGCGGCTGCGAAGTCGAGCCAATCCGCCGATCCCGCCAGCTGGCGCGTGCTCGGTTCGGTCGAGTCTTCGCACGGCGACCCCAAGCTGGTCGTCACGATGATGGAAGAGGCCGGCGTGCAGGGTGGCTTCGTCCGCTACGACAGCCAGGTCAAGTACGGCATCATCGCCGAAGGCGCCGCCGAGATTTACCTGCGCCCGCGCAGCAAGCCGGACTACCGCGAGAACATCTGGGACCACGTCGCCGGCGTGATCTGCTGCCAGGAAGCAGGCGGCGTCGTGACCGACGTCGACGGTAAGCCGCTCGACTTCACGCTCGGCAAGAAGCTGCTCGAGAACCGCGGCGTGCTCGCCACCGGGAACCCCGAAATGCACGAGCAGGTCGTCGCCGGCATCGCCGCGGCGGAAGCTGCGCTGCAGGCTTAGAATAGGCCGCATGGATTCTGAGGACTGGCTCACCAAGGCTGAATCTCGCGGCCTCTTCAAGATAAAAAACGGGAAGATTCGCTACCGCTTGGCGCGGCCAAAGGAGTTTGACTATTCGCACCCAGAAGAAAAGGTCCGCGCAAAGCTAGTAGCGTACCTCTCTCTCAATCTTGGCTACTCTCCTGCGCGGATTGACCTTGAGACCCAAGTTCCACGACGGACGCCATCTGACTTCGCTGACATAGTCCTGTATGCTGACGATGAACGGCGGCGCCCATATCTCGTAGTTGAGTGCAAGGCACCTTCGAGAGCTGAGAGCATTGACGCTCAGTTTATCGAACAGCTTTTTGGCAACGCCAACTCTCTGCGAGCCGAACTTGGATTAGTTACAGACGGCAACACGAGTCTGTTGTTCGACATTGCTGGCTTCGGAGCCTCGGAGCGATCAAGGAATCGAATCGGGAATCTGAACCAGGTGCCGCCACACTATGGGACCCCACCAATGTTCCGGCTGGTCGCCGGAGAAAGCGGTGATATTGCTCCGGCCTCATCTCAGGGGCTCGCTCGGGTACTCCGGAGAGCTCATTCCATAATCTGGGCAGGTGGAAAGCGTGACCCATTGACCGCTTTCGATGAATGGAGCAAGCTACTTCTAGCTAAGGCTCAGGATGAACGAGGAACCCCAAATGGGAAGCCACGTGAGTTTCAGGTTGGCGCACATGAATCTGAGACTGCAGTTGCAAACCGAGTAAGGGAGCTGTTCCGAAGTGCCGCAAGAGTCGACCCCAGCATCTTCACGCCAGACGTAGAGCTCGCGCTTCCGGACCGCAAGATTGCGAGCGTTGTTGAGGTCCTACAAGACATCAGTATTACTGACACATCTGCGGACACGATCGGCACGGCTTTTGAAGGCTTCTTTGGCGGCATTTTCCGTGGAGAGCTCGGTCAGTATTTCACAATGCGGACCATTGCGAGGTTTGTAGTCGCTGCGCTCGAAATCGACCGTGATGACTTTGTGATTGATCCAACCTGTGGGTCTGGAGGATTCCTGCTTGAAGTACTTCTTCAAGTTTGGAACCGAATCGATGGCGAGTTCAGCGGACGAAAAGAACTCGAACGGCTTAAGTCCGATTTCGCACTCAAGCATGTATATGGCATTGAAATCCATGAAGTGTTGGCGCGGATTTGCAAGATCAACCTCCTTGCCCACCACGATGGTCATACCAACATTGAGGGCGACCGATCGTGCTTGGACTCTACGTTTTCGACCGGCCGACTACGCAAGTGGAACGGCGCTTTCTCGTGTATCGTTGGGAATCCTCCATTTGGTGACAATGTCAAGGAAGCCGACGAGGACCTTCTTGGAGGAAACAAACTCAGCAACTTTGCTCTGGGCTCCGGAAAGAAGAGTGCGCACTCGGAACACTTGATACTAGAGCGGGCGATTCAGTTTCTTGAACCCGGCGGGAGGTTGGGATTCGTGCTTCCTGACGGAATATTTAACAACTCAGGCGAACGAAGCGGATGCCCCGACGCGCGCGCCCTATTAATGAGCACTGGACGCGTATTAGCAATTGTCTCTCTTCCAGATCATGCATTTAGAAAGTCTGGGGCACAGAACAAGACGTCTGTGCTCCTGTTTCGCAAGTTTACGGGAGAAGAGAAAGCGCGATTTGAGTCAGCCATCCACGACTCGATTCAGTCTCGACGGGAAGACAGAATTGCAGACGCTGTTGCTCGGAATGACTACTCAGTTTTTCTGGCCGAAGCCGAGGAGATCGGGTACACGGCGTCCGGCATCGCCTCTGACAGGAATGATCTGTTTAAGCAGTCCAAAGAAGGCAAGCTTCTTTCGGATCAGAGTATGACCGTTCTTGGTAGCTATCGACGCTTCGCCGACGAGAGAGAGGACTTTGAGAGCCAAGACCAGCCAAGCTGCCTATCCCTTCTTGCATCGGAGGTCTGGAGAGCTCACCCTACCCATCGATTGGACCCGAAGTTTCATCTATTCAAGAGTGACGAGAAGCGCACTATTCCCACTGGCTGGATCCGCGCGCCTATTAGGGAACTCTTGACTAGGAGAGCTGAGCGAGTGAAGCCCGAAGAGAATCCGGAGGAACTTGTTACGGTGCTGACCCTCTCTCAAGATGGATCGCTTCGCGCCCGTGAATCCGGAAAGGGCAAGAATCCTCCTGAATGGCGCGGTCTCTATTTCGCAGAGATGCCCTCTGAGTGGTTTGCAGTTCGATGTGGAGATATCGTTTTCTCTTCCATCGATTTGTGGAAGGGCTGCATCTCGCGAGTAACTAGTGAATTTGACGGCGCGCTCGTCACGAAGGAGTTTCCCGTGTACGAAGTCAGTGACCCTAGAGTCTCTAGTAGCTTTCTCGCCCGCCTGCTTCGAACGGACTACTACATGCGCGCTTTTCGAGCCATCACAACCGGGCATAGCAATAGAAGACGGACCCAACCGGCTGATTTCGAGGACCTTGAGATCTTCTTCCCCGCGTCAATCGATGAACAAGAGAGGCTGATCAAGGACATTCTCGACCAAGAACGCGCTCGTGACGAAGCAGCGTCTCTAGTCGCGGAGGCGAATGCGAGATTCTCCTCTGTCATTTCGTAGCGGACTTCACATGGCTATGAAAGCTTCTGGTTTCATGCGAAGATGAGAGCATCGACGGTTCGGGTAGGTCCTCCAGCGCGGGGCGGATGGTCGCGGTCCAGCTGGCGTAGCCGTCGGCGTTCAGGTGCAGCTGGTCGGCGACGAACCACTTGGGATCGGGCCGGCCGTCGGCCTTGAGCAGCGCGGTGGCGGTGTCGACAAAGTGCAGCTGCTGGTCTTCCGCGCAGCGCGCGGCGATGCGGCGATTGACTTCGAGCACCAGGTCGAGGTGTCGCTCGCGCGAAGGCGTCGGGCTGATCGCGATGTAGAGCAGCGGAACGTCATGCCCCAACGCGCGCAGGCGCGCGACCAGCGCGTCGAACATCGTCACCATGTAGTCGGCGTCGCGCGGACGATCGCCCGTGATGTCGTTGGTCCCGGCGAAGACCACCAGCGCGCGCGGCTCTAGCCCGTGCAGCAGGTCCTCGAGCCAGTAGACCGAGTCGAAGATCCGCGAGCCGCCGAAGCCGCAGTTGATCACCGGGATCGGCGCCATGTCCGCTTCCAGGCTGCGCCACAGCCGAATGCTGGAGCTGCCCAGGAAGACCACCGGTTCGTCCACTGCGGGCCGCCCGGCGATCAGCTGCTCGATGTCTGCGGCCCAGGCTTCCGGCCGCTCGCCGGCCGGCACCTCGAGCGGCAGCAGATCCGGGGCCACGGTCGGCGCGCTGCAGCCGGCGAGCAGGGAGAGCAGCGGAAGAAACAGCAGGAACCGCATGGCGCGGGCATTCTAGAGAAGGCGCGCCCGCCGGGCTCCACCTCTCGCCATGCTCTCCCCCACGCTCCTGCTTCTGTTCGCCAGCCCTCAGGCGACTCCTGAACCGGCCCCTGCGCCTGCGAACGTCTGGGCGAAGGACGTGATCGCGGAAGACGCCCGCCAGGTCATGCCGCGTCTCAAGCAGCTGATGCGCGAAGGGCTGCGCCGCACCGAACCGGACACCAACTTCGTCAAGCGGCTCACAGGTGACTCGCTGTTCCAGGGTTCGTACGACTGGCACTCCAATCTGTTCGCGCACTGGGCGCTGCTGACCATCGCGCGCGTCGAGGGCGACACCGAACTGCGCGACTGGCTTCTGGAGCCGCTCACGCTGGAAGCGATCGCCGCCGAACGCGGGCGCGTCAACGAGATCGCCAAGCGCGAGCGCCCCTTGCCGACATTCCCGTACGACCAGGGGTGGCTGCTGCTCTTTCTGACCGAATACGAGAAGACCTTCGAGGAGCTGCCGGAAGAAGTCCGCGCCTTCCGCCTGGAAGTCGAGACGCGTCTACTCGACTGGCTCGAGAACTCGCCGTTCCCCGCGCAGGTCTCGAGTCGTTTCGAGAAGGGGCGCTACCCCGGCTTCTACCGCTCCTGGCTGTTCTCTTGGTATCAGGTCCGGCTCAGTCAGCCGATCAGCGAGAAGGCGCTCGAGCGGCTCGCCACGCTGCAGCGCGAGCGGATCACGCTCGCGAGGGATGCCCTGCTCGCGCAGACCGAGCCCCACCCCTTCGACTTCTTCTACGTGCCGGCGATGCCGACGCTGATCCACGCGATCGCGCCCTTCGAAGGGGAGGCGCCGGCGCTGATCACCCCTGCGCTCACGCCGCTGCCGGAGCAGGTCAGCCTGCGCGATGTGCACGTGCTCGGCACCGAGGTCTCGCACATGTGGCCGCTGGCCGCGCGCGCGCACGCCGGCGATACGGATGCCAAGGCCGAGCTGAACCGACGCATGACGCGCTTCCTCGCCCGCGAGGACCTCTGGGCCGAAGACTTCACCGTCGTCACCCACTGGGTGCCGCAGTTCCTCTGGCTGACCTTTTGGCTGGCCGACGGCCGTCCCTAGAACTGGAAGCGGAAGCCGAACAGAAACTCGGGCTCCGGCATGCCCGGGCGATCATCGAAGATCGGCACCTGAACGCCGGCCTCAAAGGTGAGGCGGCCGCTCGGCAGCAGCGGACGAGCCGCGATCGAGCGCAGCAGGCGCGGGTCGCCGGCGACACCGGGCAGGGAATCGCGTTCGGCGCGCAGATCGAAGCCAGGGATCCGGCGCTCGGGGGCGAGCGGCGGCAGCGCCATCGGTTCGACGAGATCCTCGGAAATCCCGAGCGGCTCGGGGGCGACCATCGCGCTGGCGGCGATCGGGGTGACGGCCGCGGCGGCCTGCACCGAGCCGGGTGTCAGCACCGCTGCCAGCGGTTCGTCGAGCGGGAGGACCGAGCCGGAGGCCGACTCAAGCGCCAGCTCGACGCCGGCTGTGGCGTCCTCGTCCTCGGTCGCGGCGAGGCCGGGCTCCGTCTCGAGCGCACCAAGCGCCGAGGCGAAGACCATCAGCAAGACCGCGAGCGGAGCCCACATGAGGTTCTTTTCGGCTGCGGGTGGCAGCACACTAAAGAGACTGACCCCCTTGAGTGTGCTCAGTCACTCCGAAACCATTCTCTAGAAGGCACTTACGCGAATATTCTCAACTCGGCCCATCGACCTGAGAAAGATGCCGTAAGTCGTTCTAGAAAAGAGGCTTAGGAGAAAAAAGCCCACTGAAGGGGGTCAGTCTCCGTTGCGCAGCAATCGCTGCGGCCCCCGCCCGGAGACCCGGCGGATCTCACCGCGCGCCTCGAGATCGAGCTTGACCGTGGTCACATACCAGCTGACCGAGCCCAGCTCATCTAACTGCTTTGGTGACAGGGCTTTCCGTACGCCATCCGGGAGCTCGGAGAAGAGCGCGCCTTCGCCCTGGTCGGGGATCTGCTGTAGCAGCGCTGCGCGGACGGCTTCATACTTCCACTTCACAATGTTCTCACCCTGTTTTCCCGGGTCTGGATGCAAGGTCTGGAAGCGCTCCTCGGCCATCGTCCTAAGGTAGTGGATGGTGAAAGGAACGCCAGTTCGAAGCCTGCTGTCCTCGGTCAGCGTGTGGGCGATGTGCCTGCTCGTGGCCGGCGCCCTGCTGCTGCTCGGGACCGGCGTCGGCGCGATGAGCCTCCTCCAGCTCAGCCCCAAGCTGTTTCTGGGTGTGGCGCTGGTCTTCCTGGCGGTCGAAGTGATGCGCTCGACGGCGCGCGGCGCGCAGTTCGCGCAAGGCGCGCTGGTCATTGGCAGCTTCCTGCTCGGCGCCGAGCTCGCCGCCTACCAGCCCGAGTCCACTTCCTACTACGACGAGAGCACCTGGTCCTTCCCGCGCGCCCTCGCCGGCGGCCTGCTGGGTATGGGCCTGGCGATGTGGTTCTCCAGCCGCACGGTCAGCGCCTGGTTCGAAGGGCGACGGGACTGACGGGATCAGGATGGGTGCGCGCGCCGGCGCTCCGACCATGCGCGCCAGATCACCATCGCCCCGAGGTAGGCGAGCGCGATCAGAGCGGACTCCCGGTCCAAGTACCCGACCGCGAGCGCGGCCATCGGCAGGATCAGGAGGAGATAGAAGCTCAGGCGCTCGACCGTCCGATCGGTCTCCAATTCCCGACGGGTCAGCTTACGCGCGCGCGCCACGCCTTTGACCCCGAGGATCCAGACCAGCAATCCGAGGTAGGCAAGCAGGGCGGCGAAATCGCGGCCCCCTTCCCACCCAAGCCCGAGCACAAGCAGCACCCCGATCGGCACCGCGAGCAGCATCGCCGCGATCCCGACCCAACGCAGCCGGCGATCAAAGTGCACGTCCTTCGGGCGCAGCGAACCCCAGCGCGCGCGCAGCCGCGGCTCGTCACGCCTGCCACAGGCGGGGCAATCGATCGAAGGCTGATCGAGCTCCGCGAAGCAGTAAAGACAGGGACGGCGCGCCTCCATACCTCGTCCAGCCTAGCCGACGAAGCGCGCGACCCCCGCCGGGCATGCCCTGCAAATCGCGTAAACTGAGGGGATCCAGGCCCTTCGGCCGCCCCGCCACCCCTCCAACATGGCCAGCAAGCCCACTTCGCGCCAGGAAGCCCTCGACTATCACTCGCAGGGCCGTCCCGGCAAGATCGAGGTCGTCTCCACCAAGCCGACCAACAATCAGTACGACCTCTCGCTGGCCTACTCGCCGGGCGTCGCCGAGCCCTGCCGCGAGATCGCGGAGGACGTCTCGAAGGTCTACGACTACACCGCGCGCGGCAACCTGGTCGCGGTGATCTCGGACGGCTCGGCGGTGCTCGGCCTCGGCAACATCGGCCCCGAGGCTTCCAAGCCGGTGATGGAAGGCAAGGGCGTGCTGTTCAAGCGCTTCGCCGACATCGACGTCTTCGACATCGAGCTGGCCACGCAGGACGTCGACGAGATCGTGGCCGCGGTCAAGGCGATCGCGCCGACCGTTTCCGGCATCAACCTGGAGGACATCTCCGCGCCGCGCTGCTTCGAGATCGAACGGCGGCTGCAGGCCGAGCTGGACATCCCGGTCTTTCACGATGACCAGCACGGCACCGCGCTGATTTCGGGCGCGGCGCTGCTGAACGCCTGCGAGATCGCCGGCAAGAAGCTGGACGAGATCAAGCTGGTCATCAACGGCGCGGGCGCGTCGGCGATGGCCTGCGCGCGCTTCGCGATCGGCCTGGGCGTGCAGCCGCGCAACCTGCTGATGTGCGATTCGACCGGCGTCATCTACGCCGGCCGCACCGACCGGATGAGCTCCTACAAGGAGGACTTCGCGGTCGAGACCGAAGCGCGCACGCTGGCCGAAGCGCTGGTCGGCGCCGACGCCTTCTACGGCCTGTCGGTCGGCAACGTGATGTCGCCCGAGATGCTGCTGTCGATGGCCGAGAACCCGATCGTGTTCGCGATGGCCAACCCGGATCCGGAGATCCCCTTCGAGCTGGCGAAGTCCACGCGCGAGGATGTGATCATCGGCACCGGCCGCAGCGACCACCCCAACCAGGTCAACAACGTGCTGGGCTTCCCCTTCGTGTTCCGCGGTGCGCTGGACGTGCGCGCCTCGCATATCACGAACGAGATGCTGTACGCCGCGGCGCACGCGCTGGCCGACCTGGCCAAGGAGCCGGTGCCGACGCAGATCGCGCAGGCCTACGGCCTGGACTCGCTCGAGTTCGGTCGTGACTACATCATCCCGAAGCCGATCGACCATCGGGTGATCCGCCGGGTGGCGCCCGCGGTGGCGCAGGCCGCGATGGATTCGGGTGTGGCGCGCAAGGAAGTCGATCTGGCGGCGTACACCCGTCAGCTCGGCGAGGGCCTGGGTCTGCACCGCAACCTGATGAACGAGATCGTCGCCAAGGCGCGGCAGGCTGCGAAGCAGATCGTGTTCCCCGAAGGCGAGGCGGACCGCATTGTGATCTCGGCCGGCGCGCTGGTGCAGGAGCGCATCGCCCATCCGATCCTGCTCGGCCGCCGCGCGGTGATCGAAGCCAAGGCCAAGCTGCACGGCATCGACCTGGGCCACTCCGAGATCATCGACCCGGCGCAGTTCGACAAGCTGGAAGAGTACGCGCAGGATCACGTCAAGCTGCGCGCGCACCGCGGTGTCGACCTAGACAAGGCGCGCGAGCGGATGCACGACCCGCTCTGGCTTGGCCCGACCATGGTTCGTCACGGCGACGCCGACGGCATGGTCTGCGGCGTGACGCGCGCGGCGCGGAAGACGATCGCCGCCATGCTGCGGGTCATCCCGCTGGCCGGCGGCGTGCGCCGGGCTTCGGCGCTGAGCTTGGTCTTCTCCAAGACGCACGGCGTGCTGGGCTTCGCCGACACCGCGATCAACATCGAGCCGACCGAAGAGGAGCTCGCCGAGATCGCGATCCTGGCCGCCGAGGAATACGCCGCGCTGGGGCTCGAGCCGCGGGTCGCCATGCTGAGCTTCTCGAGCTACGGCGGCACCCCGCACCCGGCCAGCGATATGGTGCGCCGCGCCGTCGACATCGCCCGCATCGAGGCGCCCGGCCTGCTGATCGACGGCGAGATGCGCGTCGATTGCGCGCTCGACCCGCTGGTCCAGGAACGCTACGGCGCCTGCCAACTAGGCGGCCAGCCCGCCAACGTGCTCGTCTTCCCCACGCTGCAGGCGGCCAACATCGGCTTCAACCTGGTGCGCTCGATGGCGGAAGTCACGACGGTCGGCCCGATCTACCTCGGCCTTTCCAAGCCGGTCCACGTGCTGCAGCCGCACTCGAGCGGCGTGCAGGACGTGGTGCGCCTCACCGCGATCGCCGCGATGCAGGCCGCCCGCAACGAAGCGCAGTTGACGGTCGGCGCAGCAAGCTAGTCGCGCTCAGGGAGCTCCATGCGAACACGCGTGACTTTGCCGGGGAAGACATCGATCAAAGTGCGCATCGAAGCGTCTGAAGCGCTACGTTCGGGGTAGACGGCATAACCGCCGGCCGGCACGAGATCGACCCGGGGATTGCGTGCAGAGATGTATGCAAATTCGATCGCTCCTCCTGCGAGAATCTGCTGGATCACCATGCTTTCGACCTGCCGGACAGGATCGCCAGCTGCATCGACGAGTTCGAACTCCACGGCACCGAGGCCGCTTGCGTCGATCGAGATCTCGGTTTCCTGTTCCGTGACCGAGAGCTGGAACTGGAACTTGCGCTCCTCCATGCGGTCGATGCGAAGCGAGATTTCTGGCTGGACCCAAAACCAGTAGGTACCAAACGGAATATCGGAAATGCGCGTGGCCTCCCCGAACGTGGAACACGGCCAGCTCCACATGGCCTGGGTGCGAATATCGCTCAGGCAGAGCTCCACATCGACCCCGGTCTCGATGCGCAGTGCCTCACTCAGGCCCTTCCAACTGATCACAAGCTCACTCCGCTGGCCTTCGCGACGCTCCACTTCCAGGCGATGGACAGCGAGCTGCTCCGTGACAGGTCGAAGTGCGAGGCTCATCCCTTCGCAGTGGTATCCCAGCCGACCATAGCTGACCTTGACGCGCACCTCTTCATGGCGACCGAATGCGACGCGCTCGCGCACGGCAATCACCACCTCTTCCGGTTTCCTGGGCTCCAGCGCAGCCCCCAGAAACCACTCCACTTGGCGTGATTCGTGAATGATCTCGGCGCGGCCATCGGATTCCTCGAGAGAGAAATGAAGCCCTCCTCCGGGAGCCGGGATGACAGGCGCATCATGCTGATCGATCACTCGGATGCGTGCCGCGTAAACGGGCCGGATCACCAGTTCGACCGTCCCTTCGGAAGGCAGCGTCAAAGTGTCACTGAAACCCCACTCCGATCCGGCGCAAAGCCGAGGCCTTTCCTCGCCGTCAACGGTCGAGAGTTCGAAGTTCCCTTCATCATCCGTCCTGATGAACTTCACATCCGAGCCGTGCTCGGTCCAGACCGCGACCGTCGCAGGCGCTTCCAATGGACCTCCATCCATACGCGTGACCCTGCCTTGAATCGTCTCGACAGAGGGAAGCAAGGTCAGCGCAATCGCGGCAGCACCGACGGGGATGGAAAAATGAAACATGATGAAATCTGACCCTGTGAACCTGTGATTCAGCTTAGCAAGGTTTCATCAATCGGCGCTGCGGGCACAGTGAGAGCTCACGAATCGCGCAGCGCGTGGATCGCTGCCGCGGGCAGCGAGTAGACCACATCTTCCGGGCGCGGCTCGGCGAGCATGCGGCGCTTGCCGTCGCGCTCGAAGGTGATGGCAAAGCCGCCGTCGATCAGCCACTCGAAGGCTTCGCGGATCTCGGCGGCGTTCATGACATCCGTGCCGTTCACCTCGAGCAGAGTGTCGCCGGCGCGCAGGCCCAGGCGGCCGCCGGTTCCAGCGGGGTCGATCGCGGTGATCGTCGTGCCGTCGAAGTTGGCGCGCACTTCGAGCGCGGCGGGAACGAGTTGGCGCTCGAGCTCCACTCCCAGCTCGGCGAAGGCGGCCACCCAGTCGATGGGCTGTGCGGAACCGGTGAGCTGCTGAACCCGCTTGGCCAGATCCTCGCGGCCGAGCGCGTGCAGATCGGCGAGCAGATGCTCGAGTTCCGCGCACGGCTCGTCCTGCCAGCGCGGATGGTTGTAGAAACTGCGCAGGAGGTCTTCGAGCGTCGCTGCCTGGGTGCCTTCCGGCGGCTGACGCAGCGCCAGGTCGAGCCACAGGCCCAGGACCAAACCGCCGGAGTAGACCAGGTCATGAGCCGGGCCGCCCTCGAAGAACTGCGGACCGCCGGCCTGCTGCATGGACATCCCGGCGCCGCGGTGCGCGAGCTCGGCCTTGGCGAGCTGCTGCTGAAGTGTGGCGCGGAAGGCGGCGTCATCCTGCATGCCGATCCGCCACGGAATGAAGTAGGCGAAGTAGTCGGTGAATCCTTCGGCCAGGAAGCGCAGCTCATCGACCGGCTGGCAGCGCGCGCGCATCCAGGTGTGGTGAAACTCGTGCGCGATCAGGTGCACGATGCCCTCGAGCGCGAAGTCGACCGGCAGATCCGGCGCGACGAAGAGCGTCATCGAGTTGGTCTTCGGCGATCCGCCATAGCCGCCCGGCTGGGGCTCGCCGAAGAGAACCAGGTAACTGTCCTGCACCTTGCCGCCGAAGTGCTCGATCATGCCGGCCACGATCGGCGCCGCGCGCTCGACCACGCCGGCCTTGAGCTTCTCCTGGCCGGGCGAGAACGCGAAGGTGACAGCAAAGCCGTTGACCTCGCTCGCGTGCGTATCCCAGGCGCCGATCGCAACGAGGTCGTCGCGGACATCCGCCAAGGTCGCCGGGTGATACGTGCCGTCCTCGCCCCGCGGCCAGGGCGCCTCGACCTGCCAGCCATCGGGCACCGCGAAATCGACGCGGATCGGCAGCTTGGCGGTGTGAGCCTCGCGCTCGCCGGGCACGAGCGCCAGCGTCGCCATGACCAGCATGCCGTGGTCCTTGCGCAGGTAGGGGTATTCGTACTCGTCGCGGCCGCGCACGCCATCCAGGCTGCGGTGGTCGAGCGGGACCGACCACTCGAGCACGACTTCGCTCGCCCCGGCTGGATCGACGCTCCAGGAATACGGCCCCTTGCGCGCGACCTCCGGGCCCTCGCCCACGCGCCGCACCGGGCCATCCAGCCGCGGCTCGGGCAGCTGAAAGAAGGCGAAGCCCTGCGGCATCGTCAGCTGAATCGGCTGCGTGTCGGCCGCCAGCTCGGCGAGCACCAGCCGCGCTTCGACGCGCGCTTCGGCCGGATTCTCGACGCGAAAGGTGTACGTCGCGGTCTGCGCCGCCAAACCGAACAGAATCCCTGCGATCATGACCGGCAGAATACGCGACGATGGCACACTGCGTTGGCGAATCGCGCGCCCCCCATGACCGACCTCGACTCCCTTCCCCACGATGCCGACGGCGATGTGCTGCGGCAGCTGGCTGAGAACGGCAACGATCTGAGTCGTTTCATGGTCATTGATTTCCACATCGTGGTGCCCGACGAACAATCCGGCCACGAGCTGGGCGAGATCATCAAGCAGGCGGGCTTCAAGCCCGACCTCTGGTACGACGAGGAGCGCGACGAGATCACGCTCGCCGCATCCAAGCTGATGCTGCCCGATTACCAGGCGCTGATCGACGCCCAGGTCGAGCTGGGCGAGCTGGCGCTGCCGCTGGGCGGCACCCTCGACGGCTGGGGCACCGTCGGCAACGCGGGCGACTAGACCGCGCCCTCGCGCTGATCGGACTGATTGCCGAGCAGGACGAACCAGAGGAAGAGGTAGCCGACCCAGCGCATGCGGAAGGGCTGTGCGCTGGGCTCGAGGTCATAGACATCGGTGGCGATCAGGAAGCCGTCGATGAGCGTCGCCAGGATGAGCAGCAGGCAGCTGGCGCGCACCATGCGGTGGGCGGTCACGGCGCGATCGAGCTGATTGGCGAAGGAGAGCATCACCAGGCCCAGGATCAGATGCGGCGCGGTCATGGCATCGACTCCAGTCAGCAAGCCGAGGCCCGCCCCCAGCGCCAGCAGCACGGCGGCGGGATCGTGGCGGTGCGCGAAGGAACTCACCCCTCGAGTCTATACCGCGTCAGCAGGGCCGCGTGATCGGAGGGGAAGCCATCCGGGTGCGTGTCGATTACGCGCGATTCGCGCGGCGTCAGAGCGGCGCCGCGGTGATAGATGAAGTCGATCCGATCCTGCTGCTGGGCCGGAAAGCGCGGGGTCCAGGTGCGGTCCGCCTGGCGGTCGATGCTCGGGTGGAGCGCGCGGTAGCTGTCGGTGTAGCCCGCGTCGGTGATGACGCGACTGGTCGGCCATTCGATCACCCAGCCGCCGTGCTGCTCCTTGGCCTCCTCGACGTAGTCGAGGTGCGACATGCTGTTGAAGTCGCCGGCGATGATGACCGGCGCATCGGCGTAGCCCGCCTCTTCGAGCTTGGCGTCCATCAGCGGCAGCATCTTCGCGAGGTCATCGGCCGAGGGCTGGCAGGCGCCGAGCATCTCTTCGAGCGTGCGCTCGGGTCCGCGCGTGCCTTCGGCCCAGATCTCGTAGCCGTACGGCAGCCAGATCGAATAGAAGGCGATCGGTTGCGCGCCCGGTACGTCGATGACCGCGCCGACGCACTTGAACTCTTCAAAGACCGAGACCTCAGCCAGGATCGGAAAGCGACTATGAATCGAGACGTTGGTGCCGCGCGGCTGAAAGTGAAAACCGAGCGCCTCGCCGATGACCTCGCCCGAGCCATAGGTCTCCTGCATCGCCACCACGTCCGCCCCGCTCTCGCGGATGACCTCGATGGTCTTCTGCACGCCGATCTCTTCCCCGTCTTCACGCCCGCCGTGCCAGATGTTCCAGGCCAGAACCTTCAGCTCCACCTCCGGCTCGGCCGGGATGGGTGCAATCTCTCCGCAGGCGACAATTCCAAGAACCGAGAGCGGTACAAGACTGAGACGCCTTCCAGGATTCAACTTCTTCCCCCCAGTAATTAGGCAAGGCGAAGATACGGTCGGAAGACTTTCTTCGCTTCGGCAAACTGCTCTAGGAACCAGGCACACATGTCGTGCGCGACCTTCGCCTGCTCCTGCCTCTGCTCTGGCGTGAGGACGCCCCTGAGCTGGTCACATGCGATCGCCAGTTTAACTCCCTGCTTGTGAACCTCGCGCAGATAGGACTCAACCTCCGGACCAAATAAAAAATCGGACTCCGCGTTGCCACCAGCAGCTCGATTCACCTGAGCCATGTCCGTACGCCCTTCTTGAAGTACGGTCTGAAGCAGGTCTCGCAAATCTTGGTACACCGCCAAGCGGCGGTCGTACAAATCGACCTGGAGCCTCATTCGATTAACTCGAAATTGCTCCCATGCAATATAGGCGACAGCAATGGCAGTCACAGATCCCAGAATCCCGTCTGGGCTCTTGAGCCACTGGAAGTACCCCGCAAGTGCGGAGGCAACAAAGAACAGGATCGCCAGTAGCCAGACTAGAAACACATTCACACCATCAAGATACCTACTTGATCTATCACTAGCCCTCGGCGTGCTCGCCATGGCGCAGCTCGACGTGGCGCAGCTCACCGCCTTCGTGCGCCGTCCAGGCCAGCAGCAGCACGATGACCCAGCCGGTAATCGCAATGCCCAGGCGCAGCGCGCGGCCGGGCGGGGTTCCCTGCACGAAGCCCAGGAAGGCCACCACGCAGCCCAGCCCCAGCAGCACCATGGCGGCGAAAGAGCCGCGCCCGAGCAGCGCGTGCTCTTCTGAGATCGCGCGGGTCGCTTCGTCGACCTTGCCGGCGGCGTCGAGCAGCTCGAAGGCGGCCGGGCCGCTGAAGTAACTGACCGCCGAACTCGCGGCGAAGCCGATGATGAGCAGCCAGCACAGCTTCTGCAACCGTTCATCCCGCCACCGCAGCGCGAAGGCATAAACGAACAGCACCACGGGCAGCCCGATCACCGGCAGGTGCGCGACGATCAGGTGCAGTTGCTGAGCGCTCATGCCATGTCCTCCAGTTTCGGGATCACGCGCTTCATGAATCGATCGAAATGCGGGACCGTAAATGCGATCTCACCGTGCTGCGGGCTCCATGCCATTCCCTTATGAATCAGGCGTGCTCGAGCAGGGCCAAGTGACTCTTGTTTGCGATTCAGGACTCCCGCGACTTCACCAGAACGATGAGGTCCTGCCCCGAGTTCCGCCATCGCCCGCAGGTATTGTTTCTCCGCACCAGTCAACCGTTCGAGTCGAACCTGGAAGAAGCTTGAATCAAGTGCAGCGAGCGCTGAGTCGCTCGCCTCACGAACATCCTCCAAACGGATGGGAGACTCTGCCGCCTGATCCCAAGCATGCTTGCCCCACTCCTGGAGAAAATAAGGGTACCCCTCCGTCCTCGCGAATATCTCGGCAAGAGCACTCTCTTCGATTCTTCCTCCCCGCTCCTCCACCGGAATTCGAATCGCCGCAAATGCCGATTCCTCATCGAGTGGTCCAACGCGCGGAAAGGTAAACAACCTCTCTGCATAGGACTTGGCTCTACCAAGCTGCCCGGGAAGCTGTGGAAGGCCCGCACCAACGAGCACGATGGGCAGTTGATCCTGAGAGCAGCGATGAAGTGCGGTGATGAGAGCGGCAAGCTGCGGCTCCTCGACGTATTGGAGTTCGTCAATCAGAATGATGACGGCTTGCCCCGCAGCTTGCGCGGCCTGACCGACTGCTTCGAAGAGAGCCGACAAGTCTCCTTCAAGGTCGCCGTTATCGGCCAGCCCTGGCTCCGGGTCAAAATCGAGGCTGACCTGGATGTCCTCGTATTGAAGCTTGAATGCTCGGACAAACCCAGCGAGGCCTCGCTGGGCGCGCTTCGCTAGCTCGCGCGCCTTCTCGACTTTGGAAAGTCGAATCAAGACCTCACGCATTCTCGGCGCGAGCATCGAAGGAAGTGATCGGCCTTCAGGCGCCTCCATTCGAATGGCGAGCAACCCGTCTGCTTCTGCTTCACGGCGCATGCGATCGAGTAGCACCGTCTTTCCTACTCCGCGTAGACCGATCAGAATCATGCTCCGAGCGTGTCGGCCCCGACTGATGCGAGCCAAAGCGATTCTTGCCTCCGCCAATAGATCATCGCGACCTGCCAGCTGAGGAGGCCGCGTGCCGGCACCTGGCGCAAACGGATTCTCGACCGGATCCATCGCCCGACTGTACCGATTTTACTAGATTTATCAAGCTCTGATAAATCAGATAAAGTCGGTCCATTTCGCCCTTATTCGCCCGTGCCGACCGCAGCGCGCGGATCGACGCCCTGCTCGATCGCGGTGTAGTCGAGCTCCGAGCCCTGCATGCTGTGCGGGATCAGATACACGCCGACCATCACCAGCGAGGCGACGATCACCACGATGCGCGAGACCATCTCGTTCGGCTTGGCCTTCAGGCCGATGATGCCGCAGGCGGCGATCCAGCTGACCCACATGATCAGCGACTTATTGTCGGTCAGGTCCGAGCCGTTCGGGAAGCCGGTCCAGTAGTGGCCGAAGGCGTACTTCTGCACGAAGGGCCCCAGGATCATCGCGCCGATCGTGCAGCAAGTCAGCGTGGTCCAGGCCAAGCGCCGCATGCTGGCGGTACCCATCACCGCGGCCAAGCCGGTGCGCATGCCGATCAGGATCGTCAGGATCATGAAGCTGATGTGCGGGATCAGCACCGAGTTCGGCACTGGATCCTTGTAACGCAGCACGCAGGTCTCGCCTTCCGCCGGAAGGTGGAACTCCGGCTTGTCGTCATCGAGCACGTCGACGGTGATGTAGTACTCGACCTTGCCCGCGGCCGGCTGGATGGGCAGGTCGGTGGTGTACGCGCCCACTCCTTTGCGCACCACGCCCTCGGGCGGGTTGATCAAATCGAACAGGGTGGAGCTGCGCCATTCCTGTTCGGGGTGCCACAGCATCGGCTCCTTGCCGAAGGCATCGTCGGTCGGGTAACGGCGCCACCAGATGGTCGCCGAGATCGACTCGGGGTTGGGCGCCGGCAGGATGATGCGCGCCTTCTCGCTGGTCTCCTGCGAACGGAGCAGCGCGAACTTGTATTCCTCCCCTTCCACCTCGAAGGTGCCGCGGCTCGGGTAGGTCGGGCCGGTCGCACGCTGGTACAGCATGGCCGAGGCCGCCATCAGGAATGCCAGCGGCCAAAGCAGCAGCTTGGTCCACAGGCGTTCGGGCTTGAGGGCTGGGGAGGCGCTCATCGGGCGCTAGTTTAGGCCCGATCTCGACGCCTTCCCTCCCCCTTCCCGAACAGCGGCTGACGCGCCCGCAGCACCGGCACCTGAAGCAAGGCCCCGAGGCGCTCGCCGAACTTGCCCGAGGCATGCGAAACACTGGCGAGCGGCTGCTGCCGAAACCCCTCTGAGCTGCGCCAAATCAGGCCGTATTGGCGAATTCGCGTCGAATCGCCGTGGCTGCGATGCCAGCCAACAACTTCGGTGACGGCGTGCGCGTCGGACCAGGAGAACTGCAGCCCCTCGTGCGGAAGTGTCACGGTTTCGTCATCCGCCGTGACCACCAGCAGAGGACCACGCCCCGCGTACTGCCGGTTGATCATCACCAGGATGCCCACCGTGGTCGGTGCGATGAGGAAGACGTAGGCGCCCAGGATCGAGAGAGTGGCGGCCTTCCCCGGTACCGTCAGCCC